>NZ_CP163444.1:1246000-1869000 GCF_041053105.1 Streptomyces sp. R44 | reverse complement strand
CGATCAGCTGGGGGCCGTCCGCGATCGCGTCCTCGATCGTGCGGAACGGCGTGTTGTAGCCGGCCCTGCCCTCCAGGTGCGGCTTGAAGCTCTGCCGCACCTTCGCCTCGTACAGCTCCTTGTACCGGCCGACCGCCTGCTCCGGGGTGTCGGCGATGAGCAGCCCGCCGGAACCGGCCGCCACGCGCGCGTGGGCCGGATCGTGCCCGTACTCCTCGAACTTCTCGCGGTAGTGGGCGATGAGCTTCGCGTACGCCTCGCGCGGCTGGATCGCGTTGGCGGTGAAGAGCGGATCGCCGTGCTTCGCGGCGAGCTCGGGGGAGTTGAGGCTGGTGGCCGAGCCGTGCCAGATCCGGGGCGGACCGGCGTACGGGCGCGGGACCGTGGTCACGTTCTTCAGCGGCGGCCGGAACTCGCCCTCCCAGTCGACGCCCTCCTCCGTCCAGAGGCGGCGGAGCAGCTCGTACTTCTCCTTCTGGAGGTCCCACTGCCGCTCCTCGTCCAGACCGAAGAGGTCGAAGTGGCCGGCCTCCGCGCCCTTGCCGACGACGAGTTCGATCCGGCCCCGGGAGAGCTGGTCGAGCGTCGCGTAGTCCTCGGCGACCCGGACCGGGTCGAGGATCGCGACCACGGTGACGCCGGTGAGCAGCCGGATCCGGCTGGTGCGGGCGGCGAGCGCGGCGAGCAGCACGGTCGGGGAGGAGGAGAGGAACGCGCCCGCGTGCCGTTCGCCGACCGCGTACGCGTCGAAGCCGAGCCGTTCGGCGGTCTCGCCGAGCGTGACGACCTGCTCCAACCGGTCGGCGGCGGACAGCAGTTCGCCGGTGAGCGGGTGCGGGGAGTGGTGGACGATCGAGAGCACCTGAAACTTCATGCCTCAACTGTGCGCGCCCAGTGTTGCGGCCGTGTGGCGGGCGCATGGCACGCCTCGGGGGCGGCCCCTCGAAGAGGAACCGCCCCCGTCGCACGGGACTTACTTCCGCAGCATCGACTCGACCTCGGCGCGGATCTCGTCCGTCGCGAGACCGCGGATGGTCAGCGTCGTACGGCGGCGCAGCACGTCGTCCGCCGTCTCGGCCCACTCGTGGTCGCGGGCGTAGGCGACCTGCGCCCAGATCTCCGGGGCGTCCGGGTGTATCCGGCGGGCGAGCTCGGGGTTCTCGTTCGCCATCCGCGCGATGTCGAAGGAGAGCGAGCCGTAGTGGGTGGCCAGGTGCTTGGCGGTGTCGGCGGCCATCCGGGGGCCGGGGGCCGGACCGTCGACGAGCAGGCGGTGGGCGACGGCGTTCGGGTTGGCGATGCCGGGCAGCGGGAGGCGCTTCGGCAGCGCGGACACCGGCTCGTAGTCCTCGCCGAGCGGGTGGCCGGGGAGCTGCTCCAGCTTCTTCATGACCGTGCGGCCGATGTGGCGGAAGGTCGTCCACTTGCCGCCGGCCACCGACAGCATGCCGCCGCGGCCCTCGGTGACGACGGTCTCGCGCTTGGCCTTGGAGGTGTCGCCGGGGCCGCCCGGGAGCACCCGGAGGCCGGCGAAGGCGTAGGTGATCAGGTCGCGGGAGAGCTGCTGGTCGCGGATGGAGAAGGCGGCCTCGTCCAGGATCTGGGCGGTGTCCTTCTCGGTGACCTCGACCTGGCCGGGGTCGCCCTCGTACTCCTCGTCGGTGGTGCCGAGGAGCAGCATGTCCTCCCAGGGGAGGGCGAAGGTGATGCGGTACTTGTCGATCGGGGTGGCCAGGGCGGCCTTCCACGGCGAGGTCCGCTTGAGGACCAGGTGCGCGCCCTTGGAGAGGCGGATGGAGGGGGCCGCGTTGGGGTCCTCCATCTTGCGCAGGTGGTCGACCCACGGGCCGGTCGCGTTGAGCACGAGGCGGGCGTTCACGCCGAACTCGTCGCCGGTGGTGCGGTCCTTCAGCTCCGCGCCGGTGACCCGGCCGCGGGTGAAGCGCAGCCCGGTGACCTCGGCGTGGTTGAGGACGGTGGCGCCGGCGTCGACGGCGGCGCGGACCGTCATCAGCGCCATCCGGGCGTCGTTCATCTGGTCGTCGCCGTAGACGGCGACGGCCTTGAGGTTGTCGGTGCGCAGCTCCGGCACGTCCTGCGCGGCCTTGGCGGGGGAGAGCAGGTGTCCGACGCCGTCGCCGAAGGCCGAGAGGGCGGAGTACGCGAAGACTCCGGCGCCCAGCTTGGCGGCGCCGTGCGGGCCGCCCTTGTAGACGGGCAGGTAGAAGGTGAGCGGGTTGGCGAGGTGCGGTGCCACCTGGCGGGAGACCGCACGCCGCTCGAAGTGGTTCTCCGCGACCAGCTTCACCGCGCCGGTCTGCAGGTAGCGCAGGCCGCCGTGGAGGAGCTTGGAGGAGGCGGAGGAGGTGGCGCCGGCGAAGTCGCCGGCGTCCACCAGGGCCACCCGCAGGCCCGACTGCGCGGCGTGCCAGGCGGTGGAGATGCCCAGGATGCCGCCTCCGATCACCAGGAGGTCGTACGTCGCCTTGGAAAGCTGTTCCCGGGTCTCGGCGCGGCTCGGCAGGGAACCGGCAGCCGGGTGCGTCCCCAGGGCAGGGACGCTCTGCAGGGTGGTCATGTCGATCTACTCCTCGTCCTCGATCCAGCCCATGGTCCGCTCGACGGCCTTGAGCCAGCTCTTGTACTCGCTGTCACGCTTGTCGGCGTCCATGCGAGGGGTCCATTCCGCCGCCCGGCGCCAGTTGGCGCGCAGCGCGTCGGTGTCCGGCCAGAAGCCGACGGCCAGGCCGGCGGCGTAGGCGGCGCCGAGGCAGGTGGTCTCGGCGACCATGGGACGCACGACGGGCGCGTCCAGGAAGTCCGAGAGGGTCTGCATCAGCAGGTTGTTGGAGGTCATGCCGCCGTCGACCTTGAGTGCGGTCAGCTCGACGCCGGAGTCCTTCGTCATGGCGTCGGTGATCTCGCGGGTCTGCCAGGCGGTGGCCTCCAGGACGGCGCGGGCGATGTGCGCCTTGGTGACGTACCGGGTGAGGCCGGCGATGACACCGCGCGCGTCGGAGCGCCAGTACGGGGCGAACAGGCCGGAGAAGGCCGGCACGAAGTAGGCGCCGCCGTTGTCCTCGACCGAGGACGCGAGGGTCTCGATCTCGGCGGCGGACTTGATCAGGCCCATCTGGTCGCGCATCCACTGCACCAGCGAGCCGGTGACGGCGATCGAGCCCTCCAGGGCGTAGACCGGCTTGGCGTCGCCGATCTGGTAGCCGACCGTGGTCAGCAGGCCGCTGTAGGAGTTGATGATCTTGTCACCGGTGTTCATCAGCATGAAGGTGCCGGTGCCGTAGGTGGACTTGGCCTCGCCCTCGGCGAAACACGTCTGGCCGAACAGGGCGGCCTGCTGGTCGCCGAGCGCGGAGGCGACCGGGACGCCGTCGAGGATGCCGCCCTTGACCGTGCCGTACACCTCGGCGGAGGAGCGGATCTCCGGCAGCACGGTGGCCGGGATCTCCATGGACTGCAGGATCTTCTCGTCCCAGGCCATGGTGTGGAGGTTCATCAGCATGGTGCGGGAGGCGTTGGTGACGTCGGTGACGTGGTGGCCGCCGTCGACGCCGCCCGTGAGGTTCCAGATGACCCAGGAGTCCATGGTGCCGAAGAGGATGTCGCCGCGCTCGGCGCGCTCGCGCAGGCCCTCGACGTTGTCGAGCAGCCAGCGGACCTTCGGGCCGGAGAAGTAGCTCGCGAGCGGCAGGCCGGTCTCGCGGCGGAAGCGGTCCTGGCCGACGTTGCGGCCGAGCTCCTTGCAGAGGGCGTCGGTGCGGGTGTCCTGCCAGACGAGGGCGTTGTGGACGGGCTCACCGGTGTTCTTGTCCCAGAGCAGCGTGGTCTCGCGCTGGTTGGTGATGCCGATGGCCTTGACGTCGGCGGCGGTGATGTTCGCCTTCTCCAGCGCGCCGGCGACGACCTCCTGGACGTTGGTCCAGATCTCGGCGGCGTCGTGCTCGACCCAGCCCGGCTTCGGGAAGATCTGCTCGTGCTCCTTCTGGTCGACGGAGACGATCCGGCCGTCCTTGTCGAAGACGATGCAGCGCGAGGAGGTGGTGCCCTGGTCGATGGCCGCGATGAAGGGGCCGGAGGTGTGTGCGTCGGTCACGGTGTCTCCAAGGGAAGTCTGGAAGAAGGACGGCTCAGGCGAACGCGATGTTGTAGATACCCGCGGCGATGGCGCCACCGATCAGCGGACCGGCGACCGGGATCCAGGCGTAGCTCCAGTCGGAGCCGCCCTTGTTCGGCAGCGGGAGCAGGGCGTGCACGATGCGCGGGCCGAGGTCACGGGCCGGGTTGATGGCGTAACCGGTCGGGCCGCCGAGCGAGAGGCCGATGGAGACGACGACGAACGCGGTGATCAGGGCGCCGATGACGCCGAGACCCTTGCCGCTGTCGTTGAGGCCCTGGGTGAGCACGGCCAGGACCAGCACGACGGTGCCGATGATCTCGGTGGCCAGGTTCTGCCAGGTGTTACGGATCTCGGGACCCGTGGAGAAGATGCCGAGCACCGGGCCGGGGCCCTCGATCGGCTTCTCGCCGACGGTCTCGGGGTCCGTGAGGTGGGCCTGGAACTGGCCGTAGTAGGCCACCCAGACCAGCGCCGCGCCGATCATCGCGCCGAGCATCTGGCCGGCGATGTAGACCGGGACGTTGCTCCAGTCCCCGTCCTTGATCGCGATTCCGACCGTGACGGCGGGGTTCAGATGGGCTCCCGAGAGGGAAGCGGTCATGTAGACCGCCGTCATGACGGCGAAGCCCCACCCGAAGGTGATCGCGAGCCAGCCCGCGTTGCGGGCCTTGGAGCTCTTGAGCGTGACGGCGGCGCACACACCGCCGCCGAGCAGAATGAGTACGGCGGTACCGATGGTCTCGCCGAGGAAGATGTCGGAGCTGGACACCCGCGACTCCTTTGTCCTTCGTCCAGGGGAAGGCGAACCACGGGTCACTCCGATGGTCCGCGCCCTCGTGTGAGGGCGTTGCCGGCCCTTGGCACCGTCACACCTTAGCGCGTATTGCCGTTAGGTGTTCGACAATGCCGACCGATGAACGGAAGTTTTGCCCCCGGGTTAACAGCACGTCAAGGGTCTGGGAAGTGAAAAACCCGCCGATAACGCGATCGTTACCGGCGGGTTCGGTCCTGTTGTACGGGCTGCCGCACGCGGCCGTACGGAGGGTGGTCGGGCACGCCTCCGCGGGCGGTCAGAAGCGGCCCGCCCCCAGGTCACGGGAGACCGCGCGGGCGCAGTCCCGCACCGCGGCCACCAGCTCGGGGCGCAGCTCCCCGTCCGGGCAGACCCGCTCCACGGCGCCCGTGACCGCCACCGCGCCCACCGGCATCCGCCGCCGGTCGTGGATCGGCGCCGCCACCGACGCCACGCCGTCCCAGGTCTCCTCCACGTCCGCCGCCCAGCCCCGGGCCCGCGTCATGTCGAGCAGCGACTCGAAGTCGCCGAGCTCCGTGGTCGTCCGGGGCGTGAACGCCTCCCGCTCGACCTCCAGCACCTCGCTGTGCGCCACCGGGTCGTACGCCGAGAGGACCTTGCCGAGCGCCGTGGAGTGCAGCGGCTGCATGGCCCCCACCTCCAGGACCTGACGGCTGTCGTCCGGCCGGAAGACGTGGTGCACGATCAGCACGCCGTGCTGGTGCAGGACCCCCAGGTGCACGCTCTCGCCGCTGGACCGCGCCAGGTCGTCCGTCCAGACCAGGGCGCGGGCCCGCAGTTCGTGCACGTCCAGATAGCTGTTGCCGAGCCGCAGCAGCTCCGCGCCGAGCTGGTAGCGGCCCGAGGCCGCGTCCTGCTCCACGAAGCCCTCCGCCTGGAGGGTGCGCAGGATGCCGTGCGCCGTCCCCTTGGCCAGCCCGAGCGAGGACGCGATGTCGGACAGGCCGAGCCGGCGCTCGCCGCCCGCGAGCAGTCGCAGCATGGCCGCCGCCCTTTCAAGCGACTGGATGTTCTTCGCCATCGCCCGACCCCTCACCCTTCTCACACTGTTCGACAATGCTGAACACTATCGGTCGATGCCGACCTTGCGTCACACCACACAGTGTCGGCCAAGGAGGGGCAGGACCGGGAGTCCCCGCACACAGGATGCCGTCCGGCCCGTGGGACGCCGTGTCCACCCCGGCCCGCACGCGGTTACGCTGGCCCCGTGCACCCTCCCCCGAGGGTGCAAAGCCGACAGCCGTCGCATCCCAGGGAGCTCATCCATGGCCTCGTTGCCGACCCCTTCCGCTGACAGCCGGAACCGCGCCGCCGCCCTCCGCGAGGCACTCGCAAGCCGAGTCGTCGTCGCCGACGGAGCCATGGGCACCATGCTGCAGGCCCAGGACCCCACCCTCGAGGACTTCCAGAACCTCGAAGGATGCAACGAGATCCTCAACGTCACCCGGCCCGACATCGTCCGTTCGGTGCACGAGGCGTACTTCGAGGTCGGCGTCGACTGCGTCGAGACCAACACGTTCGGCTCCAACCACTCGGCCGCCGGCGAGTACGAGATCGCCGACCGGATCTTCGAGCTCTCCGAGGCGGGCGCCCGGATCGCCCGCGAGGTCGCCGACGAGTTCGGCGCCGAGGACGGCCGCCAGCGCTGGGTCCTCGGCTCGATCGGCCCCGGCACCAAGCTGCCCTCGCTCGGCCACATCGCGTACGACGTGCTGCGCGACGGCTACCAGCAGAACGCCGAGGGCCTCCTCGCCGGCGGCGCCGACGCCCTGATCGTCGAGACGACCCAGGACCTCCTCCAGACCAAGTCCAGCCTCATCGGCGCGCGCCGCGCGATGGACGCCCTGGGCGTGGACGTCCCCCTGATCTGTTCGCTCGCCTTCGAGACCACCGGCGTCATGCTGCTCGGCTCCGAGATCGGCGCCGCGCTGACCGCCCTGGAGCCCCTCGGCATCGACCTGATCGGCCTGAACTGTTCCACCGGCCCGGCCGAGATGAGCGAGCACCTGCGCTACCTCGCCCGCCACTCCCGTACGCCCCTCATGTGCATGCCGAACGCCGGCCTGCCCGTGCTCACCAAGGACGGCGCGTACTTCCCGCTCACCGCCTCCGAGATGGCCGACGCGCAGGAGAACTTCGTCCGCGACTACGGCCTGTCCCTGGTCGGCGGCTGCTGCGGCTCCACGCCCGAGCACCTGCGCCAGGTCGTCGAGCGGGTCCAGGGCCTCACGCCCCCCGAGCGCTCCCCGCGCCCCGAGCCGGGCGCCGCCTCGCTCTACCAGACCGTGCCGTTCCGCCAGGACACCTCGTACCTGGCGATCGGCGAGCGGACCAACGCCAACGGCTCGAAGAAGTTCCGCGAGGCCATGCTCGAAGGCCGCTGGGACGACTGCGTCGAGATGGCCCGCGACCAGATCCGCGAGGGCGCGCACATGCTCGACCTCTGCGTCGACTACGTGGGCCGCGACGGCGTCGCCGACATGGAGGAGCTCGCCGGCCGCTTCGCCACCGCCTCCACCCTCCCGATCGTCCTCGACTCCACCGAGGTGGACGTCCTGCGGGCCGGTCTGGAGAAGCTCGGCGGCCGGGCCGTCATCAACTCGGTGAACTACGAGGACGGCGACGGACCCGAGTCCCGCTTCGCGAAGGTCACCCGACTGGCCCAGGAGCACGGCGCCGCCCTCATCGCGCTCACCATCGACGAGGAGGGCCAGGCCCGTACGGCCGAGCACAAGGTCGCCGTCGCCGAGCGCCTCATCGAGGACCTCACCGGCAACTGGGGCATCCACGAGTCGGACATCCTCATCGACGCCCTGACCTTCACCATCTGCACGGGCCAGGAGGAGTCGCGGAAGGACGGCATCGCCACCATCGAGGCGATCCGTGAGCTGAAGCGGCGCCACCCGGACGTCCAGACCACGCTGGGCCTCTCCAACATCTCCTTCGGCCTCAACCCGGCCGCCCGCATCCTCCTCAACTCGGTCTTCCTCGACGAGTGCGTCAAGGCGGGCCTCGACTCGGCGATCGTCCACGCCTCGAAGATCCTGCCCATCGCCCGCTTCGACGAGGAGCAGGTCACCACCGCGCTCGACCTGATCTACGACCGGCGTGCCGAGGGCTACGACCCGCTGCAGAAGCTGATGGCCCTCTTCGAGGGCGCGACGGCGAAGTCCCTCAAGGCGGGGAAGGCCGAGGAACTGCTCGCGCTGCCGCTCGAAGAGCGCCTCAAGCGCCGCATCGTCGACGGCGAGAAGAACGGCCTGGAGGCCGACCTCGACGAGGCCCTGGAGACCCGCGCGGCCCTCGACATCGTCAACGACACCCTCCTCGACGGCATGAAGACCGTCGGCGAGCTCTTCGGCTCCGGCCAGATGCAGCTGCCGTTCGTGCTCCAGTCCGCCGAGGTCATGAAGACGGCCGTCGCCCACCTCGAACCGCACATGGAGAAGTCGGACGCCGAGGGCAAGGGCACGATCGTCCTCGCCACCGTCCGCGGCGACGTCCACGACATCGGCAAGAACCTCGTCGACATCATCCTCTCCAACAACGGCTACAACGTCGTCAACATCGGCATCAAGCAGCCCGTCTCCGCGATCCTGGAGGCCGCCGAGGAGCACAACGCCGACGTCATCGGCATGTCCGGCCTCCTCGTGAAGTCCACCGTGATCATGAAGGAGAACCTGGAGGAGCTGAACCAGCGCGAGCTGGCCGCCAAGTACCCGGTGATCCTCGGCGGCGCCGCCCTCACCCGCGCCTACGTCGAGCAGGACCTCCACGAGATCTACCAGGGCGAGGTCCGCTACGCCCGCGACGCCTTCGAGGGCCTGCGCCTGATGGACGCCCTCATCGGCGTCAAGCGCGGCGTCCCCGGAGCCGTGCTCCCCGAGCTGAAGCAGCGCCGGGTCGCCAAGACCGCCACCGCCGCCCTCCAGGTGGAGGAGCCGGAGCCCGGCGGCCGCTCCGACGTGGCCACCGACAACCCGGTGCCGACCCCGCCCTTCTGGGGCACCCGCGTCGTCAAGGGCATCCCGCTGAAGGACTACGCGTCCTGGCTCGACGAGGGCGCCCTCTTCAAGGGCCAGTGGGGCCTCAAGCAGAACCGGGCCGGCGACGGACCGGCGTACGAGGAGCTCGTGGAGACCGAGGGCCGGCCGCGGCTGCGCGGCTGGCTGGAGCGCCTCCACACCGAGAACCTCCTGGAGGCGGCCGTCGTCCACGGCTACTTCCCCTGCGTCTCCAAGGGCGACGACCTGATCATCCTGGACGAGGAGGGCAACGAGCGGACCCGCTTCTCCTTCCCGCGCCAGCGCCGCGGCCGCCGCCTGTGCCTCGCGGACTTCTTCCGCCCGGAGGAGTCCGGCGAGACCGACGTCGTCGGCCTCCAGGTCGTCACCGTCGGCTCGAAGATCGGCGAGGCCACGGCCAAGCTGTTCGAGTCCGACTCCTACCGCGACTACCTGGAGCTGCACGGCCTCTCCGTCCAGCTCGCCGAGGCCCTCGCCGAGTACTGGCACGCCCGCGTCCGCGCCGAGCTCGGCTTCGGCGGGGAGGACCCCGAGAGCGTCGAGGACATGTTCGACCTCAAGTACCGCGGCGCGCGCTTCTCCCTGGGCTACGGCGCCTGCCCCGACCTGGAGGACCGCGCGAAGATCGCGGACCTGCTCCGGCCGGAGCGGATCGGCGTCCACCTCTCGGAGGAGTTCCAGCTCCACCCCGAGCAGTCCACCGACGCCATCGTCATCCACCACCCCGAGGCGAAGTACTTCAACGCACGGTGACCGCCGCGTGACCACGTGCGGTAAATCCACGCGTTCGCGGTGATCGCGACGTACACTTGTCGGTCCAGTGCAGGCCGGTCTTCCTCCCCGTACCGGGGAGGGGGCCGGCCTTCTCGTCCCTCCATGGAGGTGTGCCGGATGACCAGTACGGTCCCCGCGTCCCTGTTCCGTACGAACGGCAGCTCCGCCCTGCAGGCGGTCTTCCTCGACATGGACGGGACCCTCGTCGACACGGAGGGGTTCTGGTGGGACGCCGAGGTCGAGGTCTTCGCGGACCTCGGACACCGCCTCGACGAGGCATGGCGGGACGTCGTCGTCGGCGGTCCGATGACCCGCAGCGCGGGATACCTCATCGAGTCCACCGGGGCCGACATCACCCTCGAAGAGCTGACTGTCCTGCTCAACGAGAAGTTCGAACAGCGCATCGACCGGGGCGTCCCGCTCATGCCGGGTGCCGAGCGGCTGCTCGCCGAGCTGGCGCAGCACTCCATCCCCACCGCGCTGGTCTCCGCCTCGCACCGGCGGATCATCGACCGGGTCCTCGCCTCGCTCGGCCGCGACCGCTTCACCCTCACCGTCGCCGGCGACGAGGTCGTCCGCACCAAGCCGCACCCCGAGCCCTATCTGACGGCCGCCCAGGGCGTCGGCGCCGACCCCGCACTCTGCGCCGTCATCGAGGACACCGCGACCGGTGTGGCGGCCGCGGAGGCGGGCGGCTGCCGGGTCGTCGCGGTGCCCTCCGTCGCCCCGATCGCGCCGTCCCCGGGCCGGGTCGTCGTGCGCTCTCTCGAAGAGGTCGACGTGCCGTTCCTGCGGACCTTGATCACGGGAATTTGAGCTTTATCTGAGGAAGGCCATCCGGCCAAAAGCATCCGGGCCATTCACCGAAAAGCATCCACGTGACCTTGGTCACTCAGAGTGCCGGACGGTGGGTGGCCCGTTCCCGTTCCGTGTCTCAAAAGCGGATGTTTGGGCGCCCCCTGTGTCCCGATTGGGTTATCGGCGTCCGCAACGTCCGGCGCATGGTTATCGAGATCCATGCATTCATGATCACTCTGCGATTACGGCCCTGTACGGCCCCGGTCAAGTGATACCGGCGCCGCGCACTAATCTTTCGCGAGTACTTCGCCGCATATCCGCGTGCACCGGCGCATACCCAAGTCGCCGTGAACACAGGACCGATCGCAACACCCGGCCCGATCGCTCCCGCCCCGACCGGGCGGCAGGCGGCGGAGTTCCACTGACCGCTGTACCCAGTGCCGGATGAGGAGATCTGTCCCTGATGAACCGCAAGACCCTGGTGCTGCCGGCCGTGGCCGGACTGCTCGCCCCCCTGCTCGCCGCCTGCGGCGGCGGGGAGGACGCCAGAGCGATAACCGTGGGCACCACGGACCAGTTCATCGCCACCGAGGACGCCCCCGCACCGCTCGACCCGGCCTTCGCCTACGACACCGGCGCCTGGAACATCCTGCGCCAGACCGTCCAGACCCTGCTGCACGTGCCCCGTGGCGGCGGCGAGCCCGTCCCCGAGGCCGCCAAGAGCTGCGGATTCTCCGACAAGGCCAGCGAGAGCTACCGCTGCACGCTCCGCGAGGGCCTCACCTTCGCCGACGGCACCCCCATCACGGCCGAGGACGTCAAGTACTCCATCGAGCGCGTCCTCAAGATCAAGTCGGACAACGGCACGGCCGCCCTCCTCGCGAACATCGACACCGTCGAGACCCAGGGCACCGACGGGATCGTCTTCCACCTCAAGACCCCCGACGCCACCTTCCCGTACAAGCTGTCCACCCCCGTCGCCGGCATCCTCAGCAAGGACAAGTACGCCTCCGACAAGCTCCGCGACGGCTTCGACGTCGACGGCTCGGGCCCGTACACCCTGAAGGTCGAGCGCGAGGGCGACAAGGCCACCCGCTTCGTCTTCACCAAGAACCCCGCCTACAAGGGCGACATCACCCTGCGCAACGACAAGGTCGAACTGCGCCCCTACGCCGACGCCGCAGCCATGGGCGCGGCCCTGGAGAGCGACGGCATCGACATGATGGCCCGCTCCCTGTCGCAGAAGCAGATCAAGGACCTCACCGAGACGCCCAAGGACGGCATCCGCGTCACCGAGGTCCCCGGCCTCGAAATCCGCTACCTCGGCTTCAACACCAAGGCCCCCTCCGTCCAGGAGAAGGCCGTCCGCCAGGCCATGGCCGCCGTCGTCGACCGCGGCGCCCTCGTCAGCCTCGTCTACGGCCCCACCGCCGAGCCGCTGTACTCGCTGATCCCCTCCAGCATCACCGGCCACGCCACCCCCTTCTTCGACGAGTACGGCGAGCCCGACCCGGCCCGCGCCGCGAAGATCCTCAAGGACGCGGGCGTCAAGACGCCGGTCAAGGTGACGCTGAACTACACCACCGACCACTACGGCGCCGAGACCGCCCAGGAGTTCGAGGCGCTCAAGAAGCAGCTCATCGCCAGCGAGCTCTTCGACGCCAACGTCCAGGGCGCCGAGTGGTCCAAGTTCCGCACCGCCCAGAAGCGCGGCGACTACGCCGTCTACGGCCTCGGCTGGTTCCCGGACTACCCGGACCCGGACAACTACATCGCGCCGTTCCTCGACAGCGACAACTTCCTCAACACCCCCTACGTGAACAAGACCGTTCGCGAGAAGCTCATCCCGCGCTCGCGCCGCCAGGCCGACCGCAACGCCGCCAGCCCCGTCTACGCGCAGATCCAGAAGATCGTCGCCGAGGACGTCCCCGTCCTGCCGCTGTGGCAGGGCAAGCAGTACGTCGCCGCCCGCGACGACCTCAACGGAGTCGAGTACGCGCTCAACACCTCCTCCGACCTGCTCCTGTGGGAACTGGGCCGCGGCACCGCCTGACCCCTTCGTTGTCCCGGCCGCGCGCCCCGCGCGGCCGGCCTGACAAGAGATCAAGAGGCAAGTTCTGTGAAGGCAACCAACAAGTGGCTGACGGCCCCGCTCGCCGCGGGCCTGTCCGCCGCCCTCCTCAGCGGCTGCGGCACCGAGCAGGGAAGCGGCTCCGGAGGCTCCGGAGGCGGCGTTCGCGTCGGCATGTCCGACGAGATCCTCGCCACGGACCCCGCCGCCGGCTACGACCCCGGCTCCTGGCTGCTGTTCAACAACGTCTTCCAGTCCCTCCTCGCCTTCCCCAAGGGCGGCTCCGAGCCCGAGCCCGACGCCGCCGACAAGTGCGACTTCTCCGCCGGCAGCAAGGTCTACACCTGCACCCTGCGCGACGGCCTCACCTTCTCCAACGGCAACAAGCTGACCTCGGAGGACGTCAAGTTCTCCTTCGAGCGGGCCCTCAAGATCGCGGACCCCTCCGGCCCGGCGCCGCTCCTCTCCACCATCGACACCATCGAGACCCCCGACGAGCGGACCGTCGTCTTCCGCCTCAAGGTCCCGGACGCAACCTTCCCCAGCAAGATCGCCTCCGGCGCCGGCTCGATCGTCGACCACCGCGACTACCCCGCCGACGCGCTGCGCACCGACGGCAAGGCCACCGGCTCCGGCCCGTACAAGCTGGACTCCTTCAGCGACAGCGAGGCCACCTTCTCCGCCAACGCCGGCTACAAGGGCGACGCCAAGGCGAAGAACAGCGCGGTCACCCTCAAGCTCTACCGCGGCGACCGCGCCGCGCTCTCCAAGGCCTTCGCCGACGGCGACATAGACGTCGCCTACCGAGGCCTCTCCGCCGACGACATCGCCACCCTCGAGAACTCCGCCACCACGGCCGACAAGGGCATCGAGGTCGTCCAGGGCAGCAGCGCCGAGGTCCAGCACCTCGTCTTCAACGTGAAGGACCCGGTCGTCGGCAAGCTCGGCGTCCGCAAGGCCATCGCCCACCTCGTCGACCGCGAGGACCTCGTCGAGAACGTCTACAAGTCGACGGCCACCCCGCTCTACTCGATCGTCCCGGCCGGCATCGCCGGACACAACACCGCCTTCTTCGACACCTACGGCACCCCCGACAAGGCCAAGGCGAAGAAGGCCCTCCGCGCCGCCGGCATCACCGGCAAGGTGAAGCTCACCCTCTGGTCCACGCCCAGCCGCTACGGCCCGGCCACCGACCAGGAACTCAAGGCCATCGCCGAACAGCTCAACGCGAGCGGCCTCTTCGACGCCGACGTCAAGTCCGTCGCCTTCGACCAGTACGAGAAGGACATCGCCGCCGGCAAGTACGGCGTCTACGTCAAGGGCTGGGTCCCCGACTACCCCGACGCCGACAACTTCACCAGCCCCTTCTTCGGCGAGGGCAACGTCCTCGGCAACCACTACGAGAACAGCACCATCACCGGCACCCTCATCCCGAAGACCGCCGGCATCGCCGACCGCGCCGCCACCTCCGACGAGTACGGCAAGCTCCAGGACCTCGTCGCCGAAGAGCTCCCGCTGCTCCCGCTCTGGCAGGGCAAGCAGTACGCCGTCGCCCGCGACGACGTCACCGGCCTCGAATGGACCCTCGACGCCTCGACCGTCTTCCGCTTCTGGGAGATCCGCAAGGGCTGACACCCCCGCTCCACACACGAGGGCCCGGCGCGCACCCCGCGCACCGGGCCCTCGTCGTCGTCGCGCCTACTGGCCGCCGGCCCCCGGCCGCACCAGACCGCTCTCGTACGCGTACACCGCGGCCTGCACCCGGTCCCGCAGGCCCAGCTTCGTCAGCACATGCCCCACATGCGTCTTCACCGTCGTCTCGCTGACGAACAGGTCCGCCGCGATCTCCGCGTTCGACAGGCCCCGCGCCACCAGCTTCAGGACCTCCACCTCACGGTCGGTCAGCGTGTTGAGCGTGTCCGGCACCTGCTCCTCGCCCGTCGGCAGATGCGCCGAGTACTTGTCGAGCAGCCGACGCGTGATCGACGGAGCCAGCATCGCCTCGCCCGCCGCCACCACCCGGATCGCCTGCACCAGCTCGTTCGCCGGAGCGTCCTTCAGGAGGAAGCCGCTCGCCCCCGCCCGCAGCGCCTCCACCACGTACTCGTCGAGATCGAAGGTCGTCAGGACCAGCACCTTCGCCGGACCGTCCCGTCCCGGACCCGTGATCTGCCGGGTCGCCTCCACCCCGTCCATCCGCGGCATCCGGATGTCCATGAGCACCACGTCCGGCTGCAGCGCCCGCACCTGCTCCTGCGCCTGCAGACCGTCCCCGGCCTCACCCACCACCGCGATGTCCTGCTCCGCCTCCAGAATCATCCGGAAGCCGGTCCGCAGCAGCGGCTGATCGTCGACCAACAGGACGCGGATCGTCACAAGGGCTCCTTCACGGGACTGAGCTCACCGGATGGCCCGCCACGCTGCGGGCCGTGCTCAGGAAGACGGCTGGGCCGGGTCCATTCTGCCCTGCCCGGATTCACCCGACTCCGGCGGGCGCGCGGAAACGATCTTCAGCGGATAGACCGGGGGAGTCCCGCCGAACTCGGGACAGACCGCCTGATGATCGCACCAACCACACAGCTTCGTCGGCCGCGGCCGCCAGTCGCCCGACTCCGTCGCCAGCCGGATCGCGTCCCACAGCGCGTGCAGCTTCCGCTCCACCCGCAGCAGATCCGCCTCCACCGGGTCGTACGTCAGCACCTCCCCGCTGCCCAGGTACACCAGCTGCAGCCGCCGCGGGATCACCCGCTTCAGCCGCCACACCACCAGCGCGTAGAAGGTCATCTGGAACAGCGCGCCGTCCCGGTACTCCGGCCGCGGCGCCTTCCCCGTCTTGTAGTCGACGATCCGCACCTCGCCCGAGGGCGCCACATCGACCCGGTCGATCACCCCGCGCAGCCGCAGCCCCGACTCCAGCTCAGTCTCCACGAACAGCTCACGCTCGGCCGGCTCCAGACGCGTCGGATCCTCCAGCGTGAACCACCGCTCGACCAGCTGCTCCGCCTCGGCCAGCCACCCCGCCAGACGCTCCCCGTCCGCGTCCTCCGCGAACAGCTCGCCCAGCTCCGGCTTCGACTCCAGGAGCCGGTCCCACTGGCCCGGCACCATCGACCTCGCCCGCGGCGCCGTCCGCTCCGCCGCCGGATCGTCGAAGAGCCGCTCCAGGACCGCGTGCACCAGCGTGCCCCGCGTCGCCGCCGCACTCGGCTTCTCCGGCAGCCGGTCGATCACCCGGAACCGGTACAGCAGCGGACACTGCATGAAATCGCTCGCCCGCGAGGGCGACAACGACATGGGCGCCCGCGGCTCCGCCGGCGGCTGCTCGCTCGTACTCATGACGAAGACCCTACGACCCACCACCGACAACCTGGTCCTGTCCGGCAGATCACGGCCGGGTCCGCCGCGGCCTGTCCGACCCTGATCCGCCGGACAGCACCATGCGGCATACCATCGACCTGGGACCCCGTCGCACTGCATGATCGAACCGTGACGCACCGACGCGGGTCACACCACGCGACGAAAGGAACCCGTGAACCAGGACGAGCCCAAGCCGCAGCGGACCGAGGATCCCGGCGGCGGGATCCTCATGGGACGGCCCTTCGGCGTGCCCGTCTACGTCGCCCCCAGCTGGTTCGTCGTCGCCGCCCTCATCACCTGGGTCTTCGGCGACCAGATCGACCGCGTCCTGCCCGAGCTCGGCGCCGCCCGCTACCTCGTCTCCCTCTTCTTCGCCGTCGCCTTCTACGCCTCCGTACTCGTCCACGAACTGGCCCACACCATCGCCGCGCTCCGCTTCAAACTCCCGGTGCGCCGCATCCAGCTCCAGTTCTTCGGCGGCGTCTCCGAGATCGAGAAGGAGACCGAGACCCCCGGCCGCGAATTCGTCCTCGCCTTCGTCGGCCCCCTCCTCTCCCTCGTCCTCGCCGGCGTGTTCTACCTGACCCTGTACGCCGTCGAGCCCGGCACCGTCCCCGGCGTCCTCCTCGGCGGCCTGATGATCTCCAACCTGATCGTCGCGATCTTCAACCTGCTCCCCGGCCTGCCCCTCGACGGCGGCCGGATGCTCCGCGCCGTCGTCTGGAAGATCACCGGCAAGCCCATGAGCGGCACCGTCGCCGCCGCCTGGGTCGGCCGCGCCCTCGCCGTCCTCGTCCTCGTCGGCCTCCCCCTGCTCACCCGCACCGGCCTCCTCGGCAACTCCACCGCCGACATCAGCGGCTTCGAGACCGTCACCGACGCACTCCTCGCCGCGATCCTCGCCGCCATCATCTGGACCGGCGCCGGCAACAGCCTCCGCATGGCCCGCCTCCGCGAGCACCTCCCCGAGCTCCGCGCCCGCGCCCTCACCCGCCGCGCCATCCCCGTCGAACCCACCACCCCGCTCTCCGAGGCCCTCCGCCGCGCCAACGAGGCCGGCGCCCGCGCCCTCGTCGTCGTCGACGGCACCGGCGAACCCACCGGCATCGTCCGCGAAGCCGCCATCGCCGCCGTACCCCAGCACCGCCGCCCCTGGGTCACCGTCAGCACCCTCGCCCAGGACCTCACCGACGGCATGCGGGTCCCCGCCGAACTCACCGGCCAGCCCCTCCTCGACCACCTCCGCGCCAGCCCCGCCACCGAGTACCTCGTCATCGAGGAGAGCGGCGAGATCTACGGCGTCCTCGCCACCACCGACGTGGAGCGCGCCTTCGTCAAGGCCATGGCACGACCGTCCGCGTAACCCCGGTACTCTGGTCACATGTCCGAACCGACCGGTGCCGCCCGCCGACGCGGGCCCTTCAAGGTCGGGGACCAGGTTCAGCTGACCGACCCCAAGGGCCGTCACTACACGTTCACGCTCGAAGAGGGAAAGAACTTCCACACCCACAAGGGTTCTTTCCCGCACGACGAACTGATCGGCGCCCCCGAGGGCAGCGTTGTCCGTACCACCGGAAACGTCGCCTACCTCGCGCTGCGCCCCCTGCTCCCCGACTACGTCCTGTCCATGCCCCGCGGCGCAGCCGTGGTCTACCCCAAGGACGCGGGGCAGATCCTGGCCTTCGCCGACATCTTCCCCGGCGCGCGCGTCGTGGAAGCCGGAGTGGGCTCGGGATCGCTGAGCAGCTTCCTCCTGCGCGCCATCGGAGACAGCGGCATGCTGCACTCCTACGAGCGCCGCGAGGACTTCGCCGAGATCGCGAAGGGCAACGTCGAGCGCTACTTCGGCGGCCCCCACCCGGCCTGGCAGCTGACCGTCGGCGACCTCCAGGACAACCTGTCCGACACCGACGTCGACCGCGTCATCCTGGACATGCTCGCCCCCTGGGAGTGCCTGGAGGCCGTCTCCAAGGCCCTGGTCCCCGGCGGCATCCTCTGCTGCTACGTGGCCACCACCACCCAGCTCGCCCGCACCGTGGAGTCCATCCGCGAGTTCGGCTGCTACGCCGAGCCGCAGCCCTGGGAATCCATGATCCGCAACTGGCACGTCGAGGGCCTCGCCGTCCGCCCCGATCACCGCATGATCGGCCACACCGGCTTCCTCGTCACCGCCCGTCGCCTCGCGGACGGGGTCGAGCCCCCGATGCGCCGCCGCCGCCCCGCCAAGGGCGCCTACGGCGAGGACTACGAGGGCCCCAACAAGAGCTAGTCCCGAAACGCGGCCCGCTCCCCGTAGCGAGGCTGACGTTCCGACATCCACACCACGCCGCCGTCGAGTTCCCCGCCCACGCGGGAGAACTCGACGGCGGCGTCCTCATGTTCGACCTCGCGTCCGCCGCCCCGAAACCGGCCGACCGACCCTCACCCCAGCTGTTCCGTCCCCCTGTGACGTGTGGCACGATGCCGGGAACCCCGTCGCACCACCCCACAGGAGACGTCTCGCGTGCAGCACTCCGCCGCCCCGGACCTCGCGGACCTCGCCCACACCGACGCCCGGCCGGCCCACTGGCTGGCCACCGCCACCGCGACAGCCGCGGTCGTCGCCCTCGCCGGACTGCTCCAGCCCGGCCCCGCCGGAGCGACCGGCGCCCCCGCCGCCGCCCCGCGCCCGGCACCCGCCCCCGAGGCCGCCGGAGCCGACTACCCCCTGGAGTGCGGGGGAGGCCCCCGTACGGTCGCGAAGCGCGCCACCGGAGACCTCGACGGCGACGGGAACCCCGAGACGATCGCGGTCGTGCGCTGCGAAGCCGGCTCCGGCACCCCGCCGAGCGGCGTCTACGTCCTCACCCGCGGCAAGGAGAACGGCAGCCCCGCGCGCGTGGTCGCCACGCTCGTCGCACCGGACCAGCACCGGAGCGTCACCGAGCTCGCCGTACGCGACGGGGCCGTGCGCGCCACCCTGCTCGGCTACTCGTCCCCCGAGGTGCCCAGCTGCTGCCCCGACGAGAAGGAGCAGGTCAGCTGGCGCTGGCAGAGCGGCGCCTTCGTCCGCGGCGACCAGACGGACGCGCGCGGCGTCTAGGGCCCGTCCCTTCGGATCAGGCCGGATCAGACCCGATCAGGCAGCGGGGGCCCGCCCGGAGGCCCGGGCCCCGCCGCGTCACTCGGCGTCCGGGCCGTACACCTCGACCTTGTCCTTGACCCGGCGCACATGGATGCAGTCGCCCGGGCACTCCTTCGCGGAGTCCACCACGTCCTGGAGCAGCGGCAGCGGCACCGGCGTGGTGGCGCCCGCGTCCTGCAGCAGCTCGTCGTCCGCGCTCTTCACGTACGCCAGCCCGTCGATGTCGAGCTCGAAGACCTCGGGAGCGTACTGCGCGCAGATCCCGTCCCCGGTGCACAGGTCCTGGTCGATCCAGACCTCCAGCGCCTCCTCGGCGCCCGTCGCCGGGGCCTCGTGCTGCACGGTCATATCTCCTGCCGTTTCTGCTTCGCGCGATAAGTCGGGCCACCCCTGACGGGTGTTGACCAATGACGACGATACAACCGCCCGCTTTCAAGCGGTGAAGGGTGGGTATTCCCCTGGCGAGAGGGGAAGCGCAAGGGTGAAGATCGGACACACCCCGGAGTCTTTTTGATCTAGGGGTTTCAATCACCACCCACGCAGGTAGGGTCAGGAAGCGTCCAGCTCCCCTTGGAGGAGGTGAGGACCGTGGCAGCCCACGACGACGACATCAACCGCGGCATCCGGCCGGGGCGGGGGTCTGAAGACCCCGCCGGTCAGGTTGCCTATCTCGAGCAGGAAATCGCCGTCCTGCGCCGCAAGCTCGCCGACTCTCCGCGCCACACGAGGATTCTCGAAGAGCGGATCGTCGAGCTGCAGACCAACCTGGCCGGCGTGTCCGCGCAGAACGAACGTCTGGCGAACACGCTCCGTGAGGCCCGCGACCAGATCGTGGCCCTCAAGGAGGAGGTCGACCGGCTCGCACAGCCGCCGGCCGGCTTCGGTGTCTTCCTGCAGGCGAACGAGGACGGCACGTGCGACATCTTCACCGGGGGCCGCAAGCTCCGGGTGAACGTCAGCCCGAGCATCGAGCTCGAAGAGCTCAAGCGCGGCCAGGAAGTCATGCTCAACGAAGCGCTCAACGTGGTCGAGGCCATGGAGTTCGAGCGCGCCGGCGACATCGTCACCCTCAAGGAGATCCTCGAGGACGGCGAGCGCGCCCTGGTGGTGGGGCACACCGACGAGGAGCGGGTGGTGAGGCTCGCCGAGCCTCTGCTGGACGTCACCATCCGCGCCGGCGACGCCCTGCTGCTCGACTCCAGGTCCGGCTACGTCTACGAGGTGGTCCCCAAGAGCGAGGTCGAAGAGCTCGTTCTGGAAGAGGTCCCGGACGTCGACTACGACAAGATCGGCGGTCTGGGCAACCAGATCGAGCTGATCCGCGACGCGGTCGAGCTCCCCTACCTCTACCCGGACCTCTTCAAGGAGCACGAACTGCGGCCGCCCAAGGGCATCCTGCTCTACGGCCCGCCCGGCTGCGGCAAGACGCTGATCGCGAAGGCCGTGGCCAACTCCCTGGCCAAGAAGGTCGCCGAGGTGACCGGCCAGCCCGCGGGGAAGTCCTACTTCCTCAACATCAAGGGCCCCGAGCTCCTCAACAAGTACGTCGGCGAGACCGAGCGGCACATCCGCCTCGTCTTCCAGCGTGCCCGGGAGAAGGCGAGCGAGGGCACCCCCGTCATCGTCTTCTTCGACGAGATGGAATCGCTCTTCCGCACCCGCGGCTCCGGTGTCAGCTCGGACGTGGAGAACACCATCGTCCCGCAGCTGCTCGCCGAGATCGACGGCGTGGAAGGCCTGGAGAACGTCATCGTCATCGGCGCCTCCAACCGCGAGGACATGATCGACCCCGCGATCCTGCGGCCCGGCCGGCTCGACGTCAAGATCAAGATCGAGCGTCCGGACGCGGAGGCCGCGAAGGACATCTTCGCGAAGTACCTCACGGCCAACCTGCCGCTCCACGCGGACGACATCTCCGAGCACAGCGGCTCGAAGGCCGCCGCCGCCCACGGAATGATCCAGTCCGTCGTCGAGCAGATGTACGCGGAATCCGAGGAGAACCGCTTCCTCGAAGTCACGTACGCCAACGGCGACAAGGAAGTCCTGTACTTCAAGGACTTCAACTCCGGCGCGATGATCCAGAACATCGTCGACCGGGCCAAGAAGATGGCCATCAAGGCCTTCCTCGACCACAACCAGAAGGGCATCCGGGTCTCCCACCTCCTCCAGGCGTGCGTGGACGAGTTCAAGGAGAACGAGGACCTGCCCAACACCACCAACCCCGACGACTGGGCCCGGATCTCCGGAAAGAAGGGCGAGCGGATCGTGTTCATCCGCACACTCGTCACCGGAAAGCAGGGCGCGGACACCGGACGCTCCATCGACACGGTGGCCAATACCGGTCAGTACCTGTAAAACGCCCACCGGCTGCGGATGTCCGGAAACCGGGCATCCGCAGCCGACGCATTCCATCCAGCATTTCCCCCGGCATCACAGGGAAACAGGAAATACTGCAACTGATCTCCCCACCAGCGCGGAGCCGCTCTAGGCTCATCGGTACCGCCGAGTCGCGCACAGTGAGCGCCGCCGGGCAAGGAGGGCCGCATGACCGTACGGCGAGTAATGGGCATCGAGACGGAGTACGGGATCTCCGTCCCGGGGCACCCGAACGCCAATGCCATGCTCACCTCGTCCCAGATCGTCAACGCCTACGCGGCGGCGATGCACCGGGCGCGCCGCGCCCGCTGGGACTTCGAGGAGGAGAACCCGCTGCGGGACGCCCGCGGCTTCGACCTCGCCCGCGAGGCCGCCGACTCCAGCCAGCTCACCGACGAGGACATCGGCCTGGCCAACGTGATCCTCACCAACGGGGCCCGGCTCTACGTGGACCACGCCCACCCCGAGTACAGCGCGCCCGAGGTCACCAACCCCCGCGACGCCGTCCTCTGGGACAAGGCCGGCGAGCGCATCATGGCGGAGGCGGCCGAGCGCGCCGCCCAGCTCCCCGGGGCCCAGCCCATCCACCTCTACAAGAACAACACCGACAACAAGGGCGCCTCCTACGGCACGCACGAGAACTACCTGATGAAGCGGGAGACCCCCTTCTCGGACATCGTGCGCCACCTGACCCCCTTCTTCGTCTCCCGCCAGGTCGTCACCGGCGCGGGACGGGTCGGCATCGGCCAGGACGGCCGGGAGAACGGCTTCCAGCTCAGCCAGCGCGCCGACTACTTCGAGGTCGAGGTCGGCCTGGAGACGACGCTCAAGCGGCCCATCATCAACACCCGGGACGAACCGCACGCCGACGCCGAGAAGTACCGCCGCCTGCACGTGATCATCGGCGACGCGAACCTCTCGGAGATCTCCACCTACCTCAAGCTCGGCACCACCGCCCTCGTCCTCTCCATGATCGAGGACGGCTTCATCACCGTCGACCTCGCCGTCGACCAGCCGGTCCGCACCCTGCACCAGGTCTCCCACGACCCGACGCTCCAGTACCTGATCACGCTCCGCAGCGGCCGGACGCTCACCGCGGTCCAGCTCCAGATGGAGTACTTCGAGCTGGCCAGGAAGTACGTGGAGGAGCGCTACGGCGACGACGCGGACGAGCAGACCAAGGACGTCCTGTCCCGCTGGGAGGACACCCTGGGCCGCCTGGAGACCGATCCGATGAGCCTCGCCGGCGAGCTGGACTGGGTCGCCAAGCGGGAGCTCATGGAGGGCTACCGGCGCCGCGACGGCCTGGACTGGGACGCGGCCCGACTGCACCTGGTGGACCTCCAGTACGCGGACGTACGCCCCGAGAAGGGCCTCTACAACCGCCTGGTGGCCCGCGGGCGCATGAAGCGGCTCCTGGACGAGACCGAGGTGGAGCGGGCGGAGACGGCGCCTCCGGAGGACACCAGGGCCTACTTCCGGGGCCGCTGCCTGGAGCAGTACGCCGACGACGTCGCCGCGGCCTCCTGGGACTCGGTGATCTTCGACCTGCCCGGCCGGGACTCCCTCCAGCGCGTCCCGACCCTGGAGCCGCTGCGCGGCACCAAGGCGCACGTGAAGTCGCTCCTGGACCGCTGCCGGACCGCGGAGGAACTGGTCCGCGTGCTTTCCGGCGGCTGAACCGGGGCCCCGGTGGGGGCCTGAAATACCCCGGCACTGGGAATCATGGAATCAGTGCCCGGGCGTTGTGGAAACTGCGGGGCCGAAGTCAGACCCGACCTATAGGGTCTGATCTTGTACGGACTCAACCGAGCGGGCCGATTCGAGCGGGGTGAGGGATATGGCGACCAAGGACACCGGCGGCGGACAGCAGAAGGCGACGCGATCCACGGAGGAGGTCGAGGAGACCACCACCGAGGCGAGCTCCGACCTCAAGGAACGCCAGGAGAAGCTGAGCGACGACGTGGACTCCGTCCTGGACGAAATCGATGATGTGCTCGAGGAGAACGCGGAGGATTTCGTTCGAAGCTTCGTTCAGAAGGGCGGCCAGTAAGGCCATCTGACCTTCGAATCGAAGGCTTGTGGGGGCGGTGTGGAAGCCGAAGATGTGAAGCGCTGCGCGCGGTGCGGCGAGTGCAAGCCGCGAGCGGCCTTCGCTCGTAAGCGGTCCAACCTGGACGGCCTGCAGCGACGCTGCAGGGACTGTGCAGCGGAGGCCGACCGTAAACGCCAGCGGGCGATGGGGTACACGGTCGGCCTCGCCGTCGAGACGCCCGAGGGGCATAAGTGCTGCCGGAAGTGCGGTGAGATCAAGCCGCACAGCGAATGGCACCGTAACGCCAGAGCATCGGACGGCCTCTCTGCCCGATGCAAGGCGTGCAGGAAGGCTCAGGGCAGATCTGATCACCTCAGGCGCAAGTACGGCATCACCGAGGCCGAGCTCGACCAGATGATCCGCGCCCAGGGCGGCCTCTGCATCATCTGTCTTCGGGCTCCGGCCGTGCATGTGGATCACTGCCACAAGACGGGTAGGGTCCGAGGCGTACTTTGCTTCAACTGCAACACGGGCATCGGCCTGTTGAAGGAGCGCCCCGACCGCATTCGTCGGGCCATCCGATACTTGGAGGGAACGCGTGGAAGCCAACACTCGTAGCACGGGGCGTCTACCCGCTGCCTTCCTGACGCCGGGGTCCTCGTCCTTCATGGACTTCCTGGCGAGCCACTCGCCGGACCTGCTCCCGGGGAACCGGAAGCTGCCGGAGGGGATCGTCGAGGCGCCGCACGGCACCACCATCGTGGCCGCCACGTTCCCCGGTGGCGTCGTGCTCGCCGGTGACCGGCGGGCGACCATGGGGAACATGATCGCGCAGCGGGACATCGAGAAGGTGTTCCCCGCCGACGAGTACTCCGCCGTCGGCATCGCCGGCACCGCCGGCCTCGCGGTGGAGATGGTCAAGCTGTTCCAGCTGGAGCTGGAGCACTTCGAGAAGGTGGAGGGCGCGACGCTCTCCCTGGAGGGCAAGGCGAACCGTCTCTCCACCATGATCCGGGGCAACCTGGGCATGGCGATGCAGGGGCTCGCCGTCGTGCCGCTCTTCGCGGGCTGGGACGAGGGCAAGGAGAAGGGCCGGATCTTCTCGTACGACGTGACCGGCGGCCGCTCCGAGGAGCACGGCTTCGCCGCCACCGGCTCCGGCTCGATCTTCGCGCGCGGTTCGATGAAGAAGCTGTACCGCGCCGACCTGACCGAGGAGCAGGCCACCACTCTGGTGGTGCAGGCGCTGTACGACGCGGCGGACGACGACTCGGCGACCGGTGGTCCCGACATGGCCCGCCGGATCTTCCCGATCGTCACCGTCATCACCGACGAGGGCTTCCGCAGGCTCAGCGAGGCGGAATCCTCCGAGCTGGCCCGGTCGGTCACCGAGCGGCGTCTCGAGCAGCCCGACGGGCCGCGCGCCGCCCTGCTCTGACCGTCCGTCGCCCGTAGAAGCCCTTCAGACCGGAAGAAAGGGACGGTAGCCGGTGTCCACGCCGTTCTATGTCTCACCCCAGCAGGCCATGGCCGACCGGGCCGAGTACGCCCGCAAGGGCATCGCCCGCGGCCGCAGCCTCGTCGTCCTCCAGTACACCGACGGCATCGTCTTCGTCGGCGAGAACCCGTCCCGTGCCCTGCACAAGTTCAGCGAGATCTACGACCGGATCGGCTTCGCGGCCGCCGGCAAGTACAACGAGTACGAGAACCTCCGCATCGGCGGCGTGCGCTACGCCGACCTGCGGGGCTACACCTACGACCGGGACGACGTCACCGCGCGCGGCCTGGCCAATGTCTACGCCCAGACCCTGGGCACGATCTTCTCCAGCGCGGGGGAGAAGCCGTACGAGGTGGAGCTGGTCGTCGCCGAGGTCGGCTCCGAGCCCGAGGGCGACCAGATCTACCGGCTGCCGCACGACGGCTCGATCGTGGACGAGCACGGCTCGGTCGCGGTCGGCGGGAACGCCGAGCAGATCAGCTCGTTCCTGGACCAGCGGCACCGGGACGGCATGACGCTCGCCGAGGCCCTGAAGCTGGCCGTGCAGGCGCTGTCGCGGGACACCAACGGCACCGAGCGGGAGATCCCCGCGGAGCGCCTGGAGGTGGCGGTCCTGGACCGGACGCGTCCGCAGCAGCGCAAGTTCAAGCGGATCGTCGGCCGTCAGCTGTCCCGTCTCCTGGAGGCGGACAACGCGGCGGCGGCGAAGACGGACGAGCCCTCGGACGAGGCTCCCGAGGAGTAAGCCGAGAATCGCCCCGAGGGGCCCGGTCCACAGGGACCGGGCCCCTCGGGCGTTTCCGGGCTCAGGAGGCCGGTGCGGGGCCCGAGGAGCCGCGGGCGACGAGGGAGACCGGCAGGGCGACCGGTTCGGGCCGTTCGCCCGCGAGAACGGCGAGGAGCGCCTCCATGCCCCGCCGGCCGAACTCCTCGGCGGGCAGCCGGACCGTGGTGAGCTCGGGCTCGACCGCGGTGGCCAGGGTCATGTCGTCGAAGCCCGTGACCGAGAGGTCCTCGGGGACGCGCAGTCCGAGCCGGCGGGCGACCTTGAGGACGCCGACCGCGAGGATGTCGTCGTCGCAGATCACCGCCGTGGGTCGGGGGCCGGGGGCGCCGAGCGCGAGGTTGGCGGCCGACCAGGCGTCGGCGGCGTTGAGCGGCGACCGTACGGTGCGGAGCTCCGTCCCCCGCAGGGCGTCGGCGAGGACGGCGGCGCGGACGTCGAAGGTCCAGGAGGGGACGGCGGACGCCAGGTGCAGGAAGCTGCGGTGGCCGAGGGCGAGGAGGTGGTCGGTGACCCGTCGCATGCCGTCGGCGACGTCGAGGTTCACGTGTGCGGCGGCCGCGGGGTCGGTGGGGTCGCTGTCGAGCATGACGAGGGGCAGGTCGGTGCCGCGGAGGGCCTGGAGGGTGTCGGCGGCCATGGAGGAGGCGATGACGCCGTCCAGGGCGGCCTGGGCCGACGCGAAGGGGTCGCGGGCGGGGCCGACGCCGTCGGGGGAGGGGTAGAGGACGACGCCGAAACCGTGCCGTGCCGCGGCGAGGGCCGCGCCCGTGTAGACGTGGGCGAAGAACTCGTTGGTGAGGGCCGGGACGACGAGCATGGCCGTGCGGGTGCTGCCGAGGCGCAGGTTCCGTGCGGCGACGTTGGGCCGGTAGCCCAGTTCGTGGGCGGTGGCGCGGACGGACTCGGCGGTGCGCTCGGAGACCCGGCCGCGCCACTTCTCGCCGAGGACGAGGGAGACGGTGGCCTGCGAGACGCCCACCGCCCGGGCCACGTCCCTGCTGGTCGGGCGGGCGCCGCCGAGGGGGTCGTGGGACTGCACGAGGGGCCTCCGCGTGGGACGGTGGTCGGGGGGAGTGGGGGCGGGGTGGACCCCGTTCACGCCGACATGGTACGTATGACTCAGGACGTTATACGTAAAACCCCGGCTGGGTTCCGGGGCGATGGGAGGGTGACATGGCCACCGAGGCCCCCGCGCACGGCGGCTATCTCGACATACTCCGGGCGCCGCACGCCGCCCGGCTGCTCGCCGGAACGCTGGTGGGGCGCCTGCCCAACGGCACCGGGCCCATCGCCATGACCCTGTTCGTCCGGGACCAGGGCGGCAGCTACACCCTGGCCGGCGGCCTGATCGCGGCCTACGGCGTCTCCAACGCCGTCGGGCAGCCGCTCCTCGGCCGCGCGGTCGACCTCAAGGGCCAGCCCCGCGTCCAGCTGCCCGCCGCCGTCCTGTCCGCCCTCGGCATGGCCCTGTTCGCCCTCACCGGCATCGGCCACCTCGCGCTCGCGTACGCGGCCGTCGTCGTCGCCGGGCTCTTCACCCCGCCCCTGGAGGGCGGCCTGCGGGCCCTGTGGCCGAGCGTCCTGGGCCGTGAGGACCGGGTCCACCGGGCGTACGCGCTCGACGCCGTCGCCCAGGAGGTCATGTTCACGGTCGGCCCGCTCCTGGTGACCCTCCTGGTCGCCCTGCGCTCGCCCGCCGCCGCCCTCCTCGTGATCAACGTCCTGGGGGTGCTCGGCGCCCTCGCCGTCGTCCTCTCCGAGCCGTCCCGCACCTGGCGCTCCGCCGCCCGCGAGGCCCACTGGCTGGGGGCCCTGCGCTCGCCCGGGCTCCTCGCCCTCCTCGGCTCGTTCTTCTTCGTCGGCCTCGCCCTCGGCTCCATCACGGTCGCCGCGGTCGCCTACGCCGACGACCGTGGCGCGCCGTCCGTGTACGGCTGGCTGATGGCCGCCCTGGGCCTCGGCGCCCTCGCCGGCGGTGTCCTGTACGGCGCCCGGCAGTGGTCCGGGGCGCCCGAGCGGCGGCTGAGGGTCCTCGTGGGCCTCCTCGCGGTCTGCTACCTGCCGCTGATGCTCACCCCCGGCCCCGTCGCCATGACCGGCCTCGCGGTGCTCTCCGGGGTCTTCCTGGCCCCCGCCCTCGCCTGCGCCTTCATCGTGGTCGACCGACACGCCCCGAGCGGCACCGTCACCGAGGCCTTCTCGTGGCTCGTCACCACCTTCGGCGTCGGCGCGGCCCTGGGCTCCGCCGTCGCGGGACCCGCGATCGAACTGGCCGGAACGGTGGCCGGGTTCGCCGTGGCCGGCGCGGGCGGCCTCGTCGCGCTGCTCGTCCTGCTGGCCACCGGGCGTGTCCTCACGGTCCCCGCGGTGACCGGCACCGCCGCGCGACACGCCGACGGAGGGACGGTCCCCACCGCCGTACACGCCGAAAAGAACGCGCACTGATCGGAAAATGATCGAAACGGGAACGCCCAACCCGGTTTCAGCGCACGCCGTCAGGCGTAATGTTCAGACATGGACCGCCGCATTTTCGGGCTGGAGAACGAGTACGGCGTCACGTGCACGTTCAGGGGACAGCGCCGACTGTCTCCTGACGAAGTGGCGCGCTACCTCTTCCGCCGTGTCGTGTCATGGGGCCGCAGCAGCAATGTCTTCCTGCGGAACGGCGCCCGCCTGTACCTCGACGTGGGTTCGCATCCGGAATACGCCACACCGGAATGCGACAACGTGACCGAACTGGTCACCCACGACAAGGCCGGCGAGCGTATTCTCGAGGGCCTGCTGGTCGACGCCGAACGCCGCCTGCACGAGGAGGGAATCGCGGGCGACGTCTACCTCTTCAAGAACAACACCGACTCGGCCGGAAACTCCTACGGTTGCCACGAGAACTATCTCGTCGCCCGCCACGGGGAGTTCTCCCGGCTCGCGGACATCCTCATTCCGTTCCTCGTGACGCGGCAGCTCATCTGCGGCGCGGGAAAGGTCCTCCAGACCCCGCGTGGCGCGGTCTACTGCGTCTCCCAGCGTGCCGAGCACATCTGGGAGGGCGTCAGCTCGGCCACCACCCGCTCGCGGCCCATCATCAACACCAGGGACGAGCCGCACGCGGACGCCGAGCGCTACCGCCGGCTGCACGTCATCGTCGGCGACTCCAACATGTCCGAGACGACCATGCTGCTCAAGGTCGGCGCCACCGACCTCGTGCTCCGCATGATCGAGGCGGGCACGGTGATGCGCGACCTGACGCTGGAGAACCCGATCCGGGCGATCCGCGAGGTCAGCCACGACATCACGGGCCAGCGCAAGGTCCGGCTCGCCAGCGGCCGTGAGGCCTCCGCCCTGGAGGTCCAGCGCGAGTACTACGAGAAGGCCGTGGACTTCGTCGACCGCAGGGGCATCCGCTCCGGCACCGTCGCCCAGGTCCTCGAACTGTGGGGCCGTACGCTCGACGCGATCGAGAGCGAGCAGCTCGACCGGATCGAGACCGAGATCGACTGGGTCATGAAGTACCGGCTCATCGAGCGGTACCGGGCCAAGCACAACATGACCATGTCGAACCCGAGGGTCGCGCAGATAGACCTCGCCTACCACGACATCCACCGTCGTCGCGGGCTGTACTACCTGCTCCAGAAGAACGGTCAGGCGGCCCGTATCTGCAACGACCTGAAGATCTTCGAGGGCAAGTCGGTGCCCCCGCAGACCACTCGGGCCCGGTTGCGCGGCGACTTCATCCGCCGCGCCCAGGAACAGCGGCGGGACTTCACCGTCGACTGGGTCCACCTCAAGCTCAACGACCAGGCGCAGCGAACGGTGTTGTGCAAGGACCCGTTCCGCTCCGTCGACGACCGGGTGGAAAAGCTGATCGCCGGAATGTAGGCGGATCGTATCGACCCGTGGGGCCCCGCACGTTCGGCGTGCGGGGCCCTCGACGTGACAGGAGGAGCGCCTAGAGTGTCGGCACAACTACTGTGCCGTCTGAGATCTGAGGAACACGTGCGCCGACTTGCCGGCCTTCTCGTCGTCCCGCTGCTGCTGCTCACCACAGCGGCGTGCGGCAGCGACGACAAGGGCTCCGATTCCGCCTCGATGACGAACGGGCTGCCCACCATCACCGCGGGGCAGAAGTTCGGGGAGAAGCCGACCCTCGCCAAGGGCGAGGGCGACCCGCCCAAGGAACTCAAGGTCAACGTCATCAGCGAGGGCAAGGGCCCGGTGACGAAGAAGGGCGACGCGCTCCAGGTGAACTACCTGGGCCAGGCCTGGGACTCCACCACCCCCTTCGACAACAGCTTCGACCGCGGTCAGCCCTTCGACCTCACGCTGGGCGCCGGCCAGGTCATCAAGGGCTGGGACCAGGGCCTGGAGGGCCAGAAGGTCGGCAGCCGCATCGAGATCGGCATCCCGCCGGAGCTCGGTTACGGCGCGCAGGGTCAGGGCGACATCAAGCCCAACGCCACGCTCGTCTTCGTCGTGGACATCCTGAAGGCCGTGACGATCCCGAAGTCCGCCACGGGCACCCCGGTCGCGCAGGACAACAAGGACCTCCCGAAGGTCGGTACGAACACCGACGGCAAGCAGCCGTCGCTGACGGTCCCGAAGACCGACCCGCCGACCAAGCTCGTCTCGAACTACGTGCTCGAGGCCAACGGCGAGGCCGTCAAGGCCACCGACACGGTCGTCGTGAACTACGTCGCCGCCCTGTGGAAGGACGGCAAGGTCTTCGACTCGACCTACACGACCGGCAAGCCGGCGAACTTCCCGCTCCCGCAGCTGACGCTGAAGGGCCTCAAGGACGGTCTCGTCGGCAAGAAGATCGGCAGCCGTGTCCTGATCGTCGCCCCGCCGTCGGAGGCGTTCGGCAACGAGGAGAAGCAGGGAATTCCGAAGAACTCGACCCTGGTCTTCGCCGTGGACATCCTGACGAAGATGTAAGACTGTCCCGATCGCGCAGTTCATCATCGCGACGTTCATCAGTTTGAGGAGCAGTTCAGTGAGCATCGAGAAGCCCGAGGTCGACTTCCCGGGTGGCGAGCCGCCGAAGGACCTGGAGATCAAGGACATCTGGGAGGGCGACGGCGAGGTCGCCCAGGCCGGTGACTTCGTGAAGGTCCACTACGTGGGCGTGTCCTTCGACTCCGGCGAGGAGTTCGACGCCTCCTGGAACCGCGGCACCCCGCTCGACTTCCACCTCGGTGCCGGTCAGGTCATCCAGGGCTGGGACCAGGGCGTGCAGGGCATGAAGGTCGGCGGCCGCCGTCAGCTGGTCATCCCCGCGCACCTCGCCTACGGCGACCGCGGCGCCGGCGGCAAGATCGCCCCGGGCGAGACGCTGATCTTCGTCTGCGACCTCGTGGGCGTGACGAAGCGCTGACCTGGTTCAGGTCGTTCGAGGGCCCCCGCCGTCCACGGCGGGGGCCCTCGGCTTTGGTCCCGACACCCCGGGGCGGTACGGTCGGACGTCTGACTAGCGGAACCGGCGGAAGGGTGCGGGGCGTCGATGGCGATTGCCAAGTCCGAGCGGCTGATGAATCTCGCGCTGTGCCTGCTCGGGACACGCCGCCCGCTGAGCAAGCGGGAGCTCCGCGGCTCGATCGAGGCGTACCTCGAAGCGAGCGGCGACGACGCCTTCAACCGTATGTTCGAGCGGGACAAGGATGATCTCCGGGAGCTCGGTCTGGTCATCGAGACCGTCGAGAACCTGGACGGCGAGACCGGCTACCTGGCGCGCCGCGACTCCAACCGGCTGCCGCCGATCACCCTCGACGCCGAGGAGGCCGCCGCGCTGGGTCTCGCCGCCAAGGTGTGGCAGCAGGCCCGCCTCGCCGGGGCCGCCAGCGGCGCCCTCCAGAAGCTCCGCGCCGCGGGCATGCCCGAGGCGGGGGACTCGTACGACGGCCAGCCCAGCGCCCTCGAACCGCGCATCCCGGTCCACGAGGCCGCCTTCGAGCCGCTCATGCTGGCCTGCCGGGACCGCCGGCCCGTCGTCTTCGACTACCGCAAGGCCAACGCCGTCCGCCCCGAGACCCGCCAGGTCGAGCCCTGGACCCTCGAGTGCTGGCGCGGTCACTGGTACCTGGCCGGCTGGGACCGCGACCGCGGTGCCGAGCGCGTCTTCCGGCTCTCCCGCATCACCGGCAAGGTCCGCTCGCGCGCCGGCGCCTTCACCGCGCCCGTGCCGGACGTCGTGACCGTCCGCGAGACCGTCGAGAGCTGGGCCGGCGAGACCGCCACCCGCTCCGCCCGGATCCGGCTGCGCGCCGGCTGCGGCTACCCGCTGCGGGCCCGCGCCCAGGCCGTGACCGAGGGCGGCGACGGCTGGGACGAGCTGGAGATCCCGTACGGGCACGGGCTCGACGCCTGGCTCGTCGAGTTCGGCCCCGACGTCGTCGTACTGGAACCCGCCGATCTGCGGGCCGATGTGGTGGAGCGGCTGCGCGCCGTGGCCAAGGGCTGAGGGGGAGACGTACCGCATGGCTGCCAACGCGATCGACCAGACGAGGCGGATGCTCTCCCTCGTCACCTATCTCCGTGAGCGCCCCGGCGCGCACGTCGCCGATGTGGCGCGCGCCTTCGGGATCACCGAGGACGAGCTGATCTCCGACCTGGACGTGCTGCCCATGTGCGGCACCAGCTTCCGGGGCGGCGACCTCCTCGACATCGACACCGACGGCGACCGGATCTGGTGGCACAACCCCGACGACGTCGCCGCGCCGCTGCGGCTCGCCGCCGACGAGGCCACCGCGCTGCTCGTCGCCGCCCGCGCCGTCGCCACCCTGCCGGGGCTCCGCGAGAGCGACCGGGACGCCCTGCTGCGCGCCACCGCCAAGCTGGAGGCGGCGGCCGGCGAGGCCGCCGGGGCCAGTGCCCGGCTCTCGGTGACCTTCGAGTCCGAGGGCGGGGTCTTCGCCGAGGTCGACCGGGCCATCTCGGAGCGCAAGCGGCTGTGGGTGCGGTACTACTCGCCGGCGCGCGACGAGCTCACCGAGCGCGAGGTCGACCCGATCCGGCTCTTCGCCGTCGGCCACACCTATATGGAGGCGTGGTGCCGGCTCTCCGAGGCGCGCCGCACCTTCCGGCTCGACCGGGTCGTCGAGATCCGGATCCTCGACGAGCACGCGGCGCCGCCGGAGCTGGAGCTGCGCGATCTCTCCGAGGGGCTGGTCCAGCCGTCGGCCGACGACCCGGAGGTCGTGGTCGAGGTGGGGCCCGGCGGTCGCTGGGTCGCCGAGTACTACCCGCACGACCGGGCCGAGGAGCTGCCGGACGGCGGGCTGCGGATCACGCTGCGGACGCCGGACCCGGCCTCGCTGCGCAGGCTGGCGCTGCGGCTGGGCAGCGACGGGCGGATCGTCGCGCCGGCGGAGCTGGCCGACAGCGCGCGGACGGCGGCGGCCGCCGCGCTCGCCGCGTACGAGGGTGTGTGACGTTCCCCGCGCCCGGGACGCTGTTACTGACGTGACCGCGCCCAGGACGTGGTGACCGTGCGACAGGGCGCTGTCGCCGATGTGATGCCAGAGTCGAGAGAGATGAGGGAGATGTCCGTGATGCACGGTTTTGCGGCGTCCATGGCCCCGGTCCTCTTCAAGGCCGCCTGTCCCGACTGTCGCGCGCGCTTCGAACTCTCCGCGAGCGCCCTGCGCCTCGCCATCGGGGCGAGCCGGCGCACCACCTTCTACTCCTTCACCTGCCCCGAGTGCGGCAGTTCCGTCCGCAAGCCCGCGGGCGAGCGCATCGTCGAACTCCTCACCGGCGGCGGTGTGCGGACCCTGCGCCTCCACACCACCGTCTGAACGATCCGTACGCGCCCAACGTCTAGGCTCAGCACATGTTCTGGCCCATGCTCGCCATCGCCCTCGGCTTCCTCGGCCTCGCCGTCCTCGGTGTCCTCGCCGTCCGGGTGTTCCTGGAGGTCCAGCGCCTCGGCCGTCAAGTGGCCCGCACCACACAGCGGATCCAGCAGGCCGCCGAGGAGCTCGAAAGCGCCGCCGTCGGACTCGCCAGGACCGGCGAGACGCTCCGCTGAGGCCGTGCCGTACGCTGCGTGAAGAGCCCCGGTCAGGGCCCGTGGGACGCAATCGGGAGTATGCACGGGCATTGCCCCGCGTTTACTCCTGCGGGTTACGATCGCAGGCAGCGCGGTGGCCGGACGCATGTCCGACCCGCCGGGCACGCACTCCATGTCGCCTCGGTGAAGAAGGTAAACAGCTATGGGTAGGCTCGGCCCCACCGAGATCATTCTGATCCTCGTCGTCGTGATCCTCCTGTTCGGCGCCAAGAAGCTCCCGGACATGGCCCGCTCGCTGGGCAAGTCGGCCCGCATTCTCAAGAGCGAGGCCAAGGCGATGAAGTCGGACGACCAGCAGTCCGCCCCCGCCGACCCGCCGCACGCCGGCACGCAGGAGCCCGCCCCGCGCACCATCCAGGCCGCTCCCGGCGACGTGACCAGCGCGCGTCCCGTGAGCGAGCCCTCGGACACCACCAAGCGCTGACCCGGTCCGCCGCGGCCGCCGCACCGGGCGGCGGCCTGCCGCACGAGATGAGGACGTGGGTTGCCCAAGTCTGCCCGCAAGCAGGAGAAGGATCCCGAGGGCCGGATGCCCCTCGTGGAGCACCTGCGTGAACTCCGCAACCGACTGGCGAAGGGCCTCCTCGCCATCACGGCGGTGACGATCGTCGCCCTCGTGTACAGCGAGGAGCTGCTCCAGTTCCTGTCGAAGTCGGTGCCCAAATGCCCTCAGGGCGTCACGAGTGACGGCGGCAACTGCGCGGTCGTCACCTTCAACACGCTGATGGCCCCCTTCAGCACCACGATCCAGGTGTCCCTGACGGCGGGCCTCGTCCTCGCCAGCCCCGTCTGGCTCTACCAGCTATGGGCGTTCGTCGCCCCGGGGCTGCACAGGAACGAGAAGAAGTACACGTACGCCTTCGTCGGCGCGGCCGTGCCGCTCTTCGGTGCCGGCGCCTACCTCGCGTACCTCATCCTGCCCGTCAGCGTGAAGGTCCTCATCAGCCTCACGCCCAGCGGCTCCGCGAACCTCCTGGCGCTGAACGACGTCCTCGACTTCACCCTGCGCATGGTGCTCGTCTTCGGCCTCGCCTTCGAGCTCCCGCTCGTCCTGGTGATGCTCAACCTCACCGGAGTCCTCTCCGGCCGGCGCATGGCCGGCTGGTGGCGCGGCGTGATCATGGGCGTCTTCGTCTTCGGCGCCGTGATCACCCCGACCACCGACCCGGTCGGCATGCTCGCGCTCGCCGGGCCCATCACCATCCTGTACTTCGGGGCCGTCGGCTTCTCGCTCCTGAACGACCGGCGGCGCAGGCGCGCCAACCCCGACGCCGAGCTCGACGACGACGAGGCCTCCTCGCTCGACCTCACCCCGGAGACGGTCGGTGCCGTCGAGCCCGTGGGTGCCGCCCGCGCCCTGCCCGAGCAGGCCACCGGCGAGCACGGCGCGGCGAGCGCGCAGCGGCTCAACGGTTACGACGACATCACCTGATCCCCGCGACGCGCCCAGGCACACGGAAGGCCCTCCGGAACGCTCCGGGGGGCCTTCTCCGTGCCCCGGAACCGAGCCCTCCACATCCCCTCGATAAAGATCGCGTCACTGTCAGAGGTGGCGGGTAGGCTCGACAACAAGATGACAGAGGACCTCACACCAGCCCAGGCGTACGCGGCCGCCCTCGCCCGCAACGCCGAGCAGCGCACCGCACTGGCCCCCTTCCGCGAGCTGTACGACTTCGGCCTGGACCCCTTCCAGATCGAGGCGTGCGAGGCACTCGAAGCGGGGAAGGGCGTACTCGTCGCCGCGCCCACGGGCTCCGGCAAGACCATCGTCGGCGAGTTCGCCGTCCACCTCGCCCTCACCCAGGGCCGCAAGTGCTTCTACACGACGCCCATCAAGGCGCTGTCGAACCAGAAGTACGCCGACCTCGTCAAGCGGTACGGCCCCGACAAGGTCGGCCTGCTCACCGGTGACAACAGCGTCAACGGCGACGCCCCGATCGTCGTCATGACCACCGAAGTCCTCCGCAACATGCTCTACGCGGGATCCCAGGCCCTCTCCGGCCTCGGATACGTCGTGATGGACGAGGTCCACTACCTCTCGGACCGCTTCCGCGGCGCCGTCTGGGAGGAAGTGATCATCCACCTCCCCGAATCCGTCACCCTCGTCTCACTCTCCGCGACCGTGTCCAACGCCGAGGAGTTCGGCGACTGGCTCGACACCGTCCGCGGCGACACCGAGGTCATCGTCTCGGAGAGCCGCCCCGTACCCCTCTGGCAGCACGTCCTCGCCGGACGCCGGATGTACGACCTCTTCGAGGAGGAGACCGACCACGGCGGCCGCGGCGCCTCCCGGCGCGAGGTCAACCCCGACCTCCTCCGCCTCGCCCGCACCGAGAACACGCGCACGTACAACCCGCGCGACCGGCGGCGCGGCAAGATGGTCCGCGAGGCCGACCGCGAGCGCGAGCGCCGCCAGCGCTCTCGCATCTGGACCCCCGGCCGCCCCGAGGTCATCGAGCGCCTCGACGCCGAAGGGCTCCTGCCCGCCATCACCTTCATCTTCAGCCGCGCCGGCTGCGAGGCCGCCGTCCAGCAGTGCCTCTACGCCGGACTCCGGCTCAACGACGACGAGGCACGGCTGCGCGTCCGCGAGATCGTCGAGGCGCGCACGGCCGCGATCCCCAGCGAGGACCTCCACGTCCTCGGCTACTACGAGTGGCTCGAAGCCCTGGAGCGGGGCATCGCCGCCCACCACGCCGGCATGCTCCCGACCTTCAAGGAGGTCGTCGAGGAGCTGTTCGTCCGCGGCCTCGTCAAGGCCGTCTTCGCCACCGAGACCCTCGCCCTCGGCATCAACATGCCCGCGCGCACCGTCATCCTCGAGAAGCTCGTCAAGTGGAACGGCGAGCAGCACGCGGACATCACCCCCGGCGAGTACACCCAGCTCACCGGCCGCGCCGGCCGCCGCGGCATCGACGTCGAGGGCCACGCCGTCGTGCTCTGGCAGCGCGGACTCGACCCGGACCACCTCGCAGGACTCGCCGGCACGCGCACGTACCCGCTGCGCTCCAGCTTCAGGCCCTCGTACAACATGGCGGTCAACCTCGTCGACCAGTTCGGCCGGCACCGCTCCCGCGAGCTGCTCGAAACCTCCTTCGCCCAGTTCCAGGCCGACCGCTCCGTCGTGGGCATCTCGCGCCAGGTCCAGCGGAACGAGGAGGGGCTCGAGGGCTACCGCGAGGGCATGACCTGCCACCTCGGTGACTTCGAGGAGTACGCGCGGCTCCGCCGCGACCTCAAGGACCGCGAGACCGAACTGGCCCGGCAGGGCGCCGCCCAGCGCCGTGCCCAGGCCGCCAGCTCCCTGGAGAAGCTCAAGCCCGGCGACGTCATCCACGTCCCCACCGGCAAGTTCGCGGGCCTCGCCCTCGTCCTCGACCCGGGCATCCCGGCCGGCCGCACCAACGGCCACCGCGGCTTCGAGCACCACGACGGACCGCGCCCCCTCGTCCTCACCGCCGAGCGGCAGGTCAAGAGGCTCGCCTCCATCGACTTCCCGGTCCCGGTCGAGGCGCTGGAGCGCATGAGGATCCCCAAGTCCTTCAACCCGCGCTCCCCGCAGTCCCGCCGCGACCTGGCCTCCGCCCTGCGGAGCAAGGCCGGGCACATCAACCCCGAGCGCCACCGGCGGCAGCGCGCCGCCGCGGCCGACGACCGTGAGATCGCGCGGCTGCGCACCGAGATCCGCGCGCACCCCTGCCACGGCTGCGACGAGCGCGAGGACCACGCCCGCTGGGCCGAGCGCTACCACCGTCTCCAGCGCGACACCCAGCAGCTGGAGCGGCGCATCGAGGGCCGTACGAACACGATCGCCCGCACCTTCGACCGGATCGTCGCGCTCCTCACCGAGCTCGACTATCTGCGCGGCGACGAGGTCACCGACAACGGCAAGCGGCTCGCCCGGCTCTACGGCGAGCTCGACCTGCTGGCGAGCGAATGCCTCCGCGACCGGGTCTGGGAAGGCCTCACCCCGGCCGAACTGGCCGCCTGCGTCTCGGCGTTGGTGTTCGAGGCGCGGCAGGCCGACGACGCCGTCGCGCCCAAGCTGCCCACGGGCAACGCCAAGGCGGCGCTCGGCGAGATGGTCCGGATCTGGGGCCGCCTGGACGCCCTCGAAGAGGAGTTCAAGATCAACCAGGCGGAGGGCGTCGGCCAGCGCGAGCCGGACCTCGGCTTCGCCTGGGCCGCCTACCAGTGGGCGTCGGACAAGAGCCTCGACGAGGTGCTCCGCGAGGCGGAGATGCCCGCGGGCGACTTCGTCCGCTGGTGCAAGCAGGTGATCGACGTCCTCGGGCAGATCGCCGCGGCGGCGCCCAAGGAGAACAGCACGGTCGCCAAGAACGCCCGCAAGGCGGTGGACGCGCTGCTGCGCGGCGTCGTCGCCTACAGCTCGGTCGGCTGACGGACAGGTGGTTCCCCGTGGGGCCCGTGGCGCATGCGCCACGGGCCCCACGGCGTTGCTGCCGTCGGCGGGAGCGGTCGGCGGGAGTGATCGGCGTGCGGCGGTGGGCGTGCGGCGGTGGGCGCGCAGCCCTTGGCGTGCTGTCTTCGGCATGCCGCCGACAAGGGTTGTCCACAGGTCGTTGTCCACAGGGGTGGCGCGGGGGACGGCGCTTCCGCTTGCATGGACTCGCAAGCAGGGGACGTCGGTTGGGGAGGGGAGCGCGGATGACCACGCAGGCCGGTCCGGACGCCGGGACGCGAGACGAAGGGCAGCCGGGGGAGGCGCCGGAGCGGGGCCCGGCCCCCGTCTTCGCCGACGGGCCGCGAGGTGTGCCGCTCCTCGGCAACCTCCCCGCCTTCGGCAAGGACCCCCTCGCCTTCTTCGAACAGCTCCGGGAGCGCGGGGACTTCGTCCGCTGGCGCTTCGGCCGGGGTCCCGCCCTCTTCATCGCCCATCCGGAGAACATCGGCGAGCTGCTCACCGAGGTCGAGCGCACCTTCGACCAGCCCGACCTCGGCATCGCGTTCCGCACGCTGCTCGGCAACGGCGTGGTCGTCGCGAAGGGCGCGGACTGGCGGCGCAAGCGGTCCCTCGTCCAGCCGTCCGTCCGCCCCAAGCAGGTGCGGTCCTACGCGGCGACGATGGCCGAGTGCGCCGTGGACCTCGCCGACCGCTGGACCGACGGGCAGCAGGTCGACATCAAGAAGGAGATGGCCGCTCTCACCCAACTCGTCGCCGTCCGCACCATCTTCGGCGTCGACACCGCCGCCGACGCCGAATCCATCGGCCGCGCGATGGACGTCGCGCAGAAGGAGATCGGTGCCGAGTTCAGCGGCATCGGCGCCCTGCTGCCCGACTGGGTCCCCACCCCCGGACGTGCCCGGATCAAGCGGGCCACCGCCGTCATCGACGCCGAGGTCTCCCGGGTGGTCTCCCGCCACCGGGACGGCGACACCGACCGCCCGGACCTGCTCAGCCGGCTCCTCGCCGCCCGTGACGAGACCGGGGCCAGCCTCTCCGACCAGGAGATCCGCGACGAGACGGTCACGCTCTACATCGGCGGTCACGAGACGACGAGCTCCACCCTGGTCTGGGCCTGGTACCTGCTCTCCCACAACCCCCGGGTCCGTGCGGCGCTCACCGAGGAACTCGACCGGGTCCTCGCCGATCACGAGCCCGGGTACGACGACTACGCCTCCCTCACCTACACGCAGGCCGTCATCAAGGAGACCCTCCGCCTCTACCCCACCATCTGGCTCCTCACCGGCATCGCCAAGGAGGGAGCCACCCTCGGCGGCACGCCCGTCCCCGCCGGTACGCGCGTCTGGTCCAGCCAGTGGGCCACCCACCGGGACCCCCGCTGGTACGGCGATCCGGAGGCCTTCCGCCCCGAGCGCTGGCTCACGGGGGAGGACGGCGAACCGGCCGAGCAGATACCGGAGTACGCCTGGTATCCCTTCGGCGGCGGGCCTCGCGTCTGCCTGGGGACCCGCTTCGCCCTCGTCGAGGCGGTCCTCGTCCTCGCGGTCCTCGCCCGCCGCTACCACCTGGACCTCACGACGGAGGAGATACGCCCGGTCCCGAGCCTGACCCTCCAGCCGGACCGGGACGTCCTGGCCACGGTCCGCGCCCGGAAGCGGGACGCGAGGGGGTGAGCGGCTATCGTCGCGGAATGGCTCAAGATCCCGAGAAGTTCGACTCCGCGATGGCCACCTGGCAGGAGTGGCAGGACGCCCCCTGGGGCCGCCTCCGCTACACGCTCGCCGAGGCGAACCTCGTGCGGCACCTCGACGAGGGGTCCGGGGGCGGGCCGCTGCGGATCCTCGACCTCGCGGGCGGCGACGGCGGTGACGCGCTGCGGCTCGCCGCGCGGGGCCACCACGTCACCGTCGTCGACCTCGCACCGGCCATGCTGGCCGCCGCCGAGGCGCGGGCGGTGGAGAGGGGGCTTGCGGACCGGGTGAGCTGCCTCCTGTCGGATGTGCACGCACTGCCGGCGGAGATCGCCGACGGCGGCTTCGACGTGGTGCTGTGCCACAACCTCCTGCAGTACGTGGACGACGTGCCCGGCACCCTCGCCACGGCGCTCGCCCCGCTGAAGGAGGGCGGGCTGTTCTCCGTGATGGCGATCAACCGGCACTCGGCGCCCCTGAACGTCGCCGTCCGGCAGCTGGATCCCGCCGCGGCCCTGGTCGCCCTCGACGGCGACCGGCTGCGGAACGAGATGTTCGACTCCGAGCTGACCCTCCACACGGCGGAGGAGATCATGCCGGTCCTCGGTGAGCTCGGCTGCCGGGAGGTGCGGCACTACGGCATCCGCAGCTTCTGCGACTACCTGACGGACGACGCGCGCAAGTACGACCCGGCGTACTACGCGGACCTGGAACGGCTGGAACTCGCCACGACGGCGCGAGCGCCCTACATGCACACCGCCCGCCTCTTCCAGCTCACGGCGCGGAAGGGGCCTGCCTCCTGACGGGACGCCGGCTCCAGGTCTGTCAGTGCCCGGAGGCCAGGTCGTTGTGGGCATGCGTTTCGCCGGGGCGGAACGGGTGGGCACAACGGAACGGCGCCCCTGCCGCCGCCAGAGGCTTCCGCACCCTGACCCGCACCGGATGTGCGCCGCTGCTTGTGGTGCGGGTCAAGGCGTGGGAGGCGGAGGCGCCGCTCAAGCGCGCCGTCCCGTGTGCCCACCCGTCCCGGCCTGCGGGACGATTGCCCACACGGGCGTGGGCGGGGGCACCGCGCGGCGCGGGCGCGGGACCCGCGCTGGTGGCGGGCGGCGTTCAGCGTTTCTGCGCGGCCTCGGGCCGCGACGTGCACGGCTGAGGTCGAGGCTCGCATCAGGGAGCTGTTTCCGGCGGCGCGCCCGTTGACCTGGAAGTGCACCGCTGCCGCGACGTCCCAGGCGTCACCGCCCAGGAGCACCTGTTCGGTCTGGAGGCCGATGTCCTTGGGGTCGGACGCCGCCCAGCGGTGGAAGGGGTCGAAGACGTCGGGCAGGTCGAGGCCGCCCCGTTCGAGGAGCGACTCGCTCCCGGAAGGCGCCGGGTGGTCCGAACTCGAAGGGGGCGCCCAGCGCGTCGCCCACGGCGGAACCCAGTACGGCGCCCACGGACCTGTCGGTGACTGGCATGGGGTCAGATCAGAGCGGTGGTCTTGCGAGGTGTTCGGGTCGCGCGGACCAGGAGGAACAGCGGGAGCCCGATGGGGGAGAGGAGGATGGTCAGGAGGAGGAGCGGGGCCATCAGGAAGGGCGAGAGCGAGAGGCGGCGGGACTCGCGGTACATCCATTGGCCGAGGAGGAGGTCCCAGGCGATGACCTGGGCCCAGAGGGCGCCGGCGCCGTTCGCGAGGGTCGTGAGGTCGCGGAAGGTGTCGATGTCGGGGCTGCTGACCGCGGCCCACAGTTCGGGCAGGACCGGGGCGGCGAGGACGGCCCAGACGGCCAGGATCGGCAGGACGGTCAGGGGTGAGGCGGCCAGGCGCTCGGTCACCCGCCGGCCCGGCGCGAAGATCATGAGCAGCCAGACCGGCGCCGCGAGGAAGAACGTCAGCTCGAAGAGGAAGCCGGTCATGCCGTGGCCTCCGTCGGGTGGGTCGCCGTGGTGGTGCGCAGGGACAGTGCCGCGGCGGCTCCGCCCGCCAGCACGATCGCTCCCGCGGCGGCCAGCGTCGCGCCGTCCGGGGCGAAGAGCGCCTGGCCGCGGAGGGCCTGCCAGGTCAGCAGGGCGAAGGTCGCCGCGTACGCAGCCGAGGCCGTGAGCGTCAGCCGCAGCCGTACCCCCTCGTCCGCCAGGCGCGCGAGGGCCGGGAAGCGGGCGGAGCGCGCGGCAAGCGCGGTCAGGACGAGCAGCAGCAGCGGGAGCAGCTGGAGCGCGTGCATGCCGAAGAAGTGCGGGATGCGCAGGTCGCCGCCGGTCGTGGCCCAGCCGGTGACCGGCATCGACGGGCCGCCGTCCGGCACGCCGACGCTGTGGGCGCCGGTCATCGGCACCCCGTCGACGGCGAGCTGCTCCGATGTCGGACGGACCATCAGGAAGCCGACGGCGGCGCCCGCCAGGGCCAGCAGGGAGGACAGCCGGACGGCCCAGGCCATGGCCCGGTCGAGGATCCGGGCGCGGAGCAGGAGGACCGCGATGACGAGGGCGCTCAGCCACAGCACGGCGACGGTGGCGCCCATGACCTGGAAGACGGCGGCGTCGAAGGGGGTCTGCTGGTTGAAGTGGCTCTGGGTGCCCCGGATCACCTGGAGGGTGATCAGCACCATCTCGACGAGGCTGGCGACCGTGAGTACCGTCCCGGCCCACCAGCCGGCCCGTCGGCCGCGGGGGAGCAGCGAGAGCATCCAGGCCAGCGACAGCCCGTAGGCGACGAAAGAGACCGAGAACTTGAACGGCTTGGTCCAGATCGGGACGCCCACGAGCATACGGTCGTCGACGACGATGCCGACGGCGGAGACGAGGGCCAGGACGACCATCGCGGCGGAGAACCAGACCAGCGGGCGGTGGAGCCGGGGCAGGGCGGCGAGTGGCCGGGTCTGCGGGGCCGACAAGGTGGACGAAGGCATACGGATCCCCCCGTGGGAAGTATGGATAGTGGCACTTGCCGCTATCTGATAGCGCCACTATCTATGATGGAGGCGTCGGTCGGCAAGGCCGGAGAAAGACCGGGAAGGTGAACGCGCGGTGCGCATCGGAGAGTTGAGTCGCAGGACCGGGGTGTCGGTGCCGACGATCAAGTTCTACGTACGGGAGGGGCTGCTGCCCGCCGGGGAGCTGACGAGCCCGAACCAGGCCTCGTACGGGGAGGAGCATGTGCGGCGGCTCCGCCTGATCCGGGCGCTCCTCGACGTGGGCGGGCTGTCGGTGGCGGGGATCCGCGGCGTCGTGACGGCGGTCGACGACGCGGAGCGGCCGGTGCACGACGTGCTGGGCGCGGCGACCAAGCCTCTGGTGCCGCGCTACGAGCGCGAGGCCGGAGACGGCATCGAGGAGGCGCGGAAGACGGTCGCCGGGCTGATCGCGGCGCGAGGCTGGCACACCGACCCTTCCGGCCCGGCGGCGGAGGCCCTCGCGACGGCCCTCGTGGCGCTCGACGAACTCGGGCACGGCCGGTTCGTCGATGTCCTGGACACGTACGCGGACGCGGCGGAGCAGGTGGCGCGGGCCGATCTGGACTACGTGGCGCGCCATGTGGCGCGGGAGGAGCTCGTGGAGAGCGCGGTCGTCGGCACGGTCCTCGGCGACGTGATCCTCTCCGCGCTGCGCCGCCTGGCCCACGTGGACGCCTCGGAAGCCATGTTCGGCCGGGCGCAGGCCGGGGCGGCGCGGGACGGGGCAGTGCAGGACGGGGCGGCGCAGGACGGGGCAGTGCAGGACGGTGCGGCGCAGGACGGGGCAGTGCGGGACGGTGCGGTGGCGGACGGGGCGGCGCCTGACGGGGCAGCGGAGTGACGAAGGGGCCCGGGGCTCTTGTCGCCCCGGGCCCCTTCGGCTCAGTTCTCCTGCTCGCGCTCCACCTGGTCGTTCCACTCGCGCTTCATCGCGCGCCAGCCCTCGTCCGACTTGCCCAGGCGCCAGTAGCCCGAGATCGACAGGCGTTCGCGCGCCACGCCGCGGTCCAGCCGCAGGTGCCGGCGCAGCTCCTTCACGAAGCCCGCCTCGCCGTGGACGAAGGCGTGCACGTCGCCGGCCGGGAAGTCCAGGGCCGTGACCGCCTCGACCAGCGCCTCGCCCGTCGGGCGGTCGCCGCGGTGCAGCCAGGTGACCTCTATGCCCGTCGCCGTCGCCAGCTTCTGCTCCTCGGCCGCGTCCGCGACCTCGATCAGCACGTGGGCCCTCGCCCCCTCGGGCAGCTGCTCCAGGGTCGCCGCGATCGCCGGGAGGGCGCTCTCGTCGCCCGCGAGCAGGTGCCAGTCCGCCTCCGGGTCCGGCGCGTAGCCGCCGCCGGGGCCGAGGAAGCGGACCGTTTCGCCGGCCTCGGCGCGCGCCGCCCAGGGGCCCGCGAGGCCTTCGTCGCCGTGGACCACGAAGTCGATGGTCAGCTCCCGGTGGACCGGGTCCCAGGCCCGCACGGTGTACGTCCGCGTCGTCGGCCACTGCTCCCGGGGGAACTCCGCGCGGATCCGCTCGATGTCGAACGGCTCCGGGTAGGAGACGCCCTCCGGGGCGAAGAGGAGCTTCACGTAGTGGTCGGTGTACGTGTCCGCCGCGAAGCCGTCCAGCCCGGGACCGCCCAGCACGACGCGCACCATGTGCGGAGTGATCCGCTCGGTGTGCACCACGCGCGCTTCGGTGGCCTTCGGTGCCTTGCGGGCCGGCTGCTCTGCCACGGGCTCTCCTGACTCTGCGTACTTAGGTATGCCTAAGCTAGCATCCCGCGTCAAGAAAGGCCCGAGCGTCTACGGACCGCCCGGGATCCGACGTACTCCGTCAGCGCTCCAGGACCGGCAGCAGGCGCCCCACCGCGCCGCCCAGGTTCCAACGCTTCACCAGCGCCTCCAGGGCCGCCGGGTCGCGGGGGGCGGCCGGCAGGGCCGCGTCGAACTCCGGCAGCGGTACGTCGGCGGCGACCCGCACCACCGTCGGCGCCACGTCCAGGTAGGCCGCAGCCTCCACGATCCCGCGCCGCTTCGCCGGCGTCAGCTTCGACGTCCGGTCCTCGGCCGCCGCCCGGACGCCCGCCAGGTCCCCGTACTCCGTGATCAGCTGCGCCGCCGTCTTCTCGCCGATGCCCTTCACCCCGGGCAGGCCGTCGCTCGCGTCCCCGCGCAGCGCCGCGAAGTCCGCGTACTGGTCGGGCCGCACCCCGTACTTCGTACGGATCAGCTCCGCGTCCACCAGGTCGCAGTCGCCGACGCCCTTGCGCGGGTACAGCACGCGGACGCCCCGCGCGTCGTCGACCAGCTGGAACAGGTCGCGGTCGCCGGTGACGATGTCCACCGGCCCCCCGGCGCGGCCGGCCAGCGTCCCGATCACGTCGTCCGCCTCGTACCCCGCCGCCCCGACCCGCGCGATGCCCAGCGCCGCGAGGACCTCCTCGATCACCGGCACCTGCGGGGACAGCGTGTCCGGGATCTCCTCCACGTCCGGGCCCGTCACCGTCTCCACGGCCACCCGGTGCGCCTTGTACGAGGGGATCAGGTCCACCCGCCACTGCGGCCGCCAGTCCTCGTCCCAGCAGGCCACCAGATCGTCGGGGCGGTGGTCCTGGACGAGCCGGGTGATGAAGTCGAGCAGCCCGCGCACGGCGTTCACCGGGGTGCCGTCCGGCGCCCGGACGGAGTCCGGCACGCCGAAGTACGCGCGGAAGTAGAGGCTGGCGGTGTCGAGGAGCATCAGGCGTCGCGTCACACCCCGATCATGCCGCACCCCACCGACAGGACCCTCCGTTCCGCGCGCCGGGCCGCCGCTCCAGGAGTCCGCGCCGACCCTTCCGGTATCGGCGGCGGGCCGCTCCAGGAGTCCGCGCCGGGTCCCTTCCGGAGTCCGCGCCGGGCCGCTCCAGGAGCCCGCACCGGTCTCTTCCGGTGTCCGCGCCGGGCTCCTCGGGACCCCTCGCGTGACCCCCGTCACCTTTGCGTTTGCACCCTGTGAAGCCGGGCAGGCGCGAGCCCGGAGCGGAACCCGGTACGGGATTCAACGAAAAGGATCCCCGTACGCGACGGGCCCGCGGGCCGATCCCGCCCGCTCCACGGCCGGCCACGCGGGGGTGGTGGGGCCGTTCTTCATTTCTACCCGTGAGGTGTATGTGTCCAGGCTCCAGGCCGACCATCTGTACAAGGTGTTCGGCAGACGACCCGACGAAGCCGTCCGCAGGCTCGCCGACGGCGCCGACCGCGACGAGCTGCGCGCCGAGGGGACGACCGCCGCGGTCGTCGACGCCGGCTTCATCGTCGAACCCGGCCAGATCTTCGTCGTGATGGGCCTGTCCGGCTCCGGGAAGTCCACCCTCCTCCGCATGCTCAACGGCCTGCTCGAACCCACCGCCGGCCGGGTCCTCTACGACGGCCACGACCTCACCGCGCTCTCCCCCCGCGAGCTGCGCGAGGTCCGCTCCACGAAGATCAGCATGGTCTTCCAGCACTTCGCGCTCTTCCCGCACCGAAACGTCCTGGAGAACGCCGCGTACGGCCTGGAGGTCCAGGGTGTGCCCCGTACCGAGCGCGAGACCCGCGCCGCCGAGGCCCTCGAACTGTGCGGCCTCGCCGGCTGGGAGAAGTCCTGGCCCGACGAGCTCTCCGGTGGCATGCAGCAGCGCGTCGGCCTCGCCCGCGCCCTCGCCACCGACGCCGACCTGCTCCTGATGGACGAGTCCTTCAGCGCGCTCGACCCGCTGATCCGCCGCGACATGCAGGACCAGCTCCTCGTGCTCCAGCAGCGGCTGAAGAAGACCATCGTCTTCATCACCCACGACCTCAACGAGGCCATGCGCCTCGGCGACCGGATCGCCGTCATGCGCGACGGCAGGATCGTCCAGCTCGGCACCGCCGAGGACATCCTCGTCCGCCCCGCCGACGACTACGTCGCCTCCTTCATCCAGGACGTCGACCGCTCCCGGGTGCTCACCGCCGCCGCCGTCATGACGGACGCCGCACCGGCCGACTGCCCCGAGGGCTGCGCCTGCCGGGCCGTCGGACCCGACACGCTCGTCGCCGACCTGTGCGCCGTGGCCGCCCTGGCCCCGCACCCCGTGACCGTCGAGGACACCGACGGCTCCGTCCTCGGAGTCGTACCGAACGAACGTCTCCTCGCCGTCATGGGCGGTGTCGCCGCGACGAATGCCCCGATCACCAAGACCCAGGAGGTGACCGCCCGTGCCTAGGCTTCCCCTCGGCCAGTGGGTCGACAGCTCCGTCGACTGGCTCCAGGCCCAGTTCTCCTGGCTCTTCGACGCCGTCAGCACCGGCGTCACCGGTCTGTACGACGGCATCGACGCCGTCCTGTCCGCACCCCAGCCGCTGCTCTTCGCCGGCATCCTCGCCGTCGTCGCCTGGTGGCTGCGCGGCCTCGCCGCCGGTGTCCTCGCCTTCGCGGGCTTCGCGCTCGTCGACTCGGTCCAGCTGTGGGACGAGGCCATGGCGACGCTCTCGCTGGTCCTCGTCGCGACGCTCGTCACCCTGGTGATCGCCGTACCGCTCGGCATCTGGGCGGCCCGCTCGAAGACCGTCAGCGCCGTCCTGCGGCCCGTCCTCGACTTCATGCAGACCATGCCGGCGATGGTCTACCTCATCCCCGGCATCATCTTCTTCGGCGTCGGCGTCGTCCCCGGCATCATCGCCACCATCGTCTTCGCGCTGCCCCCGGGCGTGCGCATGACCGAGCTCGGCATCCGCCAGGTCGACGGCGAACTCGTCGAGGCCGCCGAGGCGTTCGGCACCACTCCGCGCAACACGCTGCTGCGCGTGCAGCTGCCGCTCGCCCTGCCGACGATCATGGCCGGTGTCAACCAGGTCATCATGCTCGGCCTCTCCATGGTCGTCATCGCCGGCATGGTCGGCGGCGGCGGGCTCGGCGGCGCCGTCTACCGCGCCATCGGCAACGTCGACATCGGCCTCGGCTTCGAGGCCGGCGTCTCCATCGTCGTCCTCGCCATGTACCTGGACCGGATGACCGGCGCCCTCGGCCGCCAGGTCTCCCCGCTGGGCCGCCGCGCGGCCGCCAAGGCCCGCGCCGCGCTCGCCGCCAAGCGGGCCGGGGCGAAGCTCTGGGCCCACCGCCCGCAGCCCGTCACCGCCCTCGTCGGCGTCGTCGTCCTCGCCCTCGCGGCCGGCGGCATGGGCTTCCTCGGCGGCAACGGCGGCGCGACCTCCACCACCGCCTCCGGCCCGAACGGCGGCCACGGCAAGAAGGTCAGCATCGGCTACATCCCCTGGGACGAGGGCATCGCCTCCACGTACCTGTGGAAGGAACTCCTGGAGCGCCGCGGCTACGAGGTCGAGACCAAGCAGCTGGAGGCCGGCGCCCTCTACACCGGCCTGGCCGGCGGGCAGCTCGACTTCCAGACCGACGCCTGGCTCCCCGTCACGCACCAGCAGTACTGGGACAAGTACAAGAACAAGCTGGAGGACCTCGGCTCCTGGTACGGCCCCACCTCCCTGGAGCTCTCCGTCCCCTCGTACGTGAAGGGCGTCGACTCCCTCGCCGACCTCAAGGGCAAGGCCGGACAGTTCAAGGGCCGGATCGTCGGCATCGAGCCCAGCGCCGGAATGATGGGCATCCTCAAGGACAAGGTCCTCAAGGACTACGGCCTGGAGGGCGAGTACCAGGTCGTCGACGGCTCCACGCCCGGCATGCTCGCCGAGCTGAAGCGCGCGTACGAGCGCAAGGAACCCGTCGTCGTCACCCTCTGGTCCCCGCACTGGGCCTACTCCGCCCACGACCTGAAGAAGCTCGACGACCCCAAGGGATCCTGGGGCAAGGGCGACGGCGTCCACACCCTCGCCCGCAAGGGCTTCGCCGCCGAGAACCCCGAGGTCGGCGCCTGGCTGAAGAACTTCTCGCTGACCGAGAAGCAGCTCACGGACCTCGAAGCCGTCATCCAGGAGACCGGCAAGGGCAAGGAGCAGGAGGCCGTCCGCACCTGGCTGGACCGGAACCCCGGCCTCGCGGAGAAGCTCGCCCCGCAGTAGGGTCCTCCGCTCACTGGCCGAAAAGGGGTGGTCGCCGAACGTGTTCGGCGACCACCCCTTTTCGTCACGACGCGAAACCCCGCCCCAAAGCTGCGTAAGGTTCAGGTAACCGACCGGTACGAGCAGAGGGAGGGAGCCGACATGGACGAGAAGGAAGCACCCCGCGTGGGCGCGGCCGTCAAGAGGCGCCGCAGAGCGCTCCAGCTGACCCTGGCCGTCGTCGCCTCCCGCAGCGGCCTCTCCGTGCCCTTCCTCAGCCAGGTCGAGAACGAGCGCGCCCGCCCCAGCCGCCGCTCCCTCGAACTCGTCGCCGAGGCCCTGGAGACCACGGCCGGGGAACTCCTCGCCGCCGCCGAGGCCTCCCGCACCGTCGACGTCGTACGGGCCGGGGACCGCACCCCGGGCATGCCCGCGGGCGTACGGTCGCTGGTCCGCGGCCGCCACCAGCTGCACGCCCTGGAGTTCACCGGCGAGCAGGACGCGGGACGCGAGTTCCAGCACCGCAACGACGAGCTGATCTACGTGGCCGACGGCGCCGCCGAGGTCGAGGCCGAGGGCCGTGCCCACCGGCTCGGCCGCGGCGACACGCTCTACCTCTCCGGCGGCGTACGGCACCGCTGGCGCGCCACCGAGCCCGGCACCCGGCTCCTCGTCGTCGCGGTCGGCGACCACGTCGAGGCCGAGGAGCAGTGAGTACGTGGTGATGCCGAGGGTCGTCTCCCTCGTGCCCTCGCTCACCGAGGCCGTCGCCGTCACCGCGCCCGCCGTTCTCGTCGGCGCCACCGACTGGTGCAGCCACCCCGCGGGGCTCGACGTCGTCCGTATCGGCGGCACCAAGAACCCCGACGTCGCCGCGATCGCCGCGCTCCGGCCCGATCTCGTCCTCGCGAACGAGGAGGAGAACCGCGCCCCCGACCTCGACGCCCTGCGCGCCGCCGGGCTCGACGTCCTCGTCACCACGATCCGCACCCTCGACCAGGGGCTGCGGGAACTGGAGCGGGTCCTCGCCGCCTGCGACGCGCCCCGGCGGCCCCGTTGGCTCGTGGAGGCCGAGGCCGCCTGGGAGGCCGTGACCCCCGTGGAGCCCCGCACCGCGGTCGTACCGATCTGGCGGCGGCCCTGGATGGTCCTCGGCTCCGACACCTTCGCCGGCGATCTGCTCGCCCGCCTCGGCGTCCGGAACGTCTACGCGGACCATCCCGACCGCTATCCGCGGATTCCTCTGGACGAACTCCGGGCGGCCGCGCCCGAGCTCGTCGTCCTGCCCGACGAGCCGTACCGCTTCACACGGGACGACGGCCCCGAGGCGTTCCCCGGGACCGCCGCCGCCCTCGTCGACGGGCGCATGCTCACCTGGTACGGGCCGTCACTGGCCGAGGCCCCGCGGGCACTGGCCCGGGCCCTGCGAGCAGCGCACCGCTGAACAGTCCGCGCAGGGTGTGGAAACCGGCCACCAGCCAGGCCGCCACGAGGAACACGTACAGGCCGATCGCGAGCCACCGGAACGCGTCCAGACCGGTGTGCTGCGCCAGCCCCTCGGCGCCGGTCACACAGGTACCGACCGGGAAGGTGAAGGCCCAGAAGGTCATCGCGAAGCCCATGCCCCGCCGCCGCGCCCGCAGCACCATCGCCCCGGCGAGCGCCAGCCACAGCAGCGCGAAGCCCATCACGGGCACGCCGTAGAGGACGGCGAAGGCGGCGAAGCCGTGGGCGTACGGGGCGGGCAGCACGCCCGTGGCCGTGTCGGCGAACTTGTTCGCGGCGGTCGTCGACTGGCCCAGCGGGCCGAGGACCAGGAACAGGGTGGGGGTCAGCGCGAGGGGCAGCGGGCCGCCGGTGACGAGCCGCCCGAAGACCAGCGGCAGCATGACCAGGGTCGCGAGCAGGCTGACGCCGAACAGCGCGTGACAGCCGATGAGGAGCGTCTGCTGAGCCTGCCCGGCGGGCAGGTGGGGCACGAGGAGGGGGCCGAGCGCGGCGGAGACCATGGGGGCGACGACGGGCAGCAGCCACACCGGTGACGCGCTCTCGATCCGGTGGTGCACGACCATCAGGTACGGGACGGCCACCGCGGCCACCAGGCCGATCACCGTGCCGGCGGTGAACAGGACCGTGTCGACGGCGACGGCCGCCGGGAGCCCGATCCAGTCCCGGCCCACGATCATCGCCCCGCCGCCGACCGCGAGCAGCGCCATCGACAGACAGCCGTAGAACGGCGCCATCGCCGGGTCCATGAGGTGGGCCCGGGCCTGGTCCCGGTGGCGGGCCCAGTGCGCGGCCCGGGCGGCGACCAGGGCGAGCAGCATCGCGAGCGACAGGACCCAGACGGCCGCGCAGGCGGTACGGAGCCCGGGGACGTCCAGGGGGAGGGCGGCGCCCGCGTTGGCGACGATGGCCGTGCCCATGACGGAGGCGTACCAGTTGGGTCCGAGGTGACGGACGGAACGGGCCGCGGGGGCGCCGGGGGTGGTGGCGCGGAGGGCGGGAAGGGGAGGTGCGAGGCTTGCCATGTCCTGATCGTTTCGCGCCGGAACCGGCCCCACCAGGGACGTTGCGGCTATGAGGCCATAAGCTGCCTTTATGAGCAGTTCCTTCGCGGGCAGCGAGCAGGGCGAGACGCCGAACCCCCTCCACCACCGGGTCCCCGACCTCGGGGCCCTGGAGCTGCTCCTCGCCGTCGCCCGGCACGGCAGCCTCGGCGCGGCGGCCCGCGAGGTCGGCATCACCCAGCCCGCCGCCAGCAGCCGGATCCGCTCGATGGAACGGCAGCTCGGCGTCGCCCTGCTCGACCGCTCGCCGCGCGGCTCCCGGCTCACCGACGCCGGCGCCCTCGTCACCGACTGGGCGCGGCGGATCGTGGAGGCCGCGGAGGCCTTCGACGCGGGCGCGCAGGCGCTGCGGGGACGGCGGGACTCACGGCTGCGGGTCGCCGCGTCCATGACGATCGCCGAGTACCTGCTGCCCGGCTGGCTGATCGCGCTGCGCGCCGAGCGGCCCGACACGGCCGTGTCGCTCCAGGCCGGGAACTCTGCGGCCGTCGCGGAACGGCTCCTCGCCGGCGAGGCCGACGTCGGCTTCGTCGAGGGGCTCGCCGTGCCGGACGGCCTCGACGGGGTCGTCGTCGCGCACGACCGCCTCGCGCTCGTCGCCGCGCCCTCGCATCCCTGGGCACGGCGGCGGGCCCCGCTCGACCCGGCGGAACTGGCCGCGACCCCGCTCGTCCTGAGGGAACGCGGCTCGGGCACCCGGCAGGTCCTGGACGCGGCGCTCTCCGCGCACGGCGGGCTCGCGCAGCCGCTCCTCGAACTCGCCTCCACGACCGCGGTGAAGGCGGCGGCGGTGAGCGGGGCCGGGCCGGCGGTCCTCAGCGAGCTCGCCATCACGGAGGAGCTGGCGTCGCGCCGCCTGGTGGCGATCCCGGTGGAGGGCGTCCTGCTCCGCCGCGACCTCCGCGCGGTCTGGCCCACGGGCCACCGCCCGACGGGCCCGGCCCGCGACCTGCTGTCGCTGACGCGGGGGTGAGGGGGCGGTACCTCGCTGCCGTGTGGGCAATCGTCCCGCAGGGCGGGACGGGTGGGCACACGGGACGGCGCCCTTTCGCTGCGCCTCCGCGTTCCGCGCCCTGGCCCGCACCACCTTGCGCGGCGCACAACGCGGTGCGGGTTCAGGCGCGTAAGCCTAGGCCCGGCAAGGGGCGCCGTCCGTTGTGCCCACCCGTTCCGCCCTGCGGAACGATTGCCCACAATGGGGGGGGCGGCGGCGTCAGGCGTCCGGTGCGCGGAACGTCACCCGCCCCGACACCGTCGTCAGCCGGACCGGGACGTCCGGGAGTTCCGTCGACGGGGTCGTCAGCGGATCCGCCGCCAGGACCGTCAGATCCCCGCGGTGGCCCACCGCGAGCCGCCCCGCCTCGTGCTCCTCGCCCGCCGCGTACGCCGCCGCCGTCGTCATCCCCCGCAGCGCCTCCAGCGGCGTGAGCGCCTGCTCGGGTCCGTGCGGCGCCTGCCCGAGGTCGCGGCTCGGCCGCCGGTGCCGGGCCCCGGCCATCACACCGAGCGGCGGGAACGGCGCGATCGGCCAGTCCGAGCCGAGCACCACCGTGGCACCCGAATCCGACAGGTCCCGGCAGCGCCACGCGCGCGCGGCGCGCTCCTCGCCGAGGCGCCGCGACCAGTTGTCCGTGTGGTCGGCGCGCGTGAAGTCGCAGCAGTGCGTGGGCTGCATCGACGCGAGAACGCCCAGCTCCGCGAACCTCCGCAGCGTGTCGTCCGGCACCGTCTCGATGTGCTCCACCCGGTGCCGCACCCCGGCGCCCCCGGCGCCCCCGGCGGTCCGCGCCTTCTCGACGGAGTCGAGCACATGTCGTACCGCCGCGTCACCGATGGCGTGCGTCGCCGTCGCCACCCCCGCCCGGTGCAGCTCCCCGATGATCCGGGTGTACGCCTCCGGGTCCGGCCAGAAGGCGTGCGTCGACTCACCGTGGCAGTCCGGCCGCTCCAGCCACGCCGTCCCGTTGTCGATCGTCCCGTCCATGAACAGCTTCACGCCCGCGACCCGCCACAGCTCGCCCCCCGTGCCCTGGAGCGCGATCAGTTCCCGTACGCCGAGTTCGTCCGTCCCCGGCTGGCACCACGGCGCGACCCGGAGCCGCAGCGGCAGCTCGCCGGCCGCGTCGAGTTCCCCGTACAGGGCGAGGCTGTCCCCGTTGGCGTCCATGGCGTGACCGCCCGTGAGGCCCGCCGCGGCCATGGACCGCAGGGCCGTCGCGAGCCGCTCCCGGCTCTCCTCGCGCGTCGGCCGCGGCGCGACCCGCTCGACCAGCTCACAGGCCGCGTCCTCCTGGAGCAGCCCCGTCGGCCGCCCGTCGGCGTCGCAGACGACCTCCGCCGACGCCTGGTCGAAGGTGCGGGGGCCGTCGACCCCGGCGAGTTCGAGGGCCCGGCGGCTGGCCAGGGCCGAGTGCGCGTCGAACAGCAGCAGGAAGGCCGGCACCCCGTCGAGCACGGCGTCGAACGGCGCCGTGCCGACGGGCCGGTCGCCGAACACGTTCGGGTCGAGCCCCCAGCCGAACAGCCACTGACCTCGGTCCAGGCTCCGCACCTCGCGGGCCAGCGCCTCCCGGACGTCGTCGACGTCGGAGCAGTACGACAGGTCGAGGCCGTGGGTGAGCTCGGCACCGGACACCGGGTGCAGGTGGCCGTCGACGAGACCGGGGGTGACCACGGCCCCCTTGAGGTCCACGACGGTGGTCGCCGGACCGGTCAGCGCCCGGATCTCGCGGTCGTCGCCCAGGGCGGAGATCCGGCCGTCCTCGGACACGGCGAGCGCGGTCTCCGGAAGGAACGCCCCCGTGCCGGGGTCGAGCAGTCGGGCGGAGAGCAGGGCGAGTCGGGTGCGCACGATGGCTCCAGGAAGAGTGCGGGAGAGAGGGGGAGGGGGGAGGGGCAGGGCTCGGCCCGAAGGCGCCGGGCCGGGCCGGGCGGCGGGCGCGGTGAGGTTCGACGCCGCCGGCCGTGATCGGCGAGGGGCGGCGGACGGCCGTCGTCAGCGCGACTCGGTCGACTCGGTCGGCTCGGCCGACGCGGCAGGCTCAGCCGACGCGATCGCCCCGGCAGGCTCGGCCGACTCCGTCGGCTCCGCCCGCTCAGCCGCCGCCGACTCGATCGCCTCCGCCCACCCCTCCGGCAGCGTCACCTCCGTGAGGGCTCCCCGTGTCAGCCCCAGTTCCCGTTCCGCCGTCGTCACCGCCATCCGCGTCACCGCCTCCGGGCGGTTGCTGCGGTCCGTGTTGGCGTGGGCGCCGAGGCCGTCGAGGACCACCAGGATCTGGATGGCCGTCGTGCGCGGGTCGTCCGTCCGGAACTCGCCCCGCTCGACGCCCTCGCGGATGAGTCCTTCGAGGCGGTCGTCGGAGGCGAGCTCCTGTTCGGCGACCCGGTCGCGGAGCACCGGCCGGTAGCGGCTGAGGTGCCGGGCGTTGATCCACAGGCGGCTGATGTCGTCGTACGCCTCTCCGGCCGAGAGGGCGAAGTAGCGCGCGAGGTACTGCGTCGGGGTCCCGTCGGGACGGTCCGCGGGCAGCAGGGCGTCGAGCTCTCCGGTGGACGCGACGCTGAACGCCTCGGCCACCAGATCCTCCGCCGACGGGAAGTAGTGGCTGATCAGACCGGGTCGTACGGCGAGCTCGTCGGCTATGCGCCGGAGCGTGACGCACTCCAGGCCCTCGGTCAGGGCGACCCGGGCCGCGGTCTCCACGATCTCCGCCCTACGGGCCTCGGGAGTTTTCCGAATTCTCTTGCGCTGGACGCTTGACGGCATACCGGTGATGCTATTGAGTGTGCGACCAATAAGCAAACAGGTGGGCACGACAGCTTCCGGAGGGCCGCATGGCTTCCACGATCCCCGACCCCGGCGCGGCCCGCGCCGAGGTCACCCCGCCGGCCACCGACCGGCCGGGCCGCATCGAGGCCCACGGCATCGATCACATCCCCGACACCGAGCGCCACGGGCATCCCCGCGAGCTCTTCTCCGTCTGGGCCGCCGCCAACGTCAACTACCTCAGCCTCGTCATCGGCGGCGCCCTCGTCCTGATGGGCCTGAGCCTGTGGCAGGCCGTGGCCGTGACCGTCGTGGGCAATCTCTTCTGGGTGCTGACCGGGCTCCTCGCCACCTCCGGACCGGCGGCGGGCGCGCCCAGCGAGGTGATCACCCGCGCGCTGTACGGCGTCATCGGCAACCGCGTGAACAACGCGATCGGCGGCTGGCTGGTCTCCGTCTGCTACTTCGCGCTCAACCTGGCCGCCGCCGCGACCGCCGCCTTCGCGCTCGTCGAGAAGGCGGGCATCACCGCGACCACCCCGGTCAAGGTGGCCGTCATCGTGGTGATCGCCGCCCTCACGCTGGCCATCAGCGTCTACGGCCACGCCCTGATCATCAAGCTGTACCTGCCGATCACCCTGGCCCTGGCCGGCGCGTTCACCGTCGTCGCCCTCTCGGTCTTCCGCCACGCCGACTTCTCGTACACGCCCGCCGAGCCGCTGACCGGTGTCGACCTCTGGGCGGTGATCATCGCGGGCACCACGATGGTGGCCTCGGGCCCGCTCTCGTACACGACGAGCGCCGACTTCTCCCGCTACCTGCCCCGTACGGCCTCGCCGAAGGCGATCGCCGGCTGGACCGCGCTCGGCGCCTTCGTCCCCAGCATCATCGTCGGCTCGCTCGGCGCCTTCGCCGCGACCGCCGTCGACATGACCGACCCTCAGAACGCGCTCCAGGAGATCCTGCCGGGCTGGTTCGTGCCCGTCTTCCTGCTCGCCCTCGTCCTCGGCACGATCTCCATCAACGCCCTGACCGCGTACAGCGCGGGTCTGGCCCTCCAGGCCGTCGGCCTGCGCATCCGACGCACCGTCAGCGTCCTCTTCGACGGCACCGTCGCCGTCGCCGCCACCCTCTACGGGCTGCTGGTCTCCAACTTCCTGGACACCGTCAGCAACGCCCTCCAGGTGATCGTGGTCCTGATCGGCCCCCTCATGGCCGTGTACGCCACCGACATCGTGCTGCGCCGGAACCGCTACGACGGCCGCGCCCTCTCCGACGAGACCCCCGGCAGCCCCTTCTGGTTCACCGGCGGCGTCAACTGGGCGGGTGCCCTCTCCCTGATCGTGGGCGTGGCCTCGGCGGCCCTCTGCGTCAACACGGTCTACACCGGCCCGGTCGCCACGGCGCTCGGCGGGATCGACCTCTCCATGCCGGTCGGCATGATCGTCGCCTCGGGCCTGTACGTGCTCCTCGGCCGTCGCGCGGTGGCGGCGACGAGCTGAGCCCCCCTACCGCGGGACGGCCGGAGCCCACCCCGGCCGTCCCGCACCCTTTCCGGCGGAGCTACCGGCCCGCCGCCGCCTCCACCAGGCCCCGCATCACCCGCAGGTCCTCGCCCATCTCCGGGTGCCACTGCACACCGAGGACCCATCCCGGGCCGTCCGTCTCCACCGCCTCCACCGTGCCGTCCTCCGCGTGGGCCGAGGCTGTGAGGCCCGTGCCCAGGCGGTCCACGGCCTGGTGGTGATAGGTCGGGACCTCGGCGAGCTCGGGTACGAGCGAGGCGTACCGCGTGCCCGGCACCGGCTTCACCGCGTGCCGGCCGATCACCCCGACCGCCTCCACGTGCCCGTCCAGGTGCTGGATCAGCGTGCCGCCGAGCGCCACGTTCAGGAGCTGCATGCCCCGGCAGATGCCGAGCAGCGGGGTGCCGGAGGCCAGGGCCGCGTCGATCAGGGCCAGCTCCCAGGTGTCCCGGGCCCGGGCCGGCGGGCCGGTACGGGGGTCGGGCTCGGCCCCGTACCGTACGGGCTCGACGTCCGCCCCGCCCGCGACGACCAGGCCGTCGAGCCGCGCCACGACCTCCGCCCCCTCCTCGGGCCCGCCCGGCGGCAGCATCACCGCGAGCCCGCCGCTCTCCCGTACGAGACGCGGGTACTGCGCGGGGAGCAGCGCGGCGGTCATGTCCCACACGCCCCAGCGCGCCTGGTCCAGATAGGTGGTCACGCCGATCAGCGGCTTGGTCACGGAACTTCCTCCAGAGGTGCGGAGAGTCGGGCGGATCAGTCGCGTTCGAGCTCGGCCTCGGCCGCGGCGAGCGCCGCGAACTCCTCCTCGGGCGCACTGGCCACCAGATGGTGCCGACTGTAGAACGCGAAGTAGGCGAGGGCGATCACGTACACCCCGAGCGCCATGAACGCCGCCGTCCGGTCCACCAGGAAGGTCGCGACCAGCGCCGAGAGGGCCAGGACGAAGGCCACCGACGAGGTCACGATCCCGCCGGGCGTACGGTACGGCCGGTGCAGCCCCGGCTCCCGGCGGCGCAGCACGATGTGGGAGAGCGCCATCAGGGCGTACGAGATGGTGGCGCCGAAGACCGCGATGTTCAGCATCCGCGCCCCGTTCCCGGTCCAGGCGGCGAGGGCGAAGCCGATGGCGCCCGGGATGAGGAGCCCCAGGTAGGGCGACTTGCGGCGGCTCGTGAGGGAGAGGAACCGGGGCAGGTAGCCGGCCCGGGAGAGGGCGAAGAGCTGGCGCGAGCCGGCGTAGATGAGGGAGAAGAAGGAGGCGACCAGGCCCGCGAGGCCCGCGTAGTTCACGAAGCGGCTGAGCGCGGTCGGCTCCCCGTCGCCCTGGAGCGCCACGACCAGCGGGTTTCCGGCCTCCTGCACGGCGGCCGCGCCGTGCGCCCCGGTGGCGGCGAAGAAGGTCATGACGGCGAGCAGCACCAGGATGCCCATGGAGATCGCGAGTGCCTTCGGCATCGACCGCACCGGGTCCTTCGCCTCCTCGGCGGCGAGCGGCACGCCCTCGACGCCGAGGAAGAACCACATGCCGAAGGGGAACGCTGCCCAGATGCCGAGGAGCCCGAAGGGCAGCCAGGAGTTCGACCCGAGGGCCTCGCCGTCGACCGGGATGTCGTTGAGGCCGTCCACGTGGAAGTCGGTGAACGCGCCGAGCGCGAAGACGACCAGGGCCGCGACCGCGATCGCCGTGACGATCAGGCTGAAGCGCAGCGCCTCGCCCACGCCCCACAGGTGGATGCCGATGAAGAGCGCGAAGCAGACCAGGTAGACCGGCCAGCCGGACTCCAGGCCGAAGAGCCCGAGGGACTCCACGTAGTCGCCGATGAAGAGGGAGATCGCGGCGGGGGCCAGGATGTACTCGATGAGGATCGCGGTGCCGGTGAGGAAGCCGCCCCAGGTGCCGAGCGCCCGGCGCGCGAAGCCGTAGCCGCCGCCCGCGGTGGGCAGGATGGCGGAGAGCTCGGCGAGCGCGAAGACCAGACAGGCGTACATCGCGCCCATCAGGACGGTGGCGACGGCGAGTCCGCCGAAGCCGCCCTTCGACAGGCCGATGTTCCAGCCGGAGAAGTCCCCGGACACGACGTACGCCACGCCGAGGCCGGTCAGCAGCAGCCAGCCCGCACTGCCGCGGCGCAACGCCCGGCGTTCCAGGTAATCGTCCTTCGTCGGCGTGGTGTCTTCCAGCGTCATGGCAGCGTCAGCTCCCCGCAACGGGCCCAATGGATTGGAGCCATACCTTTGCGGTGGCCGACGGGGGAGCGCAACCCCCGTGCGTTACTTTCGGGTTACGCCGCGGTCCGCCTTCCCGTCACGTCAGGAAGCCCCGGAGCAGCGCCGCCGTGCCCGCGCAGTGCTCCCGCATCACCTCGCGCGCCGCGTCCGCGTCCCCGTCCAGGACCGCCTCCACCAGGGCGGTGTGCTGGTGCTGGGAGTGCTCCAGGTTGCGTACGAGCAGGGGGATGCAGTCCAGCAGGTCGTTCACCGTCGCGCGGACGGCGGCGTACTGGGCCGTCAGCGTCGGCGAGCCGGAGAGCTCCGCGAGCGTGAGGTGGAGCAGGGTGTCCTGGCGGCGGTAATCGGCCAGCGGGGCGTCATGGGTCGCCGCCACGGCCGTCCGCAGCCGCTCGGCGCCCGCCGCGTCGAGACCGTGGGCCGCGCAGAGCCCGGCGGCCCCCACCTCCAGGACCTCACGGAAGCGCAGGGTGTCCTCCATGTCGACCGTGGCGATCCGGCGGCGCAGCTCGTCCTCGTCCGCCGTCTGCGTCCTGGGCAGCACGAACGTCCCGCCGTACCGGCCGCGCCGGCTCTCCACGAGCCCCTGCTCCTGGAGGACCTTGAGGACCTCGCGCAGGGTCACCCGGCTGATCCCCATCCGGTCGGCGAGCTCCCGCTCGGCGGGCAGCCGCTCCCCGCCGGGCACCAGACCGAGCCGTACCACCTGCAGGATCTGCTCCAGGGCCTCCTCGAATCCGTTGCCCGCCCGCACCGGCCGCAGCACGGGCGTCAGCCGGTCCGCCGATTCACTCGTACTGGCCACGTTCTCGTTTCCCTTTCTCCAGCACTTCCCAAGCAATGGTCTTCCGCAATACCTTATGGCTCCCGGCAGGCCGAAGGAGGAGCAATCCCGTGGCAGACCGCACACCCCCGCTCACCGTCGAGGAGCTCCGCGCCCTCGTCGCGAGCGGCGAGATCGACACCGTCGTCCTGGCCTTCCCCGACATGCAGGGAAGACTCCAGGGCAAGCGGTTCGCCGCACCGTTCTTCCTGGACGAGGTCCTCGGCCACGGCACCGAGGGCTGCAACTACCTCCTCGCCGTCGACACCGAGATGAACACCGTCGACGGCTACGAGATGTCCTCCTGGGACCGCGGCTACGGCGACTTCGCGATGCACCCCGACCTCACCACCCTCCGCCGCCTCCCCTGGAACGACGCCACCGCCATGGTGACGGCCGACCTCGCCTGGGCCGACGGCACCCCGGTCGTCGCCGCGCCCCGCCAGATCCTCCGCCGCCAGCTGGAGCGCCTCGCGGAGCTCGGCCTCACGGCGCACGTGGGCACCGAGCTCGAGTTCATCGTCTTCAAGGACAGCTACGAGCAGGCCTGGGACGCGAACTACCGCGGCCTCACCCCCGCCAACCAGTACAACATCGACTACTCCGTCCTCGGTACCGGACGCATCGAACCGCTCCTGCGCCGCATCCGCAACGAGATGACCGGCGCCGGACTCACGGTCGAGTCCGCCAAGGGCGAGTGCAACCCCGGCCAGCACGAGATCGCCTTCAAGTACGACGAGGCCCTCGTCACCTGCGACCAGCACGCCGTCTACAAGACGGGCGCCAAGGAGATCGCCGCCCAGGAGGGCTGCTCGCTCACCTTCATGGCGAAGTACAACGAGCGCGAGGGCAACTCCTGTCACATCCACCTCTCGCTCCAGGACGCCGAGGGACACAACGTGATGGCCGGGGACGACGCCCACGGCATGTCCGAGACCATGCGGCACTTCCTCGCAGGACAGCTCGCCGCCCTCCGCGACTTCTCCCTCCTGTACGCCCCGAACATCAACTCCTACAAGCGGTTCCAGCCCGGGTCCTTCGCGCCCACCGCCGTCGCCTGGGGCCACGACAACCGCACCTGCTCGCTCCGGGTCGTCGGCCACGGCCGCTCCACCCGCTTCGAGAACCGCCTCCCCGGCGGCGACGTCAACCCCTACCTCGCCGTCGCCGGCCTGGTCGCCGCCGGCCTGTACGGCATCGAGCAGCGCCTCGAACTGCCCCCGCCCTGCACCGGGAACGCGTACACCGCCGAGTACGCGCACGTCCCCACCACCCTGCGCGAGGCCGCCGAACTCTGGGAGACCAGCGAGATCGCCAAGGCCGCCTTCGGCGCCGAGGTCGTCGCGCACTACCGCAACATGGCCCGCGTCGAACTCGACGCCTTCGACGCGGCGGTGACCGACTGGGAGCTGCGCCGCTCCTTCGAACGCCTCTAGAAACGCACCTGTGAAGTGAGAGGAACGAGTTGCTCCAGGTACTGAACCCGGCGACCGAAGAGCTGGTCGCCACCGTCCCGGCCGCCACCCCCGCCGACGTCGACGCCGCCGTCGCCCGCGCCACCGCCGCCCAGCGCGGCTGGGCCGCCGCCGCGCCCGCCGACCGGGCCCGGCTGCTCCGCCGCTTCGCCGCCGTCGTCGACGACCACATCGAGGAACTGGCCCGCCTGGAGGTCACCGAGGCCGGCCACACCATCGGCAACGCCCGCTGGGAGGCCGGCAACGTCCGCGACCTGCTCGACTTCGCCGCCGGGGGAGTGGAACGGCTCAACGGCCGCCAGATCCCGGTGGCCGGCGGCCTCGACATCACGATCCTCGAACCGCTCGGGGTCGTCGGCGTCATCGCCCCCTGGAACTTCCCCATGCCGATCGCCGCCTGGGCCACCGCGCCCGCCCTCGCCGCCGGCAACGCCGTCCTCCTCAAGCCGGCCGAGACCACCCCCCTCACCGCGCTCCGCCTCGCCGAACTCGCCCTGGAGGCGGGCCTCCCCGAAGGCCTCTTCCAGGTCCTCCCCGGCACCGGCCCCGTCGCCGGGAACGCCCTCGTCGAACACCCCGGCATCGCCAAGATCGTCTTCACCGGCTCCACCAGGGTCGGCAAGTCGATCATGGCGAAATGCGCCGACCAGGTGAAGCGGGTCACCCTCGAACTCGGCGGCAAGAGCCCCAACATCGTCTTCGCCGACGCGGACCTGGAGGCGGCCGCCGCCGCAGCGCCGATGGCCTTCCTCGACAACAGCGGCCAGGACTGCTGCGCCCGCACCCGCATCCTCGTCCAGCGGAGCGCGTACGACCGCTTCCTGGAGCTCCTCACCCCCGCCGTCGAGGAGATCGTCGTCGGCGACCCGACCGACGAGCGCACCCAGATGGGCCCGCTCATCTCCCGCGCCCAGCTCGACCGCATCCGCTCCTACGTGAACGACGATCTCGAAGGCATCCGGGGCAAGGCGCCCGAGGGCCCCGGCTTCTGGTTCCCGCCGACCGTCCTCACCGGCCTCGCCGAGACCGCCCCCTGCGCCGTCGAGGAGATCTTCGGACCCGTCGCCGTCGTCCTCCCCTTCGAGGACGAGGCCGACGCGATCCGCCTCGCCAACGCCACCGAGTACGGCCTGTCCGGCTCGATCTGGACCCGCGACGTCGGCCGCGCCCTGCGCGCCTCCCGCGCCGTCCGGGCCGGCAACCTCTCCGTCAACTCCCACTCCAGCGTCCGCTACTGGACCCCGTTCGGCGGCTACCAGCAGTCCGGCCTCGGCCGCGAACTCGGCCCCGACGCCCTGACCGCCTTCACCGAAACCAAGAACGTCTTCCTCAGCACGGAGGCCTGAACCGCATGACCACCCAAGAGATCGTCTGCCGCCGCCTCGTCGGCCGCACCGCCGTCATCACCGGAGCCGGCAGCGGCATCGGCCTCGCCACCGCCCGCCGCCTCGCCTCCGAGGGCGCCAACGTCGTCTGCGCCGACATCGACGAGACCGCCGGCAAGGCCGCCGCCGAGGCGGTCGGCGGCACCTTCGTGAAGGTCGACGTCACGGACCCGGAGGAGGTCGAGGCCCTGTTCAAGACCGCCTTCGACACGTACGGCTCCGTCGACATCGCCTTCAACAACGCGGGCATCTCGCCCCCCGACGACGACTCCATCCTGGAGACCGGCCTGGAGGCCTGGAAGCGCGTCCAGGACGTCAACCTCACGTCCGTCTACCTCTGCTGCAAGGCCGCCCTGCCCTACATGCGCCGCCAGGGCAGGGGCTCCATCATCAACACCGCCTCCTTCGTCGCCCTCATGGGCGCGGCCACCAGCCAGATCTCGTACACCGCGTCCAAGGGCGGCGTCCTCGCCATGTCCCGCGAGCTCGGCGTGCAGTTCGCCCGCGAGGGCATCCGCGTCAACGCCCTCTGCCCCGGGCCGGTCAACACCCCGCTGCTCCAGGAGCTGTTCGCCAAGGACCCCGAGCGGGCCGCGCGCCGCCTCGTCCACATCCCCGTCGGCCGCTTCGCCGAGGCCGAGGAGATCGCCGCCGCCGTCGCCTTCCTCGCGAGCGACGACTCCTCCTTCGTCAACGCCAGCGACTTCCTCGTCGACGGCGGAATCTCCGGGGCGTACGTGACCCCCCTCTAGACCCTCGCCGCCGCCACCCCTCCCCCCCCACCCGACAGCCGGGCGTCGCAAGGCGCCCGGCTGTCGCGCGTACCGACAGGAGAACGTCCATGAAGCTACGCACCTCCGCCGCGGCGGCCGCCCTCGCCCTCGCCGCCACCGGCCTTCTCCCCGCGTCGAACGCCGAGGCCGGGCCCGTCCCGTGCCCCACCCTGAAGGTCTCCGACGGCTGGTACGGCGACAACAAGGCCCGCATCGACGCCCTGCTGGCCGAGCACTGTGACGACAAGGGCGGCCGGAAGCCGGTCGCGGTCTTCGACTGGGACAACACCGTCATCAAGAACGACGTCGGCGACGCCACCTTCTACTGGCTGCTCCGCAACGACCGCGTCCGGCCCCCGAAGGACGGCGACTGGTCCACCACCAGCCGCCACCTCACCCCCGAGGCCGCGACCGCCCTCGGCCGGGCCTGTCCCACCGGCGTCCGCACCCTCCCCACCGCCACCGACACCCGCTGCGCCGACGAACTCCTCGCCGTGTACGGGAACGGCGCCACGACCGCGGGCAGCACGGCCTTCACGGGCTACGACCACCGACGCATGGAGCCCCAGTACGCCTGGCTCGCCCAGCTCCTGCACGGCTGGACCACCCGCGAGGCGGCCTCCTTCGCGTCCGCCGCCCGCGCCGAGAACCTCGCCGCCCCGCAGGGCGCCACCCAGCAGGTCGGCAGCTCCCGCGTCACCGGCTGGGTCCGGTACTACGACCAGCAGCGGGATCTGATCCGCGCCCTCCAGGACGGCGGCTTCGACGTCTGGATCGTCTCCGCCTCGCCCGAACCCGTCGTCGACGTCTGGGCCGAGGGCGTCGGCATCGACCCCTCCCACGCCGTCGGCATCCGCAACACGACCTCCCACGGGCGCCTCACCACCCACCTCAAGGGCTGCGGCGGCGTCCGGGACGGAGAGGACGCGATGATCACCTACATCGACGGCAAACGCTGCTGGATCAACCAGGAGGTCTTCGGCGTCCGGGGCCCCGCCGCCGAGCGCGTCCAGCCCGCCGACCGCCGCCAGGTCTTCGCCGCCGGCGACTCCGACACCGACATCTCGTTCCTGAGGGACGCCACCGGGCTGCGCCTGGTCCTCAACCGCAACAAGAACGAACTCATGTGCCGGGCGTACGAGAACGGCGACGGGCGCTGGCTGGTGAACCCCATGTTCATCGAGCCGAAGAAGCGGAAGACGGCGCCGTACCCGTGCGCCACCACCGGCTACACGGCGAGCGACGGCACGGCGCAGCCGGTCCGGCGCACGGACGGCAGCATCGTCCCGGACCAGCTCGACACGGTGTTCCAGGTGCCTTAGGCGTTCCAGGTGCCGTAGGTGTCTCAGAGGAAGGTGCGTCCCTCACCCCGGTACGTGGGCACGGTCGCCGTGACGCGATCCCCCTCGACCAGGTGCAGGCTCTCGAACCGCTCGCACAGCTCCCCGGCCTTCGCGTGCCGGAACCAGACCTTGTCGCCGATCCGCAGATCGTCGGCGGGGGAGCCGAGCAGCGGGGTCTGCACCTCGCCGGGACCCTCCTGGGGGTCGTACCGGAGCCCCTCCGGCAGGTACGGGACGGGCAGCCGGTCCGGGCCGGCGGCACCGGAGGCCGGGTACCCGCCGCCGAGGACCGTCACCACGCCCACGCCGGGGCGGCGGACGACCGGCTGTGCGAAGAGGGCGGCGGGGCGGCCGGTGAAGGACGTGTAGTTGTCGAAGAGGCGCGGCACGAAGAGGCCCGAACCGGCGGCGATCTCCGTGACCGCGTCCTCGGCGGCCGTGTGCTGCACGCTCCCGGTACCGCCGCCGTTCACGAACTCCAGGTCCGGTGCGAGCGCCCGGACGGCCCGCACCGCGGCGGCGCGCCGCTCGGCGAGCTCCTTGCGGGCGGCCGACTGCATGAGCCGGATCGCCCGCGAGCGCAGCGGCCGACCGGCGACCGCGTCCCCGACCCCGGCGACATGCCCCTCGTACGCCATGATCCCGACGAGCCGGAAACCGGGCCGCCGCACGACGGAGCGCGCCAGCTCGGCCAGGTCGGCCGGGGTCCGCAACGGGGACCGCCGGGCTCCCACCCGTATCCGCCCACCCCACAGCTGCAGCGCGGTGTCCAGCTCCAGACAGACCCGCACCTCCTCGGTCCCGCCCGCGCGGGCGGTGTCGATCAGATCGAGCTGCGCCACGTCGTCGACCATCACGGTGACGGCGGCGGCGAGCTTCGGATCCCGCGCGAGCTCGCCGAAGCCGGCGCGGTCCGCCGACGGATACGCGAGCAGCACGTCCTCGAACCCGGCCCGAGCCAGCCACAGCGACTCGTCGAGCGTGAACGACATGATCCCGGCGAAGCCGTCCCGCGCGAGGACCCGTTCGAGCAGTGCCCGGCACCGCACGGACTTGCTCGCCACCCGGACCGGCTTGCCCCCGGCCCGGCGCACGAGGTCCGCCGCGTTGGCGTCGAAGGCCTCCAGGTCGACGATCGCCACGGGCGCGTCGAGATGGGCGGTGGCCCGGTCGTATCGGGCCCGGTCGGCGGCACGGGGAGTCATGGCCCGAGCTTGCCAGACCGGTTTACGGGTGGGTAGCCCCTGGGTTCCCGTGCGCGGGGGAACAGCCCGTAGAGTGACGGGCATTGTCGACACGAGCGGGGGGACGGGGATGACGGGCGAGCACGGCCCCACGACCTCCCGCATCACGGACGCGCTGCTCCCGCCGCGGGACACCACGGACGCCCCGGACCTCCCGAGGACGGACGCCTCGGACCTCCCGCCGGTGGAGACGACGACCCGCCTGCGCCCGATCACCGCGACGACCCCGCCGCCGGCCCCGGCACGGCCGACGACCCCGGCACCGGCCCCGGCGCAGCCGTCGGCCACCCGCCCTGCCCCGGCTGCGCCGACGACCGCGTCCGCCCCGATGGCCGCACGGCCTGCCTCTGCCGCGCCCGCGCTGCCCGCGCCCGCGACCGCACGGCCTGCCTCTGCCGCGCCCCCCGCGCCGGTCGTCCGAGCCGCGCCCGCGCCGCCCGCGCCGACGGCCTTGCCGTCCGAGCCGCCCCGGCCCGCGGCCGCCCCGACCGGGCGCATGGGCGGCCCCGCCCGGCCCGCGGTCGCCGCTGTCGCGCGCGCCCGCCCGCCCCCCCGGCCCACGACCGCCCCCGCCGGGGCGGCGGGCGCTCCGGCCGCCCCCGTAGAGACCTTCGACAGCCCCACCCGGCCCACGGCTGCCTCCGCCTGGTCGGCCGCCGCCCCTGAGGAGCCCTCCGGCGGCCCCGCCGGACCCACCGGCCCGACGGACGTCGGCGCCCGGCCCGCGGCCGCCCCCGCGCAGCCAACGGGCGTGCCCACCCCGTCGGCTGCGCCCCCGCCCCGCCCGTGGGCGGACCCATCCGGCCCACAGGCGCCCCCACGCCCGCCCCCGCCGGGTTTCGCCCGGCCCTCGGGTGCGACCGCGCCGGCGCACGTCCTTCCCCCGTACCGCCCCTCCCACCGGCCCGGTGCCCTGCCGCCCGAGGTGCCCGTCGAGATCACCACGCGGCTGCGGCCCGTGCGCGAGCGGCGGACCGGGCGGAACATCGCCGTCGCCGTCTGCGCCGTGCTCGGGTTCGGGCTCGTCGGTGGCGCCCTCGCCGGGGTGTGGCTGGCCGCCGCCGAGCCCGGGAAGCCCGCCGAACCCGTCGGCTACGCGGAGGCGAAGGAGCTGTGGCACAACGCCCCCGTCGACGCCCTCTTCCCCCGCACCCTCGCGGGCCCCGACGCAGGACCCGGCGGCGCCGACCGCACCTGGACCCGGATCGTCGTCGCCCCGGACGCCCCCTGCACCCCCGCCGTCCTCGCCCAGGGCCTCCTCGCCACCGTCCGGCCCCTCGGCTGCGAGCGCGTCCTGCGCGCCACGTACACCGACGCCACCGCCAGCAGCGTCATCACCGTCGGTCTGGTGTTCACGCGAAACGACGCCGCCACCCAGCAGACCCTCGGTCAGGGCCTCACCGCCCGGCTCGGGGCGGACGTCCCCCCGGCCCTCGCGGGCCCCGGCACCGTCGCCGCCCGCTTCGGCGCCCCGCAGCGCGCCGCCTGGTGGCTGAACGCCCCCGCCGACCTCCCCGTCGTCGTCACCGCCGTCTCCGGCTTCGCCGACGGCAGGAAGATCGACGGCGGTCCCGTGCCCGCCGACCGGGCCATGACCGCGAACCGTACCGACGCCACCGCCCAGGCCGGCCTCGGCCACGAGGCCAAGGGCATCACCGAACGCCTCGAACGACTGCTGCGTACGGCCGCCACCTCGGCCGCCAAGGAGAACGCCCGGTGATCCGATCCCGCCACCGCCGGGCCCGCGGCGGCGCGGTCGCCCTGCTCGCCGCCGCCTTCTCCGTCCTGCCCGCCACCACCGCCCCCGCGCACGCCGACACCATCCGGGCCCGCCAGTGGGGCCTCGAAGCCCTGCACACCACGGAGGCCTGGCGCACCACCAAGGGCAGGGGCGTGACCGTCGCCGTCCTCGACACCGGAGTCGACGCCGAGCACCCGGACCTCGCCGGTTCCGTCCTCACCGGCCGCGACCTCGTCGGCTTCGGCGCCGCGAAGGGCGACCGCGCCTGGGCGAGGCACGGCACCGCCATGGCCGGCATCATCGCCGGACACGGCCACGGCCCCGGCGGCGGGGACGGCGTGCTCGGTGTCGCTCCCGACGTCCGGATCCTTCCCGTACGGGTCATCCTGGAGTCCACGGACAAGGCCCGCGACAAGGCCCGCAAGACCCGGGGCTCCGCCCTCGCCGAAGGCATCCGCTGGGCCGCCGACCACGGCGCCGACGTCATCAACCTCTCCCTCGGCGACGACTCCAAGTCCGCCCACCCCGACGCGGGCGAGGACGCCGCCGTCCAGTACGCCCTCGCCAAGGGCGTCTCCGTGGTCGCCTCCGCCGGCAACGGCGGCGAGAAGGGCGACCACATCTCGTACCCCGCGGCCTACCCGGGCGTCATCGCCGTCGCCGCCGTCGACCGCTACGGCACCCACGCCTCCTTCTCCACCCGCCGCTGGTACGCCACCGTCAGCGCCCCGGGCGACGACATCGTCATCGCCGACCCCGACCGCCGCTACTACGAGGGCTGGGGCACCAGCGCCGCCGCCGCGTTCGTCTCCGGCGCCGTCGCCCTCGTCCGCTCCGCGCACCCCGACCTCACCCCCGCCCAGGTCAAGCGGCTCCTCATCGACACCGCCCGCAACCGGCCGAAGGGCGGGCGCAGCGACGCCAAGGGGTACGGGACGGTCGACCCGGCCGCCGCGATCGCGGCCGGGGGCCGGATCAAGGGCGGCGACCCCAAGAACACCGCCACCGGCTACCGGGGCCGCTACTTCGGGCCCGGCCCCGTCCCCGCCGCCGAGGAGAGCCGCCCGCTCGGCCTGCTCGCCCCCGTCGCCGGCGGCCTCGGCGCCCTCCTGCTCCTCACCGCCGTGATACTCCGCCGCGCCCACCGGGCCTCCTAGCCGGGTGCCGGGACCCGGCGGTTAGGCTCGGTGCGTGGAGCTCAAGAACATTCCGGACCCCGGTTTCTCCGACGACGACGGCACCGCCGACCCGCGGCTCGCGGCGGCCCTCGCGGCCTGGGCGGAGGACCGGACCGCACACGGCCCCGTCCTCGAAGCCCTGAAGGAGGCCCGGCTGCTCGTCCCCGTGGTCGCCGTCCTCGGCGAGGTCGAGATCGACCCCGAGACGGGCCTGAAGCAGGAGAAGACGAGCGACATGGCGGTCCCCACCCTCACGGCCGGCGACCGGCGCGCCCTGCCGGCCTTCACCTCGATCGCCTCGCTCGCCCTCTGGGACCCGGAGGCCCGCCCCGTGGCCGTCCCCACCCGGCAGGCGCTCGCCGCGCTCGTCCACGAGAAGGCCGACACCCTGGTCCTGGACCTGGCGGGACCCGTGCCGTACCAGGTGACCGGCTCCGCCCTGCTCGCTCTCGCCGAGGGCCGCTCCAGCACCGACCCGCTCGACGACCCGGCCGTCCGGGAAGCAGTGCGCGCCGTGGTCGCCGCCGAGCCCGCCGTGCTCCGCGCCCACCTGGGGCCCGGCACCGCCGACGGCACCGTCGCCCTGGTCCTCGCCGAGGACGCCGCCCCGGCGGAGGCCGCCCAGCGCGTGGCCCGCGCCCTGGCCGCCGACGAAACACTGAGGGCCCGCCTGGTGCGGGGCCTCGACCTGGCACTCCTGCCGGCCTCGGCCACGCCTCCGGGCGAGCCCTTCTACGTGAAGCGGTAGCACTCCTGGCCGTACACCGGCCCCGTGACTGCCGTCTCCCGGGGGTACGGGGGCGACCCCCGTACCCCCGTACCCCGGGAGACGATCGGCTCCTAGCCGTACACCGGTCCGGTGTACTTCTCGCCCGGTCCCTGGCCCGGCTCGTCCGGGATCAGGGACGCCTCGCGGAAGGCGAGCTGGAGGGACTTCAGGCCGTCCCGCAGCGGAGCGGCGTGGAAGGAGGAGACCTCCGTCGCGCCGGCGTCCAGGAGACCCGCGAGCGCGTGGATCAGCTTGCGCGCCTCGTCGAGGTCCTTGTGCTTCTCGCCCTCCTCGGTGAGCCCGAGCTTCACCGCGGCGGCGCTCATCAGGTTGACGGCGACCGTCACGATCACCTCGACCGCCGGGACCTCCGCGATGTCGCGGGTCATGCTCTCGAAGTCGGGGGTTTCCGTGGACTCGTTCTGGGGCGTCTCGCTCATGCCCACACGATAAGCGGACGTACGGTTCGCGCTGACCGCCGGGTCCTGCTAACCTTGTGTAACGACCGGCTGGACATCTCTGTGTCCGGCCCACAAGTGGAGGCTCCGTACTCCCACCTGACCACCCTCACGGGTGGCGGGTCACCGGTCAGGTGGCGCCCATCGTTCCGTACGGACGATGGAGCCGCCCGATGTGCGCCCCGCGGTTCACCGTGGTGGTGCTCCGGTTTTCCGTGGAGCCCCGCCTGTGTACTGTACCGGGGCGTTTTTCATGCGCCGGCTCGGTTGGTCTCAGAAACAGACGTTGCGCGTCCGTCCGCCAGGCGGTCGCGTGGTGCTACCGAGGAGGATCCATCAGCGCCGAGCCCCGCATCAACGACAGGATTCGCGTTCCCGAGGTGCGACTTGTCGGACCCAGCGGCGAGCAGGTCGGGATTGTTCCGCTTGCCAAGGCCCTGGAGCTCGCACAGGAGTACGACCTCGACCTGGTCGAGGTCGCGGCGAACGCCCGTCCGCCCGTGTGCAAGCTCATGGACTACGGGAAGTTCAAGTACGAGTCGGCCATGAAGGCCCGTGAGGCGCGCAAGAACCAGGCGCACACGGTCATCAAGGAGATGAAGCTCCGGCCGAAGATCGACCCGCACGACTACGACACCAAGAAGGGTCACGTCGTCCGGTTCCTCAAGCAGGGTGACAAGGTCAAGATCACGATCATGTTCCGTGGTCGTGAGCAGTCCCGCCCCGAGCTTGGATTCCGACTGCTGCAGCGGCTGGCGTCGGACGTCGAGGAGCTTGGCTTCATCGAGTCCAACCCGAAGCAGGACGGCCGGAACATGATCATGGTTCTCGGTCCGCACAAGAAGAAGACCGAGGCCATGGCCGAGGCGCGTGAGGCCCAGGCCGCACGCAAGGCCGAGCGTCAGGGTGTCTCCGTCGAGGAGACGTCCGAGGCTCCGGTCGAGGCCCCGGTCGCCGAGGCTCCGGCCGACGCTCCGGCCGAGACCCCCGAGGCGTGACCCGAGGGGCTGCCACCCAGGCAGCCCTGGGCCCCGCCCGGAACCACCAAACGAAGAATTGACGCTCCCGGATGTCCGGTGCCCGCACCGGGGGGAGCGCCACTGACGAGGAGATACGGCGCGATGCCGAAGAACAAGACGCACTCCGGTGCCAAGAAGCGCTTCAAGGTCACCGGCTCCGGCAAGATCCTGCGCGAGCGCGCCGGCAAGCGCCACCTGCTCGAGCACAAGTCGTCCAAGCTGACGCGTCGCCTCACCGGCAACGCCGAGATGGCCCCGGGCGACGCGGCCAAGATCAAGAAGATGCTGGGCATCTGATCTGATCACCCGCCCTCGGCGACGGGGGCTTCCGGCCAAGTCCGGGACCCATTCGTTTTTCGGGTCGTGTGAGTCCAACCACGACCCCGCTACAAGGAGTTAACAAGTGGCACGCGTCAAGCGGGCAGTCAACGCCCACAAGAAGCGCCGGGCGATCCTCGAGGCGGCCTCCGGCTACCGCGGTCAGCGTTCGCGCCTGTACCGCAAGGCCAAGGAGCAGGTCACCCACTCGCTGGTCTACAACTACAACGACCGCAAGAAGCGCAAGGGCGACTTCCGTCAGCTGTGGATCCAGCGCATCAACGCCGCTGCCCGCCAGAACGGCATGACGTACAACCGCCTCATCCAGGGTCTGAAGGCCGCCAACATCGAGGTGGACCGCAAGATCCTCGCCGAGCTGGCCGTCAACGACATCAACGCGTTCGCCGCGCTGGTCGAGGTCGCGCAGAAGGCCCTCCCGGCCGACGTCAACGCCCCGAAGGTCGCCGCCTGATCTTCCAGGCCCGCAGTACTTCTGCCCGGACCCGCAGCGCGCTCGCGCCTGCGGGTCCGGGTGCGTCGGCCCCGAGAACCCGTAGTCCCGGCCCGCAGCGCCACCGGCACCGAAGAGAGAACCGCCGCACCTCATGGTCACCCCCGAGCTGATCTCCCCGCGTTCCCCGCGCGTCGTCGCCGCCCGGCGGCTCGCCAAGCGCAACTTCCGGGGCAAGGACCGCCTCTTCATCGCCGAGGGCCCCCAGGCCGTCCGCGAGGCCGTCGAGCACCGCGGCAGCACCGGAGAGCCCACCCTCGTCGAGCTCTTCACCACCGTGGAGGCCGCCGAGCGCTACGCCGCCATCGTCGACGCCGCCCGCGCGGCCGGCGCCCGCGTCCACTTCGCCTCCGACGCCGTCCTCGCCGAGGTCTCCCAGACCGTCACCCCGCAGGGCCTCGTCGGCGTCTGCCGCTTCCTCGACTCGCCGTTCGAGGAGATCATCGCCGCCAAGCCCAAGCTGGTCGCCGTCCTCGCGCACGTCCGCGACCCCGGGAACGCCGGCACCGTACTGCGCTGCGCCGACGCGGCCGGCGCCGACGCCGTCGTCCTCACCGACGCCTCCGTCGACCTCTACAACCCCAAGTCCGTCCGCGCCTCCGTCGGCTCCCTCTTCCACCTGCCGGTGGCCGTCGGCGTCCCCGTCGAGCAGGCCGTCGCCGGACTCAAGGGCGCGGGCGTACGGATCCTCGCCGCCGACGGGGCCGGCCAGGACGACCTCGACGACGAGCTCGACGCCGGCACCATGGGCGGGCCCACCGCCTGGATCTTCGGCAACGAGGCCTGGGGGCTGCCCGAGGAGACCCGGGCGCTCGCCGACGCCGTCGTCCGCGTCCCGATCCACGGCAAGGCCGAGAGCCTCAACCTCGCCACCGCCGCCGCGGTCTGCCTGTACGCCTCCGCTCGCGCCCAGCGTCCGCGAACCTCCGCCTGAAGGGTCCATTCCGCCCTCCCCGCCCAGTAGAGTGACGGACTCGGGGGCCCACTGCGCTACACGAAGGGGTGGGGAACGGGGATGACGGTCGGCACGGACAGTCCCGCACAGGCACGGAGCGCCGCGCCGCACGCCCCGAAGACGCCCGAGCCCGCGCCGCCCGCGGGGTTCGCGGGGCTCGATCCCGACGACCTGCCCGACGGTCTCGTCATCGCCGACGAGACCGGCCGCGTCGTCTGCTTCAACGCCGCCGCCGGCCGCATCACCGCCGTCCGCGCCGACCGGGCCCTCGGCCTCCCGCTGGACCAGGCGCTGCCCCTGGAGGACCTCAAGGGACGCCGCTGGTGGGCCCTGACCGATCCGTACGGCGGACTCTCCACCCGCCGCGGCCAGCCCGAGCGCAACCTGCTGCTCCCCGGCGGCCGCGAGGTCCTCGTCTCCGCCCGGTACGTCCGCGAGCACCCCACCGGACCCGTCCGCCGGGTCGTGGTCTCCCTGCGCGGCACCGAGGCGCGCCGCCGCACCGAACGCAGCCACGCCGAGCTCATCGCCACCGTCGCGCACGAGCTGCGCTCCCCGCTCACCTCCGTGAAGGGCTTCACCGCCACCCTCCTCGACAAGTGGGAGCGGTTCAACGACGAGCAGAAGCGGCTCATGCTGGAGACGGTCGACGCCGACGCGGGCCGCATCAAGCGGCTCATCGCCGAACTCCTCGACATCTCCCGGATCGACTCCGGCCGCCTCGAAGTGCGCCGCCAGCCCGTCGACATCGCCGCCGCCGTCGGCCGGCACATCCAGGTGCACACCACCGGCGGCCAGTCCCCGGACCGCTTCTTCGTACGGATCAGGCCACAGCTGCCCGCGCTCTGGGCCGACCCCGACAAGATCGACCAGATCCTCGGGAACCTCCTCGAAAATGCCGTGCGCCACGGCGACGGAACCGTCACCATCGAGGTGGCACCCACCACGCTGGGCGACGACGGGGAAGAGGGGACGGAGGTCACCGTGAGCGATGAGGGACCCGGCATCCCGGAAGCGTCGATGAGCCGCGTCTTCACCCGCTTCTGGCGCGGCAGCAAACGCGGCGGCACCGGTCTCGGCCTCTATATCGTCAAGGGCGTCGTCGAGGCCCACGGCGGCACCATCACCGTCGGACGTGGCCCCCGTGGCGGGGCAGAGTTCCGATTTATCCTGCCCGTCGGCACCCCGGCCCACCTCCTCTGACGTCTCACCAGCCGAGACCGTACGAGATCAGTGGCCGCCCGGCCTGCCCACGGGCTCATTCGCGTCCCCGCGCCCCGTTAGACTCGTCCTTTGGCACGTTTGCGCCCTTGACGTCGAGCGGGGCCGCCCAGCCAGCCAACGGAAGCACGGGAAGAGATGTCCGCACCCAATAAGTCGTACGACCCGGTTGAGGTCGAGGCACTGAAACCGGAAGAGATCGAGCGCATGCGGGACGAGGCGCTCGCCGCCTTCGCCGCCGCGGGCGACCTCGACGCGCTCGCGCACGCGAAGACGGCGCACACCGGTGGCACCTCGCCGCTGGCGCTCGCCAACCGGGAGATCGGTGCCCTGCCGCCGCAGGCCAAGGCCGCCGCCGGAAAGCTCGTGGGCCAGGCCCGCGGCGTCGTCTCGAAGGCGCTCGCCGCCCGGCAGACCGAGCTGGAGGCCGAGCGCGACGCGCGCGTCCTCGTCGAGGAGGCCGTCGACGTCACCCTGCCGTACGACCGCGTCCCGGCCGGTGCCCGGCACCCGCTGACCACGCTCATGGAGCGCGTCGCCGACGTGTTCGTCTCCATGGGCTACGAGGTCGCCGAGGGCCCCGAGGTCGAGGCGGAGTGGTTCAACTTCGACGCCCTCAACTTCGTCCCGGACCACCCGGCCCGGCAGATGCAGGACACCTTCTTCGTCCAGGGTCCCGAGGGGACGTCCGGCGACGAGTCCGGCGTCGTGCTCCGTACGCACACCTCGCCGGTCCAGGCCCGCACGCTCATCGACCGGGAGCCCCCGGTCTACGTCGTGTGCCCCGGCCGCGTCTACCGCACCGACGAGCTCGACGCCACGCACACCCCGGTCTTCCACCAGATCGAGCTGCTCGCCGTCGACGAGGGCCTCACCATGGCCGACCTCAAGGGCACCCTCGACCACATGGTCCAGGCGCTCTTCGGCCCGGACATGAAGACCCGGCTGCGGCCGAACTTCTTCCCCTTCACCGAGCCGTCCGCAGAGATGGACATGCTCTGCTACGTCTGCCGCGGCGAGTCCGTCGGCAACCCGGACCGGCCCTGCCGCACCTGCGGCAGCGAGGGCTGGATCGAGCTCGGCGGCTGCGGCATGGTCAACCCGAAGGTGCTCGTCGCCTGCGGTGTCGACCCCGAGAAGTACAGCGGATTCGCCTTCGGGTTCGGCATCGAGCGGATGCTGATGTTCCGCCACAACGTCGAAGACATGCGAGACATGGTCGAGGGTGACGTCCGGTTCACCCGGCCGTTCGGGATGGAGATCTGATGCGGGTCCCGCTTTCTTGGCTGCGGGAGTACGTCGACCTGCCGGCGACGGAGACCGGACGTGACGTCCAGGCCAAGCTCATTTCGGCAGGCCTCGAGGTCGAGACCGTCGAGCCGCTCGGCGCCGGCCTGACCGGCCCGCTGGTGGTCGGCAGGGTCCTCACCATCGAGGAGCTGACGGAGTTCAAGAAGCCCATCCGCTTCTGCACCGTCGACGTCGGGCAGGCCAACGGCACCGGCGAGCCCCAGGAGATCATCTGCGGCGCCCGGAACTTCGCCGAGGGCGACAAGGTCGTCGTGGCCCTGCCCGGCGCCGTGCTCCCCGGGGACTTCCGGATCGCCGAGCGCAAGACGTACGGCCGGGTCTCCCGGGGCATGATCTGCTCCGGCGACGAGCTCGGCATGGGCGACGACGGCACGCACGGCATCATCGTGCTGCCGCCGGAGCACGAGGTCGGCACCGACGCCACGGTCCTCCTGGAGCTCTTCGACGAGGTCCTCGACATCGCCGTCACCCCGGACCGCGGCTACTGCCTCTCGATCCGCGGCGTCGCCCGCGAGACGGCCACCGCCTACGGCCTGCCGCTGCGCGACCCGGCGCTCCTCGACGTGCCCGCGCCCAACTCGTACGGCTACCCGGTCCAGATCGCCGACCCGATCGGCTGCGACCGCTTCACGGCCCGTACGGTCGTCGGCCTCGACCCCGAGGCCCGCAGCCCGATCTGGCTGCAGCGCCGCCTGCAGAAGGTCGGCATGCGCCCGATCTCGCTCGCCGTCGACATCACCAACTACGTGATGATCGAGCTCGGCCAGCCGCTGCACGCCTACGACCGCAGCCGGATCGACGGCCCCATCGGGGTCCGCCGCGCCGCCGCCGGCGAGAAGTTCACCACCCTCGACGGCACCGCGCGCGTCCTCGACTCCGGGGACCTGGTCATCACCGACAACCGCGGGCCGATCGGCCTCGCCGGTGTCATGGGCGGTGCCAACACCGAGATCGCCGACCCGGTCACCGACCCGGAGACCGGCATCGTCACCGGCACCACCGAGGTCGTCATCGAGGCCGCGCACTTCGACGCGATCTCGATCGCCCGCACGGCCCGCCGCCACAAGCTGGCCTCCGAGGCGTCCAAGCGCTTCGAGCGCGGTGTCGACCCGCAGGCCGCCGCCGCGGCGGCGCAGCGCACGGTCGACCTGCTCGTGCTCCTCGCAGGCGGCACGGCCGAGGCCGGCGTCACCGAGATCGCCGCCCCGTCCGCGCCGCACAGCATCACCATGCCGGCGAACCACCCGGACAAGGTCGCGGGCGTCGACTACGGCCGCGAGATCGTCGTCCGCCGCCTCCAGGAGGTCGGCTGCGACGTCTACGGCCAGGACGAGCTCGTCGTCACCGTCCCGTCGTGGCGTCCCGACCTCTACGTGCCGAACGACCTGGCCGAAGAGGTCATCCGTCTGGAGGGCTACGAGAACCTGCCCTCCACGCTGCCGAAGCCCCCGGCCGGCCGCGGGCTCACCGAGCGCCAGCGCACCCACCGCCGGGTGGGCCGCGCCCTCGCCGGCGCCGGCTACGTCGAGGCGCTGAACTACCCGTTCATCGGCGAGCAGGCCCTGGACCACCTCGGTCTCGACGCCGACGACGCCCGTCGCCGCCTCGTGAAGCTGGTCAACCCGCTCTCCGACGAGGAGCCCGCGCTCCGTACGACGCTGCTCCCGGGCCTGCTCGGCGCGCTCCGCCGCAACGACAGCCGCGGCAGCCACGACCTGGCGCTCTTCGAGACCGGTCTGGTCTTCCGTCCCACCGAGGGCCAGCCGGGCGTCGCCGTCCGGCTGCCCGTCGACCGCCGTCCGTCCGACGAGCAGATCGCCTCGGTCAACGCCGCGCTGCCCGAGCAGCCGCGCCGCGCCGCCGTCGTCCTCGCCGGTGCGCGCGAGCAGGCCGGCTGGTGGGGCAAGGGCCGTCCGTCCGACTGGGCGGACGCGATCGAGGCCGGCCGGGCCGTGGCCGCCGAGGCGGGTGTCGAGCTGATCATCAGCGCCGACCAGCACGCGCCCTGGCACCCGGGCCGCTGCGCCGCGTTCCACGTCGAGGTGGACGGCGAGAAGGTCCTCGTCGGCCACGCCGGCGAGCTCCACCCGCGCGTGGTGAAGGCGTTCGGCCTCCCGGCCCGCGCCTGCGCGATGGAGATCGACCTGGACCTCCTGGAGAAGGCGAACGAGGGTCCCGTGAAGGCCCCCCGGATCTCCTCCTTCCCGGTCGCCACCCAGGACGTCGCCCTGGTCGTCGCCTCCGGCGTCCCGGCCGCCGACGTCGAGGCCGCCCTCGTCGAGGGCGCGGGTGAGCTCCTGGAGTCCATCCGGCTGTTCGACGTCTACACCGGCGACCAGCTCGGCGAGGGCAGCAAGTCCCTGGCGTACGCGCTGAAGTTCCGCGCCGAGGACCGCACCCTGACCGTCGACGAGGCCAGCGCGGCCCGCGACGCCGCGGTGGCCCTGGCCACCGAGCGCACGGGAGCCGTCCTGCGCGGCGCCTGATCACGCGCACCCCAGGAGGGGGCCGGCCCGGAGGTCACCGGGCCGGCCCCCTCTGTGCGTCGGTCCGTGCCGGCTCCGGCGTTCACCCCGGCCGGGCCTCCCGCGGTCCCGCCTGACAAGACCGCGGCCGTGAGGTGCAATGGTCGTGGGAGGCGTCATGGACGTGGCTGCGGAACTCGAACGCGCCCGGGACGCCTTCGCCCGCCAGGCGTGGTCGGAGGCCCACACCGGATTCGCGGACGCCGACGACGCCCAGCCGCTGGGGCCCGACGACCTCGTGCGGCTCGCCACCGCCGCCTATCTGGTCGGACGCGACGCGGAGTGCGCCGCGGCGACCGAGCGGGCGCACCAGGCGTATCTGGGCGTCGGCCGGACGGCGGCGGCGGTGCGGTGCGCCTTCTGGCTGGCCGTGCCCCTGCTCCTGCGCGGTGAGACGGCCCGCGGCGGCGGCTGGCTCGCCCGGGCGCGACGGCTCCTCGACGACGCCGGGATCGATTGCGTGGAGCGGGGCTATCTGCTGTTCCCGGAAGGGATGCGGCTCGTCCACAAGGACCCCGCGACGGCGCGTGCCACCTTCGGCGAGGCCGCCGCGACAGGGGAGCGCTTCGAGGACCCGGACCTGGTGGCCCTGGCCCGGCACGGCCAGGGCCGGGCCCTGATCGCCGGCGGCGACCCCTCGGCCGGGGTGGCGCTGCTCGACGAGACCATGGTCGCGGTCGCGTCCGGCGAGCTGTCGCCCCTGGTGACCGGGATGATCTACTGCAGCACGATCGAGGCCTGCCAGGAGATCTTCGACCTGCGTCGCGCGCAGGAGTGGACGGCGGCGCTGGCCGACTGGTGCGCGGCCCAGCCGGACCTCGTGCCCTACCGCGGGCAGTGCCTGGTCCACCGCTCCCAGGTCCTCCAGACCCGAGGGGCGTGGCCGGACGCGATGGAGGAGGCACGGCGGGCCTGCGAACGGCTCTCCGAGCCGCCGAACCGGCCGGCGCTCGGCATGGCCCGCTACCAGCAGGCCGAGCTGCACCGGGTGCGCGGCGCGTTCGCCCGCGCGGAGGAGGGCTACCGGCGGGCCGGCGAGTGCGGTCACCGGACACAGCCCGGGCTCGCGCAGTTGTGGATGGCACAGGGCCGGGTCGACGAGGCCGTCGCGGCGATCCGGGGCGCGGCGGACGAGAGGCGGGACCGGCTGGGCCGGGCGAGGCTCCTGGCCGCGTACGTGGAGATCGTGCTGGCCGCCGACGACGTGCCCGGGGCACGGGCCGCCTCGGAGGAGCTGTCGCGGATCGCCGAGGACATCGGCGCCCCGCTGCTGCGCGCCGTCTCCGCCCATGCGCGCGGGGCGGTGCTCCTGGCCGAGGACGACGCCGCGGCCGCGCTCGACGTCCTGCTGGACGCCTGTCGGACCTGGGGCGAGCTGGAGGCGCCGTACGACCGCGCGCGTTCCATCGTGCTGCTCGCCCTCGCCCGGCGGCGGTTGGGAGACGTGGGCACGGCCCGGCTTGAGCTGGACGTGGCGCGCCAGGTGTTCCTGCGGCTCGGCGCGGCCCCGGACCTGGCCCGGCTGGACGCCCTCACCGACGAGCGGCCCCGGTCTGGGGCCGGGCTCAGCCCCCGGGAGCTGGAGGTCCTGCGTCTCGTCGCCACCGGCCGCACCAACCACGCGATCGCCGAGGAGCTGGTCCTCAGCGAGAAGACCGTGGCCCGCCATCTGAGCAACATCTTCGCCAAACTCGACCTGGGCTCCCGGGCCGCGGCCACGGCCTACGCCTACGAGCACGACCTGGTGAGCCGGGGCAGGTAGCGGGGCACGGCGGCCCGGTAGCGCCGGTACTCCGCGCCGAAGGCGTCGTCGAGCGCGCGCTCCTCGCGCAGCACCTCCCCGTGCATCCACGCGGCGACCGGCGGGTACGACACGAGCATCCAGCCCCAGCCGCCGGCCACCGCCGCGCCGAGGTGCAGCAGCGCCCAGCCGACGTACATGGGGTTCCGCGCGGCGGCGTACGGCCCCGTCACCACGAGCAGGTCCGGATCGGCGAGGGCGGTGGTACGGGCGGCGCGCACCGCACGGGCGATCCGCCAGGCGCCCGCGGCGAACAGCGGCAGGCCCACGAGACGGTGGGCGGACTGCGGTCCCGGCAGCGGCCAGGGGCGGGTGCGCTGGAGCACCGCGCCGGCGGCGAGGCCGAGCAGATGGGCCTCGGGCACCGGCACATTGGACAGAAATACCCATCGCCGGCGGGCCGCGGGATTGGGGTGTTCTCCCGAAGAGGTCACGGCTCCCACGTTCCTAGTGTCGATGACACGAAACGAACGAGGAGGCCGACGATGAACCCCACCGACAGGACGGAACGCATCGAGACGGTCGTCATCGGAGCCGGGCAGGCGGGCCTCGCCACCGGATACCACCTCGCCCGGTACGGGCGGCCGTTCGTGGTCCTCGACGGGAACGCCCGGGTCGGCGACAACTGGCGGTGCCACTGGGACTCCCTGCGGCTCTTCAGCCCGGCGCGGGTCGCCTCGCTGCCCGGGATGCGTTTTCCCGCGCCGCCGATGTCCTTCCCCACCAAGGACGAGATGGCCGACTTCCTGGAGACGTACGCGGAGACCTTCCACCTGCCCGTACGCGCCGGTGAGCGGGTCACCCGGGTGGGCAGGGCGGACGGCGGCTACGCCGTGGCGACGCGTACGACCACCTATCTGTGCGACCACGTGGTCGTCGCCTCGGGCACGTTCGGCCGGACTCCGTACGTCCCCGGCTTCGCCGGCGGGCTCGACCCGCGCATCACTCAGCTGCACTCCAGCGCCTACAAGAACCCGGCACAGCTGCGGCCCGGCGGCGTGCTGGTGGTCGGCGCCTCGCACTCCGGCGGGGACATCGCGTACGAGGCGGGCTCGGCCGGCCGTCCGACCGTGCTCAGCGGCACGATCCACGGCGAGATCCCGTTCGACATCGAGGGCCGGCCGGCGCACGCGGTCTTCCCGGTGCTGTGGTTCCTGGCGCAGCACGTGCTGACCCTGCGCACGCCCATCGGCCGCCGGATGCGCCCCGACGTCCGCGCCCACGGCGGGCCGCTGATCCGCGTGAAGCGGGCGGACCTCACCCGCGTCGGCGTCGAGATGGCGCCGGAGCGGACCACCGGCGTGAGCGACGGTCTCCCGGTCCTCGACGGCGGACGCGTCCTCGACGTCGCGAACGTCGTCTGGTGCACCGGCTTCCGGCAGGACTTCTCCTGGATCGACCTCCCGGTCACCGGCGAGGACGGCTGGCCGCTGGAACGGCGCGGCGTGGTGGCCTCGTCGCCGGGGCTGTACTTCGTCGGCCTGGCCTTCCAGTACGCCTTCGCGTCGATGCTCGTCGGCGGCGCGGGCCGGGACGCGGAGCACGTGGTGGACCACCTCGTGAAGCACCTCGCCGGAGACACCGCCGGCCGCGGCCGGGCCCGGGCGAAGGTTCCCGCCTAGGGCGGCCTCGTGGACACGACCACACGGCGGAGGGTGCGCGGGCACCTGGCCCGCGCCCGGCGACGCGAGGCCGAGGGCCGCTACGCGGAGGCCGAGGGCGAGCTGCGCGCGGCCTTCCGGCTGGCCCGCACCGCGGCCGGCTCCTTCCCCGCGGAGACGGCCGAGGCGGCCGAGGCGGCGTCGGCCCTGGGCATCCTGCTCGAAGCACTGGGCCGGCCCACCGAGGCGGAGGAGCTCCTGCTCCTGGCGGTGCGTCTCCACGAGCGGGCCCACGGCCCCGACGACCCCCGCCTCGCCCCGTCGCTGAACGCACTGGGCGCCGTCCGGCAGCGGCGCGGCGACCTCGCCGGAGCGGAACGGCTCTACGCGCGGGTCGTGGACCTCGCGACCCGTGCGTAGGGCCGTGCCGTACGGCGGTCCGCCCCGGCCGGCGGCCCGAGGTGCCTGCGCACCGCCCCGGTCGGCGGCCCGACGCGCCTGCGCACCCGTACGGGATTCCCGTGTCTGTGCGGGTGGCGCGACCGTGGCGCGGTCCGGCGCGGTCCTGGCGCTCACTCCTTCGGGTGAGATCCCCGGAGGGTGTTCCATGGCGGACCACGCGGTCGGCAGAATCGACGCGGCCGCAGGGGCGGACCTGTGTGCCGCAGGGCCTTCGGGCGCTGTCGGGGCTCGGGAAGGGCCGTGCATGATCCGTACCAGGTCGTTGCTCGCCGAGGGCTCCCGGCTCCGCCGGCCGGCCCCGCTCGTTCTTCCCGTCGGCTGGGGCGCCGTGGCCGTGGCGTGGAAGTTCGGCTGTCCGCTGGCCCGGCAGCCGGGGCTCCCCATGCGGATCGCCACCAGCGTCGTCTTCCTCACCGTCGGCATCGGGCTGGTCCTCGGCATCCGCCACGGGCTCGTACGGGAACTGGCCCGGGCCCGGGCCGTCGCGGCCGCCACCCAGCGCGTCCTGCTGCGCCCGCCCCCGTCCCGCCTCGACGGCCTCGCGCTCGCCGCCGGGCAGCTGTCCGCCTCCCGGGGCGCGTCCGTCGGCGGGGACCTGTACGAGGCGGTGGCCACCCCCTACGGGGTACGGATCGTCATCGGGGACGTCCGGGGCCATGGGCTCGCCGCGCTCGGCGCGGTCGTCGCGGTGCTCGGCAGCTTCCGCGAGGCGGCCCACGACGAGCCCGAACTCGCCGGTGTGCTGCGGCGCCTGGAGCGGGCACTGGAGCGCCATCTGCGGGAGCGGGCGCGGGACGAGCACCCGGCGCGGGCCGGGGCGGAGCCCGAGCACCCGGCGGCGGAGGAGTTCGTCACCCTGCTGCTCGTGGAGGTCCGTCCCGACGGGCGGCTCGCCGTCCTCAACTGCGGCCACCCCGGCCCGTACCGCCTCGGACCGCGGGCCGAGCGGCTCCCGGTCGGGGACCCGCTGCCCCCGCTCGGGGTGCTGCCGCTGCCCGCCGCGATCGCCCCGTACACCGCGGCCCGGCTGCTGCCCGGCGAGACGCTGGTCCTGCACACCGACGGCGCGGAGGAGGCCCGTGACCACCGGGGCCGGTTCTTCGCGCTGGACGCCGCGCTGGCCGGGGTGCCCGGCGAGGCGCCCGCCGCCCTGGTCCACCGGGTCCAGTCCGCGCTGCTGCATCACACGGGCGGCCGGATCGCCGACGACATCGCGCTCCTCGTCGTACGCAACGACCGTGTCCGGGTGCCGGCGCAGCCCGCCGAACCCGGGCTGCGCCGCCCCCGGCCCGCCCCCTCCTCCCACTGTTGAGCGGAGGGGGCCGGGGCCGGCGCCGCCCGCCCCGCCACGGAGTGTCGGGCAGATCAGCGGGGCGGGCGACGCGGACCGGGCGGCCGCACTGTACGAGGGGGAGCCGGCGGCCCGGTCGTCGCCTTGCGGCGAGAAGCACAGTCAACCGGGGCCGGGACGAGCGTGGCAGAGTACGCGGACCGGGAGAACGGGTACTTCGTTCACACCCCGTGCGAAATCGGCCGCCGCTACGCTGAGTTCACCGAGCGGGCGGAGCGGCCACACAAGCGAGCGGAGCGGCCATGCGAGCGACCGGAGCGGCCATGCAGCCCAACACCCTGCTCGACGCCCTGCTCGACGAAGCGGGCGTCTCGAACGCCGGCCTGGCCGCCCATGTGAACCGGGCGGGCCGGGCCAGGGGCCTCGCCCTGCGGTACGAACACACCGCCGTGGCCCGCTGGTTGAAGGGCCAGCGGCCGCGCGGCCAGGTGCCCGACCTGATCTGCGAGGTGCTCGCCGCCCGGCTGCGCCGGCAGGTGACCCTGGACGACATCGGCCTCGGGGTGCCGGGCGGTCCGCCGCCGGCGGCCGGTTCGCCGCTGTCCGGTTTCGTGGAGCGGGCGGCCGCCCTGTGGCGCTCCGACGAGCAGCAGCGGCCGCACATAGTCGCCGCCCCGGCCGTCACCGGCACTCCGGCGGTGATGCCGGTGTGGGAGTGGGAGAACCCGCCGGAGGACGTGGACGTCTCCCGTACGGGCCGGACGACGGTCTCGGCGGCCGACATCACCGTCCTGAGCGCCGCCCGCTCGCACTACGAGCAGATGTACCGCAGGGCCGGCGGCATCGCGACCCGGGCCCGGATCGTCGGCTTCCTCAACACCGAGACCGCGCCGCTGCTCCGGGGCGCGTACAGCGACGCGCTGGGCCGGCAGCTGCACCGGGCCACCGGCGGGCTCGTCGCGGTGGCCGGGATCTGCGCGTACGACGCGGACGCGCACGGCCTGGCCCAGCGGTACTTCCACCAGGCGCTGCGGCTCGCGAAGGCGAGCGGGGACCGGGGGCTCGGCGCGTACGTGATCGCGCTGCTGGTCAACCAGTCGCTGTTCATGGGGGAGTACCGGCAGGCGGTGGCCTTCGCGGAGGCGGCGCTGCGGGCAGCGGGGCGGCAGATCACTCCGGCGCTCGCCGCCGATCTGACGGCGATGCAGGCGAAGGCGTACGCGCATCTGGGCGACGGGGCGGCCGCGTTGGCCTGCATCCGGCGGGCCGAGGCGGCGGCCGAGCGGATCAGCCCGGGGGAGGAGCCGGTCGAGACCGGCTATGTCCAGCCGGGGTTCGTCAACGTGCAGGTGGCGGAGGCACTCCTCGGTCTGGGTGAACTCGACGCTGCCCACGAGCACGCCGCGGAGGCGGTGGGGATGCCCTCGCACGACCGGGGCCGGGTGCACCGGCTCGCCATGCTGTGCCAGATCGAGCTGCGGCAGGGGGAGGCCGACGGGGCGGCGCGCACGGCGGTGGAGATGACGGAGCGGGCGCGGGGAATGGAGTCGCGGCGGCTGCGGGACCGGCTCACGCAGGTGCGGGAGCATCTCCTCGCGAGCGGCGGCGTGGACGCCCGGGAGGCGGCCGCTCTCATCGAAGGGGCGCTGCGCGTTCCCCTGTGAGCCGTCAACTGCTGCGATATTGCCACCAAACAAGCACCGACCGATCGGAAGGTGGCAAGAACGTGCAGTGGACGAAACTGAGCGAACGCTCCGTCTATGAGAATCGCTGGTTCCGAGTGAACCTCGCGGACGTCGAACTCCCGGACGGCCGCCACCTCGACCACTATCTGATCCGGCTCCGCCCGGTCGCCGTCGCGACGGCCGTCAACGAGGCCGACGAAGTCCTGATGCTCTGGCGCCACCGCTTCATCACCGACAGCTGGGGCTGGGAGCTGGCCGCCGGTGTCGTCGAGGACGGCGAGGACGTCGAGGCAGCCGCCGCACGCGAGATGGAGGAGGAGACCGGCTGGCGGCCGGGGCCGCTGCGCCATCTCCTCACCGTCGAGCCCTCGAACGGCCTGACGGACGCCCGGCACCACCTCTACTGGGCGGAGCGGGCCACCTACACCGGACCGCCGGAGGACGCGTTCGAGTCCTCGCGGCGGGCCTGGATCCCGCTGAAACAGATCCCCGACATGATCGCCCGGGGCGAGATCCCGGCCGCCAACATGGCCGCCGGACTGCTGATGCTCCACCATCTGCGCCTCGGCTGAGACACGGGGAGCGAAGTGCCGGACGGCCCGTACCTGTGCGGGGACACGGGCCGTCCGGCCGGAGTGACGGCGTCAGGGGTCGCGACGCCGACTCCGGGTCTTGGGAGGGTCGTTCAGGATTCAGGAGTACGGGTAGAAGCCCGAGCCCGTCTTCCGGCCGAGACGGCCCGCGTCCACCATGCGCTGGAGCAGCGGGGGAGCGGCGTACAGCGGCTCCTTGAACTCGGAGTACATCGAGTCGGCGATCGAGGCGATCGTGTCCAGGCCGATCAGGTCGGAGAGCTTCAGCGGGCCCATCGGGTGGGCGCAGCCGAACTCCATGCCGTTGTCGATGTCCTCGCGGCTCGCGATGCCCGACTCGAACATCCGGATCGCCGAGAGCAGGTACGGCACGAGCAGCGCGTTGACCACGAAGCCGGAGCGGTCCTGGGCGCGGATGGCGTGCTTGCCGAGCGCCTTCTCCGCGAAGGCCTGGGCCCGGCTGATCGTGCCCTCGGAGGTGGTGAGGGCCGGGATCAGCTCGACGAGCTTCTGCACCGGGGCCGGGTTGAAGAAGTGGATGCCGATGACCTGGTCGGGGCGGGAGGTCGCCACGGCCAGCTTCACCAGCGGGATGGAGGAGGTGTTCGAGGCCAGGATGGCGTCCGGCCGGGTGATCACCTGGTCGAGGACCTGGAAGATCTCGGTCTTGACCTGCTCGTTCTCGACGACCGCCTCGATGACGAGGTCGCGGTCGGCGAACTCGCCCAGGTCGGTGGTGAAGCTGAGACGGGCGAGCGTCGCGTCGCGCTCCTCCTCGCTGATCTTGCCGCGTTCGGCGGCCTTGTTCAGCGAGTTGTAGAGCCGGGTGCGGCCGATCTCCAGTGCCTCGCCGGTGGTCTCGGCGACCTTCACCTCGAGCCCGCTCCGGGCACACACCTCTGCGATGCCCGCGCCCATCTGGCCGCAGCCCACCACTCCGACGCGCTCAATGTCGGCCATGGAGTCCGTCACCTCGTGCCTTTCGCTCTTCTCGGCGGCGGGGGGCCCGTGTGATTCCGGGTGCGCCCGCCTCTACCCCCACGACGTTACCGCTCATTAACCGATGATCGATCGTCCGGGGCGGGCATGCTGTCCGGGTGCGTGTGACGTATCCGACACAGGAGGGGTACAAGTGCGGCCTATCGGCAGAAGAGGGTTCGTGGCCGGCGCCACCGGAGCGGTGCTCGCCGTGACGGGAACGACAGTGGCGTCGGCCGCCGGCGCCGAGCAGTCGTTACGGGGGAAGCCGCGGCCGGTACGGGGGAAGCCGCACCGGGGGCGGGAGTTCCGCGGCATGTGGCTGGCGACGGTCGCCAACCGCGACTGGCCCTCCCGGGCCGGTCTGCCCGCCGAACGGCAGCGCGCCGAGCTCCTCGCCCACCTGGACACGGCCGTCGAGCGCCGGCTCAACACGGTGGTGCTCCAGGTCCGGCCGACCGCCGACGCGCTGTGGCCCTCGCCGTACGAGCCGTGGGCGCAGTACCTGACCGGCACGCAGGGCCGGGATCCCGGCTGGGACCCGCTGGGGACGGCCGTCGACGAGGCGCACGCGCGGGGGCTCGAACTGCACGCCTGGTTCAACCCGTACCGCGTGGCGAATCACACGGACCCGAGCCGGCTCGTCGCGAGCCATCCGGCCCGGCTCCACCCGGAGTGGGTGCTGCCCTACGGCGGGAAGCTCTACTACAACCCGGGGCTGCCCGAGGTCCGGAGCTTCGTCCAGGACGCGATGCTGGACGCGCTGCGCCGCTACGACATCGACGCCGTGCACTGGGACGACTACTTCTATCCGTACCCGGTGGCCGGGCAGGTCTTCGCCGACGACGAGGCGTACGCCCGGTACGGCGGGGACTTCCCCGACAAGGCCTCCTGGCGGCGGAACAACACCGATCTGCTGGTCTCGGAGATGGCCGCCCGGATCAAGGAGACCAAGAAGCACACGGCCTTCGGCATCAGCCCCTTCGGGGTCTGGCGGAACATCGCCACCGACCCGGAGGGCTCGGACACCCGCGCGGGCGTCCAGACCTACGACGACCTGTACGCCGACACCCGGAAGTGGATCCGGGAGGGCTGGATCGACTACGTGATCCCCCAGCTGTACTGGAACATCGGGCTGCCCGCCGCCGACTACGCCAAGCTGCTGCCCTGGTGGGACGCGGTGGTCCGGGACACCGGCGTCGGCCTCTACATCGGCGAGGCGCTCTACAAGGCGGGCGATCCGGCCCAGCCCGCGGCCTGGCAGGACCCGCGGGAGCTCTCACGTCACCTGGCCCTGGCCCGCACCTACCCCGCGGTCGGCGGTCACTGCTTCTTCTCCGCGAAGGAGGTCGCCGCGGACCCGATCGGGGCGATGACCACCGTGGTGGCCGATCACTACCCGACCGGGATCCGTCCGCCGAAGCGGGAACTCGGCCGGTAGCGGGGACTCAGCCGGTCCCCGGCTCCGGATGGTGGCGTACGACGGTGTCGGGGCCCGGCGACATCAGGGCCTCGTGACCGTCGTCGTCGAACTTCACCTTGTACGGGGGAGCGCCGTTCTCCCCCCGTACCTCGAGGACCTCGGCCGTGCGGTCGTGATGACCGACGGTCCGGCCGTGCACCAGCAGCTTGTCGCCCACGCTCGCCCTCATCAGGCTGACCTCCTCGCGACCGGGCTTGTCGTGTCCTGCGCTGCGCAGGACTCCTGTACTGCGCAGAGTCTCGCTCTGCCATTGTGACCCGTTTCGCCCGTATTCGTCGCGTCAGCTCTTCGCCCGCTGGGTCACCGCGATGCAGACCAGGACGGCCACCGCGGCGACCGGGGCGGCGAGCGGCAGGGTCTCGCCGAGGAGGAAGACCGACCAGAAGAGGGTGAGCAGCGGCTGCGCGAGCTGGAGCTGGCTGGCCTTGGGGATGCCGATCGCGGCCATGCCGCGGTACCAGACGTACAGGCCGAAGAAGGTGGAGCCGGCGGCGACCCAGGCGAGGCCGATGACGCCGTGCGCGTTCAGGTGGACCGGCTCGATCGACAGCGTCACGGCCGAGGCGACCGCCATCAGCGGCAGGCAGAGGACCAGGGCCCAGCCGATGACCTGCCAGCCCGGCATGAGCGCGGCGAGCCGGCCGCCCTCGGTGTACCCGGCAGCGCACACGAGCAGCGCGCCGAAGAGGTACAGATCGCCCGTGGAGAACGAGCCGCCGCTCTGCTGCAGCGTGAAGCCGAGCACCACGACGGCGCCGGAGACGGCGGCGATCCAGAAGGTACGGGACGGGCGGCGTCCGGTCCGGACGGCGGCGAGGGTCGCCGTGGTGAGCGGCAGGAGGCCCACGACCACGGCGGCGTGCGAGGTGGTGGAGGTCTGCAGGGCCAGCGTGGTCAGGAGCGGGAAACCGATGACGACACCGCAGGCGACGACCGCGAGGCCCGCCCAGTGGCGGCGCTCGGGCAGCGGCACCCGGCCTGCGAGGAGGAAGACGCCGGCGATGAGCGCGGCGAGGGTGGAGCGCACGGCCACCAGCGACCAGGGGCCGAAGCTCTCCAGGCCCCAGACGGTCGAGGGGAAGGTGAGCGAGAAGGAGATCACGCCGAGCCCGGCGAGCAGGGTGCCGCTGGTCCGGGGGGAGGAGGCGGCGGGGACGGTGCCGGCGGCCGGGGCCGCGGTGGCGGCCGAGGCGGCCGGGGCGGCGGTGCCGGTGGAACCGGTCCGGGGGGATCCGGTAGCGGTGACCGCTATCGTGGTCGGGGCAGTAGCGCTATCCTGTGTTCTCATGCATGAGCGTAGCAGTGTCGCGGAATTGGCGAAATCCCTGAGAGTGGAGCTCGACCGCTACTCTCCTGGTGGAAAACTGCCATCGAGTCGGGCGCTCGTCGAGCGGTACCACGTCTCCCCGGTCACCGTCACCCGGGCCCTCGCCCAGCTCGCCGCCGAAGGCCTCGTCGTCACCCGCCCCGGCGCCGGCGCCTTCCGCGCCGAACCGCGCACCCCCACCCCGGTCGCCGGGGACACCTCCTGGCAGGAGGTCGCCCTCAGTGCCGACGCCGCCACCGAACTCGTCCCCCGGGCCGTCGACGCCTCCGGCGTCCTCGTCACGCTCTCGGCGCCCCCGCCCGGTGTGATCGAGTTCAACGGCGGCTACCTCCACCCCTCCCTCCAGCCCGAGAGCGCCCTCGCCGCCGCCCTCGCCCGGGCCGGCCGCCGCCCCGGAGCCTGGGGCCGACCGCCCACCGACGGCCTGCCCGAACTGCGCGAGTGGTTCGCCCGCGAGATCGGCGGCAGCATCACCGCCGCCGACATCCTCGTCACCGCCGGCGGCCAGTCCGCGATCGCCACCGCCCTGCGCGCCCTCGCCTCGCCCGGCACCCCCGTCCTCGTCGAATCGCCCACCTACCCCGGCATGCTCGCCGTCGCCCGCGCCGCCGGACTCCGCCCCGTCCCCGTGCCCGCCGACGCCGACGGAGTCCGCCCCGAACTCCTCGAAGCCGCCTTCCGCGCCACCGGCGCCCGCGTCTTCGTCTGCCAGCCGGTCTTCCACAACCCGACCGGGGCCACGCTGAGCACCGAACGCCGCCGCGAGGTCGTCCGCATCGCCCGCGCCGCCGGGGCCTTCGTCGTCGAGGACGACTTCGCCCGCCGCCTCGTCCACGCCGACTCGGCACCGCTCCCCGCGCCGCTCGTCGCCGACGAACCCGACGGCGTCGTCGTCCACATCCGCTCACTCACCAAGATCACCTCGGCGAGCCTCCGCGTCGGCGCCCTCGCCGCCCGCGGACCCGTCCTGGAGCGGCTGCGCGCCATCCAGGTCGTCGACAGCTTCTTCGTCCCGCGGCCCCTCCAGGAGGCCGCGCTCGAACTCGTCGGCTCCCCGGCCTGGCCCCGCCACCTCCGGGCCGTCGCCCAGGAGCTCAAGAGCCGCCGGGAGGTCATGACCGGCGCCCTCGCCCTCCACCTCCCCGAGCTCGCCCTGCCGCACATCCCCTCCGGCGGCTACCAGCTCTGGCTGCGCCTCCCCGACACCCTCCCCGAGGCCTCCCTCCTCGCCGCCGCCCTGCGCGCCGGGGTCACCGCCGCCCCCGGCCGCCCCTACTTCTGCGCCGAGCCCCCCGCCGGCCACATCCGGCTGAGTTTCGCGGGTGTCGCGGGCCCCACGGAGATCGTCGAGGGCGTCCGCCGCCTGCGGACGGCGGTCGACGAGCTCACCGGCTGACCCAGGGGGCAGGCCCGCACCCGTCGTCGGCGCGGCCCTGCCCCGGGTTCAGGCCCGGGGCAAATTCGCCTGACAAGCCCGCGCGCCCCTGGAAGCCTTCGCCCATGAGCGACAGCGCCACCACCGACAGCCCCGGCGCCCCCGTCATGCACGGGGCGTACGAGATCTCAGCCGACCCCACCAGGATCGACCCGACCCGCGTCCACCACTGGCTGTCGACCGACGCCTACTGGGCGCTCGGCCGACCTCGGGAGAAGCAGGACCGGGCCATCGCCGGCTCGCTCAACCTCGGCGCCTACCACCGCGAGACCGGCGAGATGAGCGCCTACGCGCGCGTCGTCACCGACTACGCCACCTTCGCCTGGCTCTGCGACGTCTACGTCGACCGCCCGGCCCGCGGCACCGGCCTCGGCACCGCGCTCGTCACCGCCGTCCGCGACCACCTGGCACCGTACGGACTGCGCCGCATCATGCTCGCCACCGCCGACGCCCACGGCGTGTACGAGAAGGTGGGTTTCACGCCACTGCAGAATCCGGACAAGTGGATGGCTCTCGGGCAGCAGTGAGCCCGGCCCCCTCGGGCCCCGCCACATGACCCCTTGACCTGCGGAGCCACCGGCCTCACGATCGCGGCCATGAGTCTTCGGGTGACGCTCGTCACGGCGGCACGCAGCTCCTCCCTTCTCGCCGAACGCTTCGACGACGACCGGCCGCTCGACGAGGCCGGCTGGTACGAGGTGCAGCAGGCCGCGCCCGCGCTCATCCCGCTCGGCGCGGCCGAACTGCGCTACTGCTCCCCGACCCCGCGCAGCCGCGCCACCGGCACCGCCCTCGGCTACGCCCCGCTCGCCCAGCCCGCGCTCCGCGACTGCGACATGGGCCGCTGGCGGGGCCTCACCCTCGCCGAGGTCGCCGCCCTCGAACCGGCCGCCGTCGACGCCTGGCTCACCGACGCCCGCACGGCCCCGCACGGCGGCGAACCGCTCCTGGCCTTCATCAGCCGGATAGGGAACTGGCTCGACACCCGCCCCGCCGAGGACGGCTCCATCGTCGCCGTCGCCGAACCCTCCGTCGTACGGGCCGCCCTCGTGTACGCCCTCAAGGCGCCGCCCGCCACCTACTGGAACGTCGACGTCCGCCCCCTCTCCACGGTCACCCTCACCGGCCGCCCCGGCCTCTGGCACCTCCAGCTGGCCACCGCCCCGTGCTGACGGCTCCCCGGGGGCGCGCGAAGGTGGGGAACCGGGCCCCCGACCGGCTAGCCTGAGAGCACGATGAACCGTTTGAGCACGTCATGGGGCGCCTTCACGCTGACCCGCTACCCCGAGGACCCGCGCGACCAGCTCCGCGCCTGGGACGCGTCCGACGAGTACCTCCTCGGGCACCTCGCCGAGACCGGGACCGACCTCTCCGGCACCGTCGCCGTCCTCGGCGACCGCTGGGGAGCCCTCGTCACCGCGCTCCAGGCCGCGGGACCCCGCGAACTCGTCCAGATCACCGACTCGTACCTCGGCGGGCAGGCCACCCGGGCCAACCTCGCGCGCGCCGGGGCCGCACCGGACGCCGTCCGGCTCCTCACCACCCAGGACCCGCCGCCCGAGCGGATCGACGTGCTCCTCGTCCGCGTCCCCAAGAGCCTCGCGCTCCTGGAGGACCAGCTCCACCGGCTCGCGCCCGCCGTCCACGAGGACACCGTCATCGTCGGCACGGGCATGGTCAAGGACATCCACACCTCCACGCTCAAGCTCTTCGAGCGGATCCTCGGCCCCACCCGCACCTCGCTCGCGGTGAAGAAGGCCCGGCTGATCCACACCACCCCCGATCCCTCGCTCACGCCCGGGCCGAACCCGTGGCCCCTCCGGTACGCACTCCCTCCGGACACCCCCGCGCCCGGTCTCCCCGGCCTCACCGTCACCAACCACGCCGGCGTCTTCTGCGCCGACCGCCTCGACATCGGCACCCGCTTCTTCCTCGCGAACCTGCCGGGCGGTCTCGGCCGGGCCCGCGTCGCCGACCTCGGCTGCGGCAACGGCGTCGTCGGCCTCGCCATCGCCCTCCACGAACCCGAGGCGGAACTGGTCTTCACCGACGAGTCGTACCCGGCGGTCGCCTCGGCCGAGGAGAACTTCCGCGCCCACGTGGGACCGGACCGCAAGGCCGAGTTCCTCGTCGGCGACGGCCTCACCGAGCTCGCCCCCGGCTCGGTGGACCTCGTCCTCAACAACCCGCCCTTCCACAGCCACCAGGCCACCACCGACCGCACCGCCCGCCGGATGTTCGCGGACGCGCGGCGCGCGCTGCGGCCCGGCGGCGAGCTGTGGGTCATCGGCAACCGGCACCTCGGCTACCACGTCACGCTCCGCCGGATCTTCGGCAACAGCGAACTCGCGGCCAGCGACGCGAAGTTCGTCGTGCTGCGGGCGGTGCGCAAGGCCTGACCGACGGGGCGCCCCGGGCGAAGCCACCACGGACTTGACCCTGACGCGCGGGTCAGGGTTTACGGTCCCGCCGACCCGACCGACCTCCTCCTGGAGCGCCCCCATGGCCACCCACCGCGAGATCCGGCTGCGCACCCGACCCGAGCGCGGCCTCCCGGCACCCGAGCACCTCGCACTCGTCGACACCGCCCTGCCCGTCCCCGCCCCCGGCGAAGTCCTCGTCAGGAACCGCTGGTTCGCGGTCTCCGCCGCGCTGCGGACCCTCATCGGCGGCGGACTGAAGGGGGCTCCCTTCCCGCCCGTCGAACCCGGCGACCCGCTCGTCGGCGCGGCCGTCGGCGAGGTCGTCTCCGCCCCGGACGACAGCGGCCTGCGCCCCGGGGACCTCGTCTCCCACTGGCAGGGCTGGCGCGAGTACGCCGCCGTGTCCGCGGCCGGCTGCACGCCCCTCGGCGACACGCTGCCCGACCCCGTCGCCCACCTCTCCCAGGGCCGGACCGCGTACGCCGCCCTCACCCGCGGCGCCGAGGTACGCGCCGGGGACACTGTCCTCGTGACCGGCGGTGCGGGCGCCGTCGGCACGATGGCCGGGCAGATCGCCCGGCTCCTCGGCGCGGGCCGGGTGATCGGAAGCACCGGCTCACCGGCGAAGGCCGAGCGGCTCGTCACCGAACTCGGCTACGACGCGGCCGTCGTCCGGGGCGGCCCCGCACCCTTCGCCGCGCAACTCGCCGAAGCCGCGCCCGAGGGCGTCGACGTCGTCCTCGACACGGTCGGCGGCGAGCAGCTGAGCGCGGCGGTCGCCGCCGCCCGCCCCGGCGCGCGGGCCGTCCTCGTCGGCGCCCTGTCCGGGCAGCTCGATCCGGAGGGGACCGGCGCCACCGCGCGCGTGGAACTCGATTCGTACCCGCTCGTCCTCAAGCGGGTCTCCCTGCGCGGCTTCAGCCCGCTCGACCACCCGGAGACCGAGGCCGAGTGGCCGGGCAGGTTCGGCGACTGGCTGCGGGCCGGGGAGATCACCTTCCCGCACGTCAGGGTGGCGGGCATGGATCGGGCCGCCGAGGCGTTGCGGGAGGTGATGGAGGGTCGGCATCTCGGCGCGGTCGTGGTCGAGTTGCCGTAACGGCGACGGCGACGGCGACGGCGACGGCGACGGCGACGGCGACGGGGACTGCGACGGCGACGGGGACTGCGACGTCGAAGGGGACTGTGACGGCGACGGTCACGGCCCTCGGCGCCGGGCGTCACGCGACGAAGGGCGGACGGCATGCGGATCGGTGACGCGGCGGCAGCGGCGGGGACCACACCCCGGGCCCTGCGCCTCTACGAACAGCGGGGCCTCCTCCCGCCACCGGACCGCACCCCCACCGGCCAGCGGCGCTACGGTCCGGACGACGTGGCACGCGTCCGGGTCGTGCGGGAGCTCCTCGCCCTGGGCCTGACGATCGAGGACGTACGCGCGTGCGTGGACCGCCTTCCCCTCCTCGACGTGGACGCGATCCGTTCCCGCCGGGTCCCCGAGGGGGTCTGCGTGCGGGCGTCCCCGGTCGTGAGCCGCCGGCTCGCGGCCCTCGACGCGGAGATCGCCCGCCTCACGCGTCAGCGCGACGAACTGGCGGCCCGATCGGGCCCGTCGCCGCACCCGGAAGCCCCCGCCGCCGCGAGCGGCTGACGGGCACTCACGCCAGGGCGACCAGCTCCCGGTACTCCGCGCCCCACAGGTCCTCGTCCGCGTCCGGGAGCAGCAGCACCCGCTCCGGGCACAGCGCGTCGATCGCGTCCTCGTCGTGCGTGACCATCACGATCGCGCCCGGATACGTGCCCACGGCCGCCAGGACCTCGTCGCGCGAGGCGGGATCCAGGTTGTTGGTGGGCTCGTCCAGGAGCAGCACGTTCGCACCGGAGTGGACCAGGGCGGCCAGCGCGAGCCGTGTCTTCTCGCCGCCGGAGAGCACCCCGGCCGGCTTGTCGGCGTCGTCGCCCCGGAACAGGAAGGCGCCGAGCACCGTCCGTACCTCACCGTCCGTCAGGTGCGGAGCGGCCGCCGCGAGGTTCTCCCGGACCGTGCGCCGCGGATCGAGCGTCTCGTGCTCCTGGGCGAAGTAGCCGAGCCGCAGCCCGTGCCCGTGCACGACCCGTCCGGCGTCCGGGGGCCTCCTGTCCGGCGAGCAGCCGCAGCAGGGTGGTCTTGCCGGCGCCGTTGAGCCCGAGGACGACGAGGCGGCCGCCCCGGTCGACGGCGAGGTCCACCCCGTCGAGCACCGGCCTTTCCCCGTACGCCTTGGTGAGCGACACGGCGCCCAGCGGTGTCCGGCCGCAGGGGGCGGGCTCGGGAAGCCGGATGCGGGCGACCCGCTCGGCCTGCCGCTCCGGGTCGAGGCCGGCGAGCATCCGGTCGGCCCGGCGCGCCATGCTGCGGGCCGTCGTCGCCGTCGCCACGCGGGACTTCATGCGGTCCGCCTGCGCGTGCAGGGCGGCCGCCTTCCGTTCGGCGTTGGCGCGCTCGCGCACCCGGCGCCGCTCGTCGGCGTCCCGCTGGGCGAGGTACGCGTCCCAGCCGGTGTTGTGGACGTCCAGCGCGGCCCGCTGCGGATCGAGGTGGAAGACCCGGTTCACGGTGTCGGCCAGGAGCCGCACGTCGTGGCTGATCAGCACGAGTCCGCCCCGGTGGGCGGCCAGGTGTCCGCGCAGCCAGCCGATCGAGTCGGCGTCCAGGTGGTTGGTCGGCTCGTCGAGCAGCAGCGTGCCGTCCCGCCCGTGGCCGGCGAAGAGGATCCGGGCCAGTTCGACCCGGCGCTTCTGGCCGCCGGACAGCCGGCCGACGGGCCGGTCCATGAGCTCGACGGGCAGGCCGAGGCCGGCCGCGACCCGGGCGGCGGCGGCCTCCGCCGCGTACCCGCCGCCCGCCTCGAAGGCGGTCTCGGCCGCGTCGTACGCGGCGAGCGCCCGCGCGTCGGGCGCCTCGCCGAGCCGGCGGGCGGCCTCCGCGAGCCGCCGGACCGCCCGGTCGAGGCCGCGCGCGGAGAGGATCCGGTCGGTGACGGTGACGGAGGGGTCGGCGGCCCGGGAGTCCTGGGCGAGATGGCCGACGGGGCCGGTACGGGTGACGGTGCCGGCGGCCGGGGCACGCAGCCCGGCCAGGGTGTCGAGGAAGGTGGTCTTGCCGGCGCCGTTGCGGCCGACCAGGCCGATGCGGTCGCCGGGGGCGACGTGGCAGGAGACGCCGGACAGCAGGAGCCGGGCGCCGACGCGCACGTCGGCACCACGAACGGTGATCATGGGATTGCGCTCCGAACAAGCTTGAGGACACACGGGTGGCGTGAGTGCGGGTCCTCAGCTAGGAGATTCGGGGCGTAGACATGCCGTCGAGGCTAACGGAGCCGCCCGTCGAACGCACCGGAATTTCGCCCGGTCGGCGCCTCAGGAGTCGGGAAAGGCCAGGTCGAGCCCGCGCACCCGGTCCTCCCCTGTGGTCAGCGAGAGCGTGACGATCCGGTCTTGCCGGAGGGTGGCGGCGAACGCCGAGACCGGCCGGCCGGAGGCGAACCCGACCGCGCCGACGGCCCCGTCGACGAGCGCCGGCCGGGACACGTCCGTGCTGCGCGCGAAGGCGACGGCCTTCTCGGCGACCGCGGCGGCCCCGTGCACGGGGCCGCCCTCGGCGTACGCGACGACCTCGGGGTCCAGCACGGCCACCAGCGCGGGGACGTCACGCGCGCGTACGGCCGCGAGGAACCGGTCCACCACCGCGCGCTGCCGCCCCTGCTCACCCTCGGTACGGGCCGCCCCACCGCCCCGGATCCGCTCCCGCGCCCGCCGGGCCAGCCGAGCCGCCGCCTCGGGCGACCCGCCGACGATCCGCGCGGTCTCGTCCGCCGGCAGCCCGAACACATCGTGCAGGACATAGGCGAGCCGCTCCTCGCTCCCGAGCCTCTCCAGCATCACGAGCAGCGCCAGCCACAGGGAGCCGACCCCGGCATCCACGGACGCGGGCACCCCGCCGCCGGAACTCCCGGTCCCGGTACGGCGCCCCTCGGCCCCGCGCTCCTGGAGCCCGCGCACGCAGGCCTCGCCCACGGCCGCGGTGAGCCACGCGCGTACCGTCGCACCGTCGTCCTGCCGGAGCCCCGCCCGCGCCGCCGCGAGTGCCTCCTCGGCCTCGGCCGGCGAGCCCGTGATCCGCAGGGCGACGGCCCGCAACTGTTCCTCGTGGGCGTCGAACCGCCCGGTCAGGGCGGTCAGAAACGTGTCGTCGTGCATGGCGCCTCACTCCTCGTCGGTTCCGTCACCGCGTTGACGAGAGGACCCGCCCGGATGTGACAGCGCCCCGCCCGTGCACCCCCGGTCAGCGGAAAGGCCGGTCCGACACCAAGGTGTCGAACCGGCCTTTCCGCGGGTGGGGCGCCGTGCGTCAGTCCGTGCCGGACTCCATCGCGGCCCGGTCCAGCATCTCCTCCTCGCCGGAGACCTCGCCGCGGGAGGCGATGGCCTCGGCGCCGCCCTCGGGCAGCTGCGTCATGGTGCCGATCAGACCGGCCGCGGCCGCCTGGGCGGCGCCGATGGCGGGGCTGCCGGTGCCGATCAGGCCGAGGCCGGCGTACTGCTCCAGCTTGGCGCGCGAGTCGGCGATGTCGAGGTTGCGCATGGTGAGCTGGCCGATCCGGTCCACCGGGCCGAAGGCCGAGTCCTCGGTGCGCTCCATGGACAGCTTGTCCGGGTGGTAGCTGAACGCCGGGCCCGTGGTGTCGAGGATCGAGTAGTCCTCGCCGCGCCGCAGCCGCAGCGTGACCTCGCCGGTGACGGCCGCGCCGACCCAGCGCTGGAGCGACTCGCGGACCATGAGGGCCTGCGGGTCCAGCCACCGGCCCTCGTACATGAGCCGGCCGAGGCGCCGGCCCTCGTTGTGGTACTGGGCGAGGGTGTCCTCGTTGTGGATCGCGTTGACCAGGCGCTCGTACGCGGCGTGCAGCAGCGCCATGCCCGGGGCCTCGTAGATGCCGCGGCTCTTGGCCTCGATGATCCGGTTCTCGATCTGGTCGGACATGCCCATGCCGTGGCGGCCGCCGATGGCGTTGGCCTCCATGACCAGGTCGACCGCGGAGTGGAACTCCTTGCCGTTGATCGTCACCGGGCGGCCCTGCTCGAAGCCGATCGTGACGTCCTCGGTGGCGATCTCGACCGACGGGTCCCAGAACTTCACACCCATGATCGGGTCGACGGTCTCGACGCCCGTGTCCAGGTGCTCCAGGGTCTTGGCCTCGTGGGTGGCGCCCCAGATGTTGGCGTCGGTGGAGTACGCCTTCTCGGTGCTGTCCCGGTAGGGGAGGTCGTGGGCGAGCAGCCACTCCGACATCTCCTTGCGGCCGCCGAGCTCGGTCACGAAGTCCGCGTCCAGCCAGGGCTTGTAGATCCGCAGGTGCGGGTTGGCGAGCAGACCGTAGCGGTAGAACCGCTCGATGTCGTTGCCCTTGAAGGTCGAGCCGTCGCCCCAGATCTGGACGTTGTCCTCGAGCATCGCCCGGACGAGGAGGGTGCCGGTGACGGCGCGGCCGAGCGGGGTGGTGTTGAAGTAGGCGCGGCCGCCCGAGCGGATGTGGAACGCGCCGCAGGTGAGCGCGGCCAGGCCTTCCTCGACCAGCGCTGCGCGGCAGTCGACCAGGCGCGCGATCTCGGCACCGTAGGTCTTCGCGCGGCCGGGCACCGAGGCGATGTCGGGCTCGTCGTACTGGCCGATGTCGGCGGTGTAGGTGCACGGGATGGCGCCCTTGTCGCGCATCCATGCGACGGCGACGGACGTGTCGAGGCCGCCGGAGAAGGCGATGCCGACGCGCTCGCCGGCGGGCAGGGAGGTGAGGACCTTGGACATAGGAAGAGTATGCATCATCGCGCATGGTCATGCAAAGGGTGGGTTTTCCGGCGGCGGCTCACAGGGGCTCGGGGCGGCCCGCAGGGGCCCGCGGCGGCCCCAGGGGCCCCGGCCCGCTCGCCGGCCTTCAGAGGCGGGGAACGCCCGCCCGGTCGAGCAGTGCCCGCATCTCCGTGACCGGCAGCGCGGGATTGCAGGCCGCGGCCGCGCCCACCTTCGGATCGTCCAGCAGTTCCACCAGCCGGGCCACCGGAAGCCGCCGATCGAGTGCGGCCGCCTCCCGCACCCGCGCCGCCGGGTCCCGGCTCAACCGCTCGACCAGCGCGGACGTCGCGCCCGGATCGCGCAGGGCCAGCGCGCGGGCCTCGGACTCCGGCGCGTCCGCGAACCGCGCCGCGAGCCCCGCCGCCGGGAACCGCGGCCGGGAGACCAGGGAACCGACGGCCCGGTGGGTGCCGTTCAGATACAGATCGAGCAGCAGCTCCGGCGGCGCCATCGGGTGGTGCTCGGCGAGCAGCAGCCGTACGGCGAAGTCCTCGTCCCCCGCCAGCAGTTCCACGCAGTCCTCGGGCAGCCCGGGGCAGACCGCGGCGCTGCGCCGCAGCCAGGTGTGCGCGGACCTGGCGCACCGGCGCAGGACGTCCGGGTCCTCGCGCGCGTCCCACACCCACCACAGGGTGTCGAGCCGGTCCTCGGGGTCGACCTCCCAGTCGATCGCGGCCCGCTCCTCCTCCGCCAGCTCGGGGCGGGCGGAGACCGCGAGCCGCACGGCGGGGTCCTCGTGGGCGGCGAGCCGCGCCGCCAGGTCGGCGGGAAGGGCCGGGTTCCGTGCGAGCTGCGCGAGCCGCGTCCCCTCGGCGAGCAGGCGTTCGGCCAGGGCCCGTCCGAGCCGGCCCCGCTCCAGTACCTCCCCGAGCCGCCAGTCGTCCGCGAGCGACGCGACGAGTTCGGCCGTGCGCTCCTCGTCCTCGTGCATGACGTGCAGAGCCGCGGCCGTGCGTACCGCCGGGTCCGTGTCCGCGAGGAGCGCGGCACGCGTGTCGTCGGTGAGCCCGCTCCAGACGCGGCGGCAGGCGGCCAGCCGGAACAGCGGGTCCTCGTGACCGGCGAGCGGCACGAGCACGTGCTCCGGCACGCTCGCCGATTCCAGGGTCTCGTACCGGACCACCTCGCGCTCGTGGTTCAGCAGCCGCTCGTACGCCGCGTCGGGCAGGGGCGGCACCCGGGTGCGGTACGGGGTCGGGCCGACGGCGACCAGCATGGCGTCCGACGCCGGGCCGTCGAGGAGGCGGGCGCGCAGTCCGGGGTCGGCCGCCGGGCTCTCGGCGAGCCGGGCCCGCACCCGGCGCTCGGGGTGGTGGAGCAGGGCCTCGGCGACGCTGTCGGGCAGCGACGCGCGCCAGGACAGCCGGTACGCGATCCAGTCGTGGCCGTCGGGCGTCGCGAGGAGCCGCAGCAGGACGTCGGCCGGAGCCGCCGGATTGCTCGCGAGCCCGTCCACCGCGTGATGTTCCGTCATGAGATCCCCCGTTCACCGCTCCCGTGCGTCCCGCAGGAGCGTACGGGTGTACGGCGGGGTCAGTACGGCCCGCCCCGGAACAGCAGGCTGCCGTGGTGACGGGGGCGGTCGCCGCGTGCGTGGGCCGCGTCGGAGCGGTCGGCGGGGGCCGAGCGCCGGGCGAGGGCCCGCAGGGTGTCCAGGCCGGCCAGGACCTCGTCGCGGTGGCCGGCGGACTTCATCCAGGCCGGCAGCCGGGCGAACATCCCCAGCGTCGGGGAGGCGTGGCGGATGCGCAGCCGGGCGCCCACGTACGCGGCGAGCGCCTCGACGTGCTCCTCGTCGTAGGCCCAGAGGATCCGGCCGGCGCAGCGGGTCTGGAGCCAGAGCGGCCGCCGGAAGAAGGGGTCCTCGGTGCCGCCGGGCACCACGCCGACCAGGGCGCCGCCCCGCTGCTCGGCGGTCCATTCGGCGATCGCGCCGCAGCCGCCGCAGGTGAGGCGGCGGGGCTCGAAGAGCGGATTCCTCGGCCCCGGCAGGCCGGGCCGGGGCGTGACGAGCGCGCGGCCGCCGCATCCCGGGCAGACGACGAGCATCCGTCCGGTGAATCCGGCGAGCCAGATGCCGCGGTCGTGGTGACGGACCGGTCCGGGACGTGCGGGCTCGGAACTCATGGGGGACACCCTGTCAGGGCCGTGCCGCGCCGGGCGAGGGGATATGTGGTGCGCTGAAAGGTGGGCCTTTCGCCCTGTGGGCTGTCCGGACCACGTCGTTGCATAAAAGTTCGGCGACACGTATAGTCATGCCATCCATGAGGAGGGTTTCGATGACGGTACGAGTAGCAGTGGCGGGTGCGAGCGGATACGCGGGCGGAGAGCTCCTGCGTCTCCTCGTCGCCCACCCCCACGTGGAGATCGGGACACTGACCGGCCACTCCAACGCCGGCCAGCGGCTCGGGGCCCTCCAGCCCCACCTGCTCCCGCTCGCCGACCGCGTCCTCGCGCCCACCACCGCCGAGGAGCTCGCCGGCCACGACGTGGTCTTCCTCGCGCTGCCGCACGGCCAGTCCGCCGCCGTCGCCGAGCAGCTCGGACCGGACGTCCTCGTCATCGACATGGGCGCCGACTTCCGCCTCAAGGACCCGGCCGACTGGGAGACGTACTACGGCTCCCCGCACGCCGGCACCTGGCCCTACGGCCTCCCCGAACTGCCCGGCGCCCGCGCCGCCCTCGAAGGGTCCAAGCGGGTCGCGGTCCCCGGCTGCTACCCGACCGCCGTCTCGCTCGCGCTCTTCCCGGCGTACGCGGAGGGGCTCGCCGAGCCCGAGGCCGTGATCGTCGCCGCCTCCGGCACCTCCGGCGCGGGCAAGGCCGCCAAGCCCCACCTGCTCGGCAGCGAGGTCATGGGCAACATGTCCCCGTACGGCGTCGGAGGCGGCCACCGCCACACGCCCGAGATGATCCAGAACCTCAGCGGACCGGCGGGGGAGCGGGTCACCGTCTCCTTCACGCCCACCCTGGCACCGATGCCCCGCGGCATCCTCGCCACCTGCACCGCCACCGCGAAGCCCGGCGTCACCGCCGAGACCGTGAGGGCCGCGTACGAGAAGGCCTACGCGGACGAGCCCTTCGTCCACCTGCTCCCCGAGGGGCAGTGGCCGGCCACGTCGTCCGTCTACGGTTCCAACGCCGTTCAGGTGCAGGTCGCGTACGACGCCAACGCGAACCGGATCATCGCCATCAGCGCCATCGACAACCTCACCAAGGGCACCGCCGGTGGTGCGGTGCAGAGCATGAACATCGCCCTCGGGCTTCCCGAGGCCACCGGACTTTCCACGATTGGAGTCGCTCCATGAGCGTCACCGCAGCGAAGGGATTCACGGCAGCGGGCATCGCCGCCGGGATCAAGGCGAACGGCAACCCGGACCTGGCCCTCGTGGTCAACACCGGGCCCCGCCGCGCCGCCGCGGGAGTCTTCACCTCCAACCGCGTCAAGGCCGCCCCCGTCCTCTGGTCCCAGCAGGTCCTCGCCGACGGCGAACTCACCGCGGTCGTCCTCAACTCCGGCGGCGCCAACGCCTGCACCGGACCGCAGGGCTTCCAGGACACCCACGCCACCGCCGAGAAGGTCGCGGAGGTCCTGGACATCGGCGCCGGCGAGGTCGCCGTCGCCTCCACCGGCCTCATCGGCGTCCTGCTCCCCATGGACAAGCTGCTCCCCGGTGTCGAGACGGCCGCCGCCGAACTCTCCGAGCACGGCGGCGAGAAGGCCGCCATCGCCATCAAGACCACCGACACCGTCCACAAGACCGCCGTGGTCGGCAAGGACGGCTGGACCGTCGGCGGCATGGCCAAGGGCGCGGGCATGCTCGCCCCCGGCCTCGCCACCATGCTCGTCGTCCTCACCACCGACGCGGACGTCGACGCCAAGGGCCTCGACGCCGCCCTGCGGACCGCCACCCGGCTCACCTTCGACCGGGTCGACTCCGACGGCTGCATGTCCACCAACGACACCGTCCTCCTCCTCGCCTCCGGCGCCTCCGGAGTCACCCCCGGGCAGGACGAGTTCGCCGAGGCCGTACGGACCGTCTGCGACGACCTCGCCCGCCAGCTCATCGGCGACGCCGAGGGCGCCAGCAAGGACATCCGCATCGAGGTGATCAACGCCGCGACCGAGGACGACGCCGTCGAGGTGGGCCGCTCCATCGCCCGCAACAACCTCCTCAAGTGCGCCATCCACGGCGAGGACCCCAACTGGGGCCGGGTGCTCTCCGCCATCGGCACCACGCGGGCCGCCTTCGAGGCCGACCAGCTGAACGTCGCCATCAACGGCGTCTGGGTCTGCAAGAACGGCTCCGTCGGCGAGGACCGCGACCTGGTCGACATGCGCTACCGGGAGGTCACCATCACGGCCGACCTCGCCGCCGGCACCGAGTCCGCCGTCATCTGGGCGAACGACCTCACCGCCGACTACGTCCACGAGAACAGCGCGTACTCGTCATGACCAACACCGCGCGGAAACACACCGCCCTCCCGAAGGCCCAGATCCTCATCGAGGCACTGCCCTGGCTCACCCGCCACCACGGCAAGACCGTCGTCATCAAGTTCGGCGGCAACGCCATGATCGACGACGACCTCAAGGCCGCCTTCGCCCAGGACATCGTCTTCCTGCACCACGCCGGCCTCAAGCCGGTCGTCGTGCACGGCGGCGGCCCCCAGATCAACGCCGCCCTCGACCAGGCCGGCCTGGTCAGCGAGTTCAAGGCGGGCCTGCGGGTCACCACCCCCGAGGCGATGGACGTCGTCCGGATGGTGCTCGCCGGCCAGGTCCAGCGCGAGCTCGTCGGCCTGCTCAACCAGCACGGCCCCCTCGCCATCGGCCTCACCGGCGAGGACGCCCACACCATGACCGCCACCAAGCACCAGCCGGTCATCAACGGCGAGACGATCGACATCGGCCGCGTCGGCGAGATCACCGCCATCGACACCGGCGCCATCAAGGCGCTCCTGGAGGACGGCCGGATCCCGGTCGTCTCCTCCATCGCCCGCTCCCAGGACGACGGACATGTCTACAACGTCAATGCTGATACGGCGGCTGCGGCACTCGCTGCGGCGCTGGGCGCCGAGACCCTGATGGTCCTCACCGACGTCGAGGGCCTCTACGAGGACTGGCCGAACAGCGACGAGGTCATCAGCAGGCTCACCGCGAGCCAGCTGGAGAAGCTGCTGCCCGAGCTCTCCAGCGGCATGGTCCCCAAGATGGAGGGCTGCCTGCACGCCGTACGGAACGGGGTCACCACGGCCCGCGTCATCGACGGCCGGGTACCGCACTCCATCCTGCTGGAGATCTTCACGGACGAGGGCATCGGCACGATGGTCGTGCCCGACAGGAAGACGGGGGAGTCGTGATGAGCAACACGGAGCTGACCGAGCGCTGGCAGGGCTCGCTCATGAACAACTACGGCACCCCCCGGCTGCCGCTCGTCCGCGGTGAGGGCGCCAGGGTCTGGGACGCCGACGGCAAGCAGTACCTGGACTTCGTCGGCGGCATCGCCGTCAACGCCCTCGGCCACGCCCACCCGGCGATCGTCGAGGCCGTGTCGCAGCAGATCGCGTCCCTCGGCCACGTCTCCAACCTCTTCGTCGCCGAACCGCCCGTCGCCCTCGCCGAGCGGCTCCTGAACCTCTTCGGACGCCCCGGCAAGGTCTTCTTCTGCAACTCCGGCGCCGAGGCCAACGAGGCCGCGTTCAAGATCGGCCGGCTCACCGGCCGCTCCCACATGGTCGCCACCGACGGTGGCTTCCACGGCCGGACCATGGGCTCCCTCGCGCTCACCGGACAGCCCGGCAAGCAGACCCCGTTCCTGCCGCTCCCCGGCGACGTCACCCACGTGCCCTACGGGGACGTGGAGGCGCTGCGGGCCGCGGTCACCGAGGACACCGCCTTCGTCATCATCGAGCCCATCCAGGGCGAGAACGGCGTCGTCGTCCCGCCCGCCGGCTACCTGAAGGCGGCCCGGGAGATCACCCGCGCCACCGGCACCCTCCTCGTCCTCGACGAGGTGCAGACCGGCATCGGCCGCTGCGGCCACTGGTTCGAGCACCAGGCCCACGAGGGCGTCGAACCCGACGTCGTGACCCTCGCCAAGGGCCTCGGCGGCGGCCTCCCGCTCGGCGCGACCGTCGCCTTCGGCGAGGCGGCGGAGCTCTTCGCGCCCGGCCACCACGGCACCACCTTCGGCGGCAACCCGGTCGCCTGCGCCGCCGGACTCGCCGTCCTGGACACCCTCGCCACCGACGCGGCCCTCGACCACGTGAAGGCGGTCGGGGAGCGGCTGCGCCAGGGAATCGAGGGTCTGGGCCACCCGCTGGTCTCCCACGTCCGTGGTGCGGGCCTTCTGCTGGGTATCGTGCTCACCGGGCCCCTCGCATCCCAGGTGCAGCAGGCGGCCCAGGACGCCGGCCTTCTGGTGAACGCGCCCGCCCCCGACGTCGTACGGATCATGCCTCCGCTGGTCCTCACCGACGCCGAGGCGGACGCCTTCCTCCAGGCGCTGCCCGGAGTCCTGGACGAGGCGAACGGGCAAGGACGAACCGGAGAATGAGACGACGATGACCGACGCGCAGGAATACGAGCACGGCGGGCCGTCCGTTCCGCAGACCCGCACCGCACGCCACCGCAGGATCGTCGACATCCTCAACCGGCAGCCGGTGCGCTCGCAGAGCCAGCTCGCCAAGCTGCTCGCGGACGACGGGCTGAGCGTCACCCAGGCGACGCTCAGCCGCGACCTCGACGAGCTCGGCGCGGTGAAGATCCGCAACACCGGCGGCGAGCTGATCTACGCCGTGCCCAGCGAGGGCGGCTTCCGCACCCCGCAGGCGCCGCTCGGCGAGTCCGCGAAGGAGGAGCGCATGCGGCGCCTCTCCGGCGAACTGCTGATCTCCGCCGAGGCCTCCGCCAACCTGGTGGTGCTGCGGACCCCGCCGGGCGCCGCCCAGTTCCTCGCTTCGGCCATCGACCAGGCCGAACTCCACGCCATCCTCGGCACCATCGCGGGTGACGACACGCTGCTGCTCATCAGCCGCGACCCGGTCGGCGGTCAGGCGCTCGCCGACCACCTCCTGAAGCTGGCCCAGAAGTAACCCCCTGGGACTCAGTACCGTGTGATCGCCGTCGGACCGCCCCGCGTTCCGACGGCGATGTGCGGTCGGCGCGCGGGATCCGCCCAGGCGAGGACCGCGCGCATCGCGTCGGCCGGCACGGATACGCAACCGGCGGTCGCCCCGCGCCCGTTGACGTGCAGGAAGATCCCGGCCCCGCGCCCGCGTACCGGACGCTCGTAGTTGAAGCCGATGACGAGCGCGTACGCGTACGGGGTGCCGTACGAGGCGAGATGCTCGGCCTCCTCCGCCCGGCAGTCGCGGGGCAGCCCCTCGACCCAGCGGTTGTACGCGCGGGAGGCGTTGTCCTGGCACCACCAGGAACGATCGGTGACCCGGGCGTACGGGAAGCGGGTCCCGGCGGGCCGCGCCCGCACCCCGAAGGCGTAGGGCAGCCGGTAGAGCCCCGTGGGCGTGGTGTTCGTGCCCTGGCGACGCGATCCGCCCTCGGCGAGCCCGCTCGCCCCGAAGCGGGCCGGCGCCGAGCCCGCCACGACCCACCGCCCGCCGCGCCGGTCCCACCAGGTCAGCGTGCCCGTGGTGGAGTCCGTGTCCGACGCCTCGGCCGTGATCAGCTGGGAGCCCCCGCCGGTGTCGGCCATCCGCTCGGGCAGCGGTACGCGCGCGGGTGCGGGCGCGGAGCCGAGGGAGAGCAGGGCGGCGCCGAGGACGAGCAGAGTACGCATGGCCGAGACGCTAGGACCGCACGGGACTCCCCGCCCCTCGTACGGGGGCCGTTCGGCCTATTCCGCGGGCAGCGGCGGCAGCGGGAGCGGCAGCGCGGGCAGCCCGTCGAGGCTGCTGGCGATGTGGTCCTTCCGCTCGCAGTACGCGTTGAACTCCTCGTCCGTCTTCCGATTGAAGTACTCGGCGTGCAGCGCCCGGTCCTCCTGGTACTCCATCAGCGGGACGGCGAAACCGCAGGCGTCGCTGACCCGCCGCGCGTGCACCAGGACGATCGCCCGCGCGCTGCCCTGCCCCTCGACGGCCTCGGCCGGGAACCGCGCGAACAGCTCGCCCCACCGGGGATCGTCGCGCAGCACGGCCTCGCCGGTCCCGTGCACCCGCACGACGGTCGGCGGCCCCGAGAACGCGGTCCACATGAGGGTGATCCGCCCGTTCCCCGGCTCCCGCAGATGCGCGATCGTCTCGGCGCTGCTGCCGCCGAAGTCGACGTAGGCGAGGGTCAGTTCGTCGAGCACGACGAGCGTGCCCCTGCGGCCCTTGGGGGAGAGGTTGACGTGACCGTCGCCGGCGAGGGGAGCGGTCGCGGTGAAGAACACCGGCTGCTCCTCGATGAAGGCCCGAAGCCGCCCGTCGATATGTTCATACGTTTTTCCCATGGCTTGATTCTCCCCCTCGCCGAAGCCCGCCACGACGGCTTCAGCTCCGCAGCATCGCCCGGGAGTTGGCGCGCAGCTTCGGCTCGGCGTCGTCGATCAGCGACCAGGCGATCTCCCGCAGCTCCGGACCGCCGTGCGCCACGAGCAGCCGGAACGCCCCCACGCGCACGTGCCGGGGGTGCTCCGTCCCGAGCCGGGCCGACAGCTCCGCCCTCGGCAGCCGGTCGGTCCACGGTACGAGGGCGGTCACCGTCTCCCGTACGACCCCGGGCGCGGGATCGTCGAGCAGCGGCAGCAGGCGCGCCCCGTCCGTCGCGTCCAGGAGGCGCAGCCCGGCCACGGCGTGGGCGCGCACACCGGGGTGCGGGTGCTCCGTGAGGTCCCACAGCAGGGCGGCGTCCTCGTGCGCGCCGCACTCGGCGAGCCCGAGGGGCGCGGCCGGGGGCACCGACCCGCCCCCGCACAGGGCCCGGTAGAGCGGGGCGGTCTCGGTGCCGTACTGCCGCAGTACGTACCGTGCGCACGCCCGGACCATGGGCGACCGGTCCGCGAGGAACCCCTCGGCCTCCCCGGGGCGCCCGGCCCGGCGCAGCGCCGTCACGCCGGCCGCGCGCACCCGGGAGTACGGGGAGCGCAGCAGCGGGAGGAGGACCTCGTCCCCGGTCTCCGGCCCCACCCCGGCGACCGCGCCGTCCGCGCAGATGTCCTGGACCACCCCGTCCGGGTCGGCGGCCGCGGCCGCCGCGAACCGCTCGGGGGAGAAGTGCCGCCGCTCGACCGCGATCCGGTACGCGAGGCGCCGTACCGCCCGGTCCCCGTCGGTGAGGAGGGCGTCGAGGACGGGCCCGGGGGCTTCCCGGAGCGCCGCCTCCACCATCGTCCGGGCGGCCTCGCCGTACCGGCGCGCCGTGATCCGCAGGACGACGGCGGTCAGGACGACGATCGTGTCCGGTCCGACTCCGGGAAGCGCGGCCCGCAGCAGGTCGCGGGCCGGCTCGCGCACGGGCTCGGCCCAGTCCGCGCAGCGGATCGCGACGAGGGGCAGCAGCGGCCGCAGGGTGGGTGCGGGAAGACCGGCCGCGCGACGGAGGGCCGCCTCGCGTATCCGGCCGTCGGGATGGCAGAGCGCGAGGGGGAGTTCGGGCTCCTCGGGTTCGGGCTCCTCGGGTTCGGGCTCGTCGGGTTCGGGCTCCTCGGGCCCGCGGCGGGACGGGCTCAGGGAGGGCAGGAGCGCGTCCCACCTCCACCGGAAGCGACGGCCGGTCGCCCGCGCGTGGTCGGGCGGCGGGGACGGACGGAAGCGGGCGAGCTCCCGCACGGCGAGGTCGAGACCCGTCCAGGCGGTGGCGTCCGAGGTGTCGATGGCCGAGGTGAGCGGTGTTCCCCCGGCCAGTCGGGTGGCTGCCGCGGTGTGGGTGTCGTCCATGGGCGGAGCGTAGGGACAGGCTGGAGGGGGACGCTCCTGGTTTTCGCCTCCCGAGGACCGCGATTGACAAAACATACGGCCATCCGCATAGTTATGCCTATCAACGTCGACCTTGCGTCATCCGCCCACGTTCGATCGAGGAGCAGCAGTGAGCAGCAACAACGGTGACGTCCGGCTCTGGGGCGGACGGTTCGCCGACGGCCCCGCCGAGGCCCTGGCGAAGCTCTCCGCTTCGGTCCACTTCGACTGGCGTCTCGCGCCGTACGACATCGCCGGTTCCCGTGCCCACGCGCGCGTGCTGCACAAGGCCGGCCTGCTCACCGAGGACGAGCTGACCCGCATGCTCGCCGGGCTCGACCAGCTGGAGGCGGACGTCGCCGACGGCTCCTTCGTCGGCACCATCGCCGACGAGGACGTCCACACCGCCCTGGAGCGCGGCCTCCTGGAGCGCCTCGGCGCCGAGCTCGGCGGCAAGCTGCGCGCCGGCCGGTCGCGGAACGACCAGGTCGCCACCCTCTTCCGGATGTACCTGCGCGACCACGCCCGGATCATCGGCGGGCTGATCGCCGAACTCCAGGACGCCCTCGTCGGCCTCGCCGAGGCCCACCCGGACGTCGCCATGCCCGGTCGTACGCACCTTCAGCACGCCCAGCCGGTGCTCTTCGCCCACCACGTCCTGGCCCACGCCCAGTCCCTCTCCCGGGACGCCGAGCGGCTGCGGCAGTGGGACACCCGGACGGCCGTCTCCCCGTACGGCTCCGGCGCCCTCGCGGGTTCCTCCCTCGGGCTCGACCCGGAGGCGGTCGCCAAGGACCTCGGCTTCGAGCGGGGCTCGGCGGGCAACTCGATCGACGGCACGGCCTCGCGCGACTTCGTCGCCGAGTTCGCCTTCATCACGGCGATGATCGGCGTCAACCTCTCGCGGATCGCCGAGGAGATCATCATCTGGAACACGAAGGAGTTCTCCTTCGTGACCCTGCACGACGCCTTCTCCACGGGCTCGTCGATCATGCCGCAGAAGAAGAACCCGGACATCGCCGAGCTGGCGCGCGGCAAGTCGGGCCGCCTCATCGGCAACCTCTCCGGACTGATGGCCACCCTGAAGGCCCTCCCGCTCGCCTACAACCGGGACCTCCAGGAGGACAAGGAGCCGGTCTTCGACTCCTGCGACCAGCTGGAGATCCTGCTGCCGGCCTTCACCGGCATGATGGCCACGCTCACCGTCAACCGGGAGCGCATGGAGGAGCTGGCCCCGGCCGGCTTCTCCCTCGCCACCGACATCGCCGAGTGGCTGGTCAAGCAGGGCGTGCCGTTCCGGGTGGCGCACGAGGTGGCCGGCGAGTGCGTGAAGGTCGCCGAGTCGGAGGGCAAGGAGCTGGACGAGCTCACGGACGAGCAGTTCGCCAAGATCTCCGAGCACCTCACCCCCGAGGTCCGCACCGTCCTCAACGTCCCCGGCGCCCTCGCCTCCCGCGACGGCCGCGGCGGCACCGCCCCCTCGGCGGTCGCCACCCAGCTGATCGAGGTCAAGGCGGACCTGGTGATCCAGCACGCCTGGGCCGAGGCCAAGAAGTAGCCGGGCCGAGAAGCGACCCTCGGCACGTCACAGCGCCGCCACCCTCCCTTCCGGAGGGTGGCGGCGCTGTTCTCGTATCCATTCCTGTCCCGAGTGAGACAATGATGTCTCGCTCGGTGTATGGTTGTCTCATGTCAGTCGATCGCACCCAGGTGCTCCGTGCCGCCGCCGCCCTGCTCACCCGCAAGGCGACCGCCACCATGGACGAGGTCGCCCGGGCCGCCGGGATCGGCCGGGCCACGCTGCACCGGCACTTCGCGGGGCGGGACGCCCTGGTGCGGGCGCTCGAAGAGCTCGGGATCCAGGAGCTGGAGGCGGCCCACGACCGGGCCCGCACCGGCGAAGGCCCCGCCGACGAGGCCGTACGACGGCTCGTCGCCGAGGTCGAGGACGTCGCCCCGCTGCTCTCGTTCCTCGTCACCGAGAACCAGCTCTTCGAGGGCGACCAGCAGAACGAGGGCTGGGAACGCCTCGACGCCCGGGTCTCCGCACTCTTCCGGCGCGGCCAGGAAGAGGGCGTCTTCCGCATCGACCTGACCCCCGCCTGGCTCACCGAGGCCTTCTACGGGCTCATCGGTTCCGCCGCCTGGGCCGTGCAGGACGGCCGGGTCGCCGCCAAGGACTTCCAGTACATGATCGTCGAGCTGCTGCTCGGCGGAGCGCGCAGGAGCGTGGAGAAGTGATCACCAGCAGTATCAAGACGGAGAGCCATATCGAGGGCGTGCACCGCCCCGGCCGGTGGCTCGCCCTCTCCGTGCTCGTCCTGGCCGTCCTCCTCGTGGCGGTCGACGCCACGGTCCTCGGCCTCGCCACCCCCTTCCTCTCCGAGGACCTCAAGCCCTCCGGCACCCAGCTGCTCTGGATCGGCGACGTCTACTCCTTCGTCATCGCCGGACTCCTGGTCTCCATGGGCAGCCTCGGCGACCGCATCGGCCGCAAGAAGCTGCTGCTGATCGGCGCCACCGCCTTCGGCGCCCTCTCGGTCCTGAACGCCTACGCGACCAGCCCCGAGATGATGATCGTCGCCCGCGCCCTCCTCGGCGTCGCCGGCGCGACCCTGATGCCCTCGACCCTGGCGCTCATCCGGAACCTCTTCCACGACCCCCGTGAGCGCAGCCTCGCCATCGGCATCTGGGGCGCCATGGCCTCGGCCGGCGCCGCCGTCGGACCGGTCGTCGGCGGGTTCCTCCTGGAGCACTTCTGGTGGGGCTCGGTCTTCCTCATCAACCTGCCCGTGATGGCCGTCCTCGTCCTCGTCGGCATCAAGCTGATCCCCGAGTCGAAGAACCCGGCCCACGGCCCCTGGGACCTCCCCAGCGTCGCGCTCTCCCTCGTCGGCATGGTCGGAGTCGTGTACGCGGTCAAGGAACTGGCCTCCCACGGCCTCTCCCTCGACGCCGGTGCCGCCGCCCTCCTCGGCGCCACCGCCCTGATCTGGTTCGTCCGCAGGCAGCTGACCCTGCCCGCGCCGCTCCTGGACATGCGGCTCTTCCGCCACCGCGGCTTCTCGGGCGCCGTCCTCGCCGACCTGCTGACCATCCTCGGCCTGTCCGGCCTGGTGTTCTTCCTGTCCCAGTTCTTCCAGCTGGTCCAGGGCCGCCAGCCCCTGGAGGCCGGTCTCGCCGAACTGCCCGCCGCGATCGGCGCGGTGACGGCCGGTCTGATCGCCGGCCTCGTGGCCCGCCGCTTCTCCGTCCGCTCCGTGGTGGCCGGCGGTCTCGCGGCGGTCGGCCTCTCCCTCGCCGTCCTGACGACCCTCGACCAGCACACCGGCTACCCGCTGCTCGGCGCGAGCCTCCTCGTCGTCGGCGTGGGCGCGGGCTTCTCCTTCACCGTGACCGCGGACGTGATCCTCTCCAGCGTCCCGAAGGAACAGGCCGGTTCCGCCTCCGCCGTCTCCGAGACCGCGTACGAACTGGGCGCCGCCCTCGGCATCGCCATCCTCGGCTCGATCGTGACCGGCGTCTACCGCGGCTTCGCCACCCCGGCCGGTGTCCCCTCGGACATCGCGTCGGCCGCCCACGAATCCCTCGGCGGCGCGGTCGAGGCCACCGGCGGCCTCGACCCCCAGACGGCGACCGCCCTGGTGGCCTCCGCCCAGGACGCCTTCGTCGACGGCCTGCGGATCGCGGCGGGCGTCGGCGCGGCGGTCCTCCTCGCGACGGCGGTCGCGGCCTGGTTCCTCCTCAAGGGCCAGAAGCTGGAGAAGTAGAACCGTTGTGCCCACCCGTTCCGCAAGGCGGAACGGGTGGGCACGACACCACGAGGGCGGCGCCCTGTCCAGGACGCCGCCCTCGTGGTGCTTCCGAACCGAAGCGGAGCGCCTACGCCGCCTTCGCCTTGGTGGCGTACATGTCCACGTACTCCTGCCCGGAGAGCCGCATCACCTCGGCCATTACCGAGTCCGTCACCGCCCGCAGCACATACCGGTCGCGGTCCATTCCGTCGTACCGCGAGAACTCCATCGCCTCGCCGAAGCGGACCGTCACCTTGCCCGGGCGCGGGAAGCCCGCACCGCCCGGCTGGATCTTGTCGGTGCCGATCATCGCGAACGGCACCACCGGCGCCCCCGTCATCAGGGTCAGCCGCGCGATGCCCGTACGGCCCCGGTACAGCCGGCCGTCGGGGGAGCGGGTGCCCTCCGGGTAGATCGAGAAGATCTTGCCCTCCTCCAGGACACGACGGCCCGTCATCAGCGCCGCCACACCACCGCGGCCGCCGTCCCGGTCCACCGGGATCATGCCGACGCTGGTGAAGAACCAGGCCATCGCCCGGCCCTTGAGGCCCTTGCCCGTCACGTACTCGTCCTTGCCGATGAAGTAGACCGGACGGTCCAGGCAGATCGGCATGATCATCGAGTCGATGAAGGTCAGGTGGTTGCCGGCGAGGATCACGGGACCGGTCCCGGGGATGTTCTCGGCGCCCTCCACGCGGGGGCGGAACATCAGGCGCATGACCGGCCCGAGCACTGCCTTGATGATCGCATGACGGGACAACGGTTCCTCCGGTGGGAAGCGGGTCGGCCGAGCGGGCGGACCGACGGTTGCAGCTGGCGACGATACTCGCGGGTCACCCTCACGCGCACATCGGGTTCACCGAGTGGATACGCAGTGTTGACGTGTGTTTCCGCCATGTTCGGCCGAGGTCTGCCGCCCGTAGGGCCCCGCTGCCTAGCGTCGGGGACAACAGTTGACAGGTGCGGGACATCACACCGCGGCTCACACAGGAGGATCCCTCATGACCCAGGGCGAACGCCGGACCCCGGCACGGCGGACGGTTCTCGGAGCGGCGGGCGCCACCGTCCTCGGCGCCTCCACGGCCCTCGCCGCCACCGGCACCGCGCGGGCCGCCGCCCCGGACGGCGCGCCCGGCCGCGGCCACGGCTACCGCTCCCTCCCCGTCCCCACCGTCATCGGCCACCGGGGCGCCAGCGGCTACCGCCCCGAGCACACCCTCGGCTCCTACCGCCACGCCCTCGACCTCGGCGCGCACGTCGTCGAGCAGGACCTCGTCCCCACCCGGGACGGACACCTGGTCTGCCGCCACGAGAACGACATCACCGGCACCACCGACGTCGCCGACCACCCCGAGTTCGCCTCCCGGAGGACCACCAAGACCGTCGACGGCACCGCCCTCACCGGCTGGTTCACCGAGGACTTCTCGCTCGCCGAGCTCAAGACCCTGCGGGCCAAGGAGCGCATCCCCGGCACCCGCCAGGAGAACACCCTCTACGACGGCCGCTGGACGGTCCCCACCTTCGAGGAGGTCCTGATCTGGGCCGAGGAGGAGGGCCGCCGCCGGGGCCGCGAGATCTGGCTCCACGTCGAGACCAAGCACCCCAGCTACTTCCGCTCCCTCGGCCTCGGCCTGGAGGAGCGCCTCGCGAAGCTGCTGCGCCGGTACGGGCGCCACCGCGCGAACTCCCCGGTCTTCCTCCAGTCCTTCGAGCCCAGCAGCATCCAGCGCCTCGCGAAGCTGGTGGACGCCCCGGGCGTCGTCCTGCTCTCGGGCGCGAGCAGCCGCCCCTGGGACTTCGTCGAGGCCGGGGACCCGCGCACGGTCGCCGACCTCGTCACCCCGGAGGGCCTGCGCTGGATCGCCTCGTACGCGCAGGGCATCGGCCCCACGCTCGACCTGGTCATCCCGAAGGACGCGAGCGGCCGGCTCGGGACCCCGACCACCCTGGTCAGCGACGCGCACGCCGAGGGGCTGATCCTCCACCCGTACACGCACCGCAACGAGAACACCTTCCTGCCCGCGGACTTCCGCAAGGGCACGGACCCGACGGCGTACGGCGACGCCTTCGGCGCCCTCAAGCGGTACCTGGAGACGGGGATCGACGGCATCTTCTCCGACAACCCGGACACCGCCCTGCTCGCCGCCGCGGACCTCGCCGCCCGCGACTGACCCGCCGAGGGGGCCGTACGGGCGACAGGCCTGACCCGACGAGGGGGCCGTACGGGCGGACCGCCGCACCGTACGACCCCCTCCCGGGTGGTTTACGTCCCGTACCGCAACCACGGCCGCGCACCCCGGCATCGTGCCGGTCATGACCTCCCCCGAGCACGCCCCCGAGACCGCCCCCGAGACCGCCCCCGAGACCATCCCCGCGGCCGCCCCCGGCCTCCTCGCCACCCTCGCCCCGCTGCTCTCCGCGGAGTCCGACGCCGAGGCACCGGCCGCCGGCGTCGACCCCGGCGACCTCGAACAGGCCGTCTGGCTCCGTCTCCTGGAGCAGCTCCAGGAGACCGGCACAGCCCCCGAAAGGCCCGCCGAATGGCTGCGCCGCGCCGTCCGCGCGGAGGCGCGCCGCGCGCGCAGGACCCACGACCGGGAACGCCCCTACCGGGACGAACCCGTCCACGCACCGGGCGGCGCCGAGCCCCACGGCTCCCCGGAGCACTCCCTGCTGGTCGCCGAGGGCCGCCGCACCCTGCGCGCCGCCGTCACCAGGACACCCGGCCGCTGCCCGAAGGTGCTCACCGCGATGCTCGACCCGGAGGACCCCACCTACCGCGAAATCGCAGGAGAGTTGGGTATCTCACAGGGCAGCCTGGGGCCGATGCGTTCCCGTTGCCTGGGATGCCTGCGCAGAATGCTGGCTGCAGAGGTTCCCGCCCCCGGTCGACGGGGAAGGGTGCGGTAAACCGATGATCGACCAGATGAGCGGGAGGCATGCACACATGGGCCTGAGTGTGACCATCTCAGCAGCGGAACCGCAGGACGCGGAGCACATCCTGAAGCTGCAGTACCTCTGCTACCAGAGCGAGGCGGAGCTCTACGGGGACTGGTCCATCGAACCGCTCACCCAGTCGCTCGACGCCCTGCGCGCCGAACTGGACGAGGGGCACGGGCTCGTGGCCCGGCTCGGCGACGAGGTCGTCGCCTCCGTGCGGGCCCGCATCGACGAGGACGGCACGGTCCGGATCGCCAAGCTCATCGTCCACCCGCGCATGCAGCGGCACGGCCTCGGCGGCCGGCTCCTCGACGGCATCGAGCGCCACTTCGCCTCGGAGGCCGAGGAGACGGCGTCGGCCAAGCGCTTCCAGCTCTTCACCGGCCACCGCAGCGAGGGCAATCTCCGCCTCTACCGCAGCAAGGGCTACGCGCAGGTGAGCACCCGCGAACTCGGCCCGAGGCTCACCCTGGTGACCCTGGAGAAGGCCGCCTAGGCGGCCCCGGCTCCTGAGGACAGGCGGGGCTCAGGCGGCCTTGGCCGACTTCCGCAGCCACCAGATGCCGGTCAGCGGCAGCAGCACCGGAATGAAGATGTAGCCGTAGCCGAAGTCCGACCAGACCGTGGCGTCCGGGAAGGCGGACGGCTCCACCAGCGTCCAGGTCCCCACGATCAGCACGCCCGCGAGCTCGGCGGCGCAGCACACCAGCGCCGCCCTGCGGGCCTTCTCCCCGCCGCGTACCAGCGTGTACGTGATGAAGACGTAGACGACCGCAGCCACCGCCGACAGGCCGTACGCGAGCGGCGCACGGTCGAACTCGGTCGCGATCTGGTAGATCGAGCGGGAGACCGCGCCCACCGACATCACGCCGTACAGCCAGACGAGCAGCATGCCCGGGCCCGTGACGAGACGGGTCTTCCCCTGGGTCTCGGTCGTCGTCATGGTCAGCCCACCGTCCAGATGTCGTAGAGACGCACTTCGAGCACGGCCAGGACGACCGCGCCGGCCGCCACCGTCGCCGAACCCCACCGGCTGCGCTCCGCGAGCGACATGAAACCGGCGATGGGCACCGCACACAGCGCACCGAGCAGATAGGCGACGAAGATCGTCGTGCCCTCCTCGGCCTTCTCGCCGCGCGCCAGCTGCACGATGCCGACGATCAGCTGGACCAGGACCAGGAAGGTCACCACGGCCATGCCGATGAAGTGCCAGTCCTTGGTCGACTGGTCACGGAAGGCGGCGAAGCCGCACCAGGCGGCGAGGGCGAGCGCGGCCACGGAGACCGCGACCGTCAGGGCGTCAAGCATGCGCCCGAGGGTATTACGGCTGGAAGGGCCCGATGCGCTCGCCCCCCGCCTCCGCGAGCGCCCTCCGACCGCGTGGCCTTGGCCACATCCCGTACCCGATCACCCTCCCCGCCGACCCCCGACCGAGGGCCGGATCCGTCCAGGCCACGCACGGAAACACGCGCCGGCGGGCGACTCCGAGGCGTCCGCATGCCGTCTCAACGGCGTCCGCTATTCGGACAACCCCCTTCCCTTCGCAGCTGCGCATGTTTTACTTGCAGACATGACCACGACGAGCAGCCGCACCCTTGCGACCGAGGCGAACACGACGCCCGGTGCTCGTTGTATGTGTCGAATGTGCGCCATCTGAGGGCCCCCGCCTGAGCCTCGCGCCCCGAAGCGAGACCCCGACGGCCGAGCCGATCCGACCGCCATCCGGCGCCGGACCGTGCCTGCCCCGCGCACCGCTGCCGACCGGCCACCAGCCGGAGCAGCCTCCCCGTGCGCCTGACTGTCCGAAATGACGAATGCCCCGTGCACGACGGACCCCGCGTCGCGCACTCGACAGTGACGGAAACCCCTGTGATCACCACTTCGGGCCTGACCAAGGTCTACGAGTCGCGCGGCCGGCAGGTCACCGCTCTGGACGGCGTCGACCTCCACGTCCGCGAGGGCGAGGTGTTCGGCGTGATCGGCCAGAGCGGCGCCGGCAAGTCCTCGCTCATCCGCTGCGTCAACCTCCTGGAGCGCCCCACCTCCGGCACCGTGACCGTCGACGGCGTCGACCTCACCGCCCTCGCCGGGAAGAGCCGCCGCGCGGGCAAGGACCTGCGCCGGGCGCGCAGCAGCATCGGCATGGTCTTCCAGCACTTCAACCTGCTGTCCTCCCGCACGGTCAAGGACAACATCGAGCTCCCCCTGGAGATCCTCGGCGTCTCCGGCGCCGAGCGCTCCCGCCGCGCCCTCGAACTCCTCGACCTCGTCGGCCTCGCCGACAAGGCCAAGTCCTACCCCGGCCAGCTCTCCGGCGGCCAGAAGCAGCGCGTCGGCATCGCCCGCGCCCTCGCCGGCAAGCCCAAGGTCCTCCTCTCCGACGAGGCCACCAGCGCCCTCGACCCGGAGACCACCCGCTCCATCCTCCAGCTCCTGCGCGACCTCAACCAGCAGCTCGGCCTCACCGTCCTGCTCATCACGCACGAGATGGACGTCGTCAAGACGATCTGCGACTCCGCCGCCCTGATGCAGCACGGCCGCGTCGTCGAGTCCGGCACCGTCGGCGAACTGCTCGCCACCCCCGGCTCCCAGCTGGCGGCCGAGCTGTTCCCGGTCAGCGGCGCCCCCACCGGCCCCGACCGCACCGTCGTGGACGTCACCTTCCACGGCGAGGCCGCGACCCAGCCGGTGATCTCCCAGCTCTCCCGCACGTACAACATCGACATCTCGATCCTCGGGGCGGCGATGGACACCGTCGGCGGGAAGCAGATCGGCCGGATGCGGATCGAACTGCCCGGACGGTACGAGGAGAACGTCGTCCCGGTCGGCTTCCTGCGCGAGCAGGGCCTCCAGGTCGAGCTCGTGGAGGACACCGTGGAAGAGATCGCGCCCGTGCTGGTGAAGGAAGGTGCCAAGTGACCTGGTCGGAGATGCAGCCCCTCCTGGAGCAGGGCACCGTCGACACCCTCTACATGGTCCTGTGGGCCACCGTCGTCACCGTCGTCGGCGGCCTGCCGCTCGGCATCCTCCTCGTCCTCACGGACAAGGGCGGACTGCTGCAGAACCGGCCGGTGAACAAGGTCGTCGGTGCGATCGTGAACGTCGGGCGTTCGCTGCCGTTCATCATCCTGCTGATCGCCCTGATCCCCTTCACGACCTTCGTCGTCGGCACCTTCATCGGCCCGACCGCGATGATCGTGCCCCTGGCCATCGGCGCCATCCCCTTCTTCGCGCGCCTCGTCGAGACCGCGATCCGCGAGGTCGACCACGGACTCGTCGAAGCCGTCCAGGCCATGGGCGGCGGCATCCCCACCATCGTCCGCAAGGTACTGCTCCCGCAGGCCCTGCCCTCGCTGGTCTCGGCCGTCACCACCACCGTGATCGTCCTCATCGGGTACTCGGCGATGGCCGGCGCGGTCGGCGGCGAAGGCCTCGGCTCCAAGGCCGTCACCTACGGATACCAGCGCTTCGACACCACCTTCATGCTGGTCACCGTCGTCGTCCTGGTCGCCGTCGTGACCGTCGTCCAGCTCATCGGCGACGGAGTCGTCCGACTCCTCGCCCGCCGGGGCCGTACCGCGTAACGGCCCCCAGCCACCCCAAGACTTCGTTTTCGAAGAACAGCCCGGACTTGTTGTCCAGGCGTCCACCGCTCCACCGGAAAGAGGCACTCTTCGTGCGTAAGAACATCAAGCTCACCGCCGGCATAGCCGCCACCGCCGCCGTCGCCCTCGGCCTCACCGCCTGCGGCACCTCCTCGGACCCGTCCTCCACCAAGGACTCGGCCGGCTCCGCCGACAAGCCGCTCGTCGTCGCCGCGTCCCCGACGCCGCACGCCGACATCCTCAACTTCGTCAAGGACAACCTGGCCGAGAAGGCCGGCCTGAAGCTGGAGGTGAAGGAGTTCACGGACTACGTCCTGCCGAACACCGCCACCCAGTCCGGCCAGGTCGACGCCAACTTCTTCCAGCACAAGCCGTACCTCGACGACTTCAACAAGAAGAACAAGACCACCATCGTCCCCGTGGTCAACGTCCACCTGGAGCCGCTGGGCCTCTACTCCAAGAGCCTCAACTCGGTGAAGGACATCAAGGCCGGCCAGACCATCGCCGTCCCGAACGACACCACCAACGAGGGCCGCTCGCTCCACCTCCTCGCCGAGAACGGCCTCATCACCCTCAAGGACGGTGTCGGCACCGACGCCAAGCTCTCCGACATCACCGACAAGAAGGGCCTGGAGTTCAAGGAGCTGGAGGCCGCCACCGTGCCCCGCGCCCTGAACGACGTCGACGCCGCCGTCATCAACGGCAACTACGCCATCGAGGCCAAGCTCTCCCCGGCGAAGGACGCCCTCGTCCTGGAGAAGGCGGAGGGCAACCCGTACGCCAACTTCCTCGCCGTCAAGGAGGGCAACGAGAAGGACGCCCGCGTGCAGAAGCTCGCCAAGCTCCTCAACTCGCCCGAGGTGAAGAAGTACATCGAGGACACCTACAAGGGCTCGGTCATCCCGGCCTTCGGCGCCGCCCAGTAAGGCCGCACCGCAGGACGGACGTCCGAGGGACCGTCAGACCGGTTCCCCCGTACAGTCCTTGAGCAGAAGGCCCCCGCATCCCGTCCGATGCGCGGGGCCTTCGCCACACCCGCCCCCGACACCCCCGGCACACCCGACCCGGCCATGCGCACCCGCGGCCGCATGCTGCATGCTGTGCGTTCACGCTCGATTCGGACGGTCCACGGCATGGAGCTGCGCATGACTACCACCTTTCCGGACATCTCCATCAACACGGACCGGTTGGTGCTGCGCGCGCTCGACGAGGCGGACGCCCCCGCCCTCGCCGAGATGATGAACGACGAGATGGTCGCCGCCTGGACGGCCGTGCCCCAGCCCTACACCGAGGACGCGGCACGCGGCTGGATCACCGAGTACGCCCCCACCGAACGCGCCGCGGGCCGGGGCCTCGACCTCGCCGTCACCGAGTTCCTGACCCAGCGTCTGGTGGGCATCGTCCAGCTCAGCAACACCGACTGGCGGGTCCGCTCCACCGAGATGTCCTACATCATCGCCCCCTGGGCCCGCGGCGAGGGCTACGCCTCCGAAGCCGCGCTCGCCACCGCCCAGTGGCTCTTCGGCGACCAGAAGTTCGAACGCCTGGAACTGCGCACCGCCGCCGACAACACCGCCTCCCAGCAGGTCGCCCAGAAGATCGGCTGCATCAGCGAAGGCGTCCTCCGCAACGCCTGCATAGCCCGCACCCGCACCGAGGACGGCACCTGGGCCGAACTGCGCACCGACTTCATCGTCTGGGGCCTCCTCCCCGAGGACCTCGACGGCGTCGCCGACCAGATGGCCGAGGCCGGCTACTCCTCGTACACCGACTGGAGCTGAGCCCCCCGGAACAATCCCGGGGTACGCTCGGCACGCCCCCGACCTGCGACAACACCACAGGGAGACAGACGACGATGGCCGACCGCGTCACGGTGATCGGCTGGGACGGCTCGCCCCTCACCGCGGCGGCCCGGTCCGCGCTCTCCGCCGCCACCCTGGTGGCCGGCGCCGCCCACCACCTGGCGCTGCCCGAGGTGCCGCCCGCCGCCGAACGCATCCGCCTGGGCAGCGTCGACCTCGCCGCCCGCCGCATCGCGACCCACCGCGGCACCGCCGTCGTCCTCGCCGACGGCGACCCCGGCTTCTTCGGCGTCGTCCGCACCCTGCGCGCCCCCGAGCACGGCCTGGAGGTCGAGGTCGTCCCCGCCGTCTCCTCCGTTGCCGCCGCCTTCGCACGCGCCGGCATGCCCTGGGAGGACGCCCGGATCGTCGTCGCCCACCAGCGCACGCTCCGCCGCGCCGTCAACGTCTGCCGCGCCCACCCCAAGGTCGCCGTCCTCACCTCCCCGGGCGCGGGACCCGCCGAACTCGCCCTCCTCCTCGAAGGCGTCCACCGCACCTTCGTCGTCTGCGAGCAGCTCGGCACCGAACGCGAACAGGTCTCCGTCCTCACCTCCGACAAGGCCGCCGACCACACCTGGCGCGACCCGAACGTCGTCCTCGTCATCGGCGGCGCGGTCGGCGGCACCCCCACCGCCCCCTGGCTGATGGGCCAGGATCCGGCCGCCCGCACGGTCCGCGGCTGGGGACTCCCCACCGAGGAGTACGACTCCGAGGACGAAGGCCCGGGAACCGGACCGGCCCGTCCGGGCGCGGGCGCGGACCCCGCCCTCCGAGCCGCCCAACTGGCCCGCCTCGGGCCCCGCACCGGCGACCTCGTCTGGGACATCGGATGCGCGGGCGGCGCCTTCTCCGTGGAGGCGGCCCGCTTCGGCGCCGCCGTCATCGCCGTCGACGCCGACCCGGCCGCCTGCGCCCGCACCGAACGGGCGGCCCGGCGCCACGGAGTGCCCCTCCAGACCGTCCGGGGCCGCGCCCCGCACGTCCTGGAGAGCCTGCCCGAGCCGGACGTCGTACGGATCGCGGCCGGCGGCGTCCCCGTCGTCACCGCCTGCACCGACCGCCGGCCCGAACGCATCGTCGCCCACGCCTCCACCCGCGACGAGGCCGAGGCGATCGGCGCCGCCCTCGCCGACGGCGGCTACGCCGTCGAGAGCCTCCTCCTCCAGACCGTCGGACTCGACCCGGACGACTGGTCGGAACGCGAGCGTTCGGTCGTGTTCCTGCTGTCCGGACGCAGGATCGACCGAGCCCCGTGACCAGGCCGCCCCACCGGGGCAGGGTAGGCTGGCCGATTGTTGTACCGCACCGGGACGTTCGGCGCTCTGTTCGTCAATGTCCTGAATGGGTGGCCGCTTTGTGCCACCGATGTGGTACGTGACAAGGGGGGACCGCGCGACGTGGCGCAGTCCACAGCGCACCGTGGCAGATCTCCCTGCCACGATGGCCGAGGGCCGCGACAATGTGTGGGTGTCCGCGTGTGCTTCGTGCCGCGCGGCGCGCGCGCTCGTTCTTGTCGACGGGCGCAGGTCTGAAGGAGCACAAGCGATGGGCGAGGGGTACGCATGACGGACACCGGCCAGGTCCCGGGCGAGGGGCTGCCGGAGAACGCAGGCATGGTCGAGCAGCCGGGCATCCCCGCACCGGGCGCGTACACCTTCCTGGACCCCTCCGAGCACACTTCCGAGGACGACGACCTGCTCCTGATGCCGGGCGCCCAGGGCGCCTGGAGCGAGCACCCGCCGGGCGTCGCGCCCGCGCCGCCGGTCGCCGTGCCGCCGCCGGTCCCCGTGGTCCCGAACCAGGGCGCGCCGGTCCCGATGGGCGACCCGCTCACCGACCCGCTGCCGGACCCGCTCACGGGCCCGCTCCCCGACGGCGTGGCGCTCGCCGACGTCCTGACGGCCCCCCAGGGCCAGACCCCGCCGCAGGGCGTGCCGCTCGGCACCCCGGCGCACGGCGTCCCGGTCGTCACCGAGCACGGCTACGAGCCGGGCATCCTCGACACCGGCGCCCACGAGGCGGCCGGCCGCGACTCCGGCTCCGTCGACCTCGGCGGCGTCCGCGTGCCCCCGCCCGCGGCGGCCGCGACCCCGCCTCCGGCGCGGCGCCCGCTGCACATGGGCCCGCCGGTGCCCGACGCCACCGGCGGCGTCGTGCTGTCCCTCGCCGACCGCGGCCCGGCCGCGGCCCCGGCACCCGCCCCGCAGCCCGTGCCCGCCGCCGAGCCGGTCGTGGCGACGGCCCCCGCCCCGATGCCGCTGCGGAACCCGGGCCCGCCGACCACCGGCCCCGAGTACTTCGAGATCGCGCAGGACCAGCAGCTCGCCCCGCAGGGCGCCGAGCCGTGGGTCGCGCAGCCGCAGGAGCCGGCGGCGCCCGCAGAAACGGTCGTCCCGCCGGCGGCCCAGTTCGTCCAGGTCGAGGGCTCGGTCCCGACGACCCCGCACCTGGCCCCGGTCCCGACGCCGGAGGCCCCCCAGGCCGCCGAGCCGGCGCCGGTCGCCGAGGTGGCGGAGCCGACGGAGCCGCAGGAGGCCCCCGAGGCCGTCGTGGAGGCGACCCCGGAGCCCGTCCCGGCCCCCGAGGAAGCGGCCCCGGAGGTCACGGTCCCCGCCCCGCGCGAGGCCGAGGCGACCCCGGCCGAGCCGCAGGTGGCCGAGGCCCCTGCCGAGCCGGCGCAGCCGGTCGAGGAGCCGGCGCAGCCCGAGGCCGTCGAGGCCGCGCCGATCGAGGCCGCGCCGGTCGAGGTCCAGGCGGAGGCCGCCCCCGAGGCCGCACGGCCGGCCGAGGAGCCCGTACAGGCCGAGGCCGTCGAGGTCGCGCCCGTGGAGGTCCCGGCCGAGCAGGTCGTGGAGGCCGTGGTGGAGGCCGTACCGGAGGCAGTGGCCCCGGAGGAGCCCGCGACCGCGGAGATCCCCGCCGAGGCCCCGGCCGAGACCCCGGCCGAAGTCCCCGCTCAGCCGCAGGCCGAGGAGCCGACGGAGGCCCCGGTGGAGGCCGTGGCCGAAGAGATCCCGGTCGTGGCCGAGGAGCCCGAGGCGGAGACGCAGGTCGAGGCTCAGGCACAGCCGGAAGCCGAGGCGCAGGTACAGGCACAGCCTGAGACCGAGACCGAGACCGAGACGCTGGCTCAGGCGGAGCCCGAAGCCGAGGCGCAGGTACAGGCACAGCCGGAGGCCGACGCGGAGGCCGACACGGCCACCGAGGCGGCGACCGACGCCGACACGCGCCCGGCCGCCCCGGCCCCGGGCTACGACGACGCCGAGCGCGAGGCGGTGCTCCGCGTGATGCGCGAGCGCCGCGACATCCGGAACGGCTTCCGCGGCGACCCGATCCCGCACGAGGTGCTGCTCCGCGTCCTGGAGGCGGCCCACACCGCGCCGAGCGTGGGCCACTCGCAGCCCTGGGACTTCGTCGTGATCCGCTCGGCCGAGACCCGGCAGACGATGCACGAGCTGGCCCAGCGTCAGCGCGAGGCCTACGCCAAGTCGCTGCCGAAGGCCCGGGCGAAGCAGTTCAAGGAACTGAAGATCGAGGCGATCCTCGACACCCCGGTGAACATCGTCGTGACCGCCGACCCCACCCGGGGCGGCCGTCACACGCTCGGCCGCTACACGCAGCCGCAGATGGCCCCGTACTCCTCGGCCCTCGCCGTGGAGAACCTCTGGCTGGCGGCCCGCGCCGAGGGCCTCGGCGTCGGCTGGGTCAGCTTCTTCGACGAGCGCGAGATGGTCCGTGCCCTCGGACTTCCCGAGCACCTCGAAGTGGTGGCGTACCTCTGCGTGGGATACGTCGACGAGTTCCCGGACGAGCCCGAGCTGATGCAGGCGGGCTGGTCGAAGCGCCGCCCGCTGGCCTGGGTGGTCCACGAGGAGACGTACGGCCGCCGCGCCCTGCCGGGCGAGGAGCCGCACGACCTCCTCCAGGAGACCGTCGCGAACATCCGCCCGCTGGACGCGAAGGCGCTCGGCGAGGCGTGGGAGCGCCAGAAGCGCATGACGAAGCCCGCCGGGGCGCTGGGCATGCTGGAGATCATCTCCGCCCAGCTCTCGGGTCTGTCCCGGGTCTGCCCGCCGCCGATCCCGGAGCCGGCGGCCGTGGCGATCTTCGCCGGTGACCACGGTGTCCACGCCCAGGGCGTCACGCCGTGGCCGCAGGAGGTCACGGGCCAGATGGTGGCCAACTTCCTCGGCGGGGGAGCGGTCTGCAACGCCTTCGCGAACCAGGTGGGCGCCGAGGTCTGCGTCATCGACGTGGGCGTGAAGTCGGAACTCCCGGCCACCCCGGGACTCCTGCCCCGCAAGGTCCGCCCGGGCACGGGCGACTTCACCACGGGTCCGGCGATGACCCGGGAAGAGGTCCTGGCGGCGATCGAGGTGGGCATCGAGACGGCCCGCGACCTCGTGGCGGCCGGCAACAAGGCCCTGCTCACGGGCGAGATGGGCATCGCGAACACCACGGCGTCGGCGGCGCTGATCTCGGTCTACACCGGGGTGGACGCGGCCGAGGTCACGGGCCGGGGCACGGGCATCAACGACGAGACGCACGCCCGCAAGGTGGACGTGGTCCGTCGCGCCCTGGACCTGCACAAGCCGGACCCGGCGGACCCGATCGGCGTCCTGTCGGCGGTCGGCGGCCTGGAGCACGCGGCCCTCGTGGGCCTGATCCTGGGCGCGGCCTCGCTCCGTACCCCGGTCATCCTGGACGGCGTGTCCACGGGCGCGGCGGCCCTGGTCGCCCGCGCCATCGCGCCCGAGTCGCTCGCGGCGTGCATCGCGGGCCACCGTAGCGCCGAGCCGGGCCACGTGGCGGCGCTCAACAAGCTCGGCCTGCGCCCGCTGGTCGACCTGGACCTCCGCCTCGGCGAGGGCACGGGCGCCCTCCTGGCCCTCCCGCTGGTCCAGAGCGCGGCACGCGCGATGCACGAGGTGGCGACGTTCGACTCGGCGGGGGTCACCGAGAAGTAGCACCCCGGCGCGTCCCCCATCCACTCAGGGAAGTGGGTGGGGGACGCGCGGGAACCGGCCGGGGGACATCCGTCACACCCGGCAAACCCCAGGTCACCGCTATCGTGACCATGAACGAGCCGCTCCACCGCAGCAGCGGCACCCTCGCCCGCACCGCCACGCTCTCCGAGGAGCCGCTCACCCATGGCAGAGAACGCCGAGCACCCCGCCTACCCCGTCGGACTGCGCCTCGCCGGCCGCCGCGTCGTCGTCCTCGGCGGCGGCCAGGTGGCCCAGCGCCGCCTCCCGGCGCTGATCGCGGCGGGCGCGGAGATCACCCTGATCTCCCCGTCCGCGACCCCGTCCGTGGACGCGATGGCGGAGACGGGCGAGATCACCTGGATCAAGCGCAGGTACGAGGACGGCGACCTCGCGGACGCCTGGTACGCCCTGGTGGCGACCACGGACCCGACCGCGAACGCGGCGGCCTCGGCCGAGGCCGAGCGCACCAGGACCTGGTGCGTACGGGCGGACGACGCCGAAGCTGCGTCGGCCTGGACCCCGGCGACGGGCCGCGACGCGGGCATCACCGTGGCGGTGCTCACGGGCCATGACCCCCGCCGCTCCGCGGCCGTACGGGACGCGATCGTCGAGGGCCTCCGCGACGGTTCGATCGCCGCGCCCGCGCACCGCGCGCGTACCCCCTTCGTCGCCCTGGTGGGCGGCGGACCCGGAGACCCGGACCTGATCACCGTCCGCGGCCGCAGGCTGCTCGCGGAGGCGGACGTGGTCATCGCGGACCGGCTCGGCCCCCGGGACCTCCTGGACGAGCTGCCGCCGCACGTCGAGGTGATCGACGCGGCGAAGATCCCGTACGGCCGTTTCATGGCCCAGGAGGCCATCAACAACGCCCTGATCGAGCACGCGAAGCAGGGCAGGTCGGTGGTCCGCCTCAAGGGCGGTGACCCCTTCGTCTTCGGCCGGGGCATGGAGGAGGCCCAGGCCCTGGCGGCCGAGGGCATCGCCTGCACGGTGGTCCCGGGCATCTCCAGCTCGATCTCGGTCCCGGGAGCGGCCGGCATCCCGGTGACGCACCGCGGGGTGGCGCACGAGTTCACGGTGGTCAGCGGCCACGTGGCCCCGGACGACCCGCGCTCGCTGGTCGACTGGGCGTCGCTGGCGAAGCTCACGGGCACGCTCGTGATCCTCATGGGAGTGGACAAGATCGGGAAGATCGCCGAGGCGCTGATCGCCCACGGCAAGAGCCCGGACACCCCCCTGGCCCTGATCCAGGAGGGCACGACGGCGACGCAGCGCCGGGTGGACGCCACGCTGGCGACGGTCGCGGAGACGGTCAGGGCCGAGGAGGTCCGCCCGCCGGCGGTCATCGTCATCGGCGACGTGGTGACCGAGGGCCCCGACAAGCTGACGAAGAACCACGGAAGCGACACCCCGGAGTAACCAGGGGTAACCAAACCTTCCCGCACATTGGCACCACACCCCGGACAAGGCAGTATCACCTCGTGGCCGAACTCATCACGATCGACGACCCCGACGACCCGCGCCTGCGCGACTACACCGGGCTGACCGACGTCGAGCTGCGCCGCAGGCGCGAGCCGGCCGAGGGCCTGTTCATCGCGGAGGGCGAGAAGGTCATCCGCCGCGCGAGGCAGGCCGGTTACGAGATGCGGTCCATGCTGCTCTCCGCCAAGTGGGTGGACGTCATGCGGGACGTCATCGACGAGGTCCCGGCGCCGGTGTACGCGATCCAGCCGGACCTGGCGGAACGTGTCACCGGCTACCACGTGCACCGCGGCGCCCTCGCCTCCATGCAGCGCAAGCCGCTCCCGGAGGCGGGCGAGCTCCTCGCCGGCGCCCGCCGGGTGGTGATCATGGAGTCGGTGAACGACCACACCAACATCGGCGCCATCTTCCGCAGCGCCGCCGCGCTCGGCATGGACGCGGTCCTGCTGTCCCCGGACTGCGCGGACCCGCTGTACCGCCGCTCGGTGAAGGTGTCGATGGGCGCGGTGTTCTCGGTGCCGTACGCCCGCCTGGACACCTGGCCCCGAGGCCTGGAGGCGGTACGGGAGGCGGGCTTCAAGCTCCTCGCGCTGACCCCGGCGGAGAAGGCGACCTCGATCGACGAGGCCGCCCCGCACCGCCTGGAGCGCGTGGCGCTGATGCTCGGAGCGGAGGGCGACGGCCTGTCCACGCAGGCCCTGCGGGCCGCGGACGAGTGGGTCAGGATCCCGATGGCCCACGGCGTCGACTCGCTCAACGTGGGCGCGGCGGCGGCGGTGGCGTTCTACGCGGTGGCGACGGGCCGCCCGGAGGCCTGACCGCCGACGGGCACCGGGCCGTCTCGGATCTTGGCGAGTCGCGCAGGATCCGGAAGAGACGGCCTAGCCCTGAAGGGCCTGCGCGGCGGCGATGCCGAGGGCCACGACCAGCGTCACGACCACGAAGACGAAGAGCCGCTGCCGCAGCAGCCGAGGGTTGGCGGGGCGGCGGCCGGTCGACGTGGACCGCGCACCGGGCCGGGTCCCGGGCCGGGACTGGGGACCGCGCGAACCACCGGTCCGGGGCCCCGCGGAGGAACGCGAGGAAGAAGCGGGCCCGCGCCCGGCCCCGCGCTCACCACCCCGTTCGGAACCCCGCTCGGGACCACGCCCGGGCACGTCCCGCTCGGTGTACCGCTCGGTGGGCCGGACGGTGTTGCGCTCCTCGGCCCGCTCCCGCTGCACCGGCGGCCGGGAGGCGGGAAGCCCCTGGGCCTCGCGCGCCGCGATCTCCTTGAGCCGCATGGACAGCTGCAGGGTGCTGGGCCGGTCTTCCGGGTCCTTGGCGAGGCAGGCGCGGATCAGCGGCGCGAGCGCGTCCGGCACTCCGTGGAGCTGCGGCTCCTCGTGCACGACGCGGTAGAGCATGACCTCGGAACTGCCGTGCCCGAAGGGCGAGTCGGCCATGGCCGCGTACGCCAGGGTGGCGCCGAGCGAGAAGACGTCGGTGGCCGGGGTGACGGCGGCCCCGCGCACCTGCTCGGGCGCGAGGAAGCCGGGTGAGCCGACGGCCGTGCCGACATGGGTGAGGGTGCTCGCGCCCGTCGCCCAGGCGATCCCGAAGTCGATGATCCGGGGCCCCTTGGGCGACAGCAGGATGTTCGACGGCTTGAGGTCACGGTGGACGACCCCCGCCTCGTGGACGGCGACGAGGCCCTCCGACAGGGCGGCCCCGATCGAGGCGACGTCGGCGGCGCGCAGCCCGCCCTCCTCGGCGACCCGGTCGTGCAGCGAGGGACCGGGCACGTACTGGGTGGCGAACCAGGGGCGCTCGGCCTCCAGATCGGCGGCGACGAGCCGGGCGGTGCAGCCGCCCCGGATCCGCCGGGCCGCCGAGACCTCGCGGGCGAAGCGGGACCGGAACTCCTGGTCCTCGGCGAGGTCGGGCCGGATCACCTTCAGCGCCACCCGCTGGCCGCGCCGGTCGGATCCCAGATACACGACGCCCATCCCGCCGGCCCCCAGCCTGCGGTGGAGCCGGAACGACCCGACGATCCGCGGATCCTCGCGCCGGAGCCGCATCATCGCCATGTCCGTCCCCTCGTCCGTTCGACGTGGCACAGCTTACGTAGTGGCGCCCGTACGCGCTCATAGGCCGCGCCCTCGCAGCGGGATCGATTGTCAGTGCTGAGGGGGACACCGGGGGCCGGCGGCACCAAGGAGGGGCCTCAACCCCCGTTCGCGGAACACCACTTGACGAGCTGTCCCGGATCCGGCAGGACGCCCGGGAGGACGGCCTCCGGGGCCACCGGGCCCACCCGCGACCACGGGACCCGGGGAAGTGAGCGAAGTCACGCCGCCACGCCGTCCCGGGGCGCCCCCTCCGGGAAGACCCGGGGTTCCGGGTGTCCGTCTCCACCCAGGGGAGTACGCCGCACGGCGGGGCCTCATCCTCCGGGAGGCCCGGAAGTCGATACGCGGGCATGACGTCCCGGCGCTTCCCGCTCCCTAGTGTTGAGGTCAAGCGGCGGGTGCAGCACTCGTCCCCCGAGGTCACGCACCCGCCGCGCCAGACACGACAGGAGAGGAACCATGGCCTACACGGCACACCGGACGACCCCCCGGCCTTCGAGCCGCCGTCACCCCCTGGTGGCCACGGCCATGGTCCTCCCTCTCGCGGCCCTGCTCGTGGTCGTCTTCGGCGGCTGGGAAGCGGTGGTCACACAGGCGTCGTCCGTGGGCGTGATGCTGGGGCGCTGAGCGGCGCCCCGGACCCGGGAGAGCGGCCCGGGTCGGGACATCCGGCCATCAACCCCGTGGGGACGGGGGTGCGGCGGACGGCAGCGTGGGGCCGGTCAGCTGGGGAGCTGACCGGCCCTCGCGCATTCCCCGGACCGGGTCCGGCCGACGGCGGCGGTCGAAGCACCCCGTACGCTCCGGGAGTGGACTCAGCAGCCAGGACACCCCCCACCCCCGCCGCACCCCCGCTCCACCGCCTCACGGCCATGGCTCACACGGCGGCTCACCCGACGGACGATCCCTGCCGTTGCGCGAGCGGCCTGGTCGGGGTGCTGGCCGACCGGGACGACGGGACCGTCGTACGGCACGGGGGCCTCGTCGCGAAGGCGCACGCGCCCGGTACGGATCCCGAGGCCCATCGCGTACGGCTGGCACTGGCCGCGCACCAGGACGTCGGCGGTGTCTTCCTGCCGCCGCTCCCGCCGCCGCAGCCCGGCCCCGACGTGCTCGACGGCCGCCCCGTCACGCTCTGGCCGTACGGTCCGCCGGTCGCCCCGGAGGACCCCGACGCCGCACCGTGGGAGGAGGCGGCCCGGCTCCTCGCCCTGCTGCACCGCACCCCACCGCCGCCCGGCTGGGCCGAGCGCCTCCCGGACATGCGGGCCCCCGCGAAGGTGGCCCTGGCCGTGGACCGGATGCGCCGCACGGCCCCGGACCACCCGGCGGCCGCGACCGTCCTGGACGCCTGGCGAACGGTCCCGGACGCCCCTGCGGCGTACCGGCTCCTCTGCCACGGCGACTTCCACCTGGGTCAGCTCGTCCGCGACACCGGCCCGGGACCCCAGGGGCCCTGGCGGCTCATAGACATCGACGACCTGGGTCTCGGCGACCCCGCGTGGGATCTGGCCCGGCCCGCCGCGTGGTTCGCGGCCGGGATCCTGCCGCCGGAGGTCTGGTCCCGCTTCCTCGGCGCGTACCAGGAGGCGGGAGGCCCCGCCGTGGGCGCCGAGCCATGGGACCGTCTCGACGTGCCCGCACGGGCGCTGACGGTCCAGACCGCCGCGCTCGCGCTCGCCAAGTCCACGGCCGAGCGCCGGCCCCTCGACGAGGTCGAGGAAGTGATGATCGACACCTGTGCCCGCATCGCCGGACATCGAACCGGGTAGGCCCTTTCGGCGTCCACGTAAGGTGAAGCCACCATTCGAACGGCAATGTCAGGGAGTTGAGCCGAGCATGCAGTGTCCCAAGTGCCATGCGGCCATGCACACGTACAACCGCAACGGCGTCCAGATCGAGCAGTGCAGCGGTTGCCGGGGCATATTCCTGGACTACGGCGAGCTGGAGGCCCTGACCCGCCTGGAGTCCCAGTGGGTCCAGCAGGCCCCGCCCGCCCCGCCGGCCTACCCGGCGCAGCCCGCCCCCGCCGCGCCCGCCTGGGGCGCCCCGCATCACGGCGGCCACCACGGTGGTCACCACGGCGGCCACTACCGCAAGGGCGGCTTCGGGCGGATGCTCTTCTCCTCCTGACCGAACGGGACCGGCGCCCACCGGTCCCGACCCGTCCCGTCCCGGGCATGAAGAAGCCCCCGGCCGCGAGCTGCGACCGGGGGCTTCCCGATGGTGCGCGATACTGGGATTGAACCAGTGACCTCTTCCGTGTCAGGGAAGCGCTCTCCCGCTGAGCTAATCGCGCGGGTACACCCGAAGGTGCTCGTACTGCGTGCGCGATACTGGGATTGAACCAGTGACCTCTTCCGTGTCAGGGAAGCGCTCTCCCGCTGAGCTAATCGCGCGGGCGCACCCGAGGGGTGCGTGAACTGTGGTGCGCGATACTGGGATTGAACCAGTGACCTCTTCCGTGTCAGGGAAGCGCTCTCCCGCTGAGCTAATCGCGCGGGACGGTCCGTACGGACCGGATCTTCGATTGTTCTGCGTGCGCGATACTGGGATTGAACCAGTGACCTCTTCCGTGTCAGGGAAGCGCTCTCCCGCTGAGCTAATCGCGCTTGGAGGTGGAGACGGGATTTGAACCCGTGTAGACGGCTTTGCAGGCCGTTGCCTCGCCTCTCGGCCACTCCACCAGGAGTGAATACGGGGGTTCGGGAAGATCCCCCACATCGAGCGGACGACGAGATTCGAACTCGCGACCCTCACCTTGGCAAGGTGATGCTCTACCAACTGAGCCACGTCCGCTTGTCGTTTCCGTTTCGCTTGCGCGTCCCGGCGACGTGTTGAACTCTAGCGGATTCCTGGGCCAGTACAAAAACGCGTTTCCGCAGCGTGCTGACCTGCGGGCCCTTCACGGTGCCCGGCCGGGCCTCCCGGAGGGTTCGCGTGGCGTTCACTCGCCGTGTCCCCGAGGTGGCGCGGAGCCCCCACCCCGCACGTCCCTCCCGCCCCCTCCGTACACGACCCCGTGCCGCCGCCCCGCCCGACCTAGACTCGATGCGTGCACGACCTTGCTCCCCTGGCCCGCTTCGGCGGCCTCGTCGCGACCGACCTCCGGGACGTCACCCACGACCCCGAGGCACTGGACTCCGCAGGCTTCTGGGCCGTCTGCGCGGACTTCGAAGGGCGCCTCACCTGCGCGCGCTTCGGGGACGTCCGGCCCGATCCGGTCCCCGCGCCCGTCCCGGGGGCCTGGCGCGGTCCCGCCGCCGGTGACTGGACGTCCTCGCTCGACCGCGCCGCGTACACGGCGGGCGTACGGCGCGTGCGCGAGCACATCGCGCGCGGCGAGGTCTACCAGGCGAACCTCTGCCGGGTGCTGACCGCGCCGCTGCCGGACCCGGCCGCCGCCGACGTCGACGCCCTCACCGCTCTGCTGGCCCGCGGCAACCCCGCTCCCTACGCCGGAACGATCCGCCTGCCCGCCCACGGCGTGGAGATCGCCACCGCGTCCCCCGAGCTGTACCTGCGCAGGGAAGGGGCCCTGATCTCCTCCGGCCCCATCAAGGGGACCGGTCGCACCGCCGCCGACCTCCTCCCCAAGGACCACGCGGAGAACGTGATGATCGTCGACCTGGTCCGCAACGACCTCGGCCGCGTCAGCGAGACCGGCACCGTCGCCGTCCCCGAGCTCTGCGCCGTGGAGGAACACCCCGGCCTCGTCCACCTCGTCTCCACGGTCACCGGCCTGCTCCGCGAGGACGCCGGCTGGCCCGAGCTGCTCGCCGCCACCTTCCCGCCCGGCTCCGTCACCGGCGCGCCCAAGTCCAGCGCGCTGCGGATCATCGAGGCCCTGGAGACCGCGCCCCGCGGTCCGTACTGCGGAGGGATCGGCTGGGTCGACGCCGACGCGGGCACCGGTGAGCTGGCCGTCGGCATCCGCACCTTCTGGATCGACCGCCCCGAGGGCGTGCTGCGCTTCGGCACGGGCGCGGGGATCACCTGGGGTTCCGATCCGGAGCGGGAGTGGGCCGAGACCGAGCTGAAGGCGGACCGGCTCGTCGCGATAGCGTCGGGCGCCTACGAGGCATCGGGCGCCCACGAGTCGGACGTCCGTGAGGCGAGCGGAAGGGCCACTTCTCGATGAAACTCTGGGTCAACGGCGGACTGCACGACGCGGAGACCGCCCGGGTCTCCGTACTGGACCACGGACTGACCGTCGGCGACGGCATTTTCGAGACGGTCAAGGCGGAGCGCGGCGAAACGTTTGCTCTCACCCTTCACCTGGAGCGCCTCACCCGCTCCGCCCGCGGCCTCGGCCTGCCCGACCCGGACCTCGACGAGGTCCGCCGGGCCTGCGCCGCCGTCCTGGAGGCCAACCCGATGGAGCTCGGCCGGCTCCGCATCACGTACACCGGCGGACTCTCCCCGCTCGGCTCGGAGCGCGGCGACGCCGGGACGAGCCTGGTCGTCGCCCTCGGCGAGACGAGCCGCCGCCCCGACTCCACCGCCGTGATCACCGTCCCCTGGACGCGCAACGAGCGGGGCGCCCTCACCGGGCTCAAGACCACCTCGTACGCCGAGAACGTCGTCGCCCTCGCCAGGGCGCGCGAGCAGGGGGCCTCCGAGGCGCTCTTCGCCAACACCGTGGGGCAGCTCTGCGAGGGCACCGGCTCCAACGTCTTCGTCGTCGTCGACGGCCGGATCCTCACCCCGCCCGTCTCCTCCGGCTGCCTCGCGGGCATCACCCGGGCCCTGGCCGTGGAGTGGACCGGCGCCGCGGAGACCGATCTGACGATGGACGTCCTCGCGTCCGCCGACGAGATCTTCCTGACCTCGACCCTCCGCGACGTCCAGGCCGTGCACCGGGTCGACGGCCGTGAGCTCGCGGGCGCGCCCGGTCCCGTCACCGCCAAGGCGATGCGGATCTTCGACGAGCGGGCCGCCGCGGACCGGGACCCGGGGCTCGCGTAAATCCGGATGACGGGTGGCGCCCGGGTGGGTAGAACACCTCTGATGACCACCACCCTGCGGCCGTCCGAGCCGCTTCAGCAGTCCGCCGACGGCGGCCGTTCCCGCACCTTCGACATCTGTGTGAACAGCCGCCGGGTCGGATCCGTCCACCTCGCGACCGATCAGGCCTTCGGCTCCGCCTCGGGCCTGATCGACCGCCTCCTGGTCGAGGAGCCCGACCGGGGCCGCGGCCGGGGCACGGTGGCGGCGCTCGCCGCGGAGGAGGTCCTGCGGAGCTGGGGCTGCGGCGAGGTGCAGATCTCCGTGCCCGCCGACGCCGAGGCGGCCCTGCGGATGGCCCGCTCCCTCGGGTACACCGAGCGCAGCAGGAACATGGTCAAGGAGCTGCCGGCCGGGTCGCCGCCGCTGCCGGAGGGCTTCGCGCACCGGCCGGTGACCGAGGCGGAGTTCGAGGAGTGGTCGGCGAAGTCCATGGCCGCCTTCGCACAGAGCTGGATCGACCGGGGCGTCCCGGAGGAGCAGGCGCTCGCCAAGGCCGAGGACGGCCGCCGCCGCTTCCTGCCGCAGGGCCTCGCGACCCCGGGCGTCACCGTGTCCGTCGCCGTGCACGACGGGCAGGTCGTCGGCTATCTGTGGGTGGGCAGGCTGGAGCGCGAGCCCGGGAAGGGGACGGGCTTCGTCTTCGAGATCGAGGTCGTCGAGGGGCAGCGCGGAAAGGGCTACGGCCGGGCCCTCATGCTGCTCGCCGAGCACATCGCCCTGGAGGCCGGGGAGCGCCTGATCGAGCTGCATGTGTTCGCGGGCAACACCCCGGCGATCCGGCTCTACGAGTCGCTCGGCTACCGCACGACGCTCTACAACAGCGCCAAGCCGTTGCTCTGACGGTTACCGGTCGGCCAGAAGCCGGTCGGTGATCTGCTCGATCCGCTCCCGCAGGCCCTCCTGGCTCTGGCCGCCGTCCAGGCGCTCGCCGCCGATGACGTAGGTCGGGGTGCCGGTGACCTTGATCGCCTTGCCCTCGGCCTCGTCGGCGTCGACGGTCAGCAGGTGCCGGCCGTCGATCAGCGCGGTGTCGAACTCCTCGGCGTCCAGGCCCAGTCCGGTCGCCACCTCCAGGAGGACCGGCTCGCCCCGGTCGCCGAGCTCGGCGGTCCTGGCGAGCAGCGCCTCCGCGTACGGCCAGCCCTTGCCCTGCTCGAAGGCCTCCTCGGCGGCCTGGGCGGCGGCGTACGCGTGCTTGTGCTTGGCCAGCGGGAAGTGGCGCAGCTGTACGTCGAGCCGGTCGCCGTACTTCTCGCGGAGCGCGCGGACGTCGTCGAGGGCCTGGAAGCAGTCGGGGCACTGGAGGTCGAACCAGGCCTCCAGGACGACGGGGGAGGCGGGTGCGGTGGTGGAGTCGTTCATGGCAGCAGTCTCCCACTGGGACCTGGGGAGGAGATCCCGGTGGGGGAGACCCGGAGATCTCCCTGAGACGGGGCTCGGGGCATGGCCCCGGACGGTACCGGCGGTGCAGGATGGAAGGGACGTATCGCCCGGCACCTGGAGGATCGCATGCTCGCCGAGACCATCTGTTCCGCGGTGTCCGCGGCGGGCCTGGGCATCGCCGCGATTTCGGCGTACCGGAAGAAGTTCCTGTCCGCCGCCCGGATCGCGGCCTACGCCCTGGTGCCGCTCGGCCTGGTGATGACGGGTGCGGTCGAGTGGATCGCCGACACGGCCTTCAGTCCGGTGGCCTGGGCCGGCTTCGGCGTGCTCGGTGTCGCCTGGCTGCTCTTCCTGTCCACCCGGGCCGTGGAGCGGCGCCGGGCCGGCCGGGAGGTGACGACCGGAGGAGCCGGGACGAGAGCCGTGGCCCCGGCCGCGTCGGCGCCCTCCCGCGCCGTGACGGCGAAGCCGAAGGCCGGTCAGGCCGCGGGTGAGGACTTCAGCGACATCGAGGCGATTCTGAAGAAGCACGGAATCTGATCACTTCTGGCGCTTCCGGTGTCCGTCCCCGTTCCGTGATCCACGGGAAGGGGTGAACGGCCCCCGCGGTGGGGCGTGTTGCGGGATTCGCCGGGTCCGGGGTGCGTCATCATCCCCCCGAGATGCTGGATACCTCGCGGGAGCCCGTGCCCGCCGCCACCGACGCCCCTGCCGAAGAGCCGCGCGGCTGTCTGTTCGCGCTCTCCCAGCCGCCGCTGATGATCTTCCTCGGGGTGATCGGCTGTCTGCTGCTGATGGCGGCCCTGCACGATCTCTTCGTGCTGTGACGGCGCAGGGTCAGCCCGCGGCTTCCTTGCGGCGCGCCCGGTACGCGGCCACGTGCAGACGGTTGCCGCAGGTGCGGCTGTCGCAGTAGCGGCGCGAGCGGTTGCGCGAGAGGTCCACGAAGGCCCGGCCGCAGTCCGGCGCCTCGCAGCGCCGCAGCCGCTCCTGCTCGCCGGCCACGACGATGAACGCGAGGGCCATGCCGCAGTCGGCCGCGAGGTGGTCCGCCACCGAGGCGCCGGGCGCGAAGTAGTGCACGTGCCAGTCGTAGCCGTCGTGGTCCGTGAGCTGCGGGGTGGTGCCCGCGCCCGCCACCAGCTGGTTGATCAGGGGGGCCGCGATCCGGGCCTCGGGGGCGGAGAAGACCGCCGCGAACTTCTCGCGCACCTCGCGCACCGCGCGCAGGTCCTCGGACCCGAGCTCGCCCACGCCGCTGACCTTGTGCGCGTCCAGGAAGGCATGGAGCTCCTGGACGTCCGCGAGCTCGTCGGCCCGCTCGCCCTGCGGCGCGGTGTTCATCAGATCGACGACGGTGTCGAGGGCGATCCGGGTGTCGTGGGGGATCAGCACGATTCGCTCCCTGGCCGGCCGCGGGCGGGTGCCCGCGGAATGGCGCTGACTTTAGCGCGCCCCGGAAAACGACACCGGCGCTCCCACCGCGCCGGCTGCGCGGGGGGAGCGCCGGATCTCGTGCCTAGTGACTGCCCGCGCGGCGCCGTCGCCCCGAGTCGGACGGCGCCGTGCGGCTCTCGGCCTGGCTCAGCTGTCGGCCAGGATGTGGGAGAGCTCCGTATCGAGATCGAAGTGCCGGTGCTCGGTGCCAGGTGGCACGGCGGCGTCGGTCCTCTTCAGGAACGACTCCAGGGCCCTCGCCGGGGCCTCGAGCAGGGCTTCTCCCTCGGGGGAGCTCAACGCGATGCAGACGACTCCCTGACCGTGACTACGGGACGGCCAGACGCGGACGTCGCCCGTGCCGGTGGGCCGGTGCAGCCCCTCGGCGAGAAGGTCGCGGGCGAAGACCCACTCGACCGTCTCCTCGGCTCCGGTGTGGAAGGTGGCGTGCACGGCATACGGATCGGCCGTGTCATACCGCAGGCCCGCGGGTACAGGCAGTGAGGACTCGCTCGACACAACGAGGCGCAGGTGCAGCTCGCAGCTGACCGTGGTGTTCATAAGCGCCAGGGCCTTTCGCTCAGTGTGCGCTCGGGGATTCGCACGTCGGCGAAATCGACATGCCACCTCCGGTGCCGTTGTAAACCCCTCTGTCGGTTTTGTGATCGTTCAGGTAGCTCGTATGGGCGTGTGTGACCTGCGGTAATACCGCCATTCCGGTGGGGGCTCCCCGTCCGGTAGGTTGGGGAGTATGAATGCGGAGAGTGACGAGCGTACCGGGGAGTCCGCAGACGGCCAGGAAGCCGAACTGGGATCCCGCGCACCGGAGTTCATCAAGTCCCGCCGAGGCCTGCATCTGAGCTGGCAGGTCGGCGTCTTCATCGTGGGACTCGCCGTGGTCGGCGCCGGAGTGGTGATGCTGCCGCTCCCGGGGCCCGGCTGGCTGGTCATCTTCGGAGGCATGGCGATCTGGGCGACCGAGTTCGTCTGGGCCCAGCTCGTCCTCCGCTGGACCAAGCGCAAGGTCACGGAGGCGGCCCAGCGCGCCCTGGACCCCAAGGTCCGCCGCCGGAACATCATCCTCACCACCATCGGTCTGGTGATCATCGCGGCACTGCTCGCCGTCTACTTCTGGAAGTTCGGCTTCGTCATGCCGTGGAAGATCGACCAGTGACCTTCCGGTGGTTCGGGAGCCCCGCTGACATGGGGTAATGTTTGCGGTGCGCCCGGGCGATTAGCTCAGTGGGAGAGCACTTCGTTCACACCGAAGGGGTCACTGGTTCGAACCCAGTATCGCCCACCACCCGGATCGAAGGCCCGGAGACGGAACACCGTCTCCGGGCCTTCGGCGTCTCACCGCATCCGCGCGAGCCGCTCCCGCAGCCGCCGGGCGTCCCGCAGCCGCTGCTCGTACGTGGCGCCCACCCCGAGCAGCAGCAGCCCCGCCAGGGCCGGCGGCAGCCAGCGCGGCAGCGCGCCCACCACCTGCACCACGTACGGCGCCAGCTCGTGCAGCCCGTCCAGGGCGAGCACCGCCCCGCCGATGACCAGCAGCGCCTGGAGCCGGAAGCGGGCACCGAGCAGCGTCACCACGAGCGCCGCGACGCCCAGGGCCAGTGGGCGGGCCCACTCGGGGTCCGTCCAGGCCGCGAACAGGCTCGGCACCAGCGTCACCGCGAGACCGGGGCCGTACGCCGTCCAGGACGAGGCCTCCGCGTCCCGGCGGCGCCGCAGGAACCCGACGGCCAGCGCGGGCAGCGTCACCGGCAGCGTGTACGCCTCCGGGGTCGTCACGTCCCAGACCGCGAGCCGCACCCACGTGGCGAGCAGGAACAGCGCCGCCGCCGTCCACGAGGCGAACCGCCGCCGCTCCGGCCGCACGGCCGTCGCCGCCGCGATCACCCCGCCCAGGGCCAGCGCGAGCGCCAGGAAGGCGGGCCGGGACGCGGCGATCCCGAGGGCGAGCAGCCCCACGGCCCCGCCCGTGATCTCGACCGCCAGGGCCACCGGACGCGGCGCCCGGGAGCCGACGGCGGCCGTCGCCGCCGGGACGAGCAGCAGCGTGAGCGCCGTCCAGTGGTCCTCGAAGCCGCCGGCGGCCGCCACCGCGAACACGAGCCCCGTCGCCGTGAGCACGGCCGTGCAGGCGGAGACCACGCGGCGGGCGTCCGTGCCGAGCACCGCGACCCCCGTGAAGAGCGCGAGGAGCACGCCGAGGGCGGTGAACGTGGCTGCCCGGACGTCCAGGGCCGCCGCGACCGCGCTCGCGGCGGACGCGAGACCGCCCCCGTACGCGATCCACCCGAGAACGGTCCGGGGCTCGGCCGGAGCCTGCGTCCGGGGCAGGGAGGGGGCCCAGGCGGGCCAGGGGGTTCCGGAGCCGGGGACCGGCGGGACGGCCGCACTGGCGGTCGTCGGCGCGGAGGCGGCGGCCGGGGCCGTGGGCGCGGGGGCCTCGGGCGTGGCCGGGCCGGCCTCCCGGGAGGCGTCGTGCGGGTCCCGCGTGGCCGTACCGGGCGCGTCGGCGTGCCCGGCCGGAGCGGTGACCGCGCGCAGGCCGCGCGTCAGCGGACCCGGGCGGACCGCGAGGACCAGGGCCGCCGCCGTCGTGAGCAGCTGGAGGGCGAGTGTCGCCGCGTACGGGAGGCCGAGCGGGACCGGGAGGGCCGTGAGCAGCGCCCAGGCCAGGACGAGCGCCCCGCACCGGGCCCAGAGCCGGGGGAGGGCCGCGAGAGCGGCGACGGCCACCGCCAGGACGAGGACGGCCGTCGCGGGGTACGAGGCCAGGGCCCGCGGGGCGTGCTCGCCCGACCAGACGTCCGTCGTCCGGGCCACCGGCCCGAGGAGCCCCGCCACCGCCGGCGGCAGCGCCCAGACGACCCCCAGCGCCGCGACACCGGCGCCCGCGCCGGCGAGACCGAGCCGGATGCCGTGCGGCAGGCGCACACCACGGGCCGCCGTCCCCGGGGCGGCGCCGTCCTCGTCCGTCACCGTGCCGCCCAGGCGCCACACCGACGTCAGGGCCAGCGCGCACAGGACATAGCCCGGGACCGCCCAGTCGTCGGGGACTGCCGCGCGCAGGAGGCCGCCCACGGCCGTCAGGGTCGCCAGGCCCGCTGTCGCCGAGGCCGCCGTCGCGAAGGAGGGGGCGCGCCATGCCGCGTAGAGCGTCACCGCCGCGCCCGCCAGGAGGAGTGGCGCGCCGGTCCAGGGGGAGACGAGGGACAGCCAGCCGCCCGTGAGGAGGGCCCAGCCGCCCAGGGCGGCCGCGGCCGTGCCCGCCGTGATCCGGACCGCCGCCGGGCGGGTCCACAGGACGACCGCGGCGTCCGCCGTCGCCGTGAGGAGCGCCGCCCAGGCGAAGGCCGTCGACCCACCGCCGGCCGCGAGGACACCGAGGGGCAGCGGCAGCTGCGCGGCGACCACCGCCACCGGCAGGGGGTGCCGCAGCCGGGACAGGGCCGAGCCGTACGCGGTCCACGCGCCGGCCAGGACCGCCGACGCCACCGCCGTGTACCCCAGGCCGTCCGTCTCCGACAGCGCCACCCGGTGCAGCGCGTACGCGTCGAGCACCGTCAGGACCAGGCCCAGCGCCGCCACCGCCTCGGCCGTCGACGCCAGGCCCTTGCGCAGCAGCGCCACCGGCGCCGCGAGCGCCGCGCCGGTCACCACGGCCAGGACCGTCGCGCGGGCGCCGATCCCCATCGAGCCCCAGCTCACCAGGGTGAAGGCGACAGCGGCGATCGTCAGGAGCGTGCCGCCGAGCGTGAGGAGCACGTTCTGCGCGCTCCGCGGCGTCGAGTCCGCGACCGGACGCAGCGGGTGCGCCGGGGCCGCTGTCGCGACCGTCGGGTACAGCACCTGGATCAGCCAGGCGCGGCGGGCCAGCAACTGGGAGCGGCGCGCGTCGAGTTGCACCAGCTCGCGGTCGACGAGCACCAGCTCGTCCGCGGGTGGCAGGGAGTTGTCCATGTATCGGAGTGTGGCCCCGGCCACAGCGGGCGGGAATGCGTCCCGGTACTCAGATTCCCGTAATTCCCGCCTGAGTACGTCCACACTGGGGGCATGGACTGGTGCCGGTACCGCTTCCGCTGCGTCTGGCGGCTCGCCGCCCCGCCCGAGGCCGTCTACGCGGTCCTCGAACGCGCCGAGGAGTACCCCCTCTGGTGGCCCCAGGTCCGCGAGGTCGTCCCGGTCGACGAGGCCACCGGCACCGCACGCTTCCGCTCCCTCCTCCCGTACGAGCTCGTCGTCGCCGCCCGGGCCCTGCGCCGCGATCCGGCCGCCGGCGTCCTGGAGATCGGCCTCGGCGGGGACCTGGAGGGATGGGCCCGCTGGACCCTCACCCCGGAAGGCGACGGCACGCACGCCCTGTACGAGCAGGAGGTCGAGGTCCGGGCCCGGCTGCTGCGGGTCCTCGCCGTCCCCGGACGGCCCGTCTTCCGCGCCAACCACGCCCTGATGATGCGCGGCGGCCGGCGCGGACTCGCGGCCCGCCTGCGCGCGGTTTGAACCAGGGGCGCGAAGACCTGTATGGTTCAACCCGTTCCCGGGCGATTAGCTCAGCGGGAGAGCACTTCGTTCACACCGAAGGGGTCACTGGTTCGATCCCAGTATCGCCCACCGGGAGAGGCCGGTCCGTCGAAAGACGGACCGGCCTTCCGCATTCCCGGACTCAGGCCGCCGTGCGCAGCTCCGGCCGCAGCGGCCACGCCGGGTCCACCGTCTCCGGCGTCCCCTGCCGGGTGAACCAGGCCTGCAGCCCGCGCGCCTGCGCCGCGTGCCACACCGCCTGCAGCGTGTGGAGCTCGGCCGGCGTCAGTCGCTCAAGGCGGGACGAGAAGCGCCGCGCCACCGCCCGTACGACGTCCATCGCCGCCGTCGCGTCCGCCGCCGCGTCGTGCGCGCCCGTCAGTTCCACCTCGTAGTGCGCGCACAGGTCCGTCAGCGTCCTGCGGCCCTTCCGGTACCGGTCGAGGTGCTTGTCCAGGACCCGCGGGTCGAGGACCGTCAGGGGGCTGCCCGCCGTGTAGTTGCCCAGCGACGACGCCCGGTGCCGGCGCAGCTCCCGGTCCAGGATCGTCAGGTCGAACGGCGCGTTCATCACCACCAGCGGCCGCCCCGCCGCCGACTGTTCGGCCAGTGCGCGCGCCAGCTCCTCCATCACGGGGGACGGCCACCGGCCGTTCCGCTGGAGGTGATCGTCCGTCAGGCCGTGGACGGCGGTGGCCCCCTCCGGCACCGGTATGCCGGGGTTGACCAGCCAGCGCGTCACCCGCGGGCGCGCCCCCTCCGTGTCCTGGACGACGAGGGCGGCCGAGACGATCCGGTCCTCCTCGACGTCAACTCCTGTGGTCTCCGTGTCGAAAGCGGCCAGGGGCCCTTCGTACCAGTGCATCGACATCCCCGAACTCCCTGCACACGTGCGGCAGATGGCCAACCCCCTGCCCCGAAACGGTGATACCCGGACTGTTTGCGTCGTACGCGGACCGGTCACAACACAAGGGACGGGGAAGGAAGAAGACATGGCGCTCGCCCAGCCCGAGTCGGGAGGGCTGCCGCCCCAGCGGGTGGCACCGACGCGCGGCTCACTCGCCACCACCGCCTGCATGGAGACCCTTCAGGTGGGATACCTGCACGCCGTCGCCGCCGCGGCCGGCTGCTCGCTGTCCCAGCCCTTTCCGGACAACGGCATCGACTGGCACGTGAGCCACAGCGCTCCCGGGCACACCGTCGACGACGAAGTGACCATCAAGGTGCAGCTCAAGTGCACCTACCAGATACCGCCCCGCCCGCCGGGGAACGCCTTCTCGTTCACCCTCGACAACGACCACCTGGTGAAACTCGCCCGGACGCCGGTGTCCGTGCACAAGATCCTGGTCGTGATGCTCGTCCCGAGGGCGCAGGACGACTGGCTGAGAGCGAGCCACGACCGGCTCGACCTGCGGCACTGCTGCTACTGGATCAACCTGGCCGGACACCCGGTCACGGGGCGGCGCCGGACCACGGTGCGCATCCCGACGGCGCGGATCTTCGACGACCGGGCGCTCTGCGAGATCATGACCCGGGTCGGCGTGGGAGGGAGACCTTGATGCACCGGCCGATCGACGAACCCGGGTTCGGGCACGAGGGGGGCGGGGCCGGGCGCGGCCCCGTCCCCCCGCCCTACCGGCCCCATCCGGCACCCGGCGAGACCCCGGGGCCCTGGACCGGCGTCCCCGCCCCGCCCATCGGGCCCTGGGCCGACATCCAGGGGACACCCGACCCGGGCAGGGTCGACCCGCGGGTCCTCGGCGCCCTGCTCGCACGCCACGGCTGGCGGCGGCGCGGCGGCGCCGTCGGCCGCTACAGCCGCTGGACCCCGCCCGGCAGCGGCACCGGCACCAGCCTCCTCGTCCCGGAGAGCCGCGCCTTCCCCGACTGCGAGGACCTGCTCGGCGAGGCGCTCACCGCCCTCGCCCGCAGCGCCACGCCGTCCGCCCGCGAGGTCCTCACGGGCCTCTCCGTGCCCAGCGACGAGATCCGCTGGTGGCGCGACGTGCCCCCGGGCCCGGCCGGCACCGTCCCCTGGACCGTGCAGGAGCAGCTCAGGTCCGCCGCCCGCCAGCTGCTGCTGGCCGGTGCCCTCGCCGTGCGCGGCCGGGCCGGCTACTACGGGGCCCGGCACCGGCGCGCCGCCCAGGCGTCCCTGGAGACCGTCGTCGTCGGCGCGGCGCCCGGCGGGCGCGGCCTGACCGCCTTCCTGCCGGTCGAACCGGGCCGCCCGATCGCCGTACGGCTCTACCACGCGCTGTACGCGGCCCGCGAGGCCGTCGACTACCAGCGGGCCACCGGCGGCATGGAGGCCTTCGACGCGGCCGTCGAGGCGGGAGTCAGCCGCGAGCTCACCGAGGCGCTCGTCGCCCTCGTCCGGGGCACCGAGGGCGCCCGCGTCGCCCTGGAGTGGGCCCCGGCCGCCGGGGCGCCCGAGGGGTGCGCCGCCCGGCCCGAACCGGTCGAGTTCTCGCCCGGCGACCTGCCCGCGCTGCGGGAGGCCAGTGCCCGCTATCTGACGGACGAGCCCTCCGTGCCGGTCCGGCTCACCGGCGCGGTCGTCCGCATGCGCCGCTCGGGGCCGGGCGGCGAGGGGATCGTACGGCTCCGGGTGCTCGGCGGCGCCGAGGTCCCGCACGTCCGGGTCGCCCTCGACGAGGAGGCGTACCGCACGGCCGGCCACGCCCACCTCGTCGGCCTCCCCATCCGGGTGGTGGGGCGCCTGGAGAGCCGGGGCGGCTTCCGCCGTCTCACCGACGCCACCGGGGTCGTCCCCGTCCAGGTCGACGAGACGGAACGGGACCGGCTCCTCAAGGCCCTGCACGAGAACCTCGATTTCTTCGAGGAGGCGTGCGGTCCCGAGGAGGAGTAGGGGCGGGGGAGCGGAGGCACGGGAATCCCTTTCGCGGGGGGTGCGAACCGCTCGGTAGGATCGGTGACGACGCGGCACCTCGTCTCTGCCGCGCGTCGCCGGCGCGGGCACCTCGTGTCTGCCAGCGCCCTTATGTATGGAGTACCCGTGTCTGATGTCCGTGTGACCGTCCAGTCCGCCTCGGAGGCAGAGGAGAGGGCGGTGAGCGCGGGCACCACCGCCGGCGCCCTGTTCGCCGACGACCGCACCGTCATCGCCGCCCGCGTGGGCGGCGAGCTGAAGGACCTGTCGTACGTGCTCGCCGACGGCGATGTCGTCGAGGGCGTCGAGATCTCCTCCCCGGACGGTCTCGACATCCTGCGCCACTCGACCGCGCACGTCATGGCCCAGGCCGTGCAGGAGCTCTTCCCCGAGGCCAAGCTGGGCATCGGCCCGCCGGTCCGGGACGGCTTCTACTACGACTTCGACGTCGAGAAGCCCTTCACTCCCGAGGACCTCAAGGTCATCGAGAAGAAGATGCAGGAGATCCAGAAGCGCGGCCAGCGCTTCGCCCGCCGCGTGGTGACCGACGAGGCCGCCCGCGAGGAGCTGGCGGACGAGCCGTACAAGCTGGAGCTCATCGGCATCAAGGGCTCCGCGTCCACCGACGACGGCGCGAACGTCGAGGTGGGCGGCGGCGAGCTGACCATCTACGACAACCTCGACGCCAAGACCGGCGAGCTGTGCTGGAAGGACCTCTGCCGTGGTCCCCACCTGCCCACCACCCGGAACATCCCGGCGTTCAAGCTGATGCGCAACGCCGCCGCCTACTGGCGCGGCAGCGAGAAGAACCCGATGCTCCAGCGCATCTACGGCACCGCCTGGCCGTCGAAGGACGAGCTGAAGGCGCACCTCGACTTCCTCGCCGAGGCCGAGAAGCGCGACCACCGCAAGCTGGGCAACGAGCTCGACCTCTTCTCCGTCCCGGACGAGATCGGCTCCGGCCTCGCGGTCTTCCACCCCAAGGGCGGCATCATCCGCCGGGTCATGGAGGACTACTCGCGCAAGCGCCACGAGGAGGAGGGCTACGAGTTCGTCTACTCGCCGCACGCCACCAAGGGCAAGCTGTTCGAGAAGTCGGGCCACCTCGACTGGTACGCCGAGGGCATGTACCCCCCCATGCAGCTCGACGAGGGCGTGGACTACTACCTCAAGCCCATGAACTGCCCGATGCACAACCTGATCTTCGACGCGCGCGGGCGCTCCTACCGTGAGCTGCCGCTGCGCCTGTTCGAGTTCGGCACCGTGTACCGGTACGAGAAGTCCGGCGTCGTGCACGGTCTGACCCGCGCCCGTGGCTTCACCCAGGACGACGCGCACATCTACTGCACCCGCGAGCAGATGGCGGAGGAGCTGGACAAGACCCTCACCTTCGTCCTGAACCTGCTCCGCGACTACGGTCTGAACGACTTCTACCTGGAGCTGTCGACCAAGGACCCGGAGAAGTTCGTCGGCTCGGACGAGGTGTGGGAGGAGGCCACCGCGGTCCTCCAGCAGGTCGCCGAGAAGCAGGGCCTCCCGCTGACCCCCGACCCGGGCGGCGCCGCGTTCTACGGCCCGAAGATCTCGGTGCAGGCGCGGGACGCCATCGGCCGTACCTGGCAGATGTCGACCGTCCAGCTCGACTTCAACCTGCCGGAGCGCTTCGACCTGGAGTACACCGCCCCGGACGGCACCAAGCAGCGCCCGGTCATGATCCACCGCGCGCTGTTCGGCTCGATCGAGCGCTTCTTCGCCGTGCTCCTGGAGCACTACGCGGGCGCGATGCCGCCGTGGCTGGCCCCGGTCCAGGCGACCGGCATCCCGATCGGCGACGCGCACGTCGACTACCTGCACGAGTTCGCCGTCAAGGCGAAGAAGCAGGGCCTGCGGGTGGAGGTCGACTCCTCCTCGGACCGGATGCAGAAGAAGATCCGGAACGCGCAGAAGCAGAAGGTCCCGTTCATGATCATCGCGGGTGACGAGGACATGGCCGCCGGCGCCGTCTCCTTCCGCTACCGCGACGGTTCGCAGGAGAACGGCATCCCCGTCGACGAGGCGATCGCCAAGCTCGCCAAGGTCGTCGAGGACCGCGTCCAGGTCTGATGACCTGAGCCTTCAGGAGGCCCCCGGGGTGTTCCCCGGGGGCCCCTTCTCGTCCTCCCGGGTGAACGCCTGGATCAGCCAGGACGAGAACGAACCCGTCACCGCGCCGAGCAGGGCCAGACCGACCCCCATGATGCCCACCGCCGTGAGACGTCCCATCGGTGTCACCGGGGTCACGTCCCCGTAGCCCACCGTCGCCAGCGTCGCGCACGCCCACCACACCGCGTCCCCGAAGGTGCGGATCGTCGCGCCGGGCGCCTGGTACTCGAAGTGGTAGACGGTCAGTGCCCCCGCGAAGCCGAGCAGGCCCGCCGTCATCCCCGCGTACGTCATGACCCGGGCGTAGAGCGTGAGCCGGGGCTTGTCGTGGCGGCGCTGCATCCGGTCGTAGACACTCACGACCCGCAGGGGGCGCAGCAGCGGCAGGATCACCACCACCGTGTCGAGGAAGTGGTGGCGCACGAAGCGCAGGAGGCCGAGGCCGCTCAGCCTGACCCGTACGACATAGTCCACGAGGAAGACGGCCCAGGAGGCGAACGTCAGCACGAGACAGAGGTCCTTCACGAACTCCGGCAGGTGGTGGCCCAGGATCCGCACCGCGTAGGCGGCGAGATAGACCAGGGCCATCACCGTCAGCGGGGTCTCCATCCAGCGGTCCCAGCGCTCCTGCGCGGGCTGGTCGGGGGGCCTTTCTCTCATCCGATCAGCATGGCCCCTGAACGGATCTTCCGCCCCGGCGACACGTTCCGAACGGACGACGCAATATGCTGCTCAGCATGACGACTGAGCCGGAGCAGCAGATCGGAGTGGGGACGCAGGACGCGTTCCAGCGCCTGTGGACGCCTCACCGGATGGCGTACATCCAGGGCGAGAACAAGCCCACCGGGCCGGGGGCCGAGGACGGCTGTCCGTTCTGTGTGATTCCGTCGAAGTCGGACGAGGACGGCCTGGTCATCGCCCGCGGCCAGCACGTCTACGCGGTGCTCAACCTCTACCCGTACAACGGCGGTCACCTGATGGTCGTCCCGTACCGCCACGTCGCCGACTACACCGACCTCGACGAGACGGAGACGGTCGAGCTCGCCGCCTTCACCAAGCGGGCGATGGTCGCGCTGCGGGCGGCCTCCGGCGCGCACGGCTTCAACATCGGCATGAACCAGGGTGCCGTCGCGGGCGCCGGCATCGCCGCGCACCTGCACCAGCACGTGGTGCCCCGCTGGGGCGGGGACACCAACTTCATGCCGGTCGTGGGGCACACCAAGGTGCTGCCCCAGCTGCTCGCCGACACCCGGAAGATGCTGGCCGACGCCTGGCCGGCCACCCTCTGAGACTCCTGGATCCCGCGGAGGACCCGGGTCAGGCGTCGTAGGCGTCGGCCTTCTTCGGACCCGGGTCCTGGATGCCGCCGCTGAGCACGAGCGAGCGGTTGGTGAAGCGCTCCGTCTCCACGTTGTGCTCGTCGAGCACCCTGAGCGTCGCGGCGTGGACGGCCCGCAGCACGGGCGTGGCCATGCGGATGGCGTCGTCGGCCATGAAGCGGTTCTTCCACAGCGGCCCCGCCCAGACGTGCCGCAGGCCGAACGGCTCGGGCAGGCTCATCTTGCCGCCGAGGAACTCCAGCACCGGCGGGTACCAGGTGAGCGGGGCGCGCACCGCGAGCCGCACGATGTCCTGGGTCGTGAGCAGCGGCTGCTGGATCTCCTTCGTCTCCCAGAAGCGGACCGTCTTCGAGACCTCCTTGGTCTTCGCCTTCGGCTTCGTGGTGAAGAGGCCGTGGACGGGGCCGAGCGCGTGGCCGGTGACCTCGATCCGGAGCGTGTGGTGCAGCGAGGTCACCGTCACCATCATCGTGAGGACGAGATTGCCGTCCCAGAGGATGAACTGCACGCCGAGGTAGTGGCGGTTGCCCGCGCCGAACTGCTGGTCGTTGCAGATGCGCTGTATCTCGTGCGGCTTGACCTGGTAGTGCACGATGTTGTCGCCCTCGGGGCGGGTGACCTCGTCGGCGCCCTCGCCGACCGGGGAGACGATCCAGTGCTTGACGGTCGGCTTGGGGAAGCCGGTCTTCAGGGAGCCGCGCTCCAGGAGCGCCAGCTCGTCGTGGATCCTGCGGATGACGTCCCAGGCGCGGAAGGCGTGGAGTTCCTTGCCGGCCTGCGGGACCAGCTCCTCGGCGAGCGTCCAGCTGCCCCAGCGGGTGCCCAGGCCGAGGATCCCCTTGGTGCCGGCGTAGAAGACGATGTTCGACTGCTGCTCCGCGGCGAGCTTCTCCAGGTTGACCCGGAGCGCCTCGGCCGACTTCTCGCCCGGGTCCTGCGGGACGGACTTCGGCACATGGGGGCCGATCCCGCCGCCGCCGAGCAGGCCGGTCCAGCGCGCGCGCAGGTCGACGGCGGCCTTCAGGCAGATCCGGCTCGCGAGGTACCAGCCGACGACCGGGGCGACGACCATCGCGCGCAGGTAGTTCGGCAGGATCCCGTTGAAGGGAAGCTTGATCAGGACGAGCGCGGCGAAGATCCCGGCGCCCCAGAGCAGGACGGTGCCGACGGCGCCGTTGCGCTTGTTCTCGGAGCCGGTGAGGAGACGGCGGAGCTGGATGACGCCCAGCCACAGCAGCAGACCGGGCAGGAAGAGGACGCCGCAGAAGAAGGTGACCAGGGTCAGCTTGATGTCGCGCTGCCGGCGCAGGTGGGTGGCGGCCAGGCAGTGCTCGACGACCGGCTGCGGCTCGGCCCCGAAGGACTGGATCAGGGCCTTGCGGGCGCCGCCGAGCATCCGGACCTGCACCGCGCGGGAGAAGGCCTCGCCGAGGTCGGGGCTGAAGAGCCCCCACTTCCCCTCCTTGACCGTGGTCTTGTAGAGGTCGTTGTCGGCTTCCTGGATCGTCTTCAGCGGACTGTCGCGGTACGCGGCGGAGGCGAGCGCGTTCGTCGCGCCCGTGCCGCCTCCCGTGCTCTGGAGGGGGATCTGTGCCCCGGGTCCGAAACCGTCGATCGCCACTGCCGCCCCCATCGCGCGCGAGTACCTGTGCGGGCTGTTCCCAACTGCCGCGCCCCGCACACCTTCTGAGCTGGGCACCACAGCGTAACCGGGTACGGCCGGATGCGTCACTGCCTGTGGACGGCGACGGCCGAATGACGTCCGCCCGGCGAGTGCCGGGCGGACGTGGGCCCCTGTCCCTCCGTCAACTAGGAGCCTTTTTCGGCCTGTTCGCGGATCTTCTCCGACAGGTGCGGCGGCATCGGCTCGTGCCGGGCGTACGAGCGGTCGAACCGGCCGGTGCCGTGCGAGATCGAGCGCAGGTCGATCGCGTACCGTCCGATCTCGATCTCCGGTACCTCGGCCCTGACCACGGTCCGCCCCGGACCGGCCTGGTCCGTGCCGACGACCCGGCCGCGCCGCCCCGACAGATCGCTCATCACCGGGCCGACGTACTCGTCGGGGACGAGGACCTCGACCTGGGCGACCGGCTCCAGGAGATGGACCGGCACCTCGGCGGCCGCCTCGCGCAGCGCCAGCGCCCCGGCGGTCTGGAAGGCCGCGTCGGAGGAGTCCACCGAGTGGGCCTTGCCGTCCCGCAGGGTGACCCGGATGTCGACGAGCGGATGACCGGTCGCGAGCCCCCGCGCGGCCTGCGCCCGGATCCCCTTCTCCACCGAGGGGACGAACTGGCGCGGGACCGCCCCGCCGACCACCTTGTCGACGAACTCGACGCCACTGCCCGGCGGCAGCGGCTCCACGTCGATCTCGCAGATGGCGTACTGGCCGTGGCCGCCGGACTGCTTGACGTGCCGGCCGCGGCCCGAGGCGGGGCCGCCGAAGGTCTCGCGCAGCGCCACCTTGTACGGCACGGCGTCCACCTGCACCCCGTACCGGCCGCGCAGCCGCTCCAGGGCGACGTCCTGGTGGGCCTCGCCCAGGCACCACAGCACCACCTGCCGGGTGTCCTGGTTCTGTTCGAGCCGCAGGGTCGGATCCTCGGCGACCAGCCGGGCGAGGCCCTGCGAGAGCCGGTCCTCGTCGGCCTTGCCGTGGGCCTGGACGGCCAGCGGCAGCAGTGGCTCCGGCATGGTCCACGGCTCCATCAGGAGCGGATCGTCCTTGGCGGAGACGGTGTCCCCGGTCTCCGCGTGGCCGAGCCGGGCGACACAGGCGAGGTCCCCGGCGATGCACTCCGCCAGCGGGCGCTGCTGCCTGCCGAACGGCGAGGTGAGCCCGCCGATCCGTTCCTCCGCCTCGTGGAGTTCATGGCCGTCGCGGGAGCCGTCGGCGAGGCCGTGCCCTGAGACGTGCACGGTCTCGTCGGGACGCAGCGTGCCGGAGAAGACCCGGACCAGGGAGATCCTTCCCACATAGGGGTCGGCGGCCGTCTTGACGACCTCGGCGACCAGCGGCCCCTCCGGGTCGCAGGTGATCGGCGGCCGGGAGCGGCCGTCGGGGGTCGTGACGGCGGGCGCCTCGTGCTCCAGGGGCGAGGGGAAGCCGCCGGTGATCAGCTCCAGGAGTTCCAGGGTGCCGAGGCCCTGCGTCCCGCCGTCGGCGGCGGGAGCGGCCGCGAGCACCGGATGGAAGGCACCCCGGGCGACGGCCTTCTCCAGGTCGTCGACGAGGGTCTTCACGTCGATGTCCTCGCCGCCGAGATAGCGGTCCATCAGGGTCTCGTCCTCGCTCTCGGCGATGATCCCCTCGATGAGCCGGGCCCGGGCCTCCGCGATGAGCTCCCGCTGCGCCTCGTCGGGCGGGTTCTCCCGGCGCACTCCGGAGGAGTAGTCGAAGATCCGCTCCGAGAGCAGGCCGACCAGGCCGGTCGCGGGCGCGTGCCCGTCGGCGCCCTCGGCGCCGCGCACCGGCAGATACAGCGGGAGGACGGCGTCGGGGTCGTCCCGGCCGAAGAGCCCGGCGCAGACGGCGGTGAGCTCGGTGAAGTCGGTGCGGGCGGTGTCGAGGTGGGTGACGACGATGGCGCGCGGCATCCCGACGGCGGCGCACTCCTCCCAGATCATGCGGGTGGACCCGGCGACGGCGTCGGCCTCCTGGGCGGCCGAGACGACGAAGAGGGCCGCGTCCGCCGCGCGCAGACCGGCCCTCAGCTCCCCGACGAAGTCGGCGTACCCGGGGGTGTCGAGGAGATTGATCTTGTACCCGTCCCAGCCGACCGGGACGAGGGAGAGCTGTACGGAGCGCTGCTGGCGGTGCTCGATCTCGTCGTAGTCGGAGACGGTCGCGCCGTCCTCGACCCTCCCGGCCCGGTTGAGCGCCCCGGCGGTCTGCGCGAGGGCCTCGACGAGCGTCGTCTTGCCCGATCCGCTGTGGCCGACCAGCACCACGTTCCGCACGGCCGAGGGCCGGTCGGCCGTAGGAGCCCTGCCGGCGGCTCCGGCGGGGGTCTTCGCCTTGTCACCCATGATGTTTCCTCCCGACTGCTCGCACGGTGCGGCGGGACGCGGGCGCGGGGGAGTGGTGTGTCGCGGTACGGCTCCAGCGGTGCCCGCGGTGGTCCTTCGAGCTTTGCACCGACGCCAGGAAGCGTCCATACGTCGTACACCCCGGAGGCTCCGGGAGGGACGCCGACGCGGCGGGGCGGGTGCCCGCCCGTACGCCGGGACGCTCGTGGCTACGATGGGTGAGCCGGTGGTCATAGGGGCCGCGCGGCCCACCGAACCTCGGGAAGGCCATGCTGAACAAGTACGCGCGTGCCTTTTTCACGCGTGTCCTCACACCGTTCGCCGCGTTTCTGCTCCGGCGGGGCGTCAGCCCCGACGCGGTCACGCTCATCGGCACGGCGGGGGTGATGGCCGGTGCGCTGGTCTTCTTCCCCCGCGGAGAATTCTTCTGGGGCACGATCGTCATCACCCTGTTCGTCTTCTCCGACCTCGTCGACGGAAACATGGCCCGGCAGGCGGGGATCTCCAGCCGCTGGGGCGCCTTCCTCGACTCGACGCTCGACCGGGTCGCCGACGGCGCGATCTTCGGCGGCTTCGCGCTCTGGTACGCCGGCAAGGGCGACGACAACATCCTGTGCGCCGTGGCGATCTTCTGCCTCGCGAGCGGCCAGGTCGTCTCGTACACCAAGGCCCGAGGCGAATCGATTGGCCTGCCCGTCGCGGTGAACGGCCTGGTCGAGCGCGCCGAGCGCCTGGTGATCTCGCTGGTCGCCGCCGGCCTCGCCGGACTCCACACGTTCGGCGTGCCCGGCGTCGAGGTCCTGCTCCCGATCGCCCTGTGGATCGTGGCCGTCGGCAGCGCCGTCACCCTGGGCCAGCGGGTCGTGACCGTGCGCCGGGAATCGGCCGAGGCGGACGCCGCCACGGCCGGGGGCGGCGGGGCGGCCTCGTGAGCACCCTCAAGGAGCGCCTGAGCGACGGGCTGTACGGCGCCGGCTGGGCGACCGTGAAGAAGCTGCCGGACCCGGTGGCGACGGGCCTCGGACGGCGGATCGCCGACTTCGCGTGGAAGCGGCGCGGCAAGAGCGTCCTGCGTCTGGAGTCCAACCTCGCGCGCGTGGTGCCGGACGCCACGCCCGAGCGGCTCGCCGAGCTGTCGAGGGCCGGCATGCGCTCGTACATGCGGTACTGGATGGAGTCCTTCCGGCTGCCGACCTGGAGCAAGGAGCGGGTCGAGCGGTCCATCGACATCAAGGACCGCCACTATCTGGAGGAGGGCCTCGCCTCCGGGCGCGGCGTCATCCTCGCCCTGCCGCACCTGGCCAACTGGGACCTCGCGGGCGTGTGGGTGACCCGCTCGGTCGGCGTGCCGTTCACCACGGTCGCGGAGCGGCTCAAGCCGGAGTCGCTGTACGACCGGTTCGTCGCCTACCGCGAGTCCCTCGGCATGGAGGTCCTGCCGCACACCGGCGGCTCCGCCTTCGGCACCCTCGCCCGACGGCTGCGGGCCGGCGGCCTGGTCTGCCTGGTCGCCGACCGGGACCTGTCGGCCTCCGGCATCGAGGTCGAGTTCTTCGGGGACACGGCACGGATGCCGGCCGGCCCGGCGATCCTCGCCCAGCAGACCGGCGCGCTGCTGCTGCCCGTGACGCTCTGGTACGACGACACGCAGGTCATGAAGGGCCGGATCCACGCACCGATCGACGCCCCCGAGTCAGGTACGCGGGCCGAGAAGACGTCCTTGATGACACAGGACCTGGCCGACGCCTTCGCCGGCGGCATCGCGGACCATCCGGAGGACTGGCACATGCTGCAACGACTGTGGCTCTCGGACCTGGAGAAGCGGGAGGAGCCGGGCGCGTGAAGATCGGGATCGTCTGTCCGTACTCCTGGGACGTGCCGGGCGGCGTCCAGTTCCACATCCGCGACCTCGCCGAGCACCTCGTCCGGCTGGGCCACGAGGTCTCCGTCCTCGCCCCCGCCGACGACGACACCCCGCTCCCGCCGTACGTCGTCTCGGCCGGGCGGGCCGTCCCGGTCTCGTACAACGGCTCGGTGGCCCGGCTCAGCTTCGGCTTCCTCTCCGCCGCGCGGGTCCGCCGCTGGCTGCACGACGGCACCTTCGACGTCGTCCACATCCACGAGCCGACCTCCCCGTCGCTCGGGCTGCTCACCTGCTGGGCGGCGCAGGGGCCGATCGTCGCCACCTTCCACACCTCGAACCCGCGCTCCCGGGCCATGATCGCCGCGTATCCGATCCTCCAGCCGGCCCTGGAGAAGATCAGCGCCCGCATCGCGGTCAGCGAGTACGCGCGCCGGACGCTGGTGGAGCACCTGGGGGGCGACGCCGTCGTCATCCCCAACGGCGTCGACGTGGACTTCTTCGCCCGCGCCGAACCGAAGAAGGAGTGGCAGGGCGAGACCCTCGGCTTCATCGGCCGCATCGACGAACCGCGCAAGGGCCTGCCCGTCCTCATGCGGGCCCTCCCGAAGATCCTCGCCGCGCGGCCGGGCGCGCGGCTGTTGGTGGCCGGACGCGGCGACGAGGAGGAGGCGGTCGCCTCGCTCCCGGCCGAGATGCGCTCGCGCGTCGAGTTCCTCGGCATGGTCAGCGACGAGGACAAGGCGCGGCTGCTGCGGAGCGTCGACGTGTACGTGGCGCCCAACACCGGCGGCGAGAGCTTCGGCATCATCCTCGTCGAGGCGTTGTCGGCCGGTGCGCCGGTCCTCGCCTCCGACCTGGACGCCTTCGCGCAGGTCCTCGACCAGGGGGCGGCGGGCGAGCTCTTCGCCAACGAGGACGCCGACGCGCTGGCGGACGCCGCGATCGCGCTCCTCGGGGACGCTCCGCGACGCAAGGAGCTGAGCGCGCGGGGCTCGGCCCATGTGCGGCGCTTCGACTGGTCGACGGTCGGGGCGGACATCCTCGCGGTGTACGAGACGGTGACGGACGGGGCGGCGGCGGTGGACACGGACGAACGCACGGGCGGCCTACGAGCCCGCCTGGGCCTGTAGCGAGCCCGCGCCCGCGCCCCGTGTGGGCAATCGTCCCGCTGGGCGGGACGGGTGGGCACACGGGACGGCGCCCTTCAGCGGCGCCTCCGTCTTCCGGGCCTGGACCCGCACCCCGATGCGCGGCGCACATCCGGTGCGGGTCAGGGCGCGGGAGCCTCTGGCGCCGGCAAAGCGCGGGTCCGTTGTGCCCACCCGTTCCGCCCTGGGGGCACCTCCCGGACGAAGTCTGGGGGAGGAACGCATGCCCACAACGGGGGTGGGCACCGCCCCGGCGGAACGCATGCCCACAACGGGGGTGGGCACCGTCCTTTGCGGAACGCCTGCCCACAACGCGGGGGCGCAGGCATGGTGGCTCCATGGAGACGATCACCCGGCTCGACCTCGGACACCTCACCCGCCCCGCCCAGGAGTGGGGCGGCCCACGCGCCCGCGTGGAGCCCGTTCTCGGGTATCTCGTGCGGCACGCAGGCGTGCGGCTGCTCTTCGACACCGGGATCGGGACCGGCTCTCCCGAGACCGACGCGCACTACCGACCCGTCCGGCACCCCCTGACCGTCGGCCCCGGCGACGTCGACGTCGTCGTCAACTGCCACCTGCACTTCGACCACATCGGCGGCAACCAGCTCTTCCCCACCACACCCGTCCTCGTCCAGCGCAAGGAGCTCGCCGTCGCCCGCGCCGGCGCGTACACGATCGACGAACTGCTGCCCGGCGTCCGGTACGAGGAGCTCGACGGCGAGCACGAGCTCGCGCCGGGCGTGCGGATCGTGCCGACACCCGGGCACACCGAGGGCCATCAGTCCCTCGTCCTCGACCACGGCGACCGCGTCACGGTCCTCGCGGGTCAGGCGTACGACTTCGCCCACGAGTTCGGCAGCCCGTACCTCCCCTGGCTCGACCGGCTCGGCGAGCTCGCGGACGGCCGCCCCGCACGAGTCCTGTTCGCCCACGACCGTGACCTTTGGGAAGGTGTGCTGCCGCCGCCCCGGTAGCCTGTGCGCCCGTGACCGAAACCCTGATCTGGACCGTCGTCGCGCTGATCCTCATCGGCGTCTATCTGAGCTGGACCGCCGGGCGGCTCGACCGCCTGCACTCGCGCATCGACGCCGCCCGCGCCGCCCTGGACGCGCAGCTCCTGCGCCGGGCCTCGGTCACCCAGGAGCTCGCCACCTCCGGCGTGCTCGACCCCGCCGCCTCGATCGTGCTGTACGAGGCCGCGCACGCCGCCCGGCAGGCCGAGGAGGACCAGCGGGAGGTCGCCGAGAGCGAGCTGAGCCAGGCGCTGCGGGCCGTCTTCGGCGAGCCCGAGCAGGTGGAGCTCGTCCGTGCGGCGCCCGGTGGCGAGGAGGCGGCGGGGGAGCTCGCGCAGGCGGTCCGCCGGGTCCCGATGGCCCGCCGTTTCCACAACGACGCCGTCCGTGCCGCCCGCGCCCTGCGCCGGCACCGCAAGGTCCGCTGGTTCCGGCTCGCGGGCCACGCGCCCTTCCCGCTGGCCTTCGAAATGGACGACGAGCCGCCCGTGGCCCTTGCTGATCGCCCGGCCTGACGCCCGTAGCCTGGGAAAACGATCCACCGGGTCCACATTGGCCCTTGATGTGGACCGCAGGTGGCCTGTTTCCTCATCTTGTCGTCAACCCCCGTTGTCACGAGTGAGGTATCCGTGTCCACCACGCCTTCCACCACCTTCCAGTCCCCCGAGACCGGCACCGCGCGCGTGAAGCGCGGCATGGCCGAGCAGCTCAAGGGCGGCGTGATCATGGACGTGGTCAACGCCGAGCAGGCGAAGATCGCCGAGGACGCCGGCGCCGTGGCCGTCATGGCCCTGGAGCGGGTCCCCGCGGACATCCGCAAGGACGGTGGCGTCGCCCGCATGTCCGACCCGAACATGATCGAAGAGATCATCGGCGCGGTCTCCATCCCGGTCATGGCCAAGTCCCGCATCGGCCACTTCGTCGAGGCCCAGGTCCTGCAGTCCCTCGGCGTCGACTACATCGACGAGTCCGAGGTCCTGACCCCGGCCGACGAGATCAACCACTCCGACAAGTGGGCCTTCACGACCCCCTTCGTCTGTGGTGCCACCAACCTGGGCGAGGCCCTGCGCCGCATCGCCGAGGGCGCGGCCATGATCCGCTCCAAGGGCGAGGCCGGCACCGGCAACGTCGTCGAGGCCGTCCGTCACCTCCGCCAGATCAAGAACGAGATCGCCAAGCTGCGCGGCTTCGACAACAACGAGCTGTTCGCCGCCGCCAAGGAGCTCCGCGCCCCGTACGAGCTCGTCAAGGAGGTCGCCGAGCTCGGCAAGCTGCCGGTCGTGCTGTTCTCCGCCGGTGGTGTCGCCACCCCCGCCGACGCCGCGCTCATGCGCCAGCTCGGCGCCGAGGGCGTCTTCGTCGGCTCCGGCATCTTCAAGTCGGGCGACCCGGCCAAGCGCGCCGCCGCCATCGTGAAGGCCACCACCTTCTACGACGACCCGAAGGTCATCGCGGACGCCTCCCGCAACCTGGGCGAGGCCATGGTCGGCATCAACTGCGACACCCTCCCCGAGTCCGAGCGCTACGCGAACCGGGGCTGGTAAGCACCCATGAGCACGCCCGTGATCGGTGTCCTGGCCCTCCAGGGCGACGTACGGGAGCACCTGATCGCCCTGGCCGCGGCTGACGCCGTGGCCAGGCCGGTCCGGCGCCCCGAGGAACTCGCCGAGGTCGACGGTCTGGTCATCCCCGGTGGCGAGTCCACCACGATCTCCAAGCTGGCCGTCCTCTTCGGCCTGATGGAGCCGCTGCGCGAGCGCATCGCCGCCGGCATGCCCGTGTACGGCACCTGCGCCGGCCTGATCATGCTCGCCGACAAGATCCTCGACCCGCGCTCGGGCCAGGAGACCTTCGGCGGCATCGACATGATCGTCCGCCGCAACGCCTTCGGGCGACAGAACGAGTCCTTCGAGGCCGGTGTGACCGTGACCGGGATCGACACTCCCGTCGAGGGCGTCTTCATCCGCGCCCCGTGGGTGGAGTCCGTCGGCGCCCAGGTCGAGGTGCTCGCCGAGCACGAGGGCCACATCGTCGCCGTCCGCCAGGGCCGGGCCCTCGCGACCTCCTTCCACCCCGAGCTCACCGGCGACCACCGCATCCACGAGCTGTTCGTGGACATGGTGCGCGCCGAACGGTGACACGATCCCGGTAGGATCTCTGGGGTTCGTTCAGAAATGGGTTACGCGAAGGAGACAGGCAGATGTCCGGCCACTCTAAATGGGCTACGACGAAGCACAAGAAGGCCGTGATCGACGCCAAGCGCGGCAAGCTCTTCGCGAAGCTGATCAAGAACATCGAGGTCGCGGCCCGCACGGGCGGCGCCGACCTGGACGGTAACCCGACGCTGTTCGACGCCGTCCAGAAGGCGAAGAAGCAGTCGGTCCCGAACAAGAACATCGACTCCGCGCTCAAGCGCGGTGCGGGTCTCGAGGCCGGCGGCGCCGACTACGCCACGATCATGTACGAGGGCTACGGCCCGAACGGTGTCGCGGTGCTCATCGAGTGCCTCACCGACAACCGCAACCGCGCCGCCTCCGACGTGCGCGTGGCCATGACCCGCAACGGCGGCTCCATGGCGGACCCGGGCTCCGTCTCGTACCTGTTCAACCGCAAGGGCGTCGTCGTGCTCCCCAAGGGCGAGCTGTCCGAGGACGACGTCCTGGAGACGGTGCTCGAAGCCGGTGCCGAGGAGGTCAACGACCTCGGTGAGTCCTTCGAGATCATCAGCGAGGCCACCGACCTGGTCGCGGTCCGTACCGCCCTCCAGGAGGCCGGTATCGACTACGACTCCGCCGAGTCCAGCTTCGTCCCGACCATGCAGGTCGAGCTCGACGAAGAGGGCGCGCGCAAGATGTTCAAGCTGATCGACGCGCTGGAGGACAGCGACGACGTGCAGAACGTCTTCGCCAACTTCGACGTCAGCGACGAGGTCATGGAGAAGGTCGACGCCTGATCGCGGTCGTCTCAGCAGCGGGCCGACGGGGACACACCCCGTCGGCCCGCTGCGTTGTCAGTGGCAGCCGATAGCCTGCACAAACAGACTTGCGATCAGCTGGTGATCAGGGAGGGGGCGGCGGTGCGCGTACTCGGGGTGGACCCCGGGCTGACCCGGTGCGGCGTCGGCGTCGTCGAGGGCGTCGCCGGCCGGCCCCTGACCATGCTCGGCGTCGGTGTCGTCCGCACGGCCGCGGACGCCGACATCGGCGTGCGCCTGGTCGGCATCGAGCGCGGCATCGAGGAGTGGCTCGACCGCTTCTCGCCCGAACTCGTCGCCGTGGAGCGGGTGTTCAGCCAGCACAACGTCCGTACGGTGATGGGCACGGCCCAGGCCAGCGCGGTCGCCATGCTCTGCGCCTCCCGGCGCGGCATCCCCGTCGCCCTGCACACCCCCAGCGAGGTCAAGGCCGCCGTCACCGGCAGCGGCCGCGCCGACAAGGCCCAGGTCGGGGCGATGGTGACCCGGCTCCTGCGGCTCTCCGCCCCGCCCAAGCCGGCCGACGCCGCCGACGCCCTCGCCCTCGCCATCTGTCACATCTGGCGGGCCCCCGCCCAGAACCGTCTGCAACAGGCCGTCGCCCAGCACGCCGCTGCCCGGCCCGTCACCGCGCTGAAAGGCCGTACCCGATGATCGCCTTCGTGAGCGGCCCGGTCGCCGCACTCGCCCCCACGACCGCCGTCGTCGAGGTGGGGGGAGTGGGCATGGCCGTCCAGTGCACCCCGAACACCATCGCCGGGCTGCGCCTCGGTGAGCACGCCCGGCTCGCCACCTCCCTGGTGGTCCGGGAGGACTCCCTCACGCTGTACGGCTTCGCCGACGACGACGAGCGCCAGGTCTTCGAGCTCCTCCAGACCGCCAGCGGCGTCGGCCCCCGCCTCGCCCAGGCCATGCTGGGGGTGCACAGCCCCGACGCGCTGCGCCTCGCCGTCGCCACCGGCGACGAGAAGGCCCTCACCGCCGTCCCCGGCATCGGCAAGAAGGGCGCGCAGAAGCTCCTCCTCGAACTGAAGGACAAGCTCGGCGCCCCGCTCGGCAGCAGCGGTCTCGTCGGCGCCCAGCGTGCCGCGGCCACGGGCCCCGCCCCGTGGACCGAGCAGCTGTCCGCCGCCCTGATCGGCCTCGGCTACGCGAGCCGCGAGGCCGAGGAGGCCGTCAGCGCCGTCACGCCGCAGGCCGAGGCCGCCCTCGCCGAGACCGGCTCCGCCCCCGTGCCCCAGCTGCTGCGCGCCGCGCTGCAGACCCTGAACCGCGCCCGCTGACCGCCCGTACGAACGAGAAGGCAACCACCACCGTGAACTGGGACGACGACAGCACCGCCGAGCCGGACGCGCGGATCGTCGGCGCCTCCGCCGAGGGCGACGACCAGGCCGTCGAGGCGGCCCTGCGCCCCAAGGACCTCAGCGAGTTCGTCGGCCAGGAGAAGGTCCGCCAGCAGCTCGACCTCGTCCTCAAGGCCGCCCGCCAGCGCGGTGCCACCGCCGACCACGTGCTGCTCTCCGGCGCCCCCGGCCTCGGCAAGACCACCCTCTCGATGATCATCGCGGCCGAGATGAACGCGCCGATCCGCATCACCTCGGGCCCCGCCATCCAGCACGCCGGCGATCTCGCCGCGATCCTCTCCTCCCTCCAGGAGGGCGAGATCCTCTTCCTCGACGAGATCCACCGGATGTCCCGGCCTGCCGAGGAGATGCTCTACATGGCGATGGAGGACTTCCGTGTCGACGTCATCGTCGGCAAGGGCCCCGGCGCCACCGCCATCCCCCTGGAACTCCCGCCCTTCACCCTGGTCGGCGCCACCACCCGGGCCGGACTCCTGCCGCCCCCGCTGCGCGACCGCTTCGGCTTCACCGGCCACATGGAGTTCTACGACCCGGCCGAGCTCCAGCGCGTGATCCACCGCTCCGCCGGACTCCTCGACGTCGAGATCGACCCCGACGGCGCCGCCGAGATCGCCGGCCGCTCCCGCGGCACCCCCCGCATCGCCAACCGTCTGCTGCGCCGGGTCCGGGACTACGCCCAGGTCAGGGCCGACGGAGTGATCACCCGGGAGGTCTCCGAGGCGGCCCTCAGCGTGTACGAGGTGGACAGCCGCGGTCTCGACCGGCTCGACCGCGCGGTCCTGGAGGCCCTGCTCAAGCTCTTCGGCGGCGGACCGGTCGGTCTGTCCACCCTCGCGGTCGCCGTGGGGGAGGAGCGCGAGACGGTCGAGGAGGTCGCCGAACCCTTCCTCGTACGCGAAGGTCTGCTGGCGCGCACCCCCCGTGGCCGGGTCGCCACACCCGCGGCATGGACGCACCTCGGACTCGTTCCGCCGCAGGCAGCGGGCCCGGGGAGCGCAGGGTACGGCATGGGATCGGGACAACAGGGGCTCTTCGGGGCGTGACGGTGCGGACACTCGCCCGGACCGGAACCGGGGTGCGATGCTGGACGTTGTTCCATCGATGCGGACTCGCCTAGACTCCGCCGATGCCGCCCTTTCCGGTCGGCGCGCCCACCCCCGAAGATCAGGCCGCGGGTTCTCCGCGACCGTGCGAAGGAAACCCGTCCCGTGAGCATCGTGACCCTCCTCCCCTTCATCGTCCTCATCGGGGCCATGTTCCTGATGACCCGCTCTGCCAAGAAGAAGCAGCAGGCGGCGGCGCAGATGCGCAATGAGATGCAGCCCGGCACCGGCGTACGGACGATCGGGGGGATGTACGCCACCGTCAAGGAGATCGGCGACGAGACCGTTCTCCTCGAGGTCGCGCCCGGCGTGCACGCGGTCTACGCGAAGAACGCGATCGGCGCGGTCCTGGAGGACTCCGAGTACAACCGGATCGTCCACGGCGACGACGAGGAGTCGGACACCGACACCGTCGTCCCGGACGACGCCTCCTCGCTGACCGAGGCCGCCGAGGCCGCCGAGGCCAAGGACGCGGAGACCGTCGAGGACGCGCCGAAGGCCGACCTGACGAAGAAGTCGGACGCGGCCGAGGCCGCCGCCGAGGGTCAGAAGGACGGCAAGGCCGACGGCGAGACCGACGCGAAGTAGTCGCGGCCGGGGACCGCGCGCACGCCCACCGGCGAGCGCGGTCCCCGGAACGGTTCCACGTCTGCGGGGGCAGGTCCCCACACACACTTCGTGGCCGTCTCACGCATACCCGGCGTGAGGCGGTTGGACAGGGAGATACGACAGGTGGCAGCACCGAAGAAGGGCCGAAGGCCGGCGGGGGGACAGAGCCGTCCGGGCCGCGCCCTGGCACTCATCCTGATCGCCATGGTCGCGCTCACCGGCGGGATGTTCTGGTCGGGGCACACCACCCCGCGCCTCGGCATCGACCTCGCCGGCGGCACGTCGATCACGCTCAAGGCGAAGGCCGAGCCCGGCCAGGACTCGGCGATCAACCCGACCAACATGAACACGGCGGTCGGCATCATCGAGCGCCGTGTCAACGGTCTGGGTGTCTCCGAGGCCGAGGTCCAGACGCAGGGTGACGAGAACATCATCGTCAACATCCCCCGCGGGACGAACGAGAAGCAGGCACGCGAGCAGGTCGGCACCACCGCCCAGCTCTACTTCCGGCCCGTTCTCGCCGTCGCGGCCGCGTCGCCGCAGACGGCGCCGAGCGCCACGCCCTCCGGCTCGGCCTCGCCGAAGCCGTCCGCCTCGGCCTCCTCCGGTGCGAAGGTCGGTGAGAAGTCGGCGACCCCGACGGCCACCGCCTCCCCGCAGGGCCGTGCGCTCACCGAGGCCCTCAAGGCCCCGAGCCCGACGCCCACCGCGAGCGCCTCCTCCTCCGCGAAGCCGAAGGCCACCGGGACCCCGCAGGCGACCCCGAAGCCGGACCCCGCCACGGCGGCGCTCCAGCAGAAGTTCGCCACCCTGAACTGCCTCGACCCCAAGGCCCGCGCCGCCGCCGGCCAGGGCGTCAAGTCCTCCGAGCCCACCGTGGCCTGTGGCAAGAACGCGATCGGCCAGTGGGAGAAGTACCTCCTCGGCCCGGCCGAGGTGGACGGCAGGGACGTCGACAAGGCCAAGGCCGGCCTGGACCAGCGGACCGGTCAGTGGATCGTGGACATGGAGTTCACGGACGCCGGCTCGAAGAAGTTCCAGTCGATCACCAGCAAGCTGTCGCAGCAGACCGAGCCGCAGAACCAGTTCGCGATCGTCCTGGACGGCGAGGTCGTCTCCGCGCCCCGCGTCCAGACCACGCTGAGCGCCAGCGCCCAGATCTCCGGCAGCTTCAACCAGCAGTCCGCCCAGGACCTCGGCAACGTCCTGTCCTACGGCGCCCTGCCGCTCGCCTTCCAGACCCAGAGCGTCGACACCGTCACCGCCGCGCTCGGCGGGGACCAGCTGCAGGCGGGTCTCATCGCCGGCGCCATCGGTCTCGGCCTGGTCATCATCTACCTGGTCGCCTACTACCGCGGCCTGTCGCTGATCGCCATCCTCAGCCTCGCCGTCTCGGCGCTCCTCACCTATGTGCTCATGGCCCTGCTCGGCCCGGCCATCGGCTTCGCGCTGAACCTGCCGGCCGTCTGTGGTGCCATCGTCGCCATCGGTATCACCGCCGACTCGTTCATCGTCTACTTCGAGCGCATCCGCGACGAGCTCCGCGAGGGCCGCACGCTCCGCCCGGCCGTCGAGCGCGCCTGGCCGCGCGCCCGCCGCACGATCCTGGTCTCCGACTTCGTGTCGTTCCTGGCCGCGGCCGTGCTGTTCATCGTCACCGTCGGCAAGGTCCAGGGCTTCGCGTTCACGCTCGGCCTGACCACCCTGCTCGACATCGTCGTGGTGTTCCTCTTCACCAAGCCGGTCATGACGCTGCTCGCCCGGACCAAGTTCTTCGGCAACGGTCACAAGTGGTCCGGCCTGGACCCGAAGCGGCTCGGCGCCAAGCCGCCGCTGCGCCGCACCCGCCGTGCCCACGCCCCCGTCGACGCGAAGGAGGCGTGAGATGTCGAAGCTCGGCGGTCTCGGCGCCCGGCTCCACCGCGGTGAGGTCGGTTACGACTTCATCGGCAACCGCAAGATCTGGTATGGCCTGTCCATCCTGATCACCATCACCGCCATCGTCGCCCTGGCCGTCCGCGGCCTCAACATGGGCATCGAGTTCCAGGGCGGCGCCGTCTTCACCACCCCGAAGTCGGACGTCTCCGTCAGCCAGGCCCAGGAGTTCGCGGAAGAGGCCTCCGGCCACGACGCGATCGTCCAGAAGCTCGGCAACGGCTCCCTGCGCATCCAGGTCGGCGGCCTCGACACCGACAAGTCCGACCAGGTCCGCGCGGAGCTCTCCAAGGACCTGAACGTCCCCGAGGCGAAGATCGCGGCCGAGCTCGTCGGCCCGAGCTGGGGCGAGCAGATCGCCACCAAGGCCTGGACCGGCCTCGGGGTCTTCATGATCCTCGTGGTGATCTACCTGGCCATCGCCTTCGAGTGGAGAATGGCGGTCGCGGCACTCGTCGCCCTCATCCACGACCTCACGATCACGGTGGGCATCTACTCCCTGGTCGGCTTCGAGGTCACCGTCGGTACGGTCATCGGCCTGCTGACGATCCTCGGTTACTCGCTGTACGACACCGTCGTCGTCTTCGACTCCCTCAAGGAGCAGACGAAGGACATCACGAAGCAGACCCGCTTCACCTACAGCGAGCTGGCCAACCGCTCGATCAACGGCACCCTGGTCCGTTCGATCAACACCACCGTCGTCGCGCTCCTTCCGGTCGCCGGCCTGCTCTTCATCGGTGGCGGCGTCCTCGGCGCCGGCATGCTCAACGACATCTCGCTGTCGCTCTTCGTGGGCCTCGCCGCGGGTGCGTACTCCTCGATCTTCATCGCCACCCCGCTGGTGGCCGATCTCAAGGAGCGCGAGCCCTCGATCAAGGCGCTCAGGAAGCGCATCATGGCCAAGCGCGCCAGCGCCGCCGCCAAGGGCGAGTCGCTGGACGCGGCGGACGACCTGTCCGCCGAGGCCGCCGTCGTGGGCCCCCGGTCCGGCCGTCGCGGCACCCAGGAGCACCGAGGATGACCGCCGAGGCCCAGGGCGTCACCGAGCTCCTGCTCAGCCGCATCCGTGACGTCCCCGACTACCCGAAGCCGGGCGTGCTGTTCAAGGACATCACGCCGCTGCTCGCGGACCCGGTGGCGTTCACGGCCCTCACCGACGCCCTCGCCGGGCTGTGCTCCGCGCACGGCGCGACGAAGATCGTCGGCCTGGAGGCCCGCGGCTTCATCCTGGCCGCCCCGGTGGCCGTCCGCGCGGGCCTGGGCTTCGTCCCGGTCCGCAAGGCCGGCAAGCTCCCCGGGGCCACGCTCCGCCAGGCGTACGAGCTGGAGTACGGCACCGCCGAGATCGAGGTGCACGCCGAGGACCTCGCCGCGGGCGACCGCGTCATGGTCATCGACGACGTCCTCGCCACCGGCGGCACGGCCGAGGCCTCCATCGAGCTGATCCGCCGCGCGGGCGCCGAGGTCGCCGGTGTCGCCGTCCTCATGGAGCTCGGCTTCCTCCCGGGCCGCTCCCGGCTGGAGCCGGCCCTGGGCGGGGCGCCGCTCACGGCGCTGATCACGGTCTGACATCGGGGTTCACCCCGATCGGGGCGCTCCGGGGAATCCCCGGGGCGCCCCTCCGCGTTCCCCCTATGTCCCCCGGGCCGCACGGCGCTGCCCCTCCGGGAGCCGTCCGAAACCCGGGCACGTGAGCACGGGCACGCATGGCTCGATACCATGGCCTTTCCGGGCCTGACCGGGGGACCCGGAACCTCCCCCAGACTCCGTCCGGGGGAACCCCCCAGAGGAGCGCTTCTTGCCAGACGAGGCTCAGTCACTCTCCGCCGCGCAGCCCGACCCGAAGGCCGAGAAGGCCGCGCCGGGGACCGGCACGCCCCAGAACAAGCCAGCGGAGACCAGGCCCACGCCTGCTGCGCCCGCCGCCCCCGAGCGGCCCGCGCCCGCCCGCTCGGGCGGCTCGTCCAACCGCGTCCGCGCCCGCCTCGCCCGGCTCGGCGTCCAGCGCTCCTCCCCGTACAACCCGGTCCTCGAACCACTGCTGCGGATCGTCCGCTCCAACGACCCCAAGATCGAGACGGCGACGCTCCGCCAGGTCGAGCGGGCCTACCAGGTCGCCGAGCGCTGGCACCGCGGCCAGAAGCGCAAGAGCGGCGACCCGTACATCACGCACCCGCTCGCCGTCACCACGATCCTCGCCGAGCTCGGCATGGACCCGGCGACCCTGATGGCCGGTCTCCTCCACGACACCGTCGAGGACACCGAGTACGGCCTTGAGGACCTGCGCCGTGACTTCGGCGACCAGGTCACCCTGCTCGTCGACGGCGTCACCAAGCTCGACAAGGTCAGGTTCGGCGAGGCCGCGCAGGCCGAGACCGTCCGCAAGATGGTCGTCGCCATGGCCAAGGACCCGCGCGTTCTGGTCATCAAGCTCGCCGACCGCCTGCACAACATGCGCACCATGCGCTACCTCAAGCGGGAGAAGCAGGAGAAGAAGGCCCGCGAGACCCTCGAGATCTACGCGCCCCTGGCCCACCGCCTGGGCATGAACACCATCAAGTGGGAGCTGGAGGACCTCGCCTTCGCGATCCTCTACCCCAAGATGTACGACGAGATCGTCCGGCTCGTCGCCGAGCGCGCCCCCAAGCGGGACGAGTACCTCGCCATAGTGACCGACGAGGTCCAGGCCGACCTGCGGGCCGCCCGGATCAAGGCGACCGTCACCGGCCGCCCGAAGCACTACTACAGCGTCTACCAGAAGATGATCGTCCGCGGCCGTGACTTCGCGGAGATCTACGACCTGGTCGGCATCCGCGTCCTCGTGGACACCGTCCGCGACTGCTACGCGGCCCTCGGCACCGTCCACGCGCGATGGAACCCGGTCCCCGGCCGGTTCAAGGACTACATCGCGATGCCGAAGTTCAACATGTACCAGTCGCTGCACACGACGGTCATCGGGCCCAACGGCAAGCCCGTCGAGCTCCAGATCCGGACCTTCGACATGCACCGGCGCGCCGAGTACGGCATCGCCGCGCACTGGAAGTACAAGCAGGAGGCCGTCGCCGGCGCCTCCAAGGTCCGCGCCGACGTGCCCAAGAAGGCCGGCAAGGACGACCACCTCAACGACATGGCGTGGCTGCGCCAGCTCCTCGACTGGCAGAAGGAGACCGAGGACCCCAGCGAGTTCCTGGAGTCCCTGCGCTTCGACCTCTCCCGCAACGAGGTCTTCGTCTTCACGCCGAAGGGCGACGTCATCGCGCTGCCCGCCGGCGCCACCCCCGTCGACTTCTCGTACGCGGTCCACACCGAGGTCGGCCACCGCACGATAGGGGCGCGGGTCAACGGGCGGCTCGTGCCGCTCGAATCGACCCTCGACAACGGCGACCTGGTCGAGGTCTTCACCTCCAAGGCCGCCGGCGCCGGGCCCTCCCGCGACTGGCTGGGCTTCGTCAAGTCCCCGCGCGCCCGGAACAAGATCCGCGCCTGGTTCTCCAAGGAGCGCCGCGACGAGGCCATCGAGCAGGGCAAGGACGCCATCGCGCGGGCCATGCGCAAGCAGAACCTGCCGATCCAGCGGATCCTGACCGGCGACTCCCTCGTCACCCTCGCCCACGAGATGCGCTACAGCGACATCTCCTCGCTGTACGCGGCGATCGGCGAGGGCCATGTCACGGCCCAGTCCATCGTGCAGAAGCTGGTCCAGGCGCTCGGCGGCGAGGAGGCCGCCACCGAGGAGATCGACGAGGCCGCACCGCCGACGCGTGGCCGCTCCAAGCGCCGCTCCAGCGCCGACCCCGGTGTCGTCGTCAAGGGCGTCGAGGACGTCTGGGTGAAGCTGGCCCGCTGCTGCACGCCCGTGCCCGGCGACCCGATCATCGGCTTCGTCACCCGGGGCAGCGGCGTATCGGTTCACCGCAGCGACTGCGTCAACGTGGAGTCGCTGTCGCGGGAGCCGGAGCGGATCCTGGACGTCGAGTGGGCCCCGACCCAGTCCTCGGTCTTCCTCGTCGCCATCCAGGTCGAGGCCCTGGACCGCTCCCGGCTCCTGTCCGACGTCACCCGGGTCCTCTCGGACCAGCACGTCAACATCCTCTCGGCGGCCGTCCAGACCTCCCGCGACCGGGTGGCCACCTCCCGCTTCACCTTCGAGATGGGCGACCCGAAGCACCTGGGCCACGTCCTGAAGGCCGTACGGGGCGTGGAGGGCGTGTACGACGTCTACCGCGTGACCTCGGCCCGCAGGCCGTAGCGGCGCGTACGAGAAAGGCCCCCGGCGCGATGCCGGGGGCCTTCCTCGTACGCGGGTGCGGGTCTCAGCCGCCGAACTCCTCCAGGCCCTTCAGCGCCTGGTCGAGCAGGGCCTGGCGGCCCTCCAGCTCACGGGACAGCTTGTCGGCCTTGGCGTCGTTGCCGGCGGCGCGGGCCGCGTCGATCTGCTTGCGCAGCTTCTCCACGGCGTCCTGCAGCTGACCGGTCAGACCCGCGGCGCGCGCACGCGCCTCCGGGTTCGTCCGGCGCCACTCGGTCTCCTCGGCCTCCTGGATCGCCCGCTCCACCGTGTGCATCCGGCCCTCGACCTTGGGACGGGCGTCACGCGGGACGTGGCCGATGGCCTCCCAGCGCTCGTTGAGGGAACGGAAGGCCGCGCGCGCCGCCTTCAGGTCCGTCACCGGCACCAGCTTCTCGGCCTCGGTCGCGAGATCCTCCTTCAGCTTGAGGTTCTCGGTCTGCTCCGCGTCCCGCTCGGCGAAGACCTCGCCGCGCGCCGCGAAGAAGACGTCCTGAGCGCCGCGGAAGCGGTTCCACAGGTCGTCCTCGTGCTCGCGCTGGGCGCGGCCGGCCGCCTTCCACTCCGCCATCAGCTCGCGGTAGCGGGCCGCCGTGTTGCCCCAGTCGGTGGAGTTCGACAGCGACTCCGCCTCGGCGACCAGACGCTCCTTCGCCTTGCGGGCGTCCTCGCGCTGGGCGTCGAGCGACGCGAAGTGCGCCTTGCGCCGCTTCGAGAACGCCGAGCGGGCGTGCGAGAAGCGGTGCCACAGCTCGTCGTCGGACTTGCGGTCGAGCCGGGGAAGGCCCTTCCAGGTGTCCACGAGCGCCCGCAGCCGCTCGCCGGCGGAGCGCCACTGCTCGCTCTGGGCCAGCTCCTCGGCCTCGGTGACGAGCTTCTCCTTGGCGGAGCGCGCCTCGTCGGTCTGCTTGGCCTTCTGGGCCTTGCGCTCCTCGCGGCGCGAGTCGACCGTCTCGACGAGCTTGTCGAGACGGGTCGCGAGCGCGGCCAGGTCGCCGACGGCGTGGTGCTCGTCGACCTGCTGGCGGATGTGCTCGATCGCCGCGGTGGCGTCCTTCGCCGAGAGGTCGGTGGTCCTCACCCGCTTCTCGAGGAGGCCGATCTCGACAACCAAGCCCTCGTACTTGCGCTCGAAGTAGGCCAGGGCCTCCTCAGGGGTGCCGGCCTGCCACGATCCGACGACCTTCTCGCCCTCGGCCGTCCGCACGTACACGGTGCCCGTCTCGTCGACACGGCCCCACGGGTCGCTGCTCACAGCGCCTCCTCACCATGATGCCGTCGCGGGGTCGTACCCCCCGGGCATCGTCCACAGTTTCCCGGCGGGCCTCGCCCGCCATCGCAGCGCGGCCGACGGCCCACGCTGCACAACGCCAATCTAGGCGAACCGCGGCCCGGCTGTCCGCACTCAGCGCGACCGAGATTGGACGGTCACGCGCGCGTGCGGACGAGCGGGCTCACTTCTTCGCGACGGTCGCCTTCTCGATGGTGACCGGCTTCTTCGGGGCGCCGTCGGTGGCGCCGCCCTGGACACCGGCCTTCGCCACGTCCTGGACCGCCTTCAGGCCCGCCGGGTCGATCTTCCCGAAGGGGGTGTAGCTCGGGGGCAGCTTGGTGTCCTTGTAGACGAGGAAGAACTGCGAGCCGCCCGTGCCCGGCTGCCCCGTGTTCGCCATGGCGACGGTGCCGGCCGGGAAGGTCACCGTGCCGTCCGCACCCGCCTTGCCGAGGGCGGTCAGGTTCTCGTCGGGGATCGTGTAGCCGGGGCCGCCGGTGCCGTCGCCCTTGGGGTCGCCGCACTGGAGCACGTAGATGCCCTCGGTCGTGAGGCGGTGGCACTTGGTCCCGTCGAAGTACTTCTTGTCGGCGAGGTGCTTGAAGGAGTTCACCGTGTGCGGCGTCTTGGCCGCGTCCATGGTGATCGTGATCTCGCCCTCGTTCGTCTTGAGGGCCATGGCGTACGTGGCCTTCTGGTCCACGGTCAGCTTCGGCTCCGGGCTCGCCGACTCGCTCTCCGTGGGCGCCGGGGTGGTGGGCGTGTCGCTCGCCGTGTTGTCCGAGCCCTTCGAGGAGTCGTCCGTCAGCGCCACGGAGGCGTAGACGGCGCCGCCCGCGGCGAGCACCACCGCGAGGGAGGCCGCGATGACGGTGCTGCGGCGCTTCGCCTTGCGCCGGTTCTCCTCCCGCCGCTGCTGCTGCCGCGCGTACTTCTCCCTGGCAAGCTGCCGCCGCCGCTGATCGCTGGTGACCACCGGGTCCGCTCCTGTCGCTCGGTTGTTCCTGTCCTGGCCGGATGTGCCCGTACCGTATACGGGTTGGCTGTGGAACCGGCACCGCCGGTAGGCTCTGATCTGCCGCATTCCGTGTTTCCACGAGTTCCGCGCCCGCGTGCCGGACGACAACTAAGGACGAACGTGCTGATTGCCGGGTTCCCCGCCGGGGCCTGGGGGACCAACTGCTATCTGGTCGCCCCCGCCGCAGGCGAGGAGTGCGTGATCATCGACCCGGGCCACCAGGCCACGCAGGGTGTCGAGGAGACGCTGAAGAAGCATCGGCTCAAGCCCGTCGCCGTCGTCCTCACCCATGGACACATCGACCACGTCGCCTCCGTCGTTCCGGTGTGCGGCGCCCATGACGTCCCCGCGTGGATCCACCCGTCCGACCGCTACATGATGAGCGACCCGGAGAAGGCCCTCGGCCGCTCCATCGGGATGCCCCTCATGGGCGAGCTGACCGTGGGAGAGCCCGACGACGTGCGCGAGCTCACCGACGGCTCCCAGCTGAAGCTCGCCGGTCTGGAGTTCTCCGTCGCCCACGCGCCCGGTCATACCAAGGGGTCGGTGACCTTCCGGATGCCCGAGACCACGGAGATCCCCTCCGTGTTCTTCTCCGGGGATCTGCTGTTCGCCGGCTCCATCGGACGCACCGACCTTCCCGGCGGTGACATGGACGAGATGCTCGCGTCGCTGGCCCGCGTGTGCCTGCCGCTCGACAACTCGACCGTGGTCCTGTCGGGACACGGTCCCCAGACGACCATCGGCCAGGAGCGCGCCACGAACCCCTATCTGCGGGACGTGGCGGCCGGCCTTGGGAGCACGGACGCTCCCCGACGAGGAATGTGACGAGATTTTCGTGAGCACCTTCAAGGCCCCCAAGGGCACGTACGACCTGATCCCGCCCTACTCCGCCAAGTACCTGGCGGTCCGGGACGCGATCTCCGGACCGCTGCGCAGGTCCGGCTACGGCTACGTCGAGACCCCCGGCTTCGAGGACGTGAACCTCTTCGCCCGCGGCGTCGGCGAGTCCACCGACATCGTCAGCAAGGAGATGTACGCCTTCGAGACCAAGGGCGGCGACAAGCTCGCCCTGCGTCCCGAGGGCACCGCCTCCGTGCTGCGCGCCGCCCTGGAGGCGAACCTCCACAAGCAGGGCAACCTGCCGGTCAAGCTCTGGTACTCCGGCTCGTACTACCGCTACGAGCGCCCGCAGAAGGGCCGCTACAGGCACTTCTCCCAGGTCGGCGCCGAGGCCATCGGTGCCGAGGACCCGGCGCTCGACGCCGAGCTGATCATCCTGGCCGACGAGGCGTACCGCTCGCTGGGCCTGCGGAACTTCCGCATCCTGCTGAACTCGCTCGGCGACAAGGAGTGCCGCCCCGTCTACCGGGAGGCCCTGCAGACCTTCCTGCGCGGCCTCGACCTGGACGAGGACACCCTGCGCCGCGCCGAGATCAACCCGCTGCGCGTCCTCGACGACAAGCGGGCCGACGTCCAGAAGCAGCTGGTCGACGCGCCGCTCCTGCGCGACTACCTGTGCGACGCGTGCAAGGCGTACCACGAGGAGGTGCGCGCCCTGATCACCGCGGCGGGCGTCGTCTTCGAGGACGACCCCAAGCTGGTCCGCGGCCTCGACTACTACACCCGCACCACCTTCGAGTTCGTCCACGGCGGTCTCGGCTCGCAGTCGGCGGTCGGCGGCGGCGGCCGCTACGACGGCCTCTCCGAGATGATCGGCGGCCCCGCGCTGCCGTCGGTGGGCTGGGCGCTCGGTGTGGACCGTACGGTCCTCGCCCTGGAGGCGGAGGGCGTCGAGCTCGACATCCCCGCCGCCACCAGCGTCTTCGCCGTCGCCATCGGCGAGGAGGCCCGCCGCCTCCTCTTCGGCAAGGTCACCGAGCTCCGCAGGGCCGGCGTCGCCGCCGACTTCTCCTTCGGCGGCAAGGGACTCAAGGGCGCCATGAAGGACGCCAACCGCTCCGGTGCCCGCCTCGCCGTCGTCGCCGGTGAGCGCGACCTCGCGGAGGGCGTCGTGCAGCTCAAGGACATGGAGTCCGGCGAGCAGCAGGCCGTCTCCCTGGACGAGCTCGTCGACGCCGTACGGGCCAAGCTGGCCTGATCCGCCGTACTCGAGGGCCCGGACCGCACCCTGGTCCGGGCCCTTCCTTATCTCCCGCGAACGGCCGGACGACAGGTCCGTGTTGCAGAATGACCGTGCCCACAAGGCCGGTCGAGCGAGGGAAAAGGTGACATGGCGAAGGCAGCGGTGGACGAGGTCGGCTCCGGCCGGGACGGCGGCGGCACGATCGGAGCGAGCCGGGCCTTCTCGTGGCTCCTCGTGATCACCGGGGCGGCCGGACTGCTCGCCGCCTGGGTCATCACCATCGACAAGTTCAAGCTCCTCGAAGACCCCAACTTCACCCCGGGCTGCAGCCTCAACCCGATCGTCTCCTGCGGCAACATCATGAAGAGCGAGCAGGCCTCGGTCTTCGGCTTCCCGAACCCGATGCTCGGCCTCGTCACGTACGCCATGGTCATCGCGATCGGCGTGGGCCTGCTCGCCGGAGCCCGCTACCGCCGCTGGTACTGGCTCGGCCTCAACGCCGGCACCCTCTTCGGCGTCGGCTTCTGCACCTGGCTGATGTACCAGTCGCTGTACGAGATCAACTCGCTCTGCCTGTGGTGCTGCCTCGCCTGGGTCGCCACCATCGTCATGTTCTGGTACGTGACCTCGCACAACGTGCGCCTCGGCGTGATCCCCGCCCCCGGCGGCCTGAAGACCTTCTTCGACGAGTTCACCTGGATCCTGCCGGTCCTGCACATCGGGATCATCGGCATGCTGATCCTGACCCGCTGGTGGGACTTCTGGACCAGCTGAGCCGGGCAACTCTGTCAGTGCCCTGACTTAGGCTTCATGACTGTGGAGCCCGACCTCTTTACCGCAGCAGCCGAAGACCGCCAGGAGAAGGACCCTGCCAGCAGCCCGCTGGCCGTCCGGATGCGCCCCCGCACCCTCGACGAGGTGGTGGGGCAGCAGCACCTGCTCAAGCCCGGATCGCCGCTGCGCCGACTCGTCGGGGACGGGGACGGCGGCCCCGCCGGGGCCTCCTCGGTGATCCTCTGGGGCCCGCCGGGAATCGGCAAGACGACCCTCGCGTACGTCGTGTCGAAGGCGACGAACAAGCGCTTCGTGGAGCTGTCCGCGATCACCGCTGGCGTCAAGGAGGTCCGGGCCGTCATCGACGGCGCCCGGCGCGCGGTGGGCGGCTACGGCAAGGAGACCGTCCTCTTCCTCGACGAGATCCACCGCTTCTCCAAGGCCCAGCAGGACTCGCTCCTTCCGGCCGTCGAGAACCGCTGGGTGACGCTGATCGCCGCCACCACCGAGAACCCGTACTTCTCCGTCATCTCCCCGCTCCTCTCCCGCTCCCTGCTCCTCACCCTGGAACCGCTGACCGACGAGGACCTGAAGGGCCTGATGGCCCGGGCGCTCACCGGCGAGCGGGGACTCGGCGGGGCCGTGACCCTGCCGGAGGACGCCGAGGCGCACCTCCTGCGCGTCGCCGGCGGCGACGCCCGGCGCGCCCTGACCGCCCTGGAGGCGGCGGCGGGCGCCGCGATCGCCAAGGGCGAGGCGGAGATCACCCTCCAGACCGTCGAGGAGACCGTCGACCGCGCGGCCGTGAAGTACGACCGGGACGGCGACCAGCACTACGACGTGGCCAGCGCGCTCATCAAGTCCATCCGCGGCTCGGACGTGGACGCGGCCCTGCACTACCTGGCGCGGATGATCGAGGCGGGGGAGGACCCGCGCTTCATCGCCCGCCGGCTGATGATCTCCGCGAGCGAGGACATCGGCCTCGCCGACCCCAACGCCCTGCCGATCGCCGTCGCCGCCGCCCAGGCCGTCGCCATGATCGGTTTCCCCGAGGCGGCCCTCACCCTGAGCCACGCCACCATCGCCCTGGCCCTGGCCCCGAAGTCGAACTCCGCGACGACCGCGATCGGCGCCGCCCTCGCGGACGTCCGCAACGGCCTCGCGGGCTCGGTCCCGCCGCACCTGCGGGACGGCCACTACAAGGGCGCGGCCAAGCTCGGCCACGCGCAGGGGTACGTGTACCCCCACGACGTACCGGGCGGCATCGCGTCCCAGCAGTACGCCCCGGACTCGATCCACGGCCGCCAGTACTACGAACCGACGCGGTACGGAGCGGAGGCGAGATACGCGGACGTCGTGGAGCGCGTGCGCGAACGCCTGAAGGGGGACGGCTAGACCCGGCCGCGGGCCCTGCCTGACGGGCCGGTGCGAAGGCACACCGCGAAGCCGGTACACTGGTCCGGATCGCTGCGTCCCGTGTCCGACTCCGGTCGGCACCACCAGAACGGGACAGTCAGCCGGAGACCCGGCCCTCGGGCGGGGTTTCCAGGAGCGTCGCGCACCTTCGAAGGTGTCGCGGGCCACCCATCACCACCCGGATTCCCGGGAGCGGCGATGGGTCGTTCGCGTGCTGCACGTATGTGCCCAGACCTGGGAGCGGCTGCCCGCCACGTCCGTCCCGTACGGACCAGACGGGTTTCCCGGGCTGCGGATGCGACCTCCCCTAACCCTGGTGAAGCCGTATTCGTACAGATAGAGAGGTTGGTTCATGCCGAACCAGTCCCGTCCCAAGGTCAAGAAGTCGCGTGCCCTCGGCATCGCGCTGACCCCGAAGGCCGTCAAGTACTTCGAGGCCCGCCCCTACCCGCCGGGCGAGCACGGCCGTGGCCGCAAGCAGAACTCGGACTACAAGGTCCGTCTGCTCGAGAAGCAGCGTCTGCGCGCCCAGTACGACATCAGCGAGCGCCAGATGGCGCGCGCCTACGACCGTGCCAAGAAGGCCGAGGGCAAGACGGGCGAGGCGCTGGTCGTCGAGCTCGAGCGTCGCCTCGACGCCCTGGTCCTGCGTTCGGGCATCGCCCGCACCATCTACCAGGCCCGCCAGATGGTCGTGCACGGTCACATCCAGGTCAACGGTGGCAAGGTCGACAAGCCGTCGTTCCGTGTCCGTCCGGACGACGTCGTCATGGTCCGCGAGCGCAGCCGCACCAAGCCGCTGTTCGAGATGGCCCGTGAGGGTGGCTTCGCCGCCGACGGCGAGACCCCGCGCTACCTGCAGGTCAACCTGAAGGCCCTGGCCTTCCGCCTCGACCGCGACCCGAACCGCAAGGAAATCCCGGTCATCTGCGACGAGCAGCTGGTCGTCGAGTACTACGCCCGCTGATCTCAGCAACGGCGCAGTACCACCCCCGCGGTGTTCAGCCCGCCGCTTCCCCGCCCTTTCCGGTGGGGGAGCCGGCGGGCTTCCGCGTTCCCGGGACCCCCGCCGACCTGGCCGTACGGAACGGACGCGGGGCCGTCGGATCGGCCGGGCCGGCGAGGGCCGGATCCCGGCGCCCGGCGAGCGCGCGCTCCACGACCGCGTCGAGCGGCAGGCACCGGCCCTCCCGCACCGCGTGATCGAAGGCCTCCGTGCCCAGGGCCTCCGCCGCCCGCTGCTCGCACAGCGCCCGCGGCCCGTCGAAGGCCTCCGAGCCGAAGAGCCGGATGCCCACCGTGTCCCACACCGGCACCGCGGCCCCCTGGAGGACCGCCGCCTCCGCCGGATCCCCCTCGCTGACCGTCACGAGCGCGAGCAGCTCGATCGCCAGGACGAGACCGACCAGGTCACGGAAGGTGTGGTTGATCGAGACGCACTCGGTGAGCAGCTCCCGCGCCTCCGCGAAGGCGTCCCGGGTCCACGCCGAGTACGCCAGGACGTAGAGGGCGTAGGCCCGGGTCCACTGCTCCCCGCGTTCCTCGCAGACCTCCCGGACCTCCCGGCAGATCGCGACCGCCCCCTCCAGGTCGCCCCGGAAGGCCCGGGCCATCGCCACCTCGACCTGGCCCATCAGCACGTTGCTGTTCAGCTCGCCGAGTTCCCGGTACGAGTCGAGGGCCCTCCCGATCAGCGACTCGGCCCGCGGCAGATCGTCCGAGAGCAGCGCGAGACAGCCCATCCGGTGCGTCGCGTACGCCTCCGCCAGCGCGTTCCCCGTGGACCTGGCCCGCTCCCCGCACTCGTGCAGCGCGGCCACCGCCGCCGTGCCGTCGCCCTGGAGGACCGCCACGTACCCGAGCACCCACAGCGCCTTGAGCCGGGCCTCCTCGTGCCCGGACTCCAGCGCGAGCGCCCGCTCCAGCCAGTGCCGCCCCTCCGAGAGACGCCCGCAGCCGACCCAGGCGAACCAGAGCGTGCCCGCCAGGTGCTGGGCGAGGTGGGCGTCGTCAGGGAATTCGAGGCACACGTCGAGGGCCGCCCGCAGATTGGGCAGCGCCGCCTCCGTACGGGCCGCGACCTCCGGCTGGCGGGGGCTGAACCACTCCAGCTCGCACCAGGTGGCGAGCCCCATGTACCAGTCGCGGTGCCGCCGCCGCATCCGCTCCGTGTCGCCGAGCGCCGCCAGCCACTCCGCCCCGTACGCGGCGACCGTGTCCAGGAGCCGGTAGGCCGGGCCCGCGGGCGTGTCCTCCCGGGACACCAGCGACTGCGCGAGCAGGCCCCCGAGACGGTCGAGGATCCGCTCGGGCGGCAGCTCCCTGCTCCCGCACACGTACTCCACCGCCTCCAGGTCGAAGGGCCCGGCGAACACCGAGAGGCGCGCCCACAGCAGCCGCTCCTCGGGGGTGCACAGCTCGTGGCTCCAGCCGATCGCGGTCCGCAGCGTCTGATGGCGGGGGAGGGCCCCGCGCTCGCCGTCCGTCAGCAGCCGGAAGCGGTCGTCGAGACGGTGCAGCATCTGCTCCACGGAGAGGAGGGGGAGGCGGCCGGCCGCGAGTTCGAGGGCGAGCGGGATGCCGTCGAGCCGTCGGCACAGTTCCCGTACGGCCGCCGCGCCGGGCTCCGGGGCCAGGACCGTCCCCGTACCCGGGACGAGCGACGCCGCCCGGTTCACCGGCACCACCGGCGCGCCCGCCTCCGCGGCCCGCTCGGCGAGCAGCGCCACCGCGTCCGCCTCGTCCATCGGGGCCAGCGGGAACACCGCCTCGCCCGCCACCCGCAGCGGCCGACGGCCCACCGCGAGCACGGTGAGACCGGGCGCGTGCGCGAGGAGCTCGCGCACCAGCGGCGCGCAGCTCTCCACCAGGTGCTCGAAACCGTCCACGACCAGCAGCATCCGCCGCTCCGCGAGGTGATCGAGCAGGACCTCGCGCGGGGCCTTCGGCGTGTGGTCGGTGAGACCGAGGGCCTCGACCAGGGCGTACGCGACCAGGTCGGGGTCGCGCAACGGCGCCAGCTCGGCGAGGCGCACCCCTTCGCCGTAGCGATTCTGCGCTCCCGCGGCAGCCCGCAGCGCGAGGCGTGTCTTGCCGACCCCGCCGACGCCCACGACCGTGACCAGGCGGGATGTCTCGAGGAGCGCCGTCAGTGCGGCCTGCTCGGCGGCCCGTCCGACGAACCGGTTCAGCTCCGCCGGGAGATTGCTCCGTCGCATGGGACACGGAGCGTACTCACCCGCGCGCGCTCCGTACAATCGGGTTGCCGTAACTCCCGTCCCACGGGCGGTAATGCGGTACGGCAGGACAGCCCGGGCGCGATAGGGTCGGGGGACGACTTTCACAAGGCCCAACGACAGCAGAGAGCGGTGCACAGTGACCGGTGGAGAGGTTGCCGGGATCCTGGTGGCCGTGTTCTGGGCGATCCTCGTCTCCTTCCTCGCCGTGGTGCTGGTGAGGCTGGCGCAGACGCTCAGGGCGACCACCAAGCTGGTGGCGGACGTGACCGAACAGGCCGTTCCCCTGCTGGCCGACGCCTCCGCGACCGTCCGCTCGGCGCAGACCCAGCTCGACCGGGTCGACGCCATCGCCTCGGACGTCCAGGAGGTCACCTCCAACGCCTCCGCGCTGTCCACGACCGTCGCCTCCACCTTCGGCGGCCCGCTCGTCAAGGTGGCCGCCTTCGGCTACGGCGTCCGCAAGGCGCTCGGCCGGGGCCGTGACGCGGAGGACGCGCCGCGGGAGGCCGTCCGCCGTACTGTGATCGTCGGCCGAACCGTGCCGTCCTCGCGACGCCGGAAGCAGAAGGGCTGAGCCGCGATGTTCCGCCGCACGTTCTGGTTCACGGCCGGCGCAGCCGCCGGCGTGTGGGCCACCACCAAGGTCAACCGGAAGCTCAAGCAGCTGACCCCCGAGAGCCTCGCGGCCCAGGCCGCGAACAAGGCACTCGAGACCGGCCACCGCCTCAAGGACTTCGCCCTCGACGTCCGTGCGGGCATGGTCCAGCGGGAGGCCGAGCTGGGCGAGGCGCTCGGCCTGGACGCCCCCGTGGACCAGGTCCGGGAGCTCCCGGAGCCGCGCCGGAGGGCCGCGCTCGACCCCGCCGCGCACCCGACCACCTATTCGTTTTCCAAGATGCCTACGAGTTCGTACAACCGGAATGAGGACCACTGATGGAGTCGGCTGAAATCCGCCGCCGCTGGCTGAGCTTCTTCGAGGAGCGCGGGCACACCGTCGTCCCTTCGGCGTCGCTCATCGCGGACGACCCGACTCTGCTGCTCGTCCCGGCCGGCATGGTGCCGTTCAAGCCCTACTTCCTGGGCGAGGTCAAGCCGCCCTTCACGCGCGCCTCCAGCGTGCAGAAGTGCGTGCGCACGCCGGACATCGAAGAGGTCGGCAAGACCACCCGCCACGGCACGTTCTTCCAGATGTGCGGCAACTTCTCCTTCGGCGACTACTTCAAGGAAGGCGCCATCAAGCTCGCCTGGGAGCTGCTGACCACCCCGGTGGAGCACGGCGGCTACGGGCTGGAGCCGGAGAAGCTCTGGATCACCGTCTACCTGGAGGACGACGAGGCCGAGCGCATCTGGCGCGACGTCGTCGGCGTCCCGGCCGAGCGCATCCAGCGCCTCGGCAAGAAGGACAACTACTGGTCGATGGGCGTCCCCGGCCCCTGCGGCCCGTGCTCCGAGATCAACTACGACCGCGGCCCCGACTTCGGCGTCGAGGGCGGCCCGGCCGTCAACGACGAGCGGTACGTGGAGATCTGGAACCTGGTCTTCATGCAGTACGAGCGCGGTGAGGGCTCCGGCAAGGACGACTTCCCGATCCTCGGCGAGCTCCCGTCGAAGAACATCGACACGGGCCTCGGCCTGGAGCGCCTGGCGATGATCCTCCAGGGCGTCCAGAACATGTACGAGACGGACACCCTCAAGGTCGTCATCGACAAGGCCACCGAGCTGACCGGCGTCGACTACGGCAAGGCCCACGACAGCGACGTCTCGCTCCGCGTGGTCGCCGACCACATGCGCACCTCCGTGATGCTCATCGGCGACGGCGTCACCCCCGGCAACGAGGGCCGCGGCTACGTGCTGCGCCGCATCATGCGCCGCGCCGTCCGCAACATGCGCCTGCTCGGCGCCACCGGCCCGGTCGTCCAGGACCTCGTCGACACCGTGATCAACACGATGGGCGAGCAGTACCCGGAGCTGGTCACCGACCGCAAGCGCATCGAGACCGTCGCCCTCGCCGAAGAGGCCGCCTTCCTGAAGGCCCTCAAGGGCGGCACCAACATCCTCGACACCGCCGTCACCGAGACCAAGGCCGCCGGCGGCACGGTCCTCGCCGGCGAGAAGGCCTTCCTGCTCCACGACACCTGGGGCTTCCCGATCGACCTCACCCTGGAGATGGCCGCCGAGCAGGGCCTCTCCGTGGACGAGGACGGCTTCCGCCGCCTGATGAAGGAGCAGCGGGACCGCGCCAAGGCCGACGCCAAGGCGAAGAAGACCGGCCACGCCGACATGACGGCCTACCGGGAGATCGCCGACTCCAACGGCGCCACCCAGTTCGTGGGCTACACCAACACCGAGGGCGAGACCACGGTCGTCGGCCTCCTCGTGAACGGCGTCCCCTCGCCGGCCGCCTCCGAGGGCGACGAGGTCGAGGTCGTCCTCGACCGCACCCCGTTCTACGCCGAGGGCGGCGGCCAGATCGCCGACCAGGGCCGCATCAAGCTGCACAGCGGTGCCGTCATCGAGGTCCGCGACGTCCAGCAGCCGGTCCCGGGCGTCTCGGTCCACAAGGGCTCGGTGCAGGTCGGTGAGGTGACCGTGGGCGCCACCGCCTACGCCGCCATCGACGTCAAGCGCCGCCGGGCCATCGCCCGCGCCCACTCCGCCACGCACCTGACGCACCAGGCGCTGCGCGACGCCCTCGGCCCGACGGCCGCCCAGGCCGGTTCCGAGAACCAGCCCGGCCGCTTCCGCTTCGACTTCGGCTCGCCGAACGCCGTGCCCGGCCAGGTCCTCACCGACGTCGAGCAGAAGATCAACGAGGTCCTCTCGCGCGAGCTGGAGGTCCACGCCGAGGTCATGCCGATCAACGAGGCCAAGCGCCAGGGCGCCATCGCCGAGTTCGGCGAGAAGTACGGCGAGCAGGTCCGCGTCGTCACCATCGGCGACTTCTCCAAGGAGCTGTGCGGCGGCACGCACGTCGGCAACACCGCCCAGCTGGGCCTGGTGAAGCTGCTCGGCGAGTCGTCCATCGGCTCCGGCGTGCGCCGCATCGAGGCCCTCGTCGGCGTCGACGCGTACAACTTCCTCGCCCGCGAGCACACGGTTGTCGCCCAGCTCCAGGAGCTCGTCAAGGGCCGCCCGGAGGAGCTGCCGGAGAAGATCTCCTCCATGCTCGGCAAGCTGAAGGACGCCGAGAAGGAGATCGAGAAGTTCCGCGCGGAGAAGGTCCTCCAGGCCGCCGCCGGTCTCGTGGACTCCGCCCGCGACATCCGCGGCGTCGCCCTCGTCACCGGGCAGGTCCCGGACGGCACCGGCGCCGACGACCTGCGCAAGCTGGTCCTCGACGTCCGCGGCCGCATCTCGTCCGACCGCCCGGCCGTCGTGGCCCTGTTCACCACGGTCAACGGCAAGCCGCTGACGGTCATCGCCACCAACGAGGCCGCCCGCGAGCGCGGCCTCAAGGCCGGCGAGCTGGTCCGTACGGCCGCCAAGACCCTCGGTGGCGGTGGCGGCGGCAAGCCGGACGTCGCCCAGGGCGGCGGCCAGAACCCGGAGGCCGTCGGCGAGGCCATCGCCGCGGTCGAGCGCCTCGTGGTGGAGACGGCGTGACGATGCGCCGCGGCCGCCGTCTCGCGGTCGACGTCGGGGACGCCCGGATCGGGGTCGCCTCGAGCGACCCCGACGGGGTCCTCGCGACGCCGGTGGAGACCGTGCCGGGACGTGACGTCCCGGCCGCCCACCGGCGGCTCCGCCAGATCGTCGAGGAGTACGAGCCCATCGAGGTCGTCGTGGGTCTGCCCCGCTCGCTCAGCGGGCGGGAGGGCCCGGCCGCGACCAAGGTGCGCGCCTTCGCCCGGGAGATGGCCAAGGGCATCGCCCCGGTGCCGGTCCGGCTCGTCGACGAGCGGATGACCACGGTCACCGCGACCCAGGGCCTGCGGGCCTCGGGCGTGAAGGCGAAGAAGGGGCGGTCCGTGATCGACCAGGCCGCCGCTGTGATCATCCTTCAGAACGCTCTTGAGTCCGAACGGGTATCAGGTAATCCGCCCGGTGAGGGCGTCGAAGTGGTCATCTGATCGCGATACGGTAACGTTCCGCGCGATGCGGCGGTGTTCGAACAGCTGCCGCACTACGTAGAGGCGGATCGTCCGGAAGCCTCGCGGCTGTTTTGGGGATCGATGACTGAGTATGGCCGGGGCTCTGGCTCCGAACCGTGGCACCCCGGGGACCCGCTCTACGGGGACCAGGGGTGGGAGGGCCAGCAGCAGTACCCGCACCCGGAGCAGCCGAACCAGTACGGCCACGGCGGCCAGGGCTACGCGGACCCGTACGCCCAGGGCGGTCACGCCGGGCAGGGCTACGGGGGCGACCCGTACCAGCAGCAGGCGCAGCAGCAGTATCAGCAGCAGCCGCAGCAGCAGTACCAGCAGCAGTACGTCGATCCCCAGTACCAGCAGCAGCACCAGCAGTACCAGGAGCAGCAGCAGTACGGAACGGGGTACCCGGGCGGGTACGACACGCCCGGGCATCCCGGACAGCAGTACGACGGCAACTGGGAGACCGGCCAGGCGGCGATGGCGTACGGCGCGCCCCCGGCCGACCCGTACGGCGGCCAGAACCCCGACCTCTACGGCACGCCCGAGGCGTACCCGCCGCCCCAGCCGCCCGGCCGCCGGCAGAACCCGCCGGAGCCGGTCGTCGACTGGGCGCCGGAGGAAGAGGCCCACCCCGAGCCGGAGGAGGAGAAGCACCCCTTCTTCACCGGCGGCTCCCAGGACGACCCCGACGACGACCACGACGACGAGCCGGGGCGTGGCCGAGGCTCCCGTGACGAGGACCGCGAGCGCCGGAGCAAAGCGAAGAAACGCAAAGGCAAGAACGGCGTGGCCTGCCTGGTCGTCGCGCTCGTCCTGGTGGGCGGCGTCGGCGGCATCGGCTACTTCGGCTACCAGTTCTGGCAGGGCGAGTTCGGTGCGGCCCCCGACTACGCGGGCGCCGGCAGCGGCGAGGTCCAGGTCGAGATCCCGAAGTCCGCGGGCGGCTACGAGATCGGCAACATCCTCAAGAAGGCCGGCGTCGTGAAGAGCGTCGACGCCTTCGTCTCGGCGCAGCAGAAGAACCCCCGGGGTCTCTCGATCCAGGCGGGTGCCTACACGCTGAAGAAGGAGATGTCCGCCGAGGCCGCGGTGACGCTGATGCTGAACCCGGCCAGCCAGGCCAACCTGATCATCCCCGAGGGCAAGCGGAACGCCTGGGTCTACGAGAAGCTCGACGAGCGTCTGGACCTCAAGCCGGGCACCACTCAGGGCATCGCAAAGGCGAAGGCGGACAGCCTCGGCCTGCCCGACTGGGCGAAGAACCACAAGAACGTGAAGGACCCGCTGGAGGGCTTCCTCTTCCCGGCGAGCTACCCGGTGGCCAAGGGAAACAAGCCCGAGGACGTCCTGCGTAAGATGGTCAGCCGCGCGAACCAGGAGTACACGAAGCTGGACCTGGAGGCCAAGGCGAAGGAGCTCGGCGTCGAGGGCCCCTGGCAGCTCCTCACGATCGGAAGCCTCGTCCAGGCGGAGGGAACGTCGCACGACGACTTCCGCAAGATGGCCGAGGTCGTCTACAACCGGCTCAAGCCGTCGAACCCGCAGACCTACGGCGGCCTCGAGTTCGACTCGACGTACAACTACATCAAGAACCAGAGCGAGATCGACCTCACCCTCGAAGAGCTGCGGAAGTACGACAACCCGTACAACACGTACTTCGTGAAGGGCCTGCCGCCCGGTCCGATCAGCAACCCCGGCGTCGAGGCGATGACCGGCGCGGTCAGCCCGACGAACGACGGCTGGTACTACTTCATCTCGATCGACGGCAAGACCTCGCAGTTCACGAAGACCAACGCCGAGCACCAGAAGCTGGTCGAAAAGTTCAACGAGTCAAGGAAGAACTGATGGCGGCAGCACGCCGAGCGGCGGTACTGGGATCCCCCATCGCCCACTCGCTCTCCCCGGTCCTGCACCGCGCCGCGTACGCCGCGCTCGGGCTCGACGACTGGGCGTACGACCGGTTCGAGGTCGACGAGGCCGGGCTGCCCGGCTTCGTCGGGGAGCTGGACGACAGCTGGGCCGGGCTCTCGCTGACCATGCCGCTCAAGCGGGCGATCATCCCGCTGCTCGACGAGATCAGCGACACGGCCGCCTCCGTGGAGGCCGTCAACACCGTCGTCTTCCGCGAGGACGGGCGCCGGTTCGGTGACAACACCGACATCCCCGGCATGATCGCCGCCCTGCGCGAGCGGGGCGTCGAGAAGGTGGAGTCGGCTGCCGTCCTCGGCGCCGGTGCCACCGCCTCCTCCGCGCTCGCCGCCCTCGCCCGGATCTGCGCCGGCCCCGTCACCGCGTACGTACGGAGCGAGGCGCGGGCCGAGGAGATGCGCGGCTGGGGCGAGCGGCTCGACGTGGACGTCCGTACCGCCGACTGGGAGCGCGCGGCGGAGGCCTTCGACGAGCCGCTGGTCATCGCGACCACCCCGGCCGGCACCACCAACGCCCTGGCGAACGACGTCCCCGACCGGGTCGGCACCCTCTTCGACGTCCTGTACGACCCCTGGCCGACGGCCCTCGCGGCCGCCTGGTCCGACCGTGGCGGCAAGGTCGTCGGCGGCCTCGACCTCCTCGTCCACCAGGCCGTCCTCCAGGTCGAGCAGATGACCGGCGTCCCGAAGGCCCCGCTGGCGGCCATGCGGGCGGCGGGGGAGCAGGCGCTGGCGGCTCGGTAGGCTCCACCCGTACCGAGTCGATCACGGGGGAGCGGTAGTGGACACGGGTGGGGAATTCGTCCTGGCGTCGCGGTGGAGCGTGTCCTGGGACATCGTGCGCGCGGTCGTCATGGGGTTCCGCCACGACTTGCCCGAATGGGTGAGGTATCCCCTGCTCGCGCTGGGCTGCACCCTGCTCGTCCACCACGGCCTCGGCTGGCTGCGCGAGCGGTTCGGCGCGCCCCTGGAGCGCAGCGGGGCCGACCACGGGAGCGGCGAGGCGGTCCAGGAGAGCGAGGCCGACGTCCGATAGCTGGACCGGAGGGCCGGTTCGTCCCCCGGACGTGGGAGGATCGGGGTGGCGGGCCAGGGCCGCGCACCCGGCCGCGTCGTTGCAGTGCCCAGGCGCGAGCATGAGGAGCATCGTTGAGCAGGTTGCGTTGGCTGACCGCTGGGGAATCCCACGGACCCGCGCTGGTCGCGACGCTGGAGGGTCTTCCCGCCGGCGTCCCGGTCACCACTGAGCTGGTGGCGGACCACCTCGCGCGGCGACGCCTCGGCTATGGGCGTGGCGCCCGCATGAAGTTCGAGCAGGACGAGGTCACCTTCCTCGGCGGCGTCCGGCACGGACTCTCCCTCGGATCCCCGATCGCCGTCATGGTCGGCAACACCGAGTGGCCCAAGTGGGAGAAGGTCATGTCGGCCGACCCGGTCGACCCCTCGGAGCTCAAGGAGACGGGCCGCAACGCGCCCCTGACCCGGCCCCGGCCCGGCCACGCCGACCTCGCCGGCATGCAGAAGTACGGCTTCGACGAGGCCCGGCCGATCCTGGAGCGCGCCAGCGCCCGCGAGACCGCCGCCCGTGTCGCCCTCGGCGCCGTCGCCCGGTCCTTCATCAAGGAGGCCGCCGGCATCGAGATCGTGAGCCACGTCGTGGAGCTCGCGGCCGCCAAGGCCCCCTACGGCCTCTACCCGACCCCCGCCGACGTCGAGAAGCTCGACGCCGACCCGGTCCGCTGCCTCGACGCCGACGCGTCGAAGGCGATGGTCGCGGAGATCGACCAGGCCCACAAGGACGGCGACACCCTCGGCGGCGTCGTCGAGGTCCTCGCCTACGGCGTGCCCGTCGGGCTCGGCTCGCACGTCCACTGGGACCGTCGTCTCGACGCCCGGCTCGCCGCCGCCCTCATGGGCATCCAGGCCATCAAGGGCGTCGAGGTCGGCGACGGCTTCGACCTCGCCCGGGTGCCCGGCTCGCAGGCCCACGACGAGATCGTGCGCACCGAGGACGGCATCAAGCGCACCTCCGGCCGCTCCGGCGGCACCGAGGGCGGCCTGACCACCGGCGAGCTGCTGCGCGTCCGCGCCGCGATGAAGCCCATCGCGACCGTCCCGCGCGCCCTGGCCACGATCGACGTCGCCACCGGCGAGGCCGCGGCCGCCCACCACCAGCGCTCCGACGTCTGCGCCGTCCCCGCCGCCGGCATCGTCGCCGAGGCCATGGTCGCGCTCGTCCTCGCGGACGCGGTCGTCGAGAAGTTCGGCGGCGACTCGGTCCCCGAGACCCGTCGCAACGTCCGGTCGTACCTCGACAACCTGAACATCCGGTGACCGCCGGACCCCTGGTCGTCCTCGTCGGGCCCATGGGCTCCGGCAAGTCCACGGTGGGCGCGCTCCTGGCCGAACGGCTCGGCGCGCCCTACCGGGACACCGACGCCGACATCGTCGCCGCCGAAGGACGCGAGATCTCCGACATCTTCGTCGAGGACGGCGAGGAGCACTTCCGCGCCCTGGAACGGGCCGCCGTCGCCACGGCCGTCGCCGAGCACGAGGGCGTCCTCGCCCTCGGCGGCGGCGCGATCCTGGACGCCGGGACCCGCGCCCTGCTCGCCGGGCTGCCCGTCGCGTACCTCTCCATGGACGTCGAGGAGGCCGTGCGCCGGGTCGGCCTCAACACCGCCCGGCCGCTCCTCGCCATCAACCCGCGCCGCCAGTGGCGCGAGCTGATGGAGGCGCGCCGCCATCTGTACACCGAAGTCGCCCGGGTCGTCGTCAGCACGGACGAGCGCACCCCCGAAGAGGTCGCCCAGGCGGTCCTCGACGCACTGGAGTTGAAGGACGTATGACGGACCAGGACCAGGTGACCCGTATCCAGGTCGGCGGTTCCGCGGGCACCGACCCGTACGAGGTACTGGTCGGGCGGCAGCTCCTCGGTGAGCTTCCCGGCCTGATCGGCACCCAGGCCAAGCGGGTCGCCGTGATCCACCCGGAGGCGCTCGCCGACACCGGCGAGGCGCTCCGCGCCGACCTCGCCGAGCAGGGCTACGAGGCGGTCGCCATCCAGGTGCCGAACGCCGAGGAGGCCAAGACCGCCGAGGTCGCCGCCTACTGCTGGAAGGCGCTGGGCCAGACCGGCTTCACCCGCAGCGACGTCGTCGTCGGCGTCGGCGGCGGCGCCACCACCGACCTGGCCGGCTTCGTGGCCGCGACCTGGCTGCGGGGCGTCCGCTGGATCGCCGTGCCGACCACCGTCCTCGCCATGGTCGACGCGGCCGTCGGCGGCAAGACCGGCATCAACACCGCCGAGGGCAAGAACCTCGTCGGCGCCTTCCACCCGCCCGCCGGGGTCCTCTGCGACCTCGCGGCGCTCGACTCGCTGCCGGTCCACGACTACGTCAGCGGGCTCGCGGAGATCATCAAGGCCGGCTTCATCGTCGACCCGGTCATCCTCGACCTCATCGAGGAGGACCCGCAGGCCGCCCGCACCCCGGCCGGTCCGCACACCGCCGAGCTGCTCGTCCGCTCGATCAAGGTCAAGGCCGAGGTCGTCTCCGGCGACCTCAAGGAGTCCGGCCGCCGCGAGATCCTCAACTACGGCCACACCCTCGCCCACGCCATCGAGAAGAACGAGCGGTACAAGTGGCGCCACGGCGCCGCCGTCTCCGTCGGCATGGTCTTCGCCGCCGAGCTCGGCCGCCTCGCCGGGCGGCTCGACGACGCCACCGCCGACCGGCACAGGGCCATCCTGGAGTCCGTCGGCCTGCCGCTCACCTACCGCGGCGACCAGTGGCCGAAGCTCCTGGAGACCATGCGGGTCGACAAGAAGTCCCGCGGCGACCTGCTGCGCTTCATCGTGCTCGACGGCATCGGCAAGCCGACGGTCCTGGAGGGCCCGGACCCGGCCGTCCTGGTCGCGGCGTACGGCGAGGTGTCCGCGTGAGCGGGACGCGTCCGGTTCTGGTGCTCAACGGCCCCAACCTGGGCCGTCTCGGCTCCCGCGAGCCCGACATCTACGGCGCCACCTCGTACAAGGGGCTCGTCGAGTCCTGCCGGACCCTCGGCGCGGAGCTCGGCTTCGACGTCGAGGTGCGGGAGACCAACGACGAGGGCGAGATGATCCGCTGGCTCCACGAGGCCGCGGACGGCTCGATCCCGGTGGTGATCAACCCCGGCGCGTTCACGCACTACTCGTACGGGATGAGGGACGCCGCCGCCCAGCGGACCGCCCCGCTGATCGAGGTCCACATCTCGAACCCGTACGCCCGCGAGGAGTTCCGGCACACCTCGGTCGTCGCGGCCGTGGCGACCGGGACGGTCGCCGGGTTCGGGATCGGTTCCTACCGGCTGGCGCTGCGGGCGCTCGCCGAGGAACTCGCCGACTGACGCGGCCTGACACGGCCTGACGCGGCCTGATGCGGCCCGACACACGGCCCGACACGGCCGGACAGGGCCTGGCAGGGCACCAGGGGGCGTCCCCGGCCGTTCCCCCCGTGGGGGCCGGGGGCGGTAACGTTCCGCCGTCCACGGACACCGGTCCGGGGATCCGACAGGCGTACGAGACGGAGTGGCACCGGATGCAGCACGCAGTGGGGGGGCCGGCGGGCGGCGGGGACCTCGGCGGGCAGCCGCCCGTTCCTCCGCCGGTCCCGCCGGGTGCCCCGTACCCGGGGGCGGCGCCCGAGCCCCGGCTCGGTGTGCATCCGACGGTCCAGGCCGGCACCCCGAGGCCCCCGCACGCGGCGCCGGGCTGGGGTGCTCCCGGGGGCATACCGCAGCATCCGGCGGCCCCCCACCCGGGGAGTGCGCCGCACCCGGGCGCCCCGCAAGCACCTGTCGCCGGACCGCACCCGGGCGCCCCGCAGCACCCGGGTTCCGGGCCGCACCCCGCCGCTCCTCAGCACCCCGGCGCCGGGCCGCAGCATCCCTCCGCCGTCCCGCCGCGCGGCGACCTCACCGGGCACGTTCCGCTGCCGCCCGTGAGCGCGCCCCTCGCGCCGTCCGTGGAGCACGGAGCCGGGACGGGCGCGGCGACCCTCGCCGTACTCCTCATCGGCCCCGCGGGCGCCGGCAAGACGACCGTCGCCCGGCACTGGGCCCAGCGCCGCCGCGTGCCCACGGCGCACATCAGCCTCGACGACGTCCGCGAGTGGGTCTGCTCCGGCTTCGCCGACCCGCAGTCCGGCTGGAACGAGCACTCCGAGGCGCAGTACCGGCTCGCCCGCCGCACCTGCGGCTTCGCCGCGCGCAACTTCCTCGCCAACGGCATCTCCTGCATCGTCGACGACGCCGTCTTCCCGGACCGGCCCGTCGTCGGCCTCGGCGGCTGGAAGCGCCACGTGGGGCCCGGCCTGCTGCCCGTCGTCCTCCTGCCCGGCCTGGAGATCGTCCTGGAGCGCAACGCCGAGCGCAGCGGCAACCGGCGCCTCTCCGACGAGGAGGTCGCCGCCATCCACGGCCGGATGGCCGGCTGGTACGGCTCCGGCCTGCCGATCATCGACAACTCCACGTACGACGTCGAGACCACCGCGCGGGTCCTCGACGACGTCCTCGCCCGCGCGATCGCGAGCCCGCCCACCTGGTGACCGCGCCCGGACGGCCGTTCTGAACAGGACGGCCCGGCGCCCGGCTCGTAGGCTCGGAGCATGTCAGAGGTGTATGCGGACCGCCGTGTGCGGCTGCGCGACCGGTGCGCGGCCGCGGGCAGCCCGGCGGCCCTGGTCTCCCGTCCCGCCAACGTCCGCTATCTCGCGGGTGGTTCGCCGCCCGGCGCCGTCCTGCTCGTCGGGCCGGAGCCGGAGACGGACGTCCTGCTCTGCCCCGTCGCGCCCGGTGGCGAACCGGCCGACGGGCGGCTCGACGAACTGCTCCGGCAGCAGGTCCTGCCCACCGGAGGAGGCGATCCGGCGGTCGCGGCCGTCGACCTCGCCCGCCGGGCCGGCGCCGACGCGCTCGCCGTCGAGGAGCACCACCTGACGGTCGCCCGGCACCGGGCCATGGGCTCCGTCGGCCCCGGACTGCGCCTCGCCGACCTCGCCTGCGCCGTGGAACAGCTCAGGATCGTCAAGGACGAGGACGAGATCGCCTGTCTGCGGATCGCGGCGGAGATCGCCGACCAGGCCCTCGGCGAGCTCCTGGAGTCGATCCTGGTGGGCCGGACCGAGCGCCACCTCGCCCTGGAGCTGGAGCGGCGGCTCGTCGACCACGGCGCCGACGGGGCCGCCTTCCCCACCTCGGTGGGCACCGGCCCGCACTCCGGGCGCCGCGGGCACCGGCCCACCGACCGGCGGGTCGAGGAGGGCGATTTCCTCTCCGTCTGCCTCGGCGCGGACTACCGCGGCTACCGGTGCGAGATCGGCCGCACCTTCGTCATCGGCACCACCCCCGCCGACTGGCAGATCGAGCTGTACGAGCTCGTCTTCGCCGCTCAGCGGGCCGGACGCGAGTCCCTGGCACCGGGCGCCGAGTACCGGGACGTGGACCGGGCGGCCCGCCAGATCCTGGACGCCGCAGGGCACGCGGAGGCCGCCGTGCCCCTCACCGGGCACGGTGTCGGGCTCGAAATCGACGAGGACCCGCAGCTCTCACCCTCGGCCATGGGTAAACTGGACGCTTGTGTGCCGGTCACCGTCGAACCGGGGGTCCACCTCCCGGGCCGGGGCGGAGTCCGGATCGATGACACGCTCGTCGTACGCCAGGAGGCGGACGGCGGACCCGAGCTACTCACCATCACGACCAAGGAGCTGCTCGCGCTGTAAGGCGCGTACGCCTCCCAGGTCCACGTCAGTCCAGGAGATTCCGCAACCGTGGCTTCCACGAACGACCTCAAGAACGGCATGGTGCTCAAGCTCGACGGGGGCCAGCTCTGGTCCGTCGTCGAGTTCCAGCACGTCAAGCCCGGCAAGGGCCCGGCCTTCGTGCGCACGAAGCTCAAGCACGTGCTCTCCGGCAAGGTCGTCGACAAGACCTTCAACGCCGGCACGAAGGTCGACACGGCCACCATCGACCGTCGTGACATGCAGTTCTCCTACATGGACGGCGAGTACTTCGTCTTCATGGACATGGAGACCTACGACCAGCTGCACATCGACAGGAAGAACGTCGGCGACGCCGCCAACTTCCTCATCGAGGGCTTCACGGCCTCCGTCGCGCAGCACGAGGGCGAGGTGCTCTACGTCGAGCTCCCGGCCGCCGTCGAGCTGGTCATCCAGGAGACCGAGCCGGGCGTCCAGGGCGACCGCTCCACCGGTGGCACCAAGCCCGCCATCCTGGAGACCGGTCACCAGATCCAGGTCCCGCTCTTCATCACCACCGGTGAGAAGGTCAAGGTCGACACCCGCGACAGCAGCTACCTCGGCCGGGTGAACAAGTAACCGTGGCCGCTCGGAGCAAGGCACGCAAGCGCGCCTTCCAGATCCTCTTCGAGGCCGACCAGCGTGGCGCCTCCGTCCAGGAGGTTCTCGCGGACCAGGTCCGGCTCGCGCGGTCGGACGACCGTCAGCCGCCGGTCAACGACTTCACCATGCAGCTGGTCGAGGGATACGCGGCCCACGTGGCGCGGATCGACGAGCTCATCGAGACCTACTCGGTGGACTGGACCCTCGACCGGATGCCCGTCGCCGACCGGAACATCGTGCGCCTCGGTGCGTACGAGCTGATCTGGGAGGACGGCACGCCGGACGCGGTCGCGATCGACGAGTCGGTGCAGCTCGCCAAGGAGTTCTCCACGGACGAGTCCCCGGCCTTCGTCAACGGCCTGCTGGGGCGCTTCAAGGACCTGAAGCCGCGCCTGCGCCGGGACGCGGACGTCTAGTCCCCGTACGGTACGCGAAGGGGCCCGCAGCACCGAGTGCTGCGGGCCCCTTCGCGTACCCGCGTCCCCACGGGCCCGCCCGCCCGCCCTCCTGCTCTCCTGCTCTCCGGGGCTCCGGGTCTCCGGGGAAAGCAGCGGCCCGTGGACGTCGGATGACGTCCACGGGCCCGGCGGTACGTTTCTGCTGTGACCTCGCAGGGGGTCAGTTGTCCTCGTGGGCGACCGCGCGGCGCGCGTCCGCGTCCAGGACGCCCCAGCTGATCAGCTGCTCGGTGAGGACCGAGGGGGACTGGTCGTAGATGACGGCGAGCGTGCGCAGGTCGTCCTGGCGGATCGACAGTACCTTGCCGTTGTAGTCGCCGCGCTGCGACTGGATCGTCGCGGCGTAGCGCTGGAGGGGGCCGGCCTTCTCCTGCGGGACGTGGGCCAGGCGCTCCAGGTCCAGGACCAGCTTCGGCGGCGGCTCGGCGGCCCCGCCCGGAGTCGTGCCCGGCAGGAGCTCCTGCACCGGCACCCCGTAGAAGTCGGCCAGCTCGGCAAGACGCTGCACGGTCACCGCGCGGTCTCCGCGCTCGTACGAGCCGACCACGACCGCCTTCCAGCGGCCCTGGGACTTCTCCTCCACCCCGTGGAGGGACAGACCCTGCTGGGTGCGGATGGCACGGAGTTTGGCCCCGAGCTGCTTTGCGTATTCGCTGGACATAACGCTCCCGGACGCTGTGACGACATGCGGCTGCGCCGCGCGGCTGGTAACTCACTGTGAGGTTACGCAGCGTTACACCTACCCGTCAAGCCGAATGGTCCGTACCGCCCCCTCCCGGGGGACGGCGCCCGGAGGGGCGGCAGGGGTGCACGAGAAAGCCGCTCCCACCCCTGGTAGAGTGAACGGCGCAAATCCGACGTCCTTTAAGAGCCGTCCCGTGAGGCGGAGAAGGAGGTCCGTTTTTCATGGACACTCAGCAGCAGCACGGCGATGACGCCCGCCCCGTTCTCGAGGGCCCCGACATCGCGCGGGTCCTGACCCGCATCGCCCACGAGATCGTCGAGCGCGCCAAGGGCGCCGACGACGTGGTCCTCCTCGGCATCCCCACCCGCGGCGTCTTCCTCGCCCGCCGGCTCGCCGAGAAGCTCGAATCGATCACCGGCACCAAGATCCCGGTCGGCTCCCTCGACATCACCATGTACCGGGACGACCTGCGGCTGAAGCCGGCCCGCGCCATCGGCCGCACCGAGATCCCCGGTGACGGCATCGACGGCCGCCTCGTCGTCCTCGTCGACGACGTCCTCTTCTCCGGACGCACCATCCGCGCCGCCCTCGACGCCCTCGGCGACATCGGCCGCCCGCGCGCCGTCCAGCTCGCGGTCCTCGTCGACCGCGGCCACCGCGAACTTCCGATCCGCGCCGACTACGTCGGCAAGAACCTCCCCACGTCGCTGCGGGAGACGGTCAAGGTGCAGCTCGCCGAGGAAGACGGTCGCGACACCGTCCTGCTCGGTTCCAAGCCCGCCTCCTAGCCGGACCGGCTTCCCCGCCGGGGCCGGGGCACACCCCTGCGCCCCCGCATGCCCGCACACCTCCCCACCACGGAGAGAAACCCCGATGATGCGTCACCTCATCTCGGCCGCCGACCTCACCCGCGACGACGCCGTCCAGATCCTCGACACCGCCGAGGAGATGGCCCGGGTGGCCGACCGGCCCATCAAGAAGCTCCCGACCCTGCGCGGTCGGACCATCTGCAACCTCTTCTTCGAGGACTCCACCCGGACCCGCATCTCCTTCGAGGCCGCCGAGAAGCGCCTCTCCGCCGACGTGATCAACTTCGCGGCCAAGGGCTCCAGCGTCTCCAAGGGCGAGTCCCTCAAGGACACCGCACAGACCCTGGAGGCCATGGGCGTCGACGCGGTCGTCATCCGGCACGGCGCCTCCGGCGCCCCCTACCGGCTCGCCACCTCCGGCTGGATCGACGCCCCCGTCATCAACGCCGGCGACGGCACCCACCAGCACCCCACCCAGGCCCTCCTCGACGCCTTCACCATGCGCCGCCGCCTCGTCGGCCGCGACGCCGGCCTCGGCCAGGACCTCGCCGGCAAGCGCATCACCCTCGTGGGCGACGTCCTGCACAGCCGGGTCGCCCGCTCCAACGTCGACCTGCTCCACACCCTCGGCGCCGAGGTCACCCTGGTGGCCCCGCCGACCCTGGTCCCCGTCGGCGTCGAGACCTGGCCCTGCGACATCTCGTACGACCTCGACAGCGTGCTGCCGAAGTCCGACGCGGTGATGATGCTGCGTGTGCAGCGCGAGCGGATGAACGCCGCCTTCTTCCCGACCGAGCGCGAGTACTCGCGCCGCTACGGGCTCGACGGCGAGCGGATGGCGAAGATGCCCGAGCACGCCATCGTCATGCACCCCGGCCCGATGGTCCGCGGCATGGAGATCACCGCCGAGGTCGCCGACTCCGACCGCTGCACGGTCGTCGAGCAGGTCGCCAACGGCGTCTCCGTCCGGATGGCCGTCCTCTACCTGCTTCTGGGCGGCAACGAGTCCGCCGTCAGCCACACCCGCACCGAGGAGAACAAGTAACCATGAGCAAGATCCTTATCCGCGGTGCCCAGGTCCTCGGCGGCGACGTCCAGGACGTCCTCATCAACGGCGAGACCATCGCCGAGGTCGGCACCGGGCTCGCCGCCGAGGGCGCGACCGTGATCGAGGCCGACGGCCAGATCCTGCTGCCCGGCCTCGTCGACCTCCACACCCACCTCCGCGAGCCCGGCCGCGAGGACTCCGAGACCGTCCTCACCGGCACCCGCGCCGCCGCCTCCGGCGGCTACACGGCCGTCTTCGCCATGGCCAACACCCACCCGGTCGCCGACACCGCCGGCGTCGTCGAGCAGGTCTACCGCCTCGGCCAGGAGGCCGGCTACTGCGACGTCCAGCCCATCGGCGCCGTCACCGTCGGCCTGGAGGGCAAGAAGCTCGCCGAGCTCGGCGCCATGCACGACTCCGCCGCCGGCGTCACCGTCTTCTCCGACGACGGCAAGTGCGTCGACGACGCCGTGATCATGCGCCGCGCCCTGGAGTACGTGAAGGCCTTCGGCGGCGTCGTCGCCCAGCACGCCCAGGAGCCCCGCCTCACCGAGGGCGCCCAGATGAACGAGGGCATCGTCTCCGCCGAGCTCGGCCTCGGCGGCTGGCCCGCCGTCGCCGAGGAGTCGATCATCGCCCGCGACGTCCTCCTCGCCGAGCACGTCGGCTCCCGCGTCCACATCTGCCACCTCTCCACCGCCGGCTCCGTCGAGATCGTCCGCTGGGCCAAGTCCCGCGGCATCGACGTCACCGCCGAGGTCACCCCGCACCACCTCCTCCTCACGGACGAGCTGGTCCGCTCGTACAACCCCGTCTACAAGGTCAACCCGCCGCTGCGCACCGAGAAGGACGTCCTCGCCCTCCGCGAGGCGCTGGCCGACGGCACGATCGACATCGTCGCCACCGACCACGCCCCGCACCCCCACGAGGACAAGGACTGCGAGTGGGCCGCGGCCGCCATGGGCATGGTCGGCCTGGAGACCGCCCTCTCCGTCGTCCAGCAGACGATGGTCGAGACCGGCCTCCTCGACTGGGCCGGCGTCGCCGAGCGCATGTCCTTCGCCCCCGCCCGCATCGGACGGGCCAAGGGCCACGGACGCCCCGTCTCGGCTGGTGAGCCCGCGAACCTGACGCTGGTCGATCCGGCTTACCGTGGTGTCGTGGACCCCGCGGACTTCGCCTCCCGCAGCCGCAACACCCCCTACGAGGGCCGCGAGCTGCCGGGACGCGTCACCCACACCTTCCTGCGGGGCCGGGCAACGGTCGTGGACGGGAAGCTGGCGTGACACCACTCATCGCAATCGCCGCAGAGGCTGCCGAGCAGAAATCGGCGGAGGTGACCGACTGGGCCGGACGGCTCGGCTGGGTCGCCGGACTGCTGCTGTTCGTCGTCTTCGTGTACTGGCTCATGCGCCAGGGCTGGAAGTGGCGCGGCAGCCTCCAGTCGGACCTGCCCGAGCTCCCCACCGCGCCGGACACGACCGGTGAGGCGAGACTGACTCTCAGCGGGCGCTACCACGGGTCCACGACCGCCGGGCAGTGGCTCGACCGGATCGTCGCCCACGGCCTCGGCACCCGCAGCCGCGTCGAGCTCACGCTCACCGACGCCGGGATCGAGGTCGTACGCCCCGGGGCGAACGACTTCTTCCTGCCGGCCGCCGCCCTGCGCGAGGCCCGCCTCGACAAGGGCATCGCCGGCAAGGTCCTCGCCGAGGGCGGGCTCCTGATCGTCACCTGGGAGCACGGCGGCAAGCTGCTCGACTCCGGCTTCCGCTCCGACCGCGCGGCCGAGCACACGGCCTGGGTCGAGGCCATCAACTCCATGAACGCCGTAACCACCACGACGGAAGGCATCGCACGATGACGACCTCCACCAGGGGAGCCGCCAAGGCTCCCGCCGTACTCGTCCTGGAGGACGGCCGCGCCTTCCGCGGCCGCGCCTACGGGGCCGTGGGGGAGACCTTCGGCGAGGCCGTGTTCTCCACCGGCATGACCGGCTACCAGGAGACCCTCACCGACCCGTCGTACCACCGCCAGGTCGTGGTCATGACCGCCCCGCACGTCGGCAACACCGGCGTCAACGACGAGGACCCCGAGTCCGGCCGCATCTGGGTCTCCGGCTACGTCGTCCGCGACCCCGCCCGCGTCTCCTCCAACTGGCGCTCCCAGCGCTCGCTGGACGAGGAGCTGGAGCGCCAGGGCGTCGTCGGCATCTCCGGCATCGACACCCGCGCCCTCACCCGCCACCTGCGCGAGCGCGGCGCCATGCGCGTCGGCATCTTCTCCGGCGACGCGGTCGCCGACGAGGCCACGCTGCTCGCCAAGGTCCAGGCGCAGCCCCAGATGAAGGGCGCGAACCTCTCCGCCGAGGTCGCCACCAAGGAGACGTACGTCGTCCCCGCGATCGGCGAGAAGAAGTTCACCGTCGCCGCCGTCGACCTCGGCATCAAGGGCATGACCCCGCACCGGATGGCCGAGCGCGGCATCGAGGTCCACGTGCTGCCCGCCACCGCCACCGCCGAGGACATCTACGCCGTCAACCCCGACGGTGTGTTCTTCTCCAACGGCCCCGGCGACCCGGCCACCGCGGACGGCCCCGTCGCCGTCATGCAGGCCGTGCTGGAGCGCAGGACGCCGCTCTTCGGCATCTGCTTCGGCAACCAGATCCTCGGCCGCGCGCTCGGCTTCGGCACCTACAAGCTGAAGTACGGCCACCGGGGCATCAACCAGCCCGTGCAGGACCGCACCACCGGCAAGGTCGAGGTCACCGCGCACAACCACGGCTTCGCCGTCGACGCGCCCCTCGACAAGGTCTCCGACACCCCCTACGGGCGTGCCGAGGTCTCCCACGTCTGCCTGAACGACCAGGTCGTCGAAGGCCTCCAGCTGCTCGACCAGCCGGCCTTCTCCGTCCAGTACCACCCCGAGGCGGCCGCGGGCCCGCACGACGCCGCGTACCTCTTCGACCGCTTCGTATCCCTGATGGAGGCCGAGCGTGCCTAAGCGCACCGATATCCAGTCCGTCCTGGTCATCGGCTCCGGCCCGATCGTCATCGGCCAGGCCGCCGAGTTCGACTACTCCGGCACCCAGGCCTGCCGCATCCTCAAGGCCGAGGGCCTGCGGGTGATCCTGGTCAACTCCAACCCGGCCACGATCATGACCGACCCGGAGATCGCCGACGCCACCTACGTCGAGCCGATCACCCCCGAGTTCGTCGAGAAGATCATCGCCAAGGAGCGCCCCGACGCGCTCCTGCCCACCCTCGGTGGCCAGACCGCGCTCAACACCGCGATCTCCATGCACGAGCAGGGTGTCCTCGAGAAGTACGGCGTCGAGCTCATCGGCGCCAACGTCGAGGCCATCAACAAGGGCGAGGACCGCGACCTCTTCAAGGGCGTCGTCGAGGCCGTCAAGGCCAAGATCGGATACGGCGAGTCCGCCCGCTCCGTCATCTGCCACTCCATGGACGACGTCCTCAAGGGCGTCGAGACGCTCGGCGGCTACCCCGTCGTCGTCCGCCCCTCCTTCACGATGGGCGGCGCCGGCTCCGGCTTCGCCCACGACGAGGAAGAGCTGCGCCGCATCGCCGGCCAGGGCCTCACGCTCTCCCCGACCACCGAGGTGCTCCTGGAGGAGTCCATCCTCGGCTGGAAGGAGTACGAGCTGGAGCTCATGCGCGACAAGCACGACAACGTCGTGGTCGTCTGCTCCATCGAGAACTTCGACCCGATGGGCGTCCACACCGGTGACTCGATCACCGTCGCCCCGGCGATGACGCTCACGGACCGCGAGTACCAGCGCCTCCGCGACATCGGCATCGCGATCATCCGCGAGGTCGGCGTCGACACCGGCGGCTGCAACATCCAGTTCGCGATCAACCCCGACGACGGCCGGGTCATCGTCATCGAGATGAACCCGCGCGTCTCCCGCTCCTCGGCGCTCGCCTCCAAGGCGACCGGCTTCCCGATCGCCAAGATCGCGGCCCGTCTCGCCGTCGGCTACACGCTCGACGAGATCCCGAACGACATCACGGAGAAGACCCCGGCGTCCTTCGAGCCCACGCTCGACTACGTCGTCGTCAAGGCCCCGCGCTTCGCCTTCGAGAAGTTCCCGCAGGCCGACTCCACCCTCACCACCACGATGAAGTCGGTCGGCGAGGCCATGGCCATCGGCCGCAACTTCACCGAGGCGCTCCAGAAGGCCCTGCGCTCCCTGGAGAAGAAGGGCTCGCAGTTCACCTTCGTCGGCGAGCCCGGCGACAAGGCGGAGCTGCTGCGCGAGGCGGTCCGCCCGACCGACGGCCGCATCAACACCGTCATGCAGGCCATCCGCGCCGGCGCCACCCCGCAGGAGGTCTTCGACGCCACGAAGATCGACCCGTGGTTCGTCGACCAGCTCTTCCTGATCAAGGAGATCGCCGACGAGCTGGCCGCCGCCGAGAAGCTGGAGCCCGAGCTCCTCGCCGAGGCCAAGCGCCACGGCTTCTCCGACGTCCAGATCGCCGAGATCCGCGGCCTGCGCGAGGACGTCGTCCGCGAGGTCCGGCACGCCCTCGGCGTCCGCCCGGTCTACAAGACGGTCGACACCTGCGCCGCCGAGTTCGCCGCCAAGACCCCGTACTTCTACTCCTCGTACGACGAGGAGAGCGAGGTCGCCCCGCGCGAGAAGCCCGCCGTGATCATCCTGGGCTCCGGCCCGAACCGCATCGGCCAGGGCATCGAGTTCGACTACTCCTGCGTCCACGCCTCCTTCGCCCTGAGCGACGCCGGCTACGAGACCGTGATGGTCAACTGCAACCCGGAGACCGTCTCGACGGACTACGACACCTCCGACCGCCTGTACTTCGAGCCGCTGACGCTCGAGGACGTGCTGGAGATCGTCCACGCCGAGACCCTCGCCGGCCCCGTCGCCGGTGTCGTCGTCCAGCTCGGCGGCCAGACCCCGCTGGGTCTGTCGCAGGCGCTCAAGGACAACGGCGTGCCGGTCGTCGGCACCTCCCCGGAGGCCATCCACGCCGCCGAGGACCGCGGCGCCTTCGGCCGCGTCCTCGCCGAGGCCGGGCTCCCCGCGCCGAAGCACGGCACCGCGACCACCTTCGCCGGCGCCAAGGCCATCGCCGACGAGATCGGCTACCCCGTCCTCGTACGCCCCTCGTACGTGCTCGGCGGCCGCGGCATGGAGATCGTGTACGACGAGGCCCGCCTGGAGTCGTACATCGCCGAGTCCACCGAGATCAGCCCCACCCGGCCGGTCCTGGTCGACCGCTTCCTCGACGACGCCATCGAGATCGACGTCGACGCGCTCTACGACGGCGAGGAGCTCTACCTCGGCGGCGTCATGGAGCACATCGAGGAGGCCGGCATCCACTCCGGCGACTCGGCCTGCGCGCTGCCCCCGATCACCCTCGGCGGCTTCGACATCAAGCGCCTGCGCGCCTCCACCGAGGCCATCGCCAAGGGCGTCGGCGTCCGCGGCCTGATCAACATCCAGTTCGCCATGGCCGGCGACATCCTGTACGTCCTCGAGGCCAACCCGCGTGCCTCCCGGACGGTCCCCTTCACCTCGAAGGCGACCGCCGTGCCGCTCGCGAAGGCCGCCGCCCGCATCTCGCTCGGCGCCACCATCGCCGAGCTGCGCGCCGAGGGCCTGCTGCCGAAGAACGGCGACGGCGGCACCCTGCCGCTCGACGCGCCGATCTCCGTCAAGGAGGCCGTGATGCCGTGGTCGCGCTTCCGCGACGTGCACGGCCGCGGCGTCGACACCGTCCTCGGCCCGGAGATGCGCTCCACCGGCGAGGTCATGGGCATCGACGCGGTCTTCGGCACGGCCTACGCCAAGTCGCAGGCCGGCGCGTACGGCCCGCTGCCCACCAAGGGCCGCGCGTTCATCTCGGTCGCCAACCGCGACAAGCGCTCGATGATCTTCCCGGCCCGCGAGCTCGTCGCCCACGGCTTCGAGCTGCTCGCCACCTCCGGCACCGCCGAGGTCCTCAAGCGCAACGGCATCAACGCCACGGTCGTCCGCAAGCTCAGCGAGGGCGAAGGCCCGAACGGCGAGAAGACCATCGTCCAGCTCATCCACGACGGCCAGGTCGACCTGATCGTCAACACCCCGTACGGCACCGGCGGCCGCCTCGACGGCTACGAGATCCGTACGGCCGCGGTGGCGCGCAGCGTGCCCTGCCTCACCACGGTCCAGGCGCTCGCCGCGGCCGTCCAGGGCATCGACGCGCTCAACCACGGCGACGTGGGCGTCCGCTCGCTCCAGGAGCACGCGGAGCACCTGACCGCGGCCCGCGACTAGCAGCCCGTACGAGGAGGGGGACACCGGCAGGACTGCGGTGTCCCCCTCGTCATGAGCACACCTGGACGACAGACACATGTACAAGTTCTTCTTCAACCTGGTCTTCAAGCGGATGGACCCCGAGCAGGCCCACTACATGGCCTTCCGGTGGATCCGCCTCGCCGCCCGCATCCCCGTGCTCCGCACCTTCGTCGCCGCCGTCCTCGCGCCCCGCTACAAGGAGCTGCGCACCGAGGCCCTCGGCCTGCGGATGCACGGCCCCTTCGGGCTCGCCGCCGGCTTCGACAAGAACGCCGTCGCCATCGACGGCATGTCGATGCTCGGCTTCGACCACGTCGAGATCGGCACCGTCACCGGCGAGGCCCAGCCCGGCAACCCCAAGAAGCGCCTCTTCCGGCTCGTCCCGGACCGCGCCCTGATCAACCGCATGGGCTTCAACAACGAGGGCTCCGCCGCGGTCGCCGAGCGCCTGGGCGCCCGCAAGGCGGTCTTCAGGACCGTCGTCGGCGTCAACATCGGCAAGACCAAGGTCGTCCCCGAGGCCGAGGCCGCCGCCGACTACGTGAAGTCCACCGAGCGCCTCGCCGCGCACGCCGACTACCTCGTCGTCAACGTGTCCTCGCCGAACACCCCCGGCCTCCGCAACCTCCAGGCCACCGAGTCCCTGCGCCCGCTCCTCACGGCCGTCCGCGAGGCCGCCGACCGCACGGTCACCGACCGGCGCGTCCCGCTCCTGGTCAAGATCGCCCCCGACCTGGCCGACGAGGACGTCGACGCGGTCGCCGACCTCGCCCTGGAGCTCGGCCTCGACGGCATCATCGCCACCAACACCACCATCGCGCGCGAGGGCCTCGGCCTGAAGTCCGACCCGGCGCTGATCAAGGAGACCGGCGGACTGTCCGGCGCGCCCGTCAAGGAGCGCTCCCTGGCCGTCCTGCGCCGCCTCCACGCGCGCGTGGGCGACCGTCTCGTCCTGGTCGGCGTCGGCGGCATCGAGAACGCCGAGGACGCCTGGCAGCGCATCCTCGCCGGCGCCACCCTCGTCCAGGGCTACAGCGCCTTCATCTACGAGGGCCCGTTCTACGCCCGCGCGATCCACAAGGGCCTCGCCGCGCGCCTCGCGGCCTCCCCGTACGCCACCCTCGCCGAGGCCGTCGGCGCCGACAACCGAAAGGCCACCACCAAGTGACTCTCTCCTTCGGCACCCGCCTGCGTACCGCCATGGACGAGCGCGGTCCGCTCTGCGTCGGCATCGACCCGCACGCCGCCCTGCTCGACTCCTGGGGCCTGAGCGACGACATCGCCGGACTCGAGCGCTTCACCTTCACCGTCGTCGAGGCCCTCGCCGAGACCGTGGCCGTCTTCAAGCCGCAGTCCGCCTTCTTCGAGCGCTTCGGCTCGCGCGGCATCGCCGTCCTGGAGCGCGCCACCGCCGATCTGCGGGCCGCCGGCGGCCTGGTCGTCATGGACGCCAAGCGCGGCGACATCGGCTCCACGATGGCCGCCTACGCCGAGACCTTCCTGCGCAAGGACTCCCCGCTCTTCTCCGACGCCCTGACGGTCTCCCCGTACCTCGGCTACGGCGCCCTGAAGCCGGCCGTCGACCTGGCCCGGGAGTCCGGCGCCGGACTCTTCGTGCTGGCCCTCACCTCCAACCCGGAGGGCGCGGAGGTCCAGCGAGCCGTCCGCGAGGACGGCCGGACGATCGGCGCGACCATGCTCGCCCACCTCGCCGAGGAGAACGCGGGGGAGACCCCGATGGGCTCCTTCGGCGCGGTCGTCGGCGCCACCCTCGGCGACCTGTCCTCCTTCGACCTGGACATCAACGGGCCGCTCCTCGCCCCCGGCATCGGCGCCCAGGGCGCGACCCCCGCCGACCTCCCGGCCGTCTTCGGCGCGGCGGTCCGCAACGTCGTCCCGAACGTCAGCCGCGGGGTCCTCAGGAACGGACCGGACGTGACCGCCCTGCGGGACTCGGCGCACCGCTACGCGGACGAGATCCGCGCGGCCGTCGCCGGCTGACCGGTCTCCCGGACAATCCGCAGGTCGGAGCGGACGGGGCGCCCGGCGGTGAGCCGTCTCACTACTTGACGAAATCTTGGCTCAAAACCGGGTCGTTATGCCGGAAAAGTCCTGGTCGGTCGATGCTGACCAGGACTTTTCCGTCGTTCTCGCTGACTGGAGCGGCATCGGCCGCTAGTCTCCGGAGCAGAGCAGGCGTTCAACGACCACACCGTTGATCGTTGCTCCACTGGTGTGGGGCGACTAGGTTCCTCACCGGTCCGTATCCGACAGATCGACATCCGAGGTGACGTAGGCGTGGCTCTTCCGCCCCTTACCCCTGAACAGCGCGCAGCCGCGCTCGAAAAGGCCGCCGCGGCTCGCCGGGAGCGGGCCGAGGTCAAGAATCGACTCAAGCACTCCGGCGCCTCCCTCCACGAGGTCATCAAGACCGGCCAGGAGAACGACGTCATCGGCAAGATGAAGGTCTCCGCGCTGCTCGAGTCCCTGCCGGGCGTCGGCAAGGTCCGCGCCAAGCAGATCATGGAGCGCCTCGGCATCTCCGAGAGCCGCCGCGTCCGTGGTCTCGGCTCCAACCAGATCGCCTCCCTGGAGCGCGAGTTCGGCAGCACCGGCGCCTGACCGGGTGACCGGTCCGGCTTCGGATCCGGGACACGCGTCCCGGGCACGCCGGTAAAGCTGGAATAATCGCTGCATGGCAGCAGAGGTACGTCCGCGGCTGACCGTGCTCTCCGGCCCCTCAGGGGTCGGCAAGAGCACGGTCGTCGCTCATATGCGCAAGGTCCACTCCGAGGTCTGGCTCTCGGTGTCGGCGACGACACGGAAGCCCCGCCCCGGCGAGAAGCACGGCGTCCACTACTTCTTCGTCTCGGACGACGAGTTCGACAAGCTGATCGCCAACGGTGAGCTCCTCGAGTGGGCCGAGTTCGCGGGCAACCGCTACGGCACCCCGCGCGGCGCCGTCCTGGAGCGTCTCGACTCCGGCGAGCCCGTACTCCTGGAGATCGACCTCCAGGGCGCCCGTCAGGTGAAGGACTCCATGGCGGAGTCCCAGCTGGTCTTCCTCGCCCCTCCGAGCTGGGAGGAGCTGGTCCGCCGGCTCACCGGCCGCGGCACCGAGTCGCCGGAGGTCATCGAGCGCCGTCTCGAGGCCGCGAAGGTCGAACTGGCCGCCGAATCGGAGTTCGACACCACCCTCGTCAACACCTCCGTCGAGGACGTCGCACGCGAGCTGCTAACGTTGATGCACGTTGTCTGATCTTTTTTCCATCTTCGGAAGGTAGAGCGTGTCCTCTTCCATCACCGCGCCCGAGGGCATCATCAACCCGCCGATCGACGAGCTGCTCGAGGCCACGGACTCGAAGTACAGCCTCGTGATCTACGCGGCCAAGCGCGCGCGTCAGATCAACGCGTACTACTCCCAGCTCGGCGAGGGCCTGCTGGAGTACGTGGGTCCGCTGGTCGACACCCACGTCCACGAGAAGCCGCTCTCGATCGCGCTGCGCGAGATCAACGCGGGCCTGCTGACCTCGGAGAAGATCGCGGACCCCGCTCAGTAGAGCAACCCACGTTGTAACGCTTGTCACCACAGGCCCGGCGGAACATCCGCCGGGCCTGTGGTGTCTCATGGAGTCGTACGCATCCGAGTGCGGGGAGCAACAGTGAGCGTGGTGGCCAAGCCGAAGGTCGTCCTGGGCGTGAGCGGCGGCATCGCCGCCTACAAGGCGTGCGAGCTGCTGCGCCGGCTGACCGAGTCGGGCCACGACGTGCGCGTCGTGCCCACCGACTCCGCCCTCCACTTCGTCGGCGCCGCCACCTGGTCCGCGCTCTCCGGCAACCCGGTCTCCACCGAGGTGTGGGAGTCCGTCCACGAGGTCCCGCACGTGCGGATCGGCCAGGCCGCCGACCTCGTCGTCGTCGCCCCCGCCACCGCCGACATGCTCGCCAAGGCCGCCCACGGCCTCGCCGACGACCTGCTCACCAACACGCTGCTCACCGCGCGCTGTCCGGTCGTCTTCGCCCCCGCCATGCACACCGAGATGTGGGAGCACCCGGCGACCCAGGAGAACGTGGCCACCCTGCGCCGCCGCGGCGCCGTCGTCATCGAGCCCGCCGTCGGCCGCCTCACCGGCGTCGACACCGGCAAGGGCCGGCTCCCGGACCCGGGGGAGATCTTCGAGATCTGCAAGAGGATCCTGGCGCGCGGCGTGACCACCCCCGACCTCGCGGGACGCCACGTCGTCGTCAGCGCCGGCGGCACCCGCGAACCCCTCGACCCCGTCCGCTACCTCGGCAACCGCTCCTCCGGGAAGCAGGGCTACGCCCTCGCGAAGGCCGCCGCGGCCCGCGGCGCCCGGGTCACCCTCGTCGAGGCGAACACCGGAATCGCCGACCCGGCCGGCGTCGACGTCGTCCACGTCGGCACCGCCGTCCAGCTCCGCGAGGCCGTCCTCAAGGCCGCCGCCGACGCCGACGCGGTCGTGATGGCCGCCGCCGTCGCCGACTTCCGCCCGGCCGTCTACGCCCCGGGCAAGATCAAGAAGACGGACGACGGCGGCGCGCCCACGATCGAACTCGTCCGCAACCCCGACATCCTCGCCGAGCTGGCCGCCGACCGCGCCCTCCCCGGCCAGGTGGTCGTCGGATTCGCCGCCGAGACCGACGACGTCCTCGCCAACGGGCGCGCGAAGCTCCGCCGGAAGGGCTGCGACCTGCTCGTCGTCAACGAGGTGGGGGAGCGCAAGACGTTCGGCTCCGAGCAGAACGAGGCCGTCGTCCTCGCCTCGGACGGTGCCGAGACCCCCGTGCCGTACGGGCCGAAGGAAGCGCTCGCCGAGACGGTCTGGGACCTGGCCCTGCCGCGGCTGCGCCCCACGACCTGACGTATCCGCCCGCCGCCGCGGCGGGTGGTGAGGTCGGCGCGAAAGACACGCCCGGAGGCGCGAAACGCCGCCCCAGGAGTGATTTGCGCCCCACCCGGGTGGGCACGTCTGCCTTGCCGGAGACCGGTTCCACCCGCTCACTGGTATTCGCCAGGCGAGACACCTGGTCCATTGCACGACCACGACCGATAGACTGTTCGTGGAACGTCGCGGGGCGCAGCCCCCTGCCGGTCCGCGTCACGAGTAGCCAGCAGCCGCTGCAACCCCAGGGAGCGTTGTGTCCCGTCGTCTGTTCACCTCGGAGTCCGTCACCGAGGGCCACCCCGACAAGATCGCTGACCAGATCAGCGACACCATTCTCGACGCTCTGCTGCGCGAGGACCCCACCTCGCGCGTCGCCGTCGAGACGCTGATCACCACCGGCCTGGTGCACGTCGCCGGTGAGGTGACCACCAAGGCGTGGGCGGACATCCCGACCCTCGTCCGGAACAAGATCCTCGAGATCGGTTACGACTCCTCGAAGAAGGGCTTCGACGGCGCCTCCTGCGGCGTGTCGGTGTCCATCGGATCCCAGTCCCCGGACATCGCCCAGGGTGTCGACACCGCCTACGAGAAGCGTGTCGAGGGCGACGAGGACGAGCTGGACAAGCAGGGCGCCGGCGACCAGGGCCTGATGTTCGGCTACGCGTCGGACGAGACCCCCGAGCTGATGCCGCTCCCGATCTACCTCGCGCACCGGCTCTCCCGCCGCCTCACCGAGGTCCGCAAGAACGGGACCATCCCGTACCTGCGTCCCGACGGCAAGACCCAGGTCACCATCGAGTACGACGGCGACAAGGCCGTCCGCCTCGACACGGTCGTCGTCTCCTCGCAGCACGCCTCGGACATCGACCTCGAGTCGCTGCTCGCGCCCGACATCCGCGAGTTCGTCGTCGAGCACGTCCTCAAGCAGCTCGTCGAGGACGGCATCAAGCTCGACACCGACGGCTACCGCCTGCTCGTGAACCCGACCGGCCGCTTCGAGATCGGCGGCCCGATGGGCGACGCCGGCCTCACCGGCCGCAAGATCATCATCGACACCTACGGCGGCATGGCCCGCCACGGTGGCGGCGCCTTCTCCGGCAAGGACCCGTCCAAGGTCGACCGCTCGGCCGCCTACGCCATGCGCTGGGTCGCCAAGAACGTCGTCGCCGCGGGCCTCGCCTCGCGCTGCGAGGTCCAGGTCGCCTACGCGATCGGCAAGGCCGAGCCCGTCGGTCTCTTCGTCGAGACCTTCGGCACCAACACCGTCGAGACGGACAAGATCGAGCACGCCATCGCCGAGGTCTTCGACCTCCGCCCGGCCGCGATCATCCGCGACCTCGACCTGCTCCGCCCGATCTACTCCCAGACCGCCGCCTACGGCCACTTCGGCCGTGAGCTGCCGGACTTCACCTGGGAGCGCACGGACCGCGTGGACGCCCTGAAGAAGGCCGCCGGCCTGTAATCCAGGCCTCAGGCGAAGAAGCCCGGTACCCCCGAGGGGGTGCCGGGCTTCGGTCATGTCCGGCTGTCGGTGGCGTCTGGTAGGTATGGGGCTGTGAGCAGCGAGAACGAGAAGTCCGACGAGCCCGAGCAGCTCGCGCTCATCCGGGAGACCGTCCGGAAGGCGAAGGTGCCGCGGGCCAAGCCGCGGACCTGGCGGGGGGCCGCGCTGGCCAAGGAGCTGCCGGTCGCGCGGGTCGTCGTGAACAAGGGGGCGCTCCACCTGGACCAGTTCTTCGACTACGCGGTCCCCGAGGAGCTGGACGAGGTCGCCCGGCCCGGGGTGCGGGTGCGGGTGCGGTTCGGGGCGGGCGCCCACCAGGTGCGGGGCGGGCGGCGCGAGGGCGGTCGGCTCATCGACGGCTTCCTGGTGGAGCGGCGCGCCGAGTCGGACTACTCGGGGCCGCTCGCCGCGCTCGCCGACGTCGTCTCGCCCGAGCCGGTCCTCGGTCCCGAGCTGCTCGGGCTCGCCCGGGCCGTCGCCGACCGGTACGCGGGCAGCCTCGCCGACGTCCTCCAGCTGGCCGTCCCGCCGCGCAACGCGACCGCCGAGCGCAAGCCCTCGCCCGAGCCGCTGCCGCCGCCCCGGCCGCCGGAGCCGGGCAGCTGGACGCGGTACGAGCGGGGGCCGGCGTTCCTGGACTCCCTCGCGCGCGGCGGGGCGCCCCGGGCCGTGTGGAACGCGCTGCCCGGGCCGTACTGGGCGCAGGAGATCGCCCGCGCCGTGGCCGCGACCCTCGCCTCCGGGCGTGGCGCGCTCGTCGTCGTCCCCGACGGGCGGGCGGCCGGCCGGGTCGACGCGGCCCTGACCGAGATCCTGGGGGAGGGCCGGCACGCGCTGCTCACCGCCGAGGCCGGCCCCGAGAAGCGGTACGCGCAGTGGCTCGCCGTGCGGCGCGGCGCCGTGCGGGCCGTCGTCGGCACCCGGGCCGCGATGTTCGCCCCCGTACGCGATCTCGGCCTCGTCCTCATCTGGGACGACGGCGACGGCAGCCACAGCGAACCGCACGCCCCCCAGCCCCACGCGCGCGACGTGCTGCTGCTGCGCGCCGCCCACGACCGGTGCGCCTTCCTCCTCGGCTCCACCAGCTGCACCGTCGAGGCCGCCCAGCTCGTCGAGTCCGGCTGGGCCCAGGCGCTGGACGCCGGACGCGAGCAGGTCCGCCGGGCCGCGCCCCTGATCCGTACCGTCGGCGACGGCGAGCTCGCCCGCGACGAGGCCGCGCGCGCAGCCCGGCTGCCCTCGCTCGCCTGGCAGACCGTCCGGGAGGGCCTGAAGACCGGGCCCGTGCTCGTGCAGGTCCCCCGCCGCGGATACGTGCCGAGGCTGGCCTGCGAGCGCTGCCGCACGCCCGCCCGCTGCCGGCACTGCGCCGGACCCCTGGAGGCCCCCGAGCAGCAGGAGCTGCGGTGCGGCTGGTGCGGGCGCGGCGCCCCCGACTGGCACTGCGTGGAGTGCGGCTCGACCCGGCTGCGGGCCCAGGTGGTCGGCGCCCGGCGGACCGCGGAGGAGCTCGGCCGGGCGTTTCCCGCCGTTCCGGTACGGACCTCCGGACGCGATCACGTCCTGGACAGCGTGCCCGGCCGCCCGGCGCTCGTCGTCTCCACCCCCGGCGCCGAACCCGTCGCCGAGGGCGGCTACGCGGCCGCGCTGCTCCTCGACGGCTGGGCCATGCTCGGCCGGCCCGACCTGCGCGCGGGCGAGGAGGCGCTGCGGCGCTGGATCGACGCGGCCTCGCTGGTCCGCGGCCAGGCCGAGGGCGGCACCGTCGTCGTGGTCGCCGAACCGACCCTGCGGCCCGTCCAGGCGCTCGTCCGCTGGGACCCCGTCGGGCACGCCCGGCGGGAGCTGGCCGAGCGGGCCGAGCTGGGCTTCCCGCCGGTCTCCCGGATGGCCGCCGTCACCGGGCCGCCGGAGGCCGTCGAGGGCTTCCTCGCGGCGGCCGGGCTCCCCGCCGACGCCGAGGTCCTCGGACCCGTGCCGCTGCCCGTCGTCCGCCCCGGCGGCCCCCGCAGACCGGGCGACCCGCCGCCGGGCGAGCAGTGGGAGCGGGCCCTGGTCCGGGTCCCGCCCGGCAGCGGCGCGGCCCTCGCGGCCTCCCTCAAGCAGGCCCGCGCGGGGCGGCTCGCGCGCGGCGGCGGGGATCCGGTGCGGATCCGGGTGGACCCGCCGGACATCGGCTGACACGGCAACGGCCGCCCACCCCTTGCGGGGCGGGCGGCCGTCAGGAGCTCCGGGGTCAGCCGTTGCGCGGGCCGGGGAAGGCCGGCGGGCGCGGGTCCTCGCGGAGGGCGGCGCTGCCCGAAGTGGGCTGCGGCGGCATCGAACGGGCGGCGGGGACCGCGGGGAGCGTCCGGGTGACACCCGGCTCCACCGCGTGCTCCTGCTCCACGGCCACGCCCTGCTGGGGCGCGCGGCGGGCGCCGTAGCGGCGGTGGACGGCCTGCTTGGTGACCCCGAGCGCGGAACCCACCGCGTCCCAGGAGAACCCGAGCGAGCGGTCGAAGTCGACCGCCGCGGTCACCAGGGTCTCGACACTGTCCCGCAGCTCCTGGGCGAGACGTACGGTCGGGGCGGGCGCGCGCCCGTAGACGACGAAGCCCGTCGACGGGCCGGAGCGGCGAGGGCGGTAGACATTGCCCAGCTGGGCCGTGAGCGTGCGCAGTGCGTCCACCTGCCGCCGGACCCGCTCGATGTCCCGCACCAACAGATGCAGACTTGCCCGGGCTTGGGCGTCGTGGGTTGCGTGGTCGGCCATGTGAAAGCCTCTCGAACCGGCGTTTAAGGGGGCGGGCCGCATGGGGGAACAGCGGCCCGATTCGGTCAATCTCTCTTGACCAACGCGTCACCGGGGCTGGGGTCACGCTGCGGGGGCGTACACGCATATGCGCGGGGCGCTCTTCCTGCCGTGAGCCCCCCTGGCGGGGGGCCCACGTCCTCCGTGCGCCCGTTCCTTCCCGGCCGCCTAGACTGGTGCGCTGCCCGCAACGCCCCCGGAGAGACAGGCAGTCGCCACCCATGAAGCTCGTCTTCGCAGGCACCCCCGAGGTCGCCGTTCCCGCCCTGGACGCCCTGCTCGCCTCCGGGCGGCACGAGGTGGCCGCCGTGGTCACCCGGCCGGACGCCCCCGCGGGGCGCGGCCGGCGGCTCGTCGCCAGTCCGGTGGCCCAGCGGGCGGAGGAGGCCGGGATCGAGGTCCTGAAGCCGAACAGGCCCCGCGACGAGGAGTTCCTCGCCCGCCTGCGGGAGATCGCCCCGGACTGCTGCCCGGTCGTCGCCTACGGCGCGCTGCTGCCCAAGGTCGCCCTCGACATCCCCGCCCGCGGCTGGGTCAACCTGCACTTCTCGCTGCTGCCCGCCTGGCGCGGCGCGGCGCCCGTGCAGCACTCCCTGATGGCCGGCGACCAGGTGACGGGCGCGTCGACCTTCCTCATCGAGGAGGGCCTCGACGCCGGCCCGGTCTACGGCGTCGTCACCGAGGACATCCGCCCCACCGACACCAGCGGCGACCTGCTCACCCGGCTCGCCTTCGCGGGCGCCGGACTGCTCGCCGCGACCATGGACGGCATCGAGGACGGCACGCTCAAGGCCGTCCCGCAGCCGATCGAGGGCATCACGCTCGCCCCGAAGATCCAGGTCGAGGACGCCCAGGTCGACTTCGCCGCCCCCGCGCTCCGGGTCGACCGGGTGGTCCGCGGCTGCACCCCGGCCCCGGGCGCCTGGACGGTCTTTCGCGGCGAACGCCTCAAGCTGATCCAGGTCACCCCGCTCCCGGACCGCACCGACCTCGCCCCGGGCGAGCTCGCGGCCGGCAAGAACAACGTGTACGCGGGCACCGGCTCGTACGCCGTCGAACTCCTCTGGGTCCAGCCCCAGGGCAAGAAGCCGATGAAGGCCGCCGACTGGGCCCGCGGCGTCCGCATCGCCCCGGGCGAACGACTGGGGGCGTAGCCGCCGGTGCGTGGTGGCCGCCCGTGCGCGTCGCCTTCGAGGCGGACGGCGGCGGGAGCGAGCCGGCCGTCCGCCCGATCGCAGGCGAGGCGTGGACCGTGCGGGAGGCCTGTTTTCCGCGGGGGAGGCGGGCGGACGTAGGCTGAGAGGGTTCGACCCTCTTCATTTCGTCACGCGGAGCACCTTTGAGCGAGCAGGCACGTCGCCGTCCCCACAAGCCCTACCGGAGGCCCCAGAAGGACCCCGTCCGCATGCTGGCGTTCGAGGCGCTGAGGGCGGTGGACGAGCGGGACGCCTACGCGAACCTGGTGCTGCCGCCGCTGCTGAAGAAGGCGCGGGAGAAGGAGGGGCCCGAGAAGTTCGACGGGCGGGACGCGGCGCTCGCGACCGAGCTCGTGTACGGGACGCTGCGCCGACAGGGCACGTACGACGCGATCATCGCGGCCTGCATCGACCGGCCGCTGCGCGAGGTCGACCCGCCCGTCCTCGACGTGCTGTCACTCGGCGCCCACCAGCTCCTCGGGACCCGGATCCCCACCCACGCCGCCGTCTCCGCCAGCGTCGAGCTGGCCCGCGTGGTGCTCGGCGACGGGCGCGCCAAGTTCGTGAACGCCGTGCTGCGGAAGATCTCGCAGCAGGACCTCGACGCCTGGGTCGAGCAGGTCGCCCCGCCGTACGACCAGGACGCCGAGGACCACCTCGCCGTCGTCCACTCCCACCCCCGCTGGGTCGTCTCGGCGCTCTGGGACTCCCTCGGCGGCGGCCGCGCCGGCATCGAGGACCTCCTGGAGGCGGACAACGAGCGCCCCGAGGTCACCCTCGTCGCCCGCCCCGGCCGCTCCACCACAGAGGAGCTCGCCGCCGCCACCGAGACCCTGCCGGGCCGCTGGTCGCCCTACGCCCTGCGGATGGCCGAGGGCGGCGAGCCCGGAGCCATCGAGGCCGTCAAGGAGGGCCGGGCCGGCGTCCAGGACGAGGGCAGCCAGCTCGTCGCGATCGCCCTCGCGAACGCGCCCCTGGAGGGCAGCGACTCCCGCTGGCTCGACGGCTGCGCCGGCCCCGGGGGCAAGGCCGCCCTGCTCGGCGCCCTCGCGGCCGAGCGCGGCGCCTTCCTGCTCGCCTCCGAGAAGCAGCCGCACCGCGCCCGCCTGGTCGAGCGCGCCCTGGCCGGCAACCCCGGCCCGTACCAGGTGATCGCCGCCGACGGCACCCGCCCGCCGTGGCGCCCCGGCTCCTTCGACCGGGTCCTCGTGGACGTGCCCTGCTCGGGCCTCGGCGCCCTGCGCCGCCGCCCCGAGGCCCGCTGGCGCCGGCGCCCCGAGGACCTGGACGGCTTCGCCCCGCTCCAGCGCGCCCTGCTCACCGAGGCGCTGAGCGCCGTGCGCGTCGGGGGAGTGGTGGGGTACGCGACCTGCTCGCCGCACCTCGCCGAGACCCGCGTGGTCGTCGACGACGTCCTCAAGAAGGTGGGCGGCGCCGAGCTGATCGACGCCCGTCCGCTGCTGCCCGGCGTCCCGGCGATCGGCGACGGTCCCGACGTCCAGCTGTGGCCGCATCTGCACGGTACGGACGCCATGTATCTGGCGCTGCTGCGCCGGACCGCCTGACCGACGGGGCCCGACCCCTCGATCATCTGACCGTAATCGCCCGGTCCGTCCAGGTCCTGGACTCGTCGCTTCGTACCGAAATTGGTCTGGACCGTATGCGAAACCGCTGAGCGGCAAAGAAGTACCCAAGAACGTGGGAGGCTTGGCACATGGCGCAGATCAACCCCAGCATCCTGTCCGCGGACTTCGCCCGGCTCGCCGATGAGGCGAAGGCCGTCGGCGGTGCCGACTGGCTGCACGTCGACGTGATGGACAACCACTTCGTGCCCAACCTGACGCTGGGCGTGCCGATCGTGGAGTCGCTGGCCCGTGCCACCGACACCCCGCTCGACTGCCATCTCATGATCGAGGACCCGGACCGCTGGGCCCCGCAGTACGTGGAGGCGGGCGCCGGTTCGGTGACCTTCCACGTCGAGGCGGCCGCCGCGCCGGTCCGGCTCGCGCGCGAGATCCGGGCCAAGGGCGCCAGGGCCTCCATGGCGCTCAAGCCGGCCACACCCATCGAGCCCTTCGAGGACCTGCTCCCCGAGCTCGACATGCTGCTCATCATGACCGTCGAGCCAGGCTTCGGAGGCCAGGCCTTCCTCGACATCATGCTGCCCAAGATCCGCCGCACCCGTGAGCTGATCTCCAAGCACGGACTCGAGCTCTGGCTCCAGGTCGACGGCGGGGTCGCCGAGTCCACGATCGAGCGGTGCGCCGAAGCCGGCGCGGACGTCTTCGTCGCCGGTTCCGCGGTGTACGGAGCGGCCGATCCGGCCGCGGCCGTCGCCTCGCTCCGGGCCCGCGCGGAGGCCGCGACCGCCTCCGCCGCGTGGGCGTGTGGCCACTGAGCCTCCGGCGGATGAACGCGGTCCGTCGGGCCGCCGACAGGACTGATCAGGGCTCGTCGTTTCTGACAGGATGAACGGCGAGCCAGAGTGTGAACGACAGCCGTACGTGAACAGCGGTATGTGAACAGCAGTGAGGAGATCGCGGTGGCCGGTATGTCGGCGGGACGGTCAGCCCTGCGGATGGGCCCCGCGGAGCTGGTGCAGGCGGCGGCCATGGCCCGCCGCTTCTACCTCGAGGGCAAGTCCAAGATCCAGATCGCCGAGGAGTTCGGCGTGAGCCGCTTCAAGGTGGCCCGGGTCCTGGAGACCGCCCTGGAGCGCGACCTCGTACGGATCGAGATCCGCGTACCTGCCGAGCTGGACGCCGAGCGCTCCGATGCGCTCCGCGCCCGCTACGGGCTCCGCCACGCCGTCGTCGTCGAGTCCCCGGCGGAGGGCGACGACGAGTCGCCCGACCCGGAGAACCTCGGCGAGGTCGCGGCCGACCTGCTCGGCGAGCTCGTCACCGAGGGCGATGTCCTCGGCCTGGCCTGGGGCCGCTCCACCATCCACATGGCGGCCGCCCTCGACCGGCTGCCGCCCTGCACGGTCGTCCAGCTCACCGGCGTGTACGACGCCGGGACCGCCGAGCGCGGCTCCGTCGAGGCCGTGCGCCGCGCCGCCCAGGTCTCCGGCGGCGAGGCCCACCCCATCTACGCGCCCATGCTGCTGCCCGACCCGGCGACCGCCGCCGCGCTGCGCAGCCAGACCGGCATCGCGCGGGCCTTCGAGTACTTCGACAAGGTCACCGTCGCCTGCGTCTCCATCGGCTCCTGGGAGCCGGGCATCTCGACCGTCCACGACATGCTCTCCGACGACGAGCGCGCCCACTACGCCTCGCTCGGCGTCGCCGCCGAGATGTCCGCGCACCTCTTCGACGCCGAAGGACGCCGGGTCGGCCGCGACCTGGGCGAGCGCTGCATCACCGTCGAGGCGGACCGGCTGCGCCGCATCCCCGAGGTCGTGGCGATCGCCGGCGGCCAGCGCAAGGCGGCGGCGATCGGCGCGGTCCTCCGCTCCGGTCTCGTCACCAGCCTGGTCACCGACCGCGCCGCGGCGGACTACCTCCTCACCGAGTCCAGCCCGGGCACGCACCCGGCGCTCGACCGGAAGGACCCCGACGGCAGCTGAACGCGCACGGTCCTCGGGGGTCGGAGCCGTCCCGTAACGGTATGTTCGGGACATGTTGCTCCGGCCCCTGCGCGTTCTCCTCGCGCTCGTCCTCGCCGTCCTCCTGGCCGGGTGCTCCTCGGCGGGCGGCGGCGGGACCGGTACGGCCGCCCCGGCGCCCACCCGTACCACCGCGACCGCCGCACCGACCGGGACCTCCGGGCTGCCCACCGTACGGGCGGCGGACCTGCCTCCCGAGGCGCGGAAGACCCTCGCCCTCATCGCGCGCGGCGGGCCCTTCCCGTACGCCAAGGACGGCACGGTCTTCTCGAACTTCGAGCGGATCCTGCCCCGCAAGGAGCGCGGCTACTACCACGAGTACACCGTGAGGACCCCCGGCGAACGCGACCGGGGAGCCCGCCGGATCGTCACCGGGCGGAACGGCGAGACCTACTACACCGACGACCACTACGAGACCTTCCGGGAGGTGGTCACGGATGAGGCTTGACGACCCCGTCGTCCTCGACCTGGGCGGAGTCACGGACAAGGCCGCCCTCATGGACCGGTGCGCCGAGGTGCTCTCCCTGCCCGACTGGTTCGGCCGCAACTGGGACGCCCTCGCCGACTCCCTCACCGACCTGCCCGAGCCGGTCACCCTCGTCGTCACCGGCTGGCAGGCCTACGCCAGGACGCGCCCGCGGGAGTGGGACACCGCCCAGGAGGTCTTCGCCACGGCCGTCGAAGAACGCCCCACGCGCCTCTCCGTCCTCCTCCTTCTGGGCGAGCCTTCGGAGGATCCCACAGAGCACCTGCCGCAAGCCTCGGATGATTAGCCCGGGGCTGGTATTCGTACCGGCGTGGGACAATGAACTACGTGCTTTTTCCCCTGGCTGAAATGCCTAGGGGCCGATCCGAACGACTGGGATGTCAGCACGTGCGTTTCCTCAATGACGTCAAGCCGCCCTACGACCTGACGTACGACGATGTGTTCATGGTGCCGAGCCGCTCGGCCGTGGGTTCCCGCCAGGCCGTGGACCTCTCCTCGCCCGACGGGACCGGGACGACCATCCCGCTCGTCGTCGCCAACATGACCGCCATCGCCGGCCGCCGGATGGCCGAGACGGTCGCCCGCCGCGGCGGCCTGGTCGTCATCCCGCAGGACATCCCGATCGAGGTCGTCACCGACGTCATCTCGTGGGTGAAGAGCCGCCACCACGTCCTCGACACCCCGATCGTCCTGGAGCCGCACCAGACCGTCGCCGACGCGCTGTCGCTGCTGCCGAAGCGCGCCCACGACGCCGGTGTCGTCGTCGACGAGAACCGCCGCCCGGTGGGCGTCGTCACCGACGCCGACCTCTCCGGCGTCGACCGCTTCACGCAGCTGTCCGAGGTCATGTCCAGGGACCTGCTGCTCCTGGACGCCGACATCGACCCGCGCGAGGCCTTCAACACCCTCGACGCCCACAACCGCCGCTACGCCCCGGCCGTGGACGCGGACGGCAAGCTCGTCGGCATCCTCACCCGCAAGGGCGCCCTGCGCGCGACCCTGTACTCCCCGGCCGTCGACGCCCAGGGACGGCTCCGCATCGCCGCCGCCGTCGGCATCAACGGCGACGTCGCCGGCAAGGCCAAGCAGCTGCTCGACGCGGGCGTCGACACGCTCGTCATCGACACCGCGCACGGCCACCAGGAGTCGATGATCTCCGCCATCCGGACCGTGCGGGCGCTCGACCCGCAGGTCCCGATCGTCGCGGGCAACATCGTCGCCGCCGAGGGCGTCAAGGACCTCATCGAGGCGGGCGCCGACATCATCAAGGTCGGTGTGGGCCCCGGCGCCATGTGCACCACCCGCATGATGACCGGCGTCGGCCGGCCGCAGTTCTCGGCCGTCCTGGAGTGCGCCGCCGAGGCGAAGAAGTACGGCAAGCACGTCTGGGCCGACGGCGGTGTCCGTCACCCGCGCGACGTCGCCATGGCGCTCGCCGCCGGTGCGTCCAACGTGATGATCGGCTCCTGGTTCGCCGGCACGTACGAGTCCCCGGGCGACCTCCAGCACGACGCCAAGGGGCGTGCGTACAAGGAGTCCTTCGGCATGGCCTCGGCCCGCGCCGTCCGCAACCGGACCTCGGACGAGTCCGCGTACGACCGCGCCCGCAAGGCGCTGTTCGAGGAGGGCATCTCCACGTCGCGGATGTTCCTCGACCCGCAGCGTCCGGGCGTCGAGGACCTGATCGACTCGATCATCGCCGGTGTGCGGTCCTCCTGCACCTACGCCGGTGCGGCCTCGCTCGCCGAGTTCGAGGAGAAGGCGGTCGTCGGTCTTCAGTCGGCGGCGGGCTACGCGGAGGGCAAGCCGCTGCACGCGAGCTGGAGCTAGTACCTGCGCTTGGTGCGGGGCCCCCGGGAACACCTTCCCGGGGGCCCCGCCCCCGTTGTGGGCAGGCGTTCCGCAAGGGGCGGAACGGGTGGGCACAACGGAACGGCGCCCCTTGCCGGCGCCAGAGGCTCCCGCGCATGGACCCGCACCACGTGTGCGCCGCCGCTCGGGGTGCGGGTCCAGGCTCGGAACGCGGAGGCGTCGCGAGAGGGCGCCGTCCCGTGTGCCCACCCGTCCCGCCCTGCGGGACGGGTGAGCACACGGCGGTGGGCCCGGTCACCGGGGCTTCAGTGCGTCCCGTAGCGCCTGCGTCACCGCGTGCGCCAGCCGCGCATGCCCCCCGTCGTTCGGGTGCAGCCCGTCCGCCAGGTGTTCCGGGCCCAGGAGTGGGCGCCCCGGGAGGAGCAGGAGGTGGCGGTCGCCCTCCGCGGAGAGGTCCCGGGCCGCGCGTTCCATCGCCCGGCGCAGTTCCGTCAGGGTCGCCCCCAGGGCGTTGCGCGTGTGCTCCGCCTCCGGGCGCAGGACCGGCGAGACGATCAGGAGCGGCGCGTCCGGATGGCCCCGGCGGACCAGGCCCACGAAGGCGCGGACCGTCGCGTAGAGCCAGTCCGCCGTGGCCGGCACCCGGGACCAGCAGTTCGTGCCGAAGGCCAGGGTGATCAGATCGCCCGGCAACCGGGCCAGGTGCTCCGCCAGCGGCAGCTCGCCCCTCGCCCCGCCCGCGTACCCCAGATTCACCGTGTCAAGGCCCAGGAGCCGCCCCGCCGTGGCCGGCCAGGAGTGGGCCGGGCGGGTCGCCCACCAGCCCTCGGTGATCGAGTCGCCGTGGACGAGCCAGCGGGGCCGCGCCGGGGCGGGGGAGAGGGTGCCCCCGAGGGCCCGCAGGCCGAGCGGCACGGGCGCCTGGCCCTCCGGGAGGTGGACGGTGAAGGCGCCGCCGTGCGAGGGCAGGGGGAGCCTCACGACGGCCTCCGGCGCCGGGACGGCGCACGTCTCGCCGACGAGCCGCGTGCCCTGCCAGACCGCGAAGCAGTGCCGCAGCGCCCGCAGCGGGTCGTCCGGCGCCGGGACGGCCGCCCGGTAGCGCAGCTCCACCGCGCGCGTACCGGGCGTGGCCGTGAACTCGATCCGTACCCCGATGGGCAGCGCCGCCCGCTCGGCGATGTCCCACGGCAGCCGTTCGAGGTCGTCGGGGTCGGCGCGTACGGGCCGGCCCTCGTCCAGCCAGGCCGTGCCGCGCAGGAACGGTGCCGGGTCGAGCCAGTGCACGGGGCCTCCGATCGTGGCGTCGGGAGCGGTCGTCAGGGGCTCGCAGCGTCGGTCATTCCGCACGAGGAGTCCATACGCGTGCGCGTGCCGGTTCACACCCCGATGTGTCGATTCATGCGGGGGCGCGCAATGTTTGCCCGTCTGTGCCCGAAGCGCGCAATGATCATCCGGCACTGCGCAACAACCCTGCATTACGACTGCGAACCAGTTCCCCTTAGGCTCGTGCCCCGTACCAGGAGTGGCGGCGACCGCCTGCTCGGCGGTTCCGTCCCCCCGTGGGTTTGTCTTGTCATGCCCTCGTACCGCCGCGGTCGCCTCCGTACCCCACAGGCAGCGATAAGGAGCCTCCGCAGTGCTGGATCAAGGCGCAGCCCCGCCGGTCGTCGACACGACCACCCCGAAGACCTCCGCTCTCGGCGCACTGGTGCGACGCAAGCCGGTGGAACGCCTGGTCGAAGAGGGTGGCAAGGGTGAGGGCGGCAGCCTCCGCCGCACGCTCTCGATGTGGCAGCTGACCATGATCAGCATCGGTGCCACGCTCGGCACCGGCATCTTCGTCGTCCTCGGCGACGCCGTCCCGAAGGCCGGCCCCGCCGTCACGATCGCCTTCGTCATCGCCGGTGTCACGGCGCTGTTCTCGGCCCTCTCGTACGCCGAGCTGGCCGGCTCCATACCGGTCGCCGGGTCCTCCTACTCGTACGCGTACGCAACGATGGGTGAACTCGTCGCCTGGGTCTGCGGCTGGTGCCTGGTCCTGGAGTACGGCGTGTCCGTCGCCGCCGTGGCGGTCGGCTGGGGCGAGTACCTCAACGAACTGCTCGACGGGACGATCGGCGTCACCATCCCCGACGTGCTCTCCTCGGCCCCGGGCGAGGGCGGCGTCATCAACCTGCCCGGTCTGATCGTCGTGCTGCTCGCGATGGTGTTCCTGCTCGGCGGCGCCAAGGAGTCGGCCGTCGTCAACACGATCATGGTCGTCGTGAAGATCGTCGCCCTCGTGCTGTTCTGCGCGATCGGCTTCATGGGCTTCAAGTCCGGCAACTACAAGGACTTCATGCCGCTCGGCATGACCGGCGTCGGCGCCGCCGGAGCCAGCCTCTTCTTCTCCTACATCGGTTTCGACGCCGCCTCCACGGCCGGCGAGGAGGCGAAGAACCCCAAGCGTGACCTGCCCCGCGCGATCATGCTCTCGCTGCTCATCGTCACCGTCCTGTACGTCCTCGTCGCCGCCGTCGCGGTCGGGGCCTGGGACTGGAAGGCCTTCGAGGGCTCCGAGGCCACGCTCGCGGCGATCATGAACGACGTCACCGGGCAGACCTTCTGGGGCACCATGCTCGCCGCCGGCGCCGTCATCTCCATCGCCAGCGTCGTCCTCACCGTGCTCTACGGCCAGACCCGCATCCTGTTCGCGATGTCCCGCGACGGTCTCGTCCCGAAGGCCTTCGGCAAGGTCAGCGGCAAGACCGGCACCCCGCGCGTCAACACGGTCATCGTCTCGCTCTTCTGCGGCCTGCTCGCCTCGGTCATCCCGCTGGGCAAGCTCGTCGACGCCACCAGCATCGGCACGCTCTTCGCCTTCGGCCTGGTCAACATCGCGGTCATCGTGCTCCGCTACACGCGCCCCGACATGCCGCGCACCTTCAAGGTGGCGCTCGGACCGGTCTTCCCGATCCTCGGCTTCCTCCTCTGCGCGTACAACATGTTCAACCTCGACGCCGTCACCTGGGCGGTCTTCGGTTGCTGGATGGCCGCCGGGCTCGTGTTCTACTTCCTGTACGGCATTCGCCGCTCCCGACTGGCATCCGAACAGAAGTGATCCACCCGTAGTGCGACTCAACGACCTCGACGAACGCATCGTCCACGCCCTCGCGGAAGACGCCCGCCGCAGCTACGCCGACATCGGCTCGCTCGTGGGACTCTCCGCCCCCGCCGTGAAGCGGCGCGTGGACCGGCTCCGGGCCGAGGGCGCCATCACCGGATTCACCGTACGGGTGGACCCGGCGGCGCTCGGCTGGGAGACCGAGGGCTTCGTCGAGATCTACTGCCGCCACAACACCTCGCCGGACGACATCCGGCGAGGTCTGGAGCGGTACCCCGAGGTGGTGTCCGCGTCCACCGTCACCGGTGACGCGGACGCCGTCGTCCAGGTCTTCGCCTCGGACATGCGCCACTTCGAGCGCGTCCTGGAGCGCATCGCCGGCGAGCCCTTCGTGGAGCGCACCAAGTCCGTCCTGGTGCTCTCGCCGCTCCTGCGGCGCTTCTCCTCGGGCTCGCCCGCGTAGTCCTGCGGGAGGAGGGGCGGTGCGGGCCGTGGTTCCCGCGCCGCCCCTCGGTCGTTCCCCCGGTCACTCGGTCGGGTACTCGACCTGCCAGGGCAGCACCTTGAAGTCGCCGCTGCCGGCCTGCACCTTCTCGAAGGGCGCGGAGCTCAGGCACGGCGGGACCTCCAGGTTCGTGTCACGCCCGACCCAGCTGTACCCCAGCCGGTCGTGCTTCCCGTCGTCGTGGACCGAGATCCCGACGCGCTTGTTCCTGAAGGCGTCCACGTCGGTCTCGGTCACCACGCCCGTCACCACGGCCACCTTGCCGCCCGTGGTGAGGCAGTCGACCTTCGCCACCGCGTAGCCGCCCTTCCCGTCCTTGTAGTGGCTGAACCGGAAGGTGCCGGTCGCCGCCTGGGGATCCATGGTGTCCTTCGCCGCCAGATGCGCGTCGAAGCTGAACGTGATGTCGTCGCCGGCCGGGCGGTACAGCTTGGCCGTCCCGGTCAGCGCGGCGGCCTCCCGGACCGTGGCGTGCCCGTGCCCGCCGTCCCCTCCCGAGGCGACGGCGATACCCCCGGCCCCCAGCGTGAGCAGGATCGCGGCGGCGACGGCGAGGGTCTTCGTACGACGGTTCATCGTGGTCCCTTTCGGCAGGTCGTCCGGCAGGTCTTCCGGACGAGCACCACTCTTCCGCGCGGGACCCGCCCGGGCGTCGCGCCCCAGAACGGTCCTCGTCTCCGCCGCGCGGCGGGGGAGCCGTACGACCCCCGTCGGAGCCGTACGCAACGAATCGACGCCCCGGCCGCCCATCGCGCAACGGTTCGACGGTCGGTCCGCAACGCTGCCGCCTTGTCCCGGGAGAGTGCGAAACCGTACCGTTTTTGACGTCTTCCCCCTCAACTTTCGACCCCCGAGGATCGCCGATGCCCGCGCTGCGCACCGCCCTGCTCCAGAGCTCCGGCGAGCTCGGTGACGTGGCCGCCAACCTCAAGGTCCTCGACGAGGCCGCCGCCCGCGCCGCGGCCGCCGGCGCGAGCGTGCTGCTCGCCCCCGAGCTCTTCCTCACCGGCTACGCCATCGGCGCCGACATCGCGCGCCTGGCCGAGCCGTCCGACGGCCCCTCCGCCCGCGCGGTCGCCGCGATCGCCGTGCGCCACGGCCTGGCCGTCGGCTACGGCTACCCGGAGCGGGACACCGAGCGGCACGGCGTCCTGTACAACTCCGCGCAGCTCATCGGCGCCGACGGCGCCTCCCTCGCGCGGTACCGCAAGACCCACCTCTTCGGGGACTTCGAGCTCCAGTGGTTCACCCCCGGCGACCGGGCCGTCGTCCAGGCGGAGCTCGACGGGCTCACCGTCGGCATGATGATCTGCTACGACGTCGAGTTCCCCGAGAACGTGCGGGCGCACGCGCTGGCCGGTACGGACCTCCTCCTCGTACCGACCGCGCTCATGCACCCCGCCGAGGTCGTGCCCCTGTCCGTGGTGCCGGTCCGCGCCTTCGAGAACCAGCTCTACATCGCGTACGCCAACCGGACCGGCCCCGAGGGCGAATTCGAGTTCGTCGGCCTCTCCACGCTGGCCGGCCCCGACGGCACCCCCCGGGCCCGCGCCGGGCGCGGCGAGGACCTGGTCCTCGGCGACGTCGACCCGGCCTTCCTCGCGGCCTCCCGCGAGGAGAACCCCTACCTCCGCGACCGGCGCCCCGGCCTCTACGGCTCCCTCGTCTGAGCCCTCAGTCCTCCTGACCCGCCTCACCCTTTTTCCGTGCAAGGAGTCCGTACCCCATGACGTCCACGGTGCCCACGACCGCCGTCCCGCACAGCGACGGCCAGCCGCCGATCACCATGTTCGGTCCGGACTTCCCCTACGCCTACGACGACTTCCTGGCCCACCCGGCCGGGCTCGGCCAGATACCGGCCACCGAGCACGGCACCGAGGTCGCGGTCATCGGCGGCGGGCTCTCCGGCATCATCGCCGCCTACGAGCTCATGAAGATGGGCCTCAAGCCCGTCGTCTACGAGGCCGACGAGATCGGCGGCCGGCTGCGCACGGTCGGCTTCGAGGGCACCGGCACCGAGGGCCTCACCGCCGAGATGGGCGCCATGCGCTTCCCGCCCTCCTCGACCGCGCTCCAGCACTACATCGACCTGGTCGGCCTGGAGACCAAGCCCTTCCCGAACCCGCTCGCCGAGTCGACCCCGTCGACCGTCGTCGACCTCAAGGGCGAGTCGCACTACGCCACCACCGTCGACGACCTCCCGCAGGTCTACCGCGACGTGATGAACGCGTGGAACGCCTGCCTGGACGAGGGCGCCGACTTCTCCGACATGAACCAGGCCATGCGCGAGCGCGACGTCCCGCGCATCCGCGAGATCTGGTCGAAGCTCGTCGAGAAGCTCGACAACCAGACCTTCTACGGCTTCCTCTGCGAGTCCGAGGCCTTCAAGTCCTTCCGGCACCGCGAGATCTTCGGCCAGGTCGGCTTCGGCACCGGCGGCTGGGACACCGACTTCCCCAACTCCATCCTGGAGATCCTCCGCGTCGTCTACACCGAGGCCGACGACCACCACCGCGGCATCGTGGGCGGCTCGCAGCAGCTGCCGCTGCGCCTGTGGGAGCGCGAGCCGGAGAAGATCGTCCACTGGGCGCAGGGCACCTCGCTCAGCTCCCTGCACGGGGGCACCCCGAAGCCGGCCGTGACCCGGCTTAACAGGACCGCGGGCAACCGGATCACGGTCACCGACGCCTCCGGCGACATCCGCACGTACCAGGCGGCGATCTTCACCGCCCAGTCCTGGATGCTGCTCTCCAAGATCGCCTGTGACGACTCGCTCTTCCCGATCGACCACTGGACGGCGATCGAGCGCACCCACTACATGGAGTCCTCCAAGCTCTTCGTCCCGGTCGACCGGCCGTTCTGGCTGGACAAGGATGAGGAGACCGGCCGGGACGTCATGTCGATGACGCTGACCGACCGCATGACCCGCGGCACCTATCTCCTGGACGAGGGCCCGGACAAGCCGGCCGTCATCTGCCTCTCGTACACCTGGTGCGACGACAGCCTGAAGTGGCTGCCGCTCTCGGCGAACGAGCGCATGGAGGTCATGCTGAAGTCGCTCGGCGAGATCTACCCGAAGGTCGACATCCGGAAGCACATCATCGGCAACCCGGTGACGGTCTCCTGGGAGAACGAGCCCTTCTTCATGGGCGCCTTCAAGGCGAACCTGCCGGGTCACTACCGCTACCAGCGCCGCCTGTTCACGCACTTCATGCAGGACCGGCTGCCCGAGGACAAGCGGGGCATCTTCCTCGCCGGCGACGACATCTCCTGGACGGCCGGCTGGGCCGAGGGCGCGGTGCAGACGGCGCTCAACGCGGTCTGGGGCGTGATGCACCACTTCGGCGGCGCGACCGACGGCACCAACCCGGGCCCGGGCGACGTGTACGACGAGATCGCCCCGGTCGAGCTGCCGGAGGACTGATCCCCGTCAGGGCCTGGTGAGGGGCGTGAGCAGCATCCGCCCCACCAGGCCCACCGACCGGTCGAGGCGTTCGGTGAACTCCTCGGCCAGGTCGGGCAGCCGCCGCAGCTGCCACAGCGAGCGGGCGGCGAGCCAGGCCCCGTCGCGGGCCCGGTCCAGGCTCCAGCAGCCGAGCAGATGTGTCAGCGGGTCCGCGACCTCCAGGAGGTCCGGGCCCGGCATCAGTTCCTCCCGGATGCGCTCCTCCAGGAGGACGAGGATGTCGCCGACCCGGTCGAACTCGTCCTCCAGGGCCGCCGGCGCACACTCCAGGAGCCGGCAGGCGTCCACCACCGCGAGCGCCAGGTCGTGGCCGATGTGGGCGTTGATCCCGGCGAGCGCGAACTGCAGCGGCCGTACGCCGGGATGGCGGCGGTAGTGGAACAGGGGCCGCCAGCAGGCGGGCGCGGGGCGGCCGGTGGTGGCGGCGTCGACCGCGGCGAGATAGCGCTCGGCGAACCGTACGTCGAGGGTGGCGGCGGCCCGCCGGTCGGCGAAGGTGCCCGCGTCGATGGCGTGGCCGATCTCCTCGGTGACCGTGAGGTACACCCGGTTGAAGACGGCGACCCCGTCGGCCGGATGCCAGGCCGAGCGGAGCGCCCGCATCCGGTCCACCACGGGGTCGACCGCGACGAACGGGCCGATCCGTTCTTCGGTCCACTGGGTCTGCGCCATGGGGGCAGGCTCCCAGCCGCCGGGCCCGGGAGGGAACTCCTCGGGCCCGGCTTACCCAGAACGGGCGAATCACTCAGTTCTTCGACACGCCGTCCGGGTGCGTCTCGTACGAGCTGGTGCCGGCGTCCAGGAGGGGTTCCTGCGCCTTGAGGTGGGCCGGGGCGAAGGCCCGCAGCACGTGGTAGCCGGTGATGACGACGATCGTGCCGAGGGCGATGCCGCCCAGCTCGAAGGTGTCGGTGAAGGTCAGCTTCACGCCGCCGACGCCGATGATGATGCCGGCGGCGGCCGGGACCAGGTTGAGCGGATTGCGCAGGTCGACCTTGGCGTTGATCCAGATCTGGGCGCCGAGCAGGCCGATCATGCCGTACAGGATCACGGTGATGCCGCCGAGGACACCGCCGGGGATCGCGGCGACGATCGCGCCGAACTTGGGGCAGAGGCCGAAGAGCAGCGCGAAGCCTGCGGCGGCCCAGTAGGCGGCGGTCGAGTAGACGCGGGTGGCGGCCATGACGCCGATGTTCTCGGAGTACGTGGTGTTCGGCGGGCCGCCCACGGCGGTCGACAGCATCGAGGCGGCGCCGTCGGCGGCGATCGCGGTGCCGAGCTGGTCGTCGAGGTTGTCGCCGGTCATCTCGCCGACGGCCTTGACGTGTCCGGCGTTCTCGGCGATCAGGGCGATGACGACGGGCAGCGCGACGAGGATCGCGGACCACTCGAAGCTCGGGCCGTGGAGGGTCGGCAGGCCGATCCAGTCGGCCTTGGAGACGCCGGAGAGGTCGAGCCGCCAGTGGTCGGTGACCTGGCCGCCCGGGGACATCGAGTGGATCTTTCCGAAGACGAGGTCGAAGATCCACGAGATGGCGTAGCCGAAGACCAGGCCCAGGAAGATCGCGATCCGAGACCAGAAGCCGCGCAGACAGACCACGGCCAGACCGGTGAACAGCATCACCAGCAGGGCCGTCCACTGGTCCTGCGGCCAGTACGTCGAGGCGGTGACCGGCGCCAGGTTGAAGCCGATCAGCATGACGACGGCGCCGGTCACGATCGGCGGCATCGCCGCGTGGATGATCCGGGCGCCGAACTTCCGGACGGCGAGACCGGCCAGGAAGAGCACCGCGCCGACGACGAGGACCGCGCCGGTCACGGTGGCGCTCGTGCCACCGGAGGCCCGGATGGCGGCGGCGACGCCGACGAAGGAGAGCGAGCAGCCCAGGTAGGACGGGACGGTGCCACGGGTCGCGAGCAGGAAGATCGCCGTCGCGACACCGGACATCATGATCGCGAGGTTCGGGTCAAGACCCATGAGGACCGGGGCGACGAAGGACGCGCCGAACATCGCGACGACGTGCTGGGCCCCGAGGCCGACCGTACGGGGCCAGGAGAGCCGCTCGTCCGGGCGGACGACCGCTCCCGGAGCGGGTGTTCTCCCGTCGCCGTGCAGGGTCCAGCGCACGCCGAGGTTCATGAGGTCGCTCCCGTTCTCCGGTTCCGGCGGCCGTGTCGCGACCGCAAAAGATCAGCCACATGGTATGCGCCTGGTCTGCACCACTGCCGGACCGGAGGTTCCGGACGAGCGGCCTATCCCACCGGGCCGGCGCTCTTCGCGGGCGCGGGCGCCGACGAAGCCGCCTCCCGGCCGCCGGTCCTGAGCACGCCCGCGCCGAGCACGAGACCCAGGGCGAGCAGGGTGACCAGGCCGAAGGAGAAGACGAGCGAGGTCGCGTCGGCGATGCCGCCGATCGCCGAGGGGGCGATCAGACCCGAGGTGTACGTGATGGTGGCGACGCCCGCGATGGCCTGACTCGGGTTCGGGCCGCTGCGCCCGGCCGCGGCGAAGGCCAGCGGGACGACGACCGCGATCCCGAGCCCGATCAGACCGAAACCGGCCATCGCGACGGCGGCGTGCGGGGCGAGGACCACCAGGACCCCGCCGAGGGTGGCGACGGCACCCCCGACCCGTACCGTACGCACCGCGCCGAAGCGGTCCACCACCCGGTCGCCGACCAGCCGCGCCACCGCCATCGTCAGCGCGAAGGCGGTCGTGGAGGCGGCCGCCAGCCCCGCCGAGCTGCCCAGCTCGTCCCGGAGGTAGACGGCCGACCAGTCGAGGCTGGCGCCCTCCGCGAACACCCCGCAGAAACCGATGGCGCCGATGATCAGCGCCGACTTCGGCGGCAGCGAGAAGCGCGGCGGCGGCTCCTCCTCCGGGGTGCTGCGGACGTCGAGCACGCCCTGGCAGAAGACCAGGCCGAGCGCGGTCAGCACGAGGGCCGCGACCAGGTGGTGCAGCCGGGCGTCGCCGCCGAGGTGGGCGGCGACCGTGCCGGCGGCGGAGCCGAGCAGGGCACCTACGCTCCACATGCCGTGCAGGCTCGACATGATGGACTTGCCGAGCCGGTCCTCGGTCTCGACGCCCAGGGCGTTCATCGCCACGTCGGACATGCCCGCGGTCGCCCCGTACACGAAGAGCGCGCCGCACAGCCCCCAGACGTTCGGGGCGAGCGAGGGCAGCGTGAGGGCGAGCGTCCACAGGGCGAGCAGGCCGCGCAGCGCCGTGCGGGCGCCGAAGCGGTGGGACACGGCGCCGGCGAGCGGCATCGCGAGGGAGGCGCCGAGCGCGGGGAAGGCGAGGGCGAGCCCGAGCTGACCGGCGCTGACGCCCGCGTGCTCCTGGATCCAGGGGATCCGGGTCGCGAAGCTTCCGGTGACCGAGCCGTGCACGCAGAAGACGGCGGCGACGGCGAAGCGCGCCCGCCGGAGGCGATCGGTGCTGGTGACGGTCTCCGCCGCCATGGGCCCTCCCTGTGGTCATGGTGTCGTGGGGTGCCGGGGTGCCGGGGTGCCGGGGTGCCGGGGTGCCGGGGTGTGCCGAGGTGTCCCGAGGCGTGTCGCGTAAACTATCAGGAACCCTGCCTGATAAATAGACCCGGCGGCCGGAGCCGTCTCCCGACGCGTCTGAGAGGATCGCCGCATGGCCGCATCCCCGAGCACCGCACGAGCCATCAACGACCGGTTCGCCCTGCGACTGCTCCAGGACGAAGGCCCGTTGACGGCCACTCAGCTCAAGACGCTCACCGGACTCTCCCGCCCGACCGTCGCCGACCTCGTCGAGCGGCTCCAGGGCTCGGGTCTCGTCCATGTCGTCGGCGAGGCCGGAGCCGAGCGCCGCGGGCCCAACGCCAAGCTGTACGGGATCGTCGCCGACCGCGCCCACCTCGCCGCCCTCGACGTCCGGACCCGCTCGGTCTCCGTCACCGTCGCCGACCTCCTCGGCACCAGGCTCGCCGAGGCCTCCGTCCCCGTCGGCGACGACCACGGCACGGGGCCGGCCGTCGAGAAGGCGGTCGCGCTCCTGGAGCGCACCGTGAAGGAGGCGGGCGCCGACCGGCTGCACAGCGTCGCCGTCGGCGCCCCCGGGCTCATCGACCCCGCCACCGGCGAGCTGCGCGACTCCTCCGGGCTGCCCGCCTGGCACCGGCGGCTCGTCGGCGTCCTCCAGGAACGGCTGCCCGCCCACGTCCTCGTCGAGAACGAGACCAACCTCGCCGCCGTCGCCGAACTCCGCGAGGGCGCCGCCCGCGACCGCGAGGACTTCGTCCTGCTCTGGCTCGGCCAGGGCGTCGGCGCCGCCGTCGTCCTCGACGGCCGCCTGCGCCGGGGCGCCTCCGGCGGCGCGGGGGAGATCGGCTTCCTGCCGGTCCCGGGCACCTCCGGGCTGCCCTCGGCCACCGGCTGCGACGGCGGCTTCCACGAACTGGCCTGCGCGGCGGCCGTCGACGCCCTCGCCGCCGCCCACGGCCTCGACCCGGCCGACGCGCTCGCGGCGGGCCACGGCCCCTTCCTCGACGCCCTCGCCCGCCGCCTCGCCGTCGGCGCCGCCGCCGTCGTCTCCGTCCTGGACCCCGGCTGCGTGGTCCTCGCCGGGGAGACCGGCCACCAGGGCGGGGCCGCCCTCGCCGCGCGCGTGGAGGCCGAACTCACGGCCCTCTCGCCCCTGCGCACGGAGGTCCGCGCCACCGCCCTCGGCGACGCGGCGGTCCTCCGCGGCGCCCTGCTCCGGGCGCGCGACGCGGCCCAGGACGAGCTGTTCCCCTAGGACCCGCGCGGGGGATCAGTACCCACCCGACCGGGAAGCGCGTCCGCGCCGGGCTCAGCCGTCCTGCCGGCGCCGGACCTCGTTCGCGTCCCCGAGCACGGCCGGCCCGCATCCTTCCGGGAGACTGCTCACCACCAGGGCGAAGGCCTCCGTCGCGGGGTCGACGATCTCGGGGATCTCAGGGATCTCGGGCTTGGGCACTTCGATTCTCCCGTTGTCCGTAGCCGCTCTTGGTGAACTCGAACCCGAATCCGAACGCGAAAGCGAACGCGCCGCGCCCCGGACAGGGGGGCGCGGCGCGGTGGGCCCGGCGGCGGCAAGGGCCGTGTGTGACCGCCGCCGGGGGTTCAGCGGGGGGTCGTCGGAAGGGAGCGGGTCAGCAGGCGCCGAGGTCCTTCCAGACGCCCCAGTCGCCGGTCGTGCCCGGCTCCTCGTTCTGGGTCCACCACTGGGCCTTCCACTTGTGGCCCTTGTGGGAGACCTCGTTGCCGGCGTTGTAGATCGTGCCGGCCACGTACGCCGGGGCGGTGCAGCCCGTGGTGGGCGGCGTCGTCGGAGGCGTGGTCGGGGGAGTCGTCGGCGGGGTGGTGGGCGGCGTGGTCGGGGGCGTGGTCGGCGGGGTGGTGGTGCCCGGCTCCACGACCGTCGTGCCGCGCGCCAGGTCGCCGGCGAGGGCGTACGTCGTGCCGTTGATGTTCACCGTCCAGTTGGAGGGGGTGGACACCGGCAGGTAGTAGTTGAAGGCCAGGTCGATCGTGGCGCCCGGGGCCAGCGACTGCCAGGCCGGGAGCTTCAGCGAGACGCGGTGGAAGTCGCCCTTCAGGCCGCCCACGTTGGAGCCCGTGTGGTCGCTGCTGACGACCTTGGTGCCGAAGCCGGACTGGTCGGAGGCGTTGGCGGGAGCCGAAGTCCCGTAGTCGAACTGGAACTCCGTGCCGCCGGGCAGCGTCGTCGTCGTGTTGTTGGTGATCTTGATCTTCGGGGTGATCGGGTAGTTCGAGTCGCCCAGCTTGAACTCGGTGAACTGGGTGTCGATCTTCACGGCCTGGGTCGGCAGCGCCTTGTTGGACTTCTTCGCGCCGTACGGGGTGGCCGCCTTGAACTTGTCGTACATCAGCGAGGTGAGCGTGGAGCCCATCTCGTACTGGTTCTTCGTGGCGTTCCAGGCGTAGTCGCCGGCCATCTCCCAGACCATGGTGCCGCCGATGCCGCGGTCGACCACGTAGTCCGCCTTCGCGGCCACGGACTGCTCGTCCTCGGTGGAGAGGAAGACCTTCTTCTGCGCGTTCCACAGCCACGGCGCGACCAGGGTCGCGTCGTACTTGCGGGCGTACGTGCCGGTCAGCGTGGTGTTCGCCGGGAAGCCGTACTGGGTGACGTAGTCGCCGACGATCCCCTTCTCGAGGTTCTTGGCGTGCCACATCGGGTTGGAGCCCGCGGGCGACTCGACGCCGTTGGTGTCCTTGTCGTGCCACAGGTTGTCGATGCCGGTGGCGCCGTCGCCGCACTTGGTCAGGCCGGCCCCGGCCGGGCAGGTGGTCGCGGAGGCCTTGCCCCACAGGCCGTCGGTGCCGCCCTGCACGTTCTTGTGGCCGCGGGTGTAGTAGGGCAGGCCGATGTTGATGCGGCCGGCCGGCATGGAGCCGCGGAAGTAGTGGTACGCCCAGTCGGTGTTGAGGTAGCCGATGGAGCCGTACTGCGAGGAGCCGTAGACGTTGGCCGCGGCGAGCTCGCCGTCCTTGCCGTCGTCGAAGAGGGAGGCGTTGGGGCCGACGTACTCGTTCCAGGCGCCGTGCAGGTCGTAGGACATGATGTTGACGTAGTCCAGATACTTCTGCATCTGGAAGGTCTCCATGCCGCGCAGCAGGTAGCCGGAGGAGGGGGCGGCGACGGTCAGCAGGTAGTGCCTGCCGTCGGCGGCGCCGGCCGTGTCCAGCTTCTCGCGCAGGGACTTCATGAGGGCCGCGTAGCCCTGTACGAGTCCGGCGCGGCGCGCGTTGGCGAGCTGCCAGTCGAGCGGGTTGCCCGCGTCCTTCATCGTGGTCGGGTACTCGTAGTCGATGTCGACGCCGTTGAACCCGTACGTGCGGATGAAGTCGACGGCCGAGTTCGCGAAGGTGTCGATCCCGGCCTGGTTGACCGAACCGTCGGCGTTGGTGGCCATCGCGTAGAAGCCGCCGGAGTTCACCCGGTCGCCGTTGTCCGCGAAGTAGCCGCCGGTCTCCGCCCAGCCGCCGACCGAGATCAGCGTCTTGACGTTCGGGTGCTGCTTCTTGAACTTGTTGAGCAGGTTGAAGTGGCCCTTGTACGCGTACGCGGGGTCCATCTCGGCGCCCGCGACACCGGGCCAGGTCATCCCGGTGGCGGCGTTGTCGGGGCCGTCCGTGCCCACGGAGAGCTTGTTGTCGCCGCCGATGTGACCGAAGGCGTAGTTGATGTGGGTGATCTTGTCCCACGGGATGTCCTTGGCCAGGTACGCGGGCTGGCCGTTCTTGCCGGTGCGCCAGCCGGTGAAGTAGCCGATGACCCGGCGCTGGTGGTCCGCGCCCATCTTCTCGCGGCCCTCGGTGTCGTAGACCGAGCAGTACGGGACGTCGACGCCGGGGGTCTTGTAGAGCCCGTCGGGGCGACAGGACTCGTTGTCGGCGGCGTACGAGACGCCGCCGGAGAGCGAGCTGAGCAGGAGCCCGGCGACGGCCGCGCCGGACGCGAGCAGCGAGGCTCTCTTTGCCGTGGGGGACAGCACGATCGGTTCCTCCAAGGGAGGTCTGCGGAACACAACGAACAAGGGGGTGGGTCGTGTTGGGCCCGTGGAGTGCGCACGCCGACGGGCCGTTACCTCGGAGGTGACACGGAGATTAAGAGGACTAGACCAGTGCGTCAATAGGTCTGGACCAAAGAAGAATCCTGTGGGAGTCTGTGAGCCAGCCCACAGGGTTCGGGGCTATCGCCTCACGCGGGGCGTGGCACACTGGCCCTGTATCAGCAGCAGCGCACTCCGGGGTCGGTGTAATTCCGAACCGGCGGTATAGTCCGCGACCCGTCCGCAAGCCAGCGGCCGGTTGACCAGGTGAAATTCCTGGACCGACGGTGAAAGTCCGGATGGGAGGCAGTGCGCGGCGGGTGACCCCTTCCAGGGGTGTGCCGGCCGTACGTCCGCTGGTCGCCGTGTCGTCTTCCGACCGGCGCACCCGGAGGACGCGGCCTTCCGGCGCACCCTGCGCGAGGCGTCCATCCCGCTCTCTGTCGTCATCGACAGGCCCCGGAGTCCGTGCCCGAAGAGGCAGGAGGACCCGGTGGCCCAGCAGGCCGACATCACCGCCATGCGACGCGCCGTCGAGCTCGCCGCACGCGGACTCGGCGCCACCAGCCCCAACCCGGTCGTCGGGTGCGTCATCACCGACGCCTCCGGACACCAGGTGGGCGAAGGCTTCCACCAGCGCGCCGGCGGCCCCCACGCCGAGGTCCACGCCCTGCGCGCGGCCGGCGTCCTGGCCCGCGGCGGCACGGCCTACGTCACCCTCGAACCCTGCAACCACACCGGCCGCACCGGCCCCTGCGCCCAGGCCCTGATCGAGGCCGGGATCAGCCGGGTCGTGTACGCCGTCGCCGACCCGAACCCGCAGGCCACGGGCGGTGCCGACACCCTCCGCGCCGCCGGGATCGAGGTCGGGCAGGGCCTCCTGGAGGACGAGGCCGAGGCCGGCAACCTCGCCTGGCTCACCTCCGTGCGCCGCGGCCGCCCCTTCGTCCGCTGGAAGTACGCCGCCACCCTCGACGGCCGGATCGCCGCCGCCGACGGCACCTCCCGCTGGATCAGCTCCGCCGAGTCCCGCGCCGACGTCCACCGGCTGCGCGCCGAGGCCGACGCCGTCGTCGTCGGCTCCGGCACCGCCCGTACCGACGACCCCCACCTGGCCGTGCGCGGCATCGAGGGCGCCGTACAGCCGCTGCGGGTCGTCGTCGACACCGAGGCGACGGCAGTCAAGCCCGGCGCCCGGGTCCTCGACGAGGCCGCCCCCACCCTGATCGCCGTCGCCGAGGACGCCGGGACCACCCTCCCGGACGTCGTACGGCTCCCCAGGGCCGAGCGCGGTCTCTCCGTCCCCGCCCTTCTGGACGCCCTCCACGCGCGCGGTGTCCGCTCGATCCTCCTCGAAGGCGGCCCCACCCTCGCGGGCGCCTTCATCGCCGCGGGCGCCGTCGACCAGGTCGTCGGCTACCTCGCCCCGGTCCTCCTCGGCGCGGGCCCCGCCGCCCTCGCCGACGCCGGAATCACCACCATCACCGAAGCGTTGCGGCTCGACATCACCGAGACCGCGCGCGTCGGAACCGACCTCCGCATCACCGCCACCCTCAAGGGAGCCTGACCGTGTTCACCGGAATCGTCGAAGAACTGGGCGAGGTCGTCGCCGTCGAGCAGCTGGAGGACGCCTCCCGCTTCCGGCTGCGCGGCCCCCTGGTCACGGAAGGCGCCCAGCACGGCGACTCCATCGCCGTCAACGGTGTCTGTCTCACGGTCGTCGAGCACGGCGACGGCGAGTTCACCGCCGACGTCATGGCCGAGACCCTCAAGCGGTCCAGCCTCGGCGCCCTCGGAGTCGGCTCCCGCGTCAACCTGGAGCGGCCCATGGCCGTCGGCGGCCGCCTCGGCGGTCACATCGTCCAGGGCCACGTCGACGGCACCGGCACCATCCTGGAGCGGACCCCGTCCGAGCACTGGGAGCTCGTCAAGGTCGGCCTGCCCGCCCACCTCTCCCGGTACGTCGTCGAGAAGGGCTCGATCACGGTCGACGGCGTCAGCCTCACCGTCGTCGAGGTGTCCGACGACTGGTTCACCATCAGCCTCATCCCGACCACCCTCGACCTGACCACGCTCGGCATCAAGCAGTCCGGCGACCCGGTCAACCTCGAAGTGGACGTCATCGCCAAGTACGTCGAGCGGCTGCTCGGCACCGACGCCAAGGAGAACGAGAAGTGAACTGGCTCAACTCCGAGGCGTTCACCGTCTTCGGCCAGCACATCATGTGGTCCGACATGATCGGCAACACGATCGGACTCATCGCGCTCGCGCTCGGCTGGCGCCGCTCCATCCTCACCTGGCCCGCCCAGCTGCTCTCCGGCGTCATCCTCGTCGGCGCCTACGCCTCCGCCCACCTCTCCGGCGGCGTCGGCAAGCAGCTCCTCGTCATCGGCGTCGCCGCCTGGGGCTGGTGGCAGTGGAACCGCGGCAAGCAGCAGGCCCAGGACGGCTCCATCGCCGTCCGCTTCGCCACCTGGAAGGAGCGCGGTCTGCTCCTCGCCGGCGCGGCCCTCGGCACCCTCGCCGTCGGCGGCCTCTTCACCCTCTACCCGTCGCTGTCCTGGAGCCCCTGGGCCGACGCGTACATCTTCGTCGGCACCCTCGTCGCGATGATCGCCCAGGCCCGCGGCCTCGTCGAGTTCTGGTTCGCCTGGCTCCTCGTCGACCTCGTCGGCGTCCCCCTCGCCTTCAACAGCGGCCTCGCCTTCTCCGGCCTCGTCTACGTCATCTACTTCGCCCTCGTCATCTGGGGCATGCGCGACTGGTGGCTCCGGACGCGCACCGCCCCCGCCGCTCTGGAAGGAGTCCACGCATGAGTGCCGCCCTTCCCCTCTGGGACGCCACCGACCTCGCCCTCGACCCCGTCGAGCAGGCCATCCGCGACATCGCCGCCGGCCGGCCCGTCGTCGTGGTCGACGACGAGGACCGCGAGAACGAGGGCGACCTCGTCATCGCCGCCGAGAAGGCCACCCCCGAGATCGTCGCCTTCATGATGAGCGAGTGCCGCGGCCTGATCTGCGCCCCCATGGAGGACGAGGAGCTGCAGCGCCTCGAACTCCCGCAGATGGTCGAGCACAACACCGAGTCGATGCGCACGGCCTTCACCGTCTCCGTCGACGCGTCCCCCGCCCACGGCGTCACCACCGGCATCTCCGCCGCCGACCGCGCCACCACCCTGCGGATGCTGGCCTCCGGCACCCACGAGCCCTCCGACTTCGTCCGCCCCGGCCACATCTTCCCGCTGCGCGCCAAGCCCGGCGGCGTCCTCGTCCGCAACGGTCACACCGAGGCCGCCGTCGACCTGGCCCGCCTCGCGGGCCTCCGCCCGGCCGGCGCCATCGTCGAGATCGCCGGCGAGGACGGCGTGATGCTGCGGCTGCCCGAGCTGGTCCCCTTCGCCCGCAAGCACGGCCTGACGATCATCTCCATCGAGGACCTGATCGCCTACCGGCGCTCCGCCGAGCCCACCGTCCGCCGCGAGGCCGAGGTCCACCTCCCCACCGCGCACGGCGAGTTCACCGCGTACGGCTACCGCTCCACCGTCGACGGCGTCGAGCACGTCGCCCTCGTCCACGGCGAGATCGGCGACGGCGAGGACGTCCTCGTCCGGGTCCACTCCGAGTGCCTCACCGGCGACATCTTCCACTCCCTGCGCTGCGACTGCGGCCCCCAGCTGCAGGCCTCCATGGACCGCATCACCGAGGCCGGGCGCGGAGTCGTCGTCTACCTGCGCGGCCACGAGGGCCGCGGCATCGGCCTGCTGTCCAAGCTGCGCGCGTACGAGCTCCAGGAGCAGGGCCGCGACACCCTCGACGCCAACCTGGAGCTCGGGCTGCCCGCCGACGCCCGCGACTACGCGGCCGGCGCGCAGATCCTCGGCGACCTCGGCGTCCGCACCCTGCGCCTGATGACCAACAACCCCGACAAGATCGACGCCCTCACCCGGCACGGTCTGCGGGTCGAGGGCCGCGAGCCCATGCCGGTCCAGGCCGGCGAGCACAACCTCCGCTACCTGCGCACCAAGCGGGACCGGATGGGGCACGACCTGCCCTGGCTGGACGGCTCCCCGGCCTCCACCTGCAACAACCAGTGATCACGTACGTACGAACCTGTTACACGGCTAATCGGCTAGGAGAGACATGAGCGGCAAGGGCGCACCCGTCCTCAGCGTGAAGAACTGCGGCGACCTGCGGGTCGCGGTCATCGCGGCGCAGTGGCACGAGAAGATCATGGACGGTCTCGTCGACGGCGCCCTGCGCGCCCTCAGCGAGCTGGGCATCGACGAGCCGACGCTCCTGCGCGTGCCCGGCAGCTTCGAGCTCCCGGTCGTGGCGAAGGTGCTCGCCGGGCGCGGCTACGATGCCATCGTGGCGCTCGGCGTCGTCATCCGCGGCGGAACGCCGCACTTCGAGTACGTGTGCCAGGGCGTCACCCACGGCCTCACCCAGGTCTCGATCGACACCGGCGTACCCGTCGGATTCGGTGTCCTCACCGTCGACAACGAGGAACAGGCGCTCGACCGCGCCGGCCTCGAGGGATCCTCCGAGGACAAGGGCCACGAGGCCGTCACCGCCGCCGTCGCCACCGCCACCACCCTGCGCACGGTCAGTGAGCCCTGGCGCTAGGCCCGCGCCCCTTACCCCGTACTCTTAGGACCATCATGGCGAACAAAAGCTTCGAAGAGCTCTTCTCCGAGCTCAAGCTCAAGGCAGAGACCGGCGACCCGGCCACCTCCCGCACGGCGGAGCTGGTGGGCAAGGGCGTCCATGCCATCGGCAAGAAGGTCGTCGAGGAGGCCGCCGAGGTCTGGATGGCCGCCGAGTACGAGGGCAAGGAAGCCGCCGCCGAGGAGATCTCGCAGCTGCTGTACCACGTCCAGGTGATGATGGTCGCCCGCGGGATCTCGCTCGACGACGTCTACGCCCACCTCTGAGCACCACCGAGAAAAGTTCCACACCCTCCCCAGAACTCCCAGGCAAAGGAAGCTCACCCCATGCTGCGCATCGCCGTCCCCAACAAGGGTTCCCTCTCCGGACCTGCGTCGGCAATGCTCCATGAGGCCGGCTACCGCCAGCGCAAGGAGTCCAAGGAGCTGGTGGTCGTCGACCCCGACAACGAGGTCGAGTTCTTCTACCTGCGGCCGAAGGACATCGCGATCTACGTCGCCTCCGGGAAGCTGGACATCGGCATCACCGGCCGTGACCTGCTCCTGGACTCCGGAGCCAGCGCCGAGGAGATCCTCCCGCTGAACTTCGGCCGCTCCACCTTCCGCTACGCCACCCGCCCGGGCACCGCGAACGGTCCCGAGGACTTCGGCGGCATGACGATCGCCACCTCCTACGAGGGCATCGTCGCCAAGCACCTCGCCGACCAGGGCATCGACGCCTCCGTCGTCCACCTGGACGGCGCGGTCGAGACCGCGATCCAGCTGGGCGTCGCCCAGATCATCGCGGACGTCGTGGAGACCGGCACCAGCCTGCGCAACGCCGGCCTGGAGGTCATCGGCGAGCCGATCCTGACCTCCGAGGCGGTCGTCATCCGCCGTCACGGCGCCTCGGACGACCACCCGCAGGTGCAGCAGTTCATGCGCCGCCTCCAGGGCGTCCTCGTCGCCCGCTCGTACGTGATGATGGACTACGACTGCCGCGCCGAGCACCTGGAGCAGGCCGTCGCCCTCACCCCGGGCCTGGAGTCGCCGACCGTCTCCCCGCTGCACAACGAGGGCTGGGTCGCCGTCCGTGCGATGGTCCCCGCCAAGGAGGCGCAGCGGATCATGGACGACCTGTACGAGATCGGCGCCCGCGCCATCCTCACCACCGCCATCCACGCCTGCCGCCTCTGACGGCGGCCGGCCCGCACCGTCCCACCAGGCACCGTCCCAGCGGGCGCTGTCTCACCAGGCACTGAGGAACCTCCGATGTCGCAGTCCCCGACGCCCTCCCTCCCGGTCACCTTCCGTCCCGGTCGCACCCGGGCGATCCTGCTGACCCTGGGCGTCACGATGTTCGTCGTCGTCACGGCCGTGGCGATGATGCTGGAGCGCCTCGGACCGGGGGAGCGCGCGAGCTTCGTCCTCACCGCCGTGCTGCTCTCCGGGGTCCTGGTCCTGCTGAGCCGCCCCAAGGTCGTGGCCGACGAGGACGGCGTGACGGTCGTCAACATCACCAGGAGCCGGCGCCTCGCCTGGGCGGAGATCCTCAAGGTCAACCTCCGCCCCGGCGACCCCTGGGTCTTCCTCGACCTGAGCGACGGCACGAGCCTGCCCGCCCTCGGCATCCAGCCCGGGATCGCCAAGGAATCGGCGATCCGCGACGCCCGCGCCCTGCGGGCCCTCGCGGACAGCCGCGGAACGAGCGCGGAAACCCGCTGAGACCCCGATCCGGCTTGGGGGAATCCCCGATCCGGGCCCGGGGCGGGCTGGGGGAAACCCCGATCCGTCCCCCATCCGGGGCCGACCCCCTGCCCTTCGGGGCGTTCCCGTGACTACTCTGGAGACGGTGGTGCCGAGCGGCACCACCGTCTCGCGTGTGCAGGGCCGCAGCCGCGGCCCGCGAGACCACCCTTCGACCCGAGGAGTGACTCCCTCCAGCAATGGACGGATCGTCCGGTAGTACCTGCGCCGCCCCCTCCCCGGAGGCGGCGGCATGATCGTCTCCCTTCTGCTGCTCTTCGCGGCCTTCCTCCTGATCCTCGCCAACGGCTTCTTCGTGGCCGCCGAGTTCGGTCTCGTGACCGTCGAGCGCGCCGAGGCCCAGCGGGCCGCTGACGCCGGCGACCGGCGCGCCCGCACCGTCGTCACCGCGCTGCGCGAGCTCTCCTTCCAGCTCTCCGGCACCCAGCTGGGCATCACCATCACCTCGCTGGTCGTCGGCATGCTCGCCGAGCCCGCGCTCGCCGGACTCCTCCACGCGCCGCTGACCGCGACCGGACTGCCCGAAGGGGCCGTCTCCGGGGTCTCCGTGGTGATCGGCATGCTGCTCGCCTCCGCCGTCCAGATGGTCGTCGGCGAGCTGGTGCCGAAGAACTGGGCGGTCTCCCGGCCGCTCCAGGTCGCCCGCTTCGTCGCCACCCCGCAGCGCCGCTTCTCGGCACTGTTCCGGCCGGTGATCTCCCTGCTCAACCGGGTCGCGAACAGCCTCGTACGGCTCCTGGGCGTCGAGCCCACCGAGGAGCTGGACTCGGTCCGCACCCCCGGCGAGCTCGTCTCGCTCGCCCGGCACTCGGCCGAGGCCGGCGCGCTCGAACAGGACACCGCCGACCTCTTCGTACGGACCCTGTCCCTCGGCGGCCTCACCGCCGAGCAGGTCATGACCCCGCGCGTGAAGGTCAGCGCCCTCCAGTGGGACGCCACCGCGGCCGACGTCCTCAACCTCACCCGGGCCACCGGCCTCTCGCGCTTCCCGGTCTACCGCGACCGCATCGACGAGATCGTCGGCATGGTCCACCTCAAGGACGCGCTCGCCGTCGCCCCGCACGCCCGCCTGCGCACCCCCGTCGGACGGATCGCGGTCCCGCCGCTCCTCGTCCCCGAGACGCTGCCCGCCCAGACGCTCCTGGAGCGGCTGCGCCGGGAACAGCCGATCGCGGTGGTCGTCGACGAGTACGGCGGCACGGCCGGTGTGGTCACCCTGGAGGACATCGTGGAGGAGCTCGTCGGCGAGGTCCGCGACGAGCACGACACCGCCGCCGACGGGCGGCCCGAGCTGGCCGCCGCGCCCGCCGAGGACGGCCGCCCCGCCTGGGAGGCCGACGGTTCCTGCCGCGTCCACACCCTGCGCCGGATAGGCCTCGACGTGCCCGACGGGCCGTACGAAACCGTCGCCGGGCTCGTCGCCGACCTCCTCGGGCGCATCCCGGCCCCCGGGGACCGTGCCGAGCTCCCCGGCTGGCGGCTCTCGGTGCGCCAGGTGGACCGCTACCGCGCGGAGCGGGTACGGATCGTCCGTACGGCCCCGGACGCGGACCAGGCCACGGCGACATCGGGCCCCGGCCCGGACCCGGCCGCGTCGGCCCCGGCCCTCGGCCCGGATCCGGTCGCGGCCGACCCGGCCTCCGGCCCTGACCCGGTCGCGGCGGCCGCCGCCTCCGCGCCCGTCGCGGTGGAGGCGGTCCGATGAGCACCCTGCAACTCCTCTTCGCCGTCCTCCTGGTCCTCGCCAACGGCTTCTTCGTCGGAGCCGAGTTCGCCCTCGTCTCCGTCCGGCGCAGCCAGATCGAGCCGCTCGGAGGCGCCAGGGCCAAGCAGGTCCTGCACGGCCTGGAGAACCTGCCGCAGATGATGGCCGCCGCCCAGTTCGGCATCACCGTCTGCTCCCTGACGCTCGGCGCCGTGGCCGAGCCGACCGTCGCCCACCTCCTCGAACCGGTCTTCCACACGGTCGGTGTCCCGGAGGGACTGATCCATCCGCTCGGCTACGTCATCGCCCTCGCCGCGGTCGTCTTCCTCCACCTCGTCATCGGCGAGATGGTCCCGAAGAACCTGGCGATGGCCGACCCCGAGCGCACCGCCCTCTGGCTCGCCCCCGGCCTCGTCGGCTTCGCCCGGCTCTGCCGGCCGGTCACGGCCGCCCTCGGCGCCTGCGCCCGGCTCGTCCTGAAGGCGTTCAAGGTCGAGCCGAAGGACGAGGTGGAGGCCGTCTTCACCAGCGCCCAGCTCGGCCGGCTCGTGGAGGACGCGGGTCAGGCGGGCCTGCTCGACCCGGTCGAGCAGGAGCGCCTGGAGGACGCCCTCGAACTGGGCAGCCGCCCGGTGACGGACGTCCTGATCGCCCCGGCCTCGCTCGTCACGGTCCCGCCGTCGGTCACCCCGCGCGAGATCGAGGAGCTGACCGTGCGGACCGGGTTCTCCCGCTTCCCGGTCCGCGCCGAGGGCCGGGCCACCTTCATGGGCTTCGTGCACGTGAAGGACGTCCTGGACCTGGACGAGCGGGAGCGGGCGGTGCCGCAGCGGCTGTGGCGCCCGATGGCGACGCTCCGCGCGGAGCTGCCGCTCGACGACGCCCTCACCGTGATGCGCCGCGCCGCCACCCATCTGGCGCAGGTCGCGGACGGCTCGGGCCGGGTCCTCGGCCTCGTCGCCCTGGAGGACGTCCTGGAGATGCTGGTGGGCGAGGTCCGCGACCCCGCGCACCGCGTCCAGCCGCAGTCCGGCCCGGCTCCGGTCCCGGCGCGGGGCTAGTATCCGGCAGGCCCGTGACGTCCGCCCTCGGGGCAGGACGTCACGGGTCCGTGCAGCGCCGGAGTGGCCCGCGACTAGCCTGGGAGCATGGGCGGCGGCGGTCTGACCGGGCTGTTCCTCTGCGGAGACGTGATGCTCGGCCGGGGAATCGACCAGATCCTTCCCCATCCGCTGGATCCCGCCCTGCCCGAGCGGTACGTACGGGACGCCCGCGACTACGTGGCCCTCGCCGAGGCGCGCTCCGGGCCCGTCCCGCGGCCGGTGGCCCCCACCTACCCCTGGGGCGAGGCGCTCCCGCTGATCGACGAGGCCGGGCCGGACGCCCGCGTGGTCAATCTGGAGACCTCCGTCACCCACCACGACGTGCCGGCGCCCGGCAAGGCCGTCCACTACCGCATGTCGCCGGCCGACCTGCCCGCGCTCAGAGCAGTCCGCCCCGACGTGGTCGTCCTCGCCAACAACCATGTCCTCGACTACGGGCGGCGCGGCCTCGACGACACCCTCGACGCCCTCGCCGGCGCCGGGCTGCGCACCGCGGGCGCCGGGCGGGACGCGGAGGAGGCGACGCGGCCCGCGGTGGTGCCGCTGCCGGGCGGACGCCGGCTGCTCGTCCACGCGCTCGGCCTGGCGTCCAGCGGGGTGCCCCGCGCATGGGCGGCCACCGAGCGCGGGGGAGGGGTGCACTACGCCGAGGGGCCGTACGACGAAGCCGCGACTCGGCTGGCCGGCCGGCTGCGCGCGGACCGGCGCCCCGGCGACCTGGTCCTCGTCTCGGTCCACTGGGGTTCCAACTGGGGCTACGCCCCGGACCGCGCCCAGGTCGCCCTGGGACACGCCCTCGTCGACGCAGGCGCCGACATCGTGCACGGGCACTCCTCGCACCACCCGCGGCCCCTGGAGGCGTACGGCGGCAGGCTCGTCCTGCACGGGTGCGGCGACCTCGTCAACGACTACGAAGGGATCTCCGGCCAGGAGCAGTACCGCGACGACCTGCGCCTGCTGTACTTCGTCACCGTCCACGACGAGGACGGCACCCTGGCGGAGGTCAGGCTCGTGCCGCTGCGCAGCCGACGGCTGCGGCTGGAACGGGCCCCGCGGCAGGACGCGCGATGGCTCCATGACGTGCTCGCCCGGATCAGCCGCCCCTTCGGCATGCGGGTCGACTCCACGCCCGGGGGAGACACCTTCACGGCCCGGCCTAGGCCGTCTCTTTCGGATCTTGCCGGTTAAGCCCGCGGCGTCTGGTGCCGTGCATCGCAAGGCGGAGGGTTGCCCGATTACTGGACGTACCTGGGCAGGCCCGACAACGCGGCGAGGTGCGGTGCCAGGCGTCGCGGGTCAGGCAAGATCCGGAAGAGACGGCCTAGTACCCCGGGGGCTCCTGCTGGGGGCCGCGGTCGACCGGGCCGCGGCCCGACAGGACCTCGCCGTACGCCTGCATGAGGTCGGCGAGCCGGAGGGTGGCGAGGTCCTCCCGGCTCGGGGTCCCCGGGTATCCGGAGAGCCGCAGGTCCCGGTAGGCGCAGGACTTCTCGTACAGGGTGCGCAGGAAGCGCCCGTTGCCGAGCTCGTCGATCCAGCCCTGCTCGACGACGTGCCCACTGATCGAACGGAGCTCGTCGAGGGCCTCCTCGTCCCAGCCGTCCCCGTTGGCCGAGGCCAGGACCTCGCCGATGGCGGTGAGTTCGAGCGGCCGGTACGAGGGGAAGTCGACCCGGGTGGTGAACCGGGAGGACAGACCGGGGTTGGTGCTGAGCAGCCGGTCCATGCCCTCGGGATAGCCGGCGAGGATGACGACGAGGTGGTCCCGGTTGTCCTCGGCCCGCTTCAGGAGCACCTGGAGGGCCTCGTCGCCGTACGCGTCGCCCTTGCTGTAGCCGGTGTTGGAGAGCGCGTACGCCTCGTCCACGAACAGTACGCCGCCGACCGCCGAGTCGATCAGCTCATTGGCCTTGACCGCCGTCTGGCCCAGGAACTCGCCGACCAGATCGGCCCGTTGGGCCTCCACGAGGTGGTCGCCGCCGAGCAGGCCGAGGGCGTAGAAGACCCGTCCCAGGATCCGGGCGACCGTGGTCTTCCCGGTGCCCGAGGGCCCGGAGAAGACGAAGTGGCGTTTGGGCGGCTGGACCGGAAGGCCCTGGCCGGCGCGGAGCCGCGCCATCTCCAGCTGCGCCGAGAGCGCCTTGACCTGGCGCTTCACCGGTTCGAGCCCGACCATGCCCTCCAGCTCGGCGAGTGCCTCCGCGAGGAGGACGGGGTCGGTGGGTCCGGCCGGGAAGCGCGGCGGCATCGGCTGACCGGGCAGCGGCGCCTTCTGCCGTACGGTCTCCGGGGACGCGACGGGCGCGGCCGGTGGCACCGGTTCGGGTGCGAGCCGCAGCCCGTCGCCGAGTCCGCCGGGGTCGGGCTCGGCGCCCGGCACGGTGTCCACCGCGTCCTGGCCGAGGCCGCCGCCGAGGGTGCCCATCGCCACCGTCGCGAGACCGGCCGGGTCGTCGATGCCGTCGTAGCCCTCGAAACCGTCGTACTCGGCGATCGCGGCGAGCCGGGCGGCGGTGTCCATGAACGCCGGGTCGATCCGGTGCACCGCCCGGTAGAGCGGCAGGGCGGCGGCGCTGCGCCCGGTGCCCTCGTGGGCGCGGGCGAGCCAGTAGCGCAGTTCCTTGCGCTGTGGCTGCTCGCTGCGGCACCGCATCAGGGAGGCGGAGAGGAGCGGCTCGGCCTGGCTGTACATCTCCAGGCGCACCCGGGCCATGCCGCCGAAGAGCCCGGCCTCGATGCCGAGCAGCGGATCGTCGACGAGGCTCTCGGTGTGCCGGACGAGCTGGTCCCAGTCCTTGACGAGATAGGCGCGGCAGGCGTGCAGGAAGCGGACCTGCGGGTCGGTGTCGACCGGGAGGAGGCCCGCGAGCGCGCGGTCGAGCTCGGGCACATGGCGGCCGTCGAGCCAGTGGGAGGCGTGCGCGAGCAGCAGGTCGCGCGGGCTCTCCAGGACCGGCTGGACCCACCAGCCCAGCCAGTACCAGGAGTTCAGGGTGCGCCGGTGCCGGGTCCGCTGCTCGCCGAAGCGGTCGCGGTTGCGGTACATGCGCAGCAGCGCGGTCGTGGTGTCGACCCGGAGCGCGTGCAGCCCGAGCCAGGCGTCCGCCATCCCGGGATCGATCCGTACCGCCGTCCGGAACTCGTCCTCCGCCTGCGGATACGCGCCCATCGTGTAGGCGTCGACTCCGCGGAGCCAGGCGAGCTCGGCCGGGGCCTGCGAGCCCTGCGTGCCGATGTCCATCGGGTCCCCCACAACCGTCTTCGCATGGACGGGATTTGACCGCACCTGGGGGCATCGTACCTGCGCAGGGGGTGGGTGCTTAAGGAGAAGCACATGATCCGGAAGCGGTGACCCTGGGTGAGCATCAGGGGTCGGGGAGGGGGTGGAAGAGGGTCCGGAGGGGGTCCGGAAGGGGCTTCCGAGGGCAGAACGAAGCCCCCGATCACGGGGGAACAACCGGGGGCTTCGTGTCTGCGGCAGCTCCGAAAAGCCGCACATTCAGAACGTAAGACCTGTCCGCCCCTTGGGTCAAGCGAAGTTGAGGCACTTGCGGAAGCGGACTTCCGCCCCCTCAGTTCACGGACAGGAAGCCATCACCGTGTGTGATGATCTGGTCCGCGCCCGCTGTCACGGACGGCCCGGGAAGCCAGTCGTACCCCTCCGGGCACTCCCGTACCAGGGTGTGGGCGAAGGGCCGGGAGGGGTCCTCCGCGAAATGGCGAGTCTCCGCCACGGTCCAGCCGTCCCAGAAGGAGGCCTGCTCATGACCGTCCCGCCGGCGCCCCCGCTCCCAGGACTCCTCGGCACCGCGCTCCATCCACAGCAGCCACGCCAGGAACGGCCTCAGCAACCGCCGGCCGGCGCCCACGCCCTCGACGAGGACCACCGGCGCCGGGGGCAGCGCCCGCGCCTCCCCGAAGCGCCGCAGCCGCCAGTCGTACGGGCGGTACGAGGCGGTCTCGCCGCGCGACAGCGGCTCCAGGACCTGCTCCCGCAGCCGGCCGGTCCACGCGAAGAGCTCCTCGTGGGTGGCGAGGTCGTCGAGGTGGAGGACGGGTGCGTCGCCGAGGGCGGCGGCGAGACGGGCCGCGAGGGTGGACTTGCCGGAGCCCGCGTGGCCGTCGACCGCGATCAGCCGGACCGGCCCGCAGGAAGGCGGCAGCCGGAGCAGCGCGTGGGCGGCGCGGTCGAGGTCGTTCATGGGGCCCAGGGTAGGGGAGGGGAGGACCGCCGCAGGTCAGCGAGGTACCGCCGCCAGTGGTGAAGACCAATATTGGTGCGGCGACGCGGGTCGAAGTGCTGGCGGAGGGCCCGTGGGAGCCGGGATAGTGGGCCCGCGCAGTCCCGCCGGCAGAGCTCCGTAGTTCCGTACGCCCACCGTTCTCGACTGGGGGTCACCGCCCATGACCAGCTCCACCCCGCGCAGAAGCGTCCTGGCCGCGGCGCTCGCGGCCGCCGCGGGGACGGCCGCCGCCGGCTCCGCCTCCGCGGCCGTCCCCACCGCAGCCACCGGCCCCGACTGCGCCGTCTCCGACTGCGCGGCCGACGGCGGCGAGCGGGGCCACGCGCCCGCCGCCGGTCTTGTCGACAACCGCTTCTGGTCCTCGTACACCGACTGGAGGTGCGGCACGGCGGCCGGTACGAAGGCGGTCGCCGGACGTCGCCCCGGCCTGGTCCTCGCCACCCCCGCCGGCCGCCTCGACTACACCGACCCGCACACCGGCCGCACCTCCGCCTGGGAGTACGCGAGCTGGACCTCGCCCGTCCACACCCCGGCCGTGCCCGCCACCGAGGTCATCGCCTCCTGGAACGCCGAGACGCCCGCCGGCACCTGGCTCCAGGTCGAACTGTCCGGCACCTACTCGGACGCCGGCACCACCCCCTGGTACGTGCTCGGCCGCTGGGCCTCCGGCGACGACGACATCCGCCGCACCTCGGTCGACGACCAGACCGACGGCAGGAGCACCGTCTGGACCGACACCTTCGCCATCGACGACGCGGCGAGCGGCCTGCGGCTGAGCTCGTACCGCCTCCGTCTGACGCTGTACCGCACCCCGGGCAGCGACCTCACCCCCACGGTGTGGCGGCTGGGCGCGATGGCCTCGGACATCCCGGACCGCTTCACCGTCCCGGCCTCCGAGCCGGGCCCGGACCACGAGCTGACCGTCCCGCGCTACTCCCAGAACACCCACGTCGGCCAGTACCCCGAGTACGACAACGGCGGCGAGGCCTGGTGCAGCCCGACCTCCTCCCAGATGATCGTCGAGTACTGGGGACGCACGCCCACGGCCGAGCAGCTGGCCTGGGTGAACCCGGCCTTCGCCGACCCGCAGGTCTGCCACGCGGCCCGCTTCACCTACGACCACCAGTACCAGGGCTGCGGCAACTGGCCCTTCAACGCCGCCTACGCGGCCTCCTATCCCGACATGAACGCCGTGGTCACCCGGCTCCGCTCGCTCACGGAACTCGAATCGCTGGTCTCGGCCGGCATCCCGGCCATAACGTCCCAGTCCTTCCGCAAGGAGGAACTGACGGGCGCCGGCTACGGCACCTCGGGCCACCTGATGACCGTCATCGGCTTCACGCCCGACGGCGACATCATCGCCAACGACCCCGCCTCACCCAGCAACGAGGCTGTCCGCAGGGTCTACCGACGGCGCGAGTGGGAGAACATCTGGCTGCGGACCAAGCGCTATGACGCAAACGGCAAGGTCAGAGGCGGTACGGGGGGTGTCTGCTACATCTTCTGGCCGGTCAAGTCAGCACCAAGTCAGCACCGCGCACTGCAGGCACTCGGCCTGGTGTGAGCATGTGCGGTCCGACGGTCGTCTCGACGACCTGACGGCAGCGCTCCTGGCCGTCCTGAGTGAGGTGGCCGTACCGGTCCACCGTGACCTTGATCGAACGATGTCCGAGCCAGCGAGACACCTCGTGAATGGACACTCCGTTGGTCAGGGCCACGGTGGTCCATTTGTGCCGCAGGTCGTGAGGGTTGTGTGGACCCGGACCCAGGCTTCCGCCTCCTCGTCCAGTTCCCCTCGACGTACGACGTTGCCGTCCTCGACGCCCGGTGTACGGGCTACCGGGAGCTCTCCGAACGCCTCGGCTACGGCCTGGACCACGTCGACAACCGTTCGTATGTCGGGCATCCAGGACCTACGCCCGCCTGGATCTAGGGCGACTTCCGGCCGATCTATGCCCAGTAGTCGGCGCCGTTCGCATCTCTTTTTCACAGGCTTCACACAGGCAACACTGCTTGTGAGCTTGACGATTGCGTGCGACACACCGCGAGGTCTCCGGCAATCGGTTTCCGTTCCGTGTTCCGCACTCCACGGTCGCCCCTTGCCGAGTGCTGGTTACTCGGGGTTGAGTAGCGTCGTGCGCGCATCGGGGACTGACCATCCCATCGTGATGCGCACGTCATCGGCGGTCGGGGGGACTGTGCCGCCACGGGGACGAACGGCATCGTCGTGTCGCGATGTCGGCTCACTGTGAACGTCACCCGGGTCACCCCTGCCTGCCCTCGTTCGCTGTGAAGGATGCTCTTCTTGCGGTTCAAACCGGGGTTGTTCACCTCTAGATCACGCTTGTCCACCACGCTCACCACCGCCATCACGTCCGTCGCCGCCCTGGCCGTCCTCGGTGGTGTGGCCGTCCGGCCCGACCTGGCCGTGCCGGGCGCCGAACCGGACATGGCCGCGGTGGCCGACTCGTACGACGGCTACGACGCCAAGGCGGCTCAGCAGCTGCGTGAGGACCAGTGCCTGGGCACCGAGGCCCTGCGCATGGGTGGGCCCAACGTCTTCGCCCTCGCGCAGAGTTCCCTCGTACTGCCGCCCGATCAGCTTCACAAGAAGCTTGAGCGGGACATCTTCAGCGGCAATATGACTCCGCTGCGCGAGGCCGCGAACGCGGACCAAGCCCTCACGGAGCAGTGGCTCGACAAGGTCCAGAAGCAGGGCTACGCGTGGTCGAGCGCCGCCAGTCTGGACTCCTACCCCAACGCACCGCGGGACCCGGACAAGATCTTCGAGAAGACCGGGCTGCGCCCGTGGCTGTACCAGTCGTACTGGGACCCGATGACGGTGTTCAACCCCTTCTACGACTCCTCGCCCACCGCCGACGACAGGACGAAGGCCTCCGCTCTCACGATCGGCGACGCCCTCTACACCAGTGGCGGGACGCCGCAGGAGAAGGAGGCATGGGCGCTGTGGAAGAAGAACTCGGGGAAGGTCGAGCCCAACCAGTACTTCGTGCCTCGGGTGTTCGCCGATGACGCGCGCATCTTCCTCGGCTCCGGAGGTTTCCCCCGTACGGCTCCGGAGCCGGACAGCCCGGAGTTCCGGATCGCGGTCGAGGACCTGAAGGCCCGCTTCGGGGCCTGTGGCTGGCACGACCCGATCGACCCGAACAAGGTCCTCGGCAAGCAGGTGGCGCAGGCCGCCGCCGAGTGGCAGCAGGAGATCGCCGGCCAGGCCACGCAGCGGCAGCAGATCCTCACCGCCGGCAAGGACGCCACGAAGGCGCTGCAGGACGGCACGTACGCCCTCAGTCTGCTCCTCGGGCAGTCGTGGCTCGCCGACTACTACACCCGCTGGCAGGACCACTGGACCTCCGGTGGTGTGGGCTGGATCGGCAACGGCTACACGGTGATCGAGGTGCCTGGCGCGCCGGGCAAGTGCCTGGACGTCCAGGGCGGCGGCAAGACCAACGGAACGCCGGTCCAGATCCACACCTGCAACAACACCGCCGCGCAGAAGTGGCAGCTCGAAGGTGGCGAGGAGGATCTGCACCTCCGCAACGTCAACTCGTTCAAGTGCCTGGACGTGGCCGGGAACGCGTCGGCCAACGGTACGAAGATCCAGATCACGGACTGCTACAGCACCAAGGGCCAGTCATGGAAGGGCGACGTCCGTGCCGCCTCGCCCCTGAAGAGCCTGACCACGGGTAAGTGCCTGGACCTGAGCGCGTTCACCGTCGGCACGGACACGCGGCTGTGGGACTGCAAGGGCACCAGCGCGCAGAAGTACTTGATCAAGCCGACCGGGGAGAAGGGAGCCGGCAGCACTCCCTACCCGGTCAAGGCGCAGTTCGACGCGGCGAAGAAGGGCCTCGCCGACGCCCAGGCCGCCGCGAAGACTCACTTGGCCACGGTCAAGGCCCAGTTGGAGAGTGTCAAGAAGTCGGCCACGTCCTCCGACGCGGCTGTGCAGGCCGCGTACGGCATCGCGGACGCCACCGGCGCCCCGCGTGGCCGCGGTCTTCTGGTCGGCCAGCAGAAGGCCCAGATCACCAAGGGTGCCGTCGCCGCTCTGACGGCGATGGTGAAGGCCGGCGAGACCGCCGAGGCCGCCACCAGGGCCGCCGCGGGCGACAGCGCGACCATCACACAGCGCGCTCTCGCGCAGGCCGCGCAGGTCAACGCCGAGTTCCGCAAGGAAGCCGCGCACACCGCCGAACTGCAGGCGAAGGCGGCGGCCGACGCGGCCAAGCTGCACCGTGACAACGCCAAGAAGGAAAAGGAGACGGCGGAGGCGAAGCTCACCGTCGCCCTCAAGGCCGAGGGCGACGCCAAGGCGGCCGCCGCCGACGCACACGCGAAGCGTCTTGCGGCCGAGTCCGAGGAGGCCAAGGCGAAGTCGGAGAAGGACACCGCCGCCGTCAAGCAGAACGAGGCCGCCCAGCACAAGAAGACGGCCCAGACCGAAGCAGCGAACGCCGAGGAAGCCAGGGGGAAGGCCGAGGCAGCCGAGAAGACCGCGGTCGCGCGCAGGAGCGACGCGGTCAAGGCGCGCGAAGACGCCAAGGCCAAGCGGGACGACGCCTGGGACGCCGAGCAGAAGGCCGAAGCCGCCCGCGCCAAGGCCGACGCGAAGGAAGCCTACGCGCGCTCCCTGGACGCCGGCGCGGACGCCGACGCCGCCCGTGCCGCCGCGGACGCGGCGAACCGGCACGCGAACGACGCCGAGGCCGCCGCGGGCCGGGCCCGTACCGCTGCGGACGCGGCGACCCGGGCGGCGGCTGAGGCGGACGCCGCGGCCACCCGCGCCGAAGCGGCCGCCAAGCGGTCCCGCGCTGACGCGGACGCCGCCCAGGCCGCCAAGCTGAAGGCCGATGCCGCGGTGAAGACCGCGACCAGCGCCGCCGCGGACGCCATCAAGGCCTCCCAGTCCGCCGCCGAGGAGGCTCGGACCGCCGTCAGGCTGGCGGATGAGGCGGAGAAGCTGGCCAAGACCGCCAAGACCCAGGCGAACGAGGCCAACAAGGAGGCTGTCAAGGCCATCGCCGCCGCCGCGAAGGCGGCCGGCTTCGCGCACGTCACCGCGCAGGCCGCCGTGGACGCGGGCAACGCCGCCGTACAGGTCGCCAAGCCCGCCAACGACGCGATCCAGCTCGGCTCGCCGTACGTCACCACCGACTCGGCCGCCGGCCTCGTCGTGCTGACCGGGCAGGCATCCAAGACGATCGCCGACCAGCAGAAGGCCGTCGCCGACGCCCACGCCCAGAACGCGCAGGCGGAGGCCGCGGCCGCCAAGAACATCGCCGACCAGGCGTCCGGCGACGCGAAGCTCGCCTACCAGTACGCGGCCAACGCCGCCGGACACGCGGCGACCGCCCGCACCTACTCCAAGGAGGCCCTCGGGTACGCGGCCGACGCCGCCGCGGCCGCAGCGAAGGCCGCGGCGTCGCTGGCCCGCACCGTCGAGTACGACCGCAAGGCCGCCGAGGACGCTGCGGCCGCCGACAAGGCCGCCGGCCGCGCCGAAGGCTACGCCGGGCAGGCCCGCGACTCCGCCGACCAGGCCGCCCTCGACGCCCAGGCCGCCCGCGAGGCCGCCACCGCGGCCGAGCAGTCCGCCAAGGACGCGCGGGCGGCTGCCGACCGTGCCGACGCCGCCGCCACCGAAGCCGAACAGGCCGCCAAGGACGCCGCCGCATACGCCAAGGAGGCCCAGGAAGCGGCCGACAGGGCCGAGAAGGCCGCGAAGACGAAGCAGATCGGCACGGGAACCGTCGTCGACGAGCAGGGCGGCTCCATCGGCAACATGTTCTATGTCGTCGACCACATCGAGAACATCGGCGACCCGCAGACCGTGCGGAAGACGGAGGGCTGCGACGGCTGGATCGACAAGCTCGCCTATACGGGCAACTGCACGATCACGGTGAAGATCCGGTTCAAGGCAGTCCTCGACCTCTACCTGTGCTCGACGCCGGAGCTGAACCCGTCGAAGGCCACGTGCCCCGCCGACGCGACGGTGTACCTGGGCGAGTACCCCACCAAGGAACTGTCCCAGGAGGTCACGCACAACATCACGATCGCCGAGTACCAGGCGAACATCGACCCGGTGGACATCCTCTTCGGGGGCTGGATCAGGTGCGCCCAGAAGATCGCCCCCGGCGGTGAGGACGGAAGCTGGGGCGGCTGCGGCTGGGCCGCCCTGGACGTCGTGACCCTGTTCGCGGGCAAAGCCCTCAGGCCCATCGCGGACGCGGTCATGGCGGTGGACGCCGCGGCGAGGACGGGCATCGCCTTCGCCGACGCCTTCAAGGCCCTGCGTGCCCTCGGCCTGAGCGAAGAGGTTGTCCTCCGTATCGGGGTAAAGGGCCTCGACGAGTACATCAGGACCTGCACCAAGGTCCGCGCACCTCTGGCCGCACGGGCGTCCACCGCGGCCGCGGTCGAGGGGTGCCCCACGGGGCTGGTCCGCTACAACGGTGACGAGATGAGCCGACTGGCGTACCAGTTCAGGGTGGAGTCCGGATACTACGACGCGGCTCACAATGTTGCCGTCGCGAAGGTACCAGGATGGAACGACCCCAAGACCGGTGATTTCGTCATAGCCAACAGCAAGTTCAGTGGACACGCGGAGACGGAACTCCTGGACAAGCTGAAGACGAAGGGATTCGAGGCCAGCCAGATCAAGGCCCTGTACACCGAGCGGCAGCCCTGCCCGGACTGTGCCTCTGCCTTGTTGGGAGCCCTCGAGAAGGGCACACCTGTCACTTGGTCCGTCCCCTACCACCCTTCCTACGCGAGTTCGGCGAAGGAAATCCTTGCCGGATACATTCAGAGGGCCGGAGGGAACCGCGTGGCGCGCTCGGCGGCCAACGGTCACCAGGATGAGGAACGAGAAGCACATGAATGACACCGAGTTCGACCTGCCCCCCAAAGCCCCGCGGGAAGTCATCGCCGAACGGAATGCTGTGGCCGACGAGGTCTGCCGTGCACTGGCCGAAGCCGGACTTCCCGTCCACCGGGGTGACGTCAGCGGAGGCCCGTTGCGCGAGCCCGGTGCGGACGTCCACGTGGACCTGCTTGTCGAAGGCGGGGTGTACGTGGACTGGAGGGCGGATACGGAGTTGCGGACCACCGCCGCGGACCTTTTCGCGAAGGGGATCGACTACGCGGATCCGCCTCCGGTCGTGCGCCACTTCGAGAACGTTCAGAAGTCCATGCAGAAAGCCCTGTTGGAAATCCTCGACTCGGCCGGATTCCAGGTCGAGGAATCGGACCCTTTCACGCACGGAAGTGCGGTGTACGTGAAGGGTTTCCGACCCTGATCCACTGCGCGTCGGGCCCGACGGCCTGAAGCAACGGAAACCCCCGCCGGGCGACCCCAGCGGGGGTTTCTTCGTCGTCCTCGCTCGACGGTCCAGGCTCCCGCGAGGGGCCCGGAGTCAGCTGCGCTCGATTTGCCTCGCGCGGTCCGTGCCTCTGACCTGCATGTTTGTGCGGGAGGGCGTCGCGTGGTGGGTGGCGCCCTCCCATTTGGAGAACATCTGGCTCCGCACCAAGCGCTACGACGCGAACGGCAAGGTCAGAAGCGGGACGGGTGGTGTCTGCTACCTCTACTGGCCGGCCAAGCCCTCGGCGAGTCAGCGGCGCGTGCTGGAGTCGCTGGGTCTGGTGTGATGCTCGTCTCCCGCGATGGGGTGATTCGTGGTGATTGGTGAGCATCTCTGTTGCGACGGCATGAACGGAGAAACATTCCAGTAATCGCAGGCAATATCGCCGATTCACCTTGAAATCTGATGCGTTGCAGCCGTGTGGATCTTTCGATCTAATGTCCGACGTTCGGAGCGGTAACCCCGCTCCGGTGCGATCCAGGGCGCTCCACCACAGTCGGTGCGCCCCAGGCAAGTCGGGAGTACGGCAGCGTGGCAGCGGTATCGGTGGTGGACGCGTTCCGGCGTGATCGAGTCGGGATCCTCTCGCTCTGCGTCGTGGCGTTCTTCGTGCTCCTCGCCGTCACGGCGCCCCTCATCGCCCTCCTCTACGGCAAGAACCCCACCGAGCGCTACGGCCAGAACGAGGCCGGCCTGCTGAGCCCTGAAGGTCTTCCCCTGCTGCCCAACGGCGGCATCTCCGCCCAGTACTGGTTCGGCATCGAGCCGGGCCTCGGCCGGGACGTCCTCACCCAGCTCCTCTACGGCATCCGCACCTCCCTGCTGATCGCCTTCGCCTCGGTCGCCGTGGTCGCCGCCGTCGGAGTGGTCGTCGGCGTGACCGCGGGCTATCTCAGCGGCCTCGCCGACAGGGCGTTCACCTTCGTCTGCAACGTCCTGCTCGCCTTCCCCGCCCTGCTGCTCCTGCTCACGCTGGGCCCGGTCATCCAGACCCGCTTCGTCGGACCCGACGAGAACGAACCCGCCTGGATGCAGTTCACCGTTCTCGTCCTCGTCTTCTCCGCCTTCGGCTGGGTACCGCTCGCGATGGTGCTGCGCACCCTCGTACGCGCCCTGCGCGAGCGGGAGTTCGTCGAGGCGGCCCGGGCCCTCGGTGCGAGCCGGCGGCACGTCGTCTTCCGGGAACTGCTGCCGAACGTATGGGCGCCGGTACTCGTCCACGTCACCCTCGCCCTGCCCGCGATCGTCACCACCGAGGCCGCGCTGTCCTTCCTGGGCGTCGGCATCAGCGAACCCATTCCCGACTGGGGCCGCATGATCTCGCGGGGCTCCGAGGTCTTCTACGACGACCCCACCTACATGGTGTTCCCCGGCGTCTCGCTCCTCCTCTTCGTCCTCGCCGTCAACCTCCTCGGCGACGCCGTACGGGACGCGATCGACCCGCACACCGTTCGCTGAACCTCCGCGACTTCCTTCCACCTCCCCGAGCAACACCCGTACACGACAACGGAGTCAGTCATGCCCGCATTCACCCCACGTGTCGCAATAGTCCCGGCCCTCGCCACCGCCGCCGCCCTTCTGCTGTGCTCCTGCTCCGCGGGCGCGGGCACGGAAGCCGGCACGGGCGCGGGCAAGAGCAGGAACAGCACCGCGGCCAAGAGCGGGCAGCGGCTGACCGCCACCCTCGGCACCGCCGAGGACAGCCGGGGCCCCGCCCCCGAGCTCCCCGGCGCCCGCAAGGGCGGCACCGTCACCGTCGCCAACGAGGACGACTTCTCCCACCTCGACCCGCAGAAGATCTACGCCGGCGAGAGGTACAGCACCTCGCTGCTGTGGGGCCGGCAGCTCACGCAGTACCAGGTCGTCGACGGCAGGCCCAGGCTGGTCGGTGACCTCGCCACCGACACCGGGACCTCCTCCGACGGCGGCCGCACCTGGACGTACCACCTGAAGGACGGCATCGCCTGGGAGGACGGCAAGCCCGTCACCGCGCAGCAGGTCAAGTACGGCATCGAGCGCACCTTCGCCCCCGGCTTCGAGGTCGGCCCCACCTACTGGCAGCCGTGGCTCACCGGCACCAAGGACCTCACCGCGGCGGTGAAGAAGTACGGCGGCCCCAAGAAGGACGGCGATCTCAAGGCCATCGAGACGCCCGACGACAAGACCATCGTCTTCCACTTCCCCCAGCCGCAGTCCGACGTGCCGTACATGGCCGCCCAGTCCTCCTCCTCGCCGGTCCGCGAGGACAAGGACACGGGCACCGGCTACGACGTGAAGCCCTTCGCCACCGGGCCGTACAGGATCGTCGAGCACAAGCAGAACCAGAGCCTCACCCTGGAGCGCAACCCGTACTGGAAGCCGGAGACGGACTCGATCCGGCACGCCTACCCGGACCGCTTCGAGTTCACCTTCGGCAAGGCCGCCCTCAACACCGCGCAGGAGGTGTTCAACGGCCAGGGCACCGGCGCGACCACGCTCACCACCAAGGACCAACTGCCCCCGGAGCTGATCTCGACGGTCGAACGCGACCCCGCCAAGCGCAAGCTCGTCGTCTCCGGCAGCAAGGGCGCCTACACCCAGGACCTGTACATCAGGAACGACCGGGTCACCGATCCCGAGGTCCGCAAGGCCATCCACTACCTCTTCCCGCGCGAGCAGGCCCGCCAGGTCCTCGGCGGCCGCTACGCCGGCGACTTCGCGACCACCCTCTCCTCGCCGGCCGTCGTCGGCTGGAAGAAGTACGACCTCTACCCCGTCGCCCCCGCCGGTGACATCGCCAAGGCCAAGGAACACCTGGCCAAGGCGGAGACGAAGGTCACCAAGCTGACGTACGCGTACCCCACCGAGAGCCCGGCGGACGACCAGGTCGCCCAGGTCCTCGCCGACGCCTTCGCCAAGGCCGGCATCGAACTCGTCCTGAAGGGCCTTCAGCCCGGCGCGTTCAACGACCAGGTCTTCGGCGGCGACGACAGCCCGTACGACCTGTTCCTGTCCACCAACTCCGTGGACTGGCCCACCCCGTCGACCCTGCTTCCCCTCGGCTACGAGAGCCACCTGGACGCGGTGTCCAACCCCATCCGCTACGGCAACCCGCAGGTGGACAAGGAACTGGCCCGCATCGCGAAGATCGGTGACGCGCAGCAGAAGGCCGAGGAGCTGATCAGCCTGGAGGAGACGGTCATGAAGGACGTCCCCCTGGTGCCCTTCCTCTACAAGAGCACCTCCCAGTTCCGCGGCAAGGACATCGGCGGCGCCGCCACCCACCCGATCTACGGCGTCACGGCCCTGGCCGACGTGTACGTCGACAAGTCCTGACCTCCGGCGACACGAACCCCCGACCTCCCGCGATCATGACCCGATACCTCCTCAAGAGGGTCGCGCAGGCCGTGGCGGTGCTCCTCGCGATCACCGCCACGACCTTCGGGCTCTTCTACGCCGCCCCCTCCGACCCGGCCCGGATCGCCTGCGGTCCCCAGTGCGACAGCGCACAGCTCGCGGCCGTCCGTACGAGCATGGGACTCGACCAGCCGGTCGTCTCCCAGTTCACCGACTACGTCGGCGGCATCGTCACCGGCCGCACCATCGCGGACGTCGACGGCACCCCGATCCCCTGCCCCGCCCCCTGCCTCGGCTACTCCTACACCCTGCACCAGCCGGTCCTGGCCGCCCTCCAGGACCACCTCCCGGTGACCGTCTCCCTCGCGGTCGGCGCCCTCGCGGTCATCCTCGTCCTCGGCGTCGGCTCGGGCCTGGTGGCGGCGCTGCGCCGGGGCACGGCGACCGACCGACTCCTGTCCGGCTTCAACCTGCTGGGCGCCAGCGTCCAGATCTACTTCCTCGGCTACATGCTGCTGCTCCTGCTCGTCTACTCCACGGGCCTGTTCGAACCCCCGGCCTACGTCCCCTTCACCGACCGGCCCGCCCGGTGGGCCCTGGGCCTGATCCTGCCGTGGCTGGTCCTGGGCTTCGTCAACGCGGCCGTCTTCGCCCGCCTGACCCGCTCGCAGATGCTGGAGACGATGCACCACGGGTACGTCCGCACGGCCCGCGCGAAGGGCCTGGGCACCGTGCGCGTCCACCTGAAGTACACCGCGCGCGGAGCGGCCGGCCCGCTGGTGCAACTGCTCGGCCTGGAGGTCGGGGCCCTGTTCGGCGGCGCGTTCATCACCGAGACCGTGTTCGGACTCGGCGGCATCGGCAAGCTGGCCGTCGACGCGGTCAACGACAACGACCTGCCCACCGTCGTCGGCACGGTGCTCCTCGCCGCATTCTTCGTCGTCGTGTTCGTCGCCCTGGCCGACCTCGTCGTCGCCTGGCTGGATCCCCGAGTGAGGCTCGCATGAGCGACCAGCCCGCCCTGCGCGTCCAGGACCTGGCCGTCACCTTCACCACCCCGCGCGGCCCCGTGCCGGCCGTCCGGAACATCTCCTTCGACCTGGACCCGGGCGAAGTCCTCGGCCTGGTCGGGGAGTCGGGCTCCGGAAAGTCCACCGTCGGCCTCGCCGCCCTCGGCCTGCACGACCCGGCCCGCACCCGCGTCGAAGGGAGCATCCGCCTCGCCGGCCACCCGGCCGAACTGGTCGGCGCACCCGAGTCCGTCCTCACCCGGATCCGGGGCGACCAGGTCGCGATGGTCTTCCAGGACGCCTTGGACGCGTTGTCGCCGTACCACACGATCGGCGCGCAGATCGCCGAGGCCTACCGCGTCCACCACCCGAAGGCCGGCCGCAAGGAAGCCCGGGAACGGGCGGCGGCCGTACTGGAACGGGTCGGCATCCCCGCCGCCAGGGCATCGGACCACCCCCACCACCTGTCGGGCGGCATGCGTCAACGGGTCGTCATCGCCATGGCGCTGATCAACGACCCGGCCGTCCTGATCGCCGACGAACCGACCACGGCACTGGACGCCAGGGTCCAGCGCCAGGTCCTCGACCTGATCCGCCGACTCCAGGCGGAGACCGGAACGGCCATGGTCCTCATCACCCACGACGTGGGCGTGGTCGCGGAGACCTGCCACCGCATGCTCGTCCTGCGCGGCGGGGAGACCGTGGAGGAGGGCACCACGGAACACCTCCTGACCGCACCCGCCCACCCCTACACGCGGGCCCTGATCGGCGCGGCCCCCACCCTGCACACCACTCCCGGCACACGCCTTGCCACGGTCGACGACCCGGAACCGAAACCACGGTCGAACCCGGAACCGAAACCACGGTCGAACCCGGAACCGGAACCACGGTCGAACCCGGAACCGAAACCACGGTCGAACCCGGAACCGAAACCGCCGACGAACCCGGACCGCGACTCGAAGTCGGATCCGGAGCCGCCGGTGAAGGCCGGACTCCGTACCGCTACCGGCTCCGGAGTCCTGGCCGAACTGCACGAGCTGCGCGTGGACTACCCGGGCCGCCGCCGAGGCCACACCCATCCCGCGGTGAAGGGCGTGAGCCTGCACGTGGCGCACGGCGAGACCCTCGGTCTCGTCGGCGAGTCCGGCTCCGGCAAGTCCACGATCGCCAGAGTCCTGGCCGGACTGCGCCGCCCCACCGGCGGAGAGGTCCGCTTCGAGGGAAGGGACATCTCGAAGGCCGCGACCGACGCGCGACTGCGCCGCGAGCTGAGCCGGGACGTCCAGCTGGTCTTCCAGGATCCGTACGCGTCGCTGAACCCGCGCCGCACGGTGGAACAGATCCTCGCGACGCCGCTGCGCATCCACACCGACCTGGACCGAGCCCGGCGGAAGGAACGGGCGGCGGAACTGCTGGAACAGGTGGGCCTGTCGGCGTCCCACCTCTCCCGCCACCCGCACGAGTTCTCCGGCGGCCAGCGCCAGCGCATCGGAATCGCCCGCGCTCTGGCCGTCCGGCCGCGCCTGATCGTCGCCGACGAACCGGTCTCCGCGCTGGACGTCTCCATCCAGGCGCAGGTCCTGAACCTGCTCATGGACCTGCGCGAGGAACTCGGCCTCTCGCTGCTCTTCATCTCCCACGACCTCGCGGTGGTACGGCACTTCTGCGACCGGATCGCGGTCCTGAAGAAGGGCGAACTGGTGGAGGTGGGTCCGAGAGACGCCGTCTTCGAGGCGCCGACCGCCCCCTACACCAAGGAACTGCTGGCCGCGTTCCCGCAGAACCGCCTGCTCACCGGCGGCAGGGCCGCACAGCGCGTCCCGTCCCACCCGTGACCGAACCCGATCCCACGCAGAGCCCGATCCCACGCAGAGCCCGAGCCCGATCCCAAGCAGAACCCTCCCAAGCAGCACCCCAGCCCACGAAGAATCCGATCCCGAGAAGAAGAGCGACTCTCATGACGAACGCACCGACCGAGCCCGGTTCCGCCCCCGCCCCCGAACTCCCCGACAAGCCGACGGGCAGGAGAACCGGGCTCATCACCGGAATCGCCCTCGGCGCCGTGGCCGTGGTCGCGGCGGCGGCCGTGCTGATCTCCCACGTCGCGGGCGGTACACCGGACGCGGGTGCGTCCGGGCGGGTCACCGTGAAGATCGGTACGACCGACGCGAGTTCGGACACGTGGCCCGTCCTGAAGGAGCTCGCCGCCAAGGAGGGCATCGACATCCAGCCGGTCAACTTCACCGACTACACACAGCCCAACCCGGCACTGTCGCAGAAGCAGACCGATCTGAACCTGTTCCAGCACCTGTTCTACCTGGCGAACTACAACGTGGCGAACCACGACACCCTGACTCCCATCGGGTCGACGGTGGTCGTGCCGCTGAGCCTCTACTCCAAGAAGCACACGTCGCTCGGGGAGATCCCGGAGGGCGGGCGGATCGCGATCCCCAACGACGCGGTCAACCAGGCCCGGGCGCTGCTGGTGCTTCAGCAGGCCGGCCTGCTGAAGCTGAAGGGCGGCGGGACGGCGCTGTCGACGCCGGCCGAGGTGGACACCGCGGCGTCGAAGGTCGAGGTGACCCCCGTCGACGCCTCCCAGACCGTGGCCTCTCTGCCCTCCGTCGACGGCGCAGTGATCAACAACAACTTCGCCCTCGACGCCAAGCTGGACCCGTCGAAGGCCCTCTACGGCGACGACCCGTCGAAGCCCGCGGCCGAGCCGTACATCAACGTCTTCGTCTCCCGCGCGGCCGACAGGAACAACCCCACCTACCTGAAGATCGCCAAGCTCTACCACGACGCGTCGGTGATCAAGGCGGAGCGTGCCGAGTCCAAGGGAACCGCGGTGATCGTGGACCGTCCGAAGGCCGACCTGGAGCGCATCACCGCCTCCCTGGAGAAGGCGGTACGCGCGGCGCAGTGACATCAGCGCCCCGGGGGCGTCCCCTCGCGGACGCCCCTCTCCCGCGCCACCACGCTCGACTCGAAGCAAGGACCCATGGCACCCCTCATAGAATTCCGCGACGTCAGCAAGACCTTCACCTCCGGCTCGACCACTGTCTCCGCTCTCGACTCGATCGACCTGGAGATCAACGCGGGAGAGATCTTCGCGATCATCGGGTACTCCGGTGCGGGGAAGAGCACCCTGGTGCGGATGATCAACGCGCTCGAGGGCGTCACCTCGGGCACGGTCACCGTCGACGGTGTCGTGATCAGCGAGCAGAGCGAGAAGGAGATCCGGAGGATCCGCTCGCGGATCGGCATGATCTTCCAGCAGTTCAACCTGTTCCGTTCCCGGACGGTGTTCGGCAACGTGGCCTACCCCCTGAAGCTCGCGGGCTGGTCCAAGGAGAGACAACGGGCACGGGTGGCCGAACTGCTGGCGTTCGTCGGCCTGACCGACAAGGCCTGGGCGTATCCCGACCAGCTCAGCGGGGGACAGAAGCAGCGGGTCGGCATCGCGCGGGCGCTGGCCGACAACCCCACGATCCTGCTGGCGGACGAGTCGACCAGCGCGCTGGACCCCGAGACCACCCAGGACGTCCTGCGCCTGCTCCAGCGCGTCAACTCCGAACTGGGCGTGACCGTTGTCGTCGTCACCCACGAGATGGACGTGGTACGGAGCATCGCCGACCGGGTCGCCGTGCTGGACTCGGGGAGGCTCATCGAGGTCGGCAGCGTCTTCGACGTCTTCTCCGCGCCCCGGACCGACACCACCCGCCGTTTCGTGGGGACGGTACTGAGGAACCGCCCCGGCGCCGGTGATGTCGCACGGCTCCGGGCGCGGCACGAAGGTGTCCTGGTGTCCGTGACGATCGACGGCGACGCCCCGATGGGCCAGGTCCTGACGGATGCCGTGCGCCGGCACGATCTCCGGTTCGAGCTCGTGCACGGGGGGATCGACGCCCTTCAGGGCCGCTCCTTCGGAACCGTCACCCTCGCGCTCTCCGGAGATCCGGAGGACATCGAAAAGGCAGTCGCCCGCCTTCGCGCGGTGGCCGAGGTGGAGGTACTCGCATGAACACGGACTGGAACATCCTCTGGCCGGTGTTCACGGAGTCCATCGGACAGACCCTGTGGATGGTGGCCGTCACGATGCTCGCCGGAGGCTTCCTCGGTCTGCTGCTGGGCATTCTGCTCTACACGACCCGCCGCGGCGGGCTGCTGGAGAACAGACTCGTCCACACGGCCCTGAACCTTCTGGTCAACTTCGTCAGGCCCATCCCGTTCATCGTCTTCATCACCGCCATAGGCCCGCTGACCCTGCGGGTCGTGGGTACCACCATTGGCACCGCCGCCGCGACGTTCCCCCTGATCGTCGCCTCCACCTTCGGCATCTCCCGCATCGTCGAGCAGAACCTGGTCACGATCGACAACGGTGTGATCGAGGCGGCCCGGTCCATGGGCGCCGGTCCCGTACGCATCATCACCACCCTCCTCATCCCCGAGGCGCTGGGCCCGCTCATCCTCGGCTACACCTTCGTCTTCATCTCCGTGGTCGACGCGACGGCCATCGCCGGCGCGGTCGGCGGCGGCGGACTCGGCAACTTCGCCATCGCCTACGGCTACCAGCGTTTCAACTGGACGGTCACCTGGATCGCCGTGCTCGTCATCGTGCTCCTCGTCCAGGCGGCGCAGTTCCTGGGCAACTGGCTGGCGCGCAGGACACTGCGGCAGTGACGCCGTGACGGCCGGACAGCGCCTGCCCGGTGAACCCGACATCGGGTCGGCACGGGGGAAACCGTGCGAACCGCCTGCGCGTGATGATCATGAGTGCCACAGTCGGGTCATGAGCAGTGACGAGGCCGATGCGCAGGGATCCGTCACCGACCTGGCGCGGCAGCGGTGGGGAGTGACGCCGGGCGGAGAGCATCCGGCGCGGTTCGCGGAGCCCGGATGGAGCTACGAGGAGACCGTCGACCGCCGCTGCCCGGCGTGCGGCGGTGAACTGCACGCCCTGCGCAGACCGTACGAGTCCCAGGGCCGCACCTACCAGTACACGGCCCTCGTCTGCCCCGCCTGTCCCACCGCCTTCACCCTCGCCGATCTCGGCGTGAAGCGGTACGACGAGCTGACCGACGCCGTGCCCCGCCAGGCCGGGCGCGCGACCCGGACCCCTCCGAAGCACGCGGACGCGCCGGCGCCCAAGGTGACCGCGATCGTCAGGATCCCGGCGCAGCCGCGTCCGGGGGCACGAGCCGGCCGGGGCCCGGCGTGGCCGGACGACCTCGCCGTGCCCGACGGGACCGAACCGCGCGCCCTGTTGTGGTGCAAGGCCGCCGATCCCGCGTGGCGCCCGGCCGGCGCGGCGCTCGCGGCGGCCGAGGACGTGCGGGTGATCCTCCCCGAGGGCCCGGAGTACGAGGAGCTGAAGGCGTGGCTGACGGAGCGGGAGGTCCCGTACCGCGTCAGCCGCTACTGGGAGGAGGCCGGGCAGGTCGGCACGGTCTCCGACACCGGTGGCCGTACGGATCTGGTCGCGGTCGGTCCGGACGGCGCGGCGCCCGCCGCCGGGCCCTGGGCGGTGGCGGCCCGGGACGCGTTCGCCGCCCAGTGGGACTCCCTGGAGGAGCTGCCGGAGGGGGACGGCGACGCGTACGTGCCCGTCGGCGAACTGGTCCCGGCCGAATGGGCGGAGCTCCTACCGCACCCGACGTTCAACCCGGTGCAGGCCGCCGCCGTCCCGGTGGTCCTCGAAGAGACCGGGCACCTCGTCGTGGTGGCCCCCACGGGTGCGGGAAAGACCCCGATCGGGATGGTCGCCGCCCTTGAGGCGCACGCCCGCGGGCGCAAGGCGGCCTGGCTGGTGCCGCAGCGCTCGCTCACCGACGAACTCGACCGGGAGCTCCAGCTGTGGCGCCGCCACGGGCTGCGCGTGGTGCGCCTGACCGGTGAGGCCGCGGTGGACACGGAGCTGATCCGGTCGGCCGACGTATGGGTGGCCACCACCGAGAAGTTCGAGGCCATCTGCCGCGCGGGCTCGCTGCGGGACGCGCTCACGGAGGTCGGCTGCCTCGTCGTCGACGAGATCCATCTGCTCGGCGACCCGACGCGTGGAGCCGTATTGGAGGCCCTGCTCGCCCGGGTACGGGACGACAGCGCGGCCACCAGGATCGTCGGTCTCTCCGCGACGGTCGCCAACGCGGACGAGGTCGCCCGATGGCTGGGCGCCCGCCTGGTCCGCACCACCTGGCGGCCCACCCGACTCACCTGGCAGCTCCCCCTGCTGCCCCCGGTCGACGAGACGGACTGGGCGGCGCGGGCCGCCGTCCGCACCGAGGCCGCCGTGCGCATCGCCCGCCAGGTCACCGGGGACGGCGGCAGCGTCCTCGCCTTCTGCGGCAGCAAGCGCCGCGTCAGGACCACGGCGCTCGCGCTGGCCGCCGACCGGGGCGTGCCCACCGCCGGCGTGGACGCCGACGACGCCGAGGCCGTGGAGCGGCTGTGCACCAAGGCGGGGGTACGGCTCCACTACCGGGACTGGCCGTACAAACGGGAGGCCGAGCAGGCCTTCCGCGACCGCGAGGCGGAGATCCTGGTCGCCACCTCCACGGTGGCGGCCGGCGTCAACCTCCCCGCCCGGGCGGTGATCGTCTGCGACACCACCCTCGGCATGGACCGCGTCGAGGTGTCGATGGTCCAGCAGATGTTCGGACGCGCCGGGCGCATCGGCGCCGGAGAGCGCGAGGGCTGGGCCTTCCTGCTCACCGACCCGGCGGAACGGGCGCACTGGCAGGCCCGGTTGGCCGCCGGATACACCGTGCGGTCGCGCCTCGACGACCGCCTCGCCGACCATCTCCTCGCCGAGGCCGTGCAGGAGCGGCTCTCGACCCTGGAGGAGGCGGAGCGCTGGTGGGCCGGCACGTTCGCCGCCTACCAGGGACACGACAGCGTCGAACCCCTGCACGAGGCGGCGCAGTTCCTCGCCACGGTGGGCTGCCTGCGTCCCACCGACGACGAGGACCGCCTGGAACCCAGCCCGCTGGGCCGGCTGACCAGCCGCTTCATGGTCGACGCCACGCTCGCCGACGACCTGACGACGGCGCTGCGGCAGGCTCCGGCACCCGAAGACCCGCTCGCCGCCGAGCAGTTGCTCGCCTCCCTGCTCAGCACCCGGCTCCCCGTACTCGAACAGGCACCGTTCACCGACCGGGCGCGCGCGGCGCTGCGCAGGGTCCTGCGCGAGTTCGAGCCCACGGACGCGGACCCGGAAGACCCCTGGGGGCTGGGCCCGGCGCGGGAACCGGCCCAGGGCGACGACGAGCAGCGGCCCCAGGCCGGAGACCTGGCCCGCGCGGTCCTGCTCCTCGCGGCGACCCGGCCGCAGCTCTTCCGCGGCCGCCCCACCTACGTCCTCGGCATCCCCGTGGACTCCATGACCGGCATCCTGGAGGAGGCCCAGCGCTATCTGGCCTGGCTCGGCGCGCAGGGCCCCCTCGGCACCGTCCACCCCTGGGTGGCCGTCGTCGCCGCCGACCTCGCGCTGCGCATCCGCTGGCGCGCCCTCGGGCCCCACCGGGGAGCCGGACGCCTGCTGTGGATGTGCGAGCGCATGGCCACCGCCCCACTCGCGCCCGGCCTCGTCCCGCGCATGTGGAGCGCGGCCCGGGCCCGCGGTGTGGAGGCGCCCGACTGGAACGGCACGACGCCCCCGGGCGACTGCGCCCTGCCCCCGGACCGCTACCGCGCCCTCCTCGCGGAACGCGCCACCGGCGCGCGCCTCACCCTCCAGGACGACGCGGTCCGCGTGTGGGCCCCGCCGGGAGCCGTGATCCGGCTCTGGAACGGTGCGACCACCACCCTGCACCCCGCCGACGCCGAGGAGACCACGCTGCTCCTGCCCCCCGCCGCCCCGGCCGACCCCTCGGCGGGGCGCCGCGGCGCGGCCGTCTTCACCCGCGGCGACCGACTGGCGACCGGCTGGCTCGAAGCGTACGCGGCGGTGCGTGACTGATCCGGTGGACGTGGGGGAGGGGGCCCCGGCCCCCTCTGCCACGACACCTGCCGACGACCGCGGACCGTGCCGGGGCGGCCTGGGACCACGGCGCGCCGGCGCCGGACCGCGGCGTGGCGGTCCCGGACCGCGCCGCGGCGGCCCAGGACCGCGGCGGCCCCGGACCGCGCCGCGGAGGCCCCGGACCGCGCCGCGCCGGCCCCAGGGGGACGTGACCCGCGTCCTACCCCAGGCCCGCCCCCGTGGCGCAAGGTGGTCGGCATGACCTCCACCACCCACTCCCGTCTCCTCACCCGCGCACGGACGGGCGGCCCCCGTGACGACGGCCCCAAGATCCTGGAGCACGTCCTCGGCTGGACCCTGGTCGTCCTGCTCGCCGTCCTCGTCACCCGGGCCGGGCTCATGTGACCCGACGCCGGTCGACCGGCAACCGTGTGGATCCCCGGCGGCCACGTGATCCGTCGGCACGGAACGGGCATACTCCCCCCGATCGTCGCGCCCCGCGCGCCCGGCAGGGAGGAGCGTCCGGCCATGGCCGACAGCACCGCGGACGGCGTGGAACGCCGGCTGCCCACCGACGAGGCCCGGGAACTGCTCTCCCTGGTGCGTGACATCGCCCGCCGGGAGATCGCCCCGCACGCCGCGGAGGAGGAGGCCGCCGGCCGCTTCCCCCGCGAGCTGTTCGCGCTGCTCTCCCGCTCCGGTCTGCTCGGACTGCCGTACGACCCCGAGTACGGCGGGGGCGGCCAGCCGTACGAGGTCTACCTCCAGGTCCTGGAGGAGCTCGCCGCCGCCCGGCTCACCGTCGGGCTCGGCGTGAGCGTCCACACGCTGTCCTGCCACGCGCTCGCCGGCTTCGGCACCCCGGAGCAGCGGGCCGCGCACCTGCCCGCGATGCTCGGCGGCGGGCTCCTCGGCGCGTACTGCCTCTCCGAGCCCTCCGCCGGATCCGACGCGGCGGCCCTGCGGACCCGGGCCGTCCGGGACGGCGACGGATGGGTCGTCGACGGCACCAAGGCCTGGATCACCCACGGCGGGATCGCGGACTTCTGCACGGTCATGGCCCGCACCGGCGGGCCGGGCGCGCGCGGCATCACCGCCTTCCTCGTGCCGGGGGACGCGCCGGGGCTGAGCGCCGCCCCTCCCGAGCGGAAGATGGGCATGAAGGGCTCGCCCACCGCGCAGCTCCACTTCGACGGGGTGCGGGTCGGCGACGACCGGCGTCTGGGCGCGGAGGGGCAGGGCTTCGCGATCGCGCTCGACGCCCTGGACTCGGGGCGGCTCGGCATCGCCGCCTGCGCCGTGGGCCTGGCCCAGGCGGCCCTGGACGAGGCCGTCGCGTACGCGAGGGAGCGGCGCCAGTTCGGCCGGCCGATCGCCGACTTCCAGGGGCTCCGCTTCCTGCTCGCCGACATGGCGACCCGGATCGAGGCCGGCCGGGCGCTGTACCTGGAGGCGGCGCGGCTCCGGGACGAGGGGCGGGCCTTCGGCCGGTGCGCGGCGATGGCCAAGCTCTTCTGTACGGACGCCGCCATGCAGGTCACGACGGACGCGGTGCAGGTGCTCGGCGGCTACGGCTACACGGCGGACTTCCCCGTGGAGCGGTATCTGCGCGAGGCGAAGATGCTCCAGATCGTCGAGGGGACCAATCAGATCCAGCGCATCGTCATCGCCCGTCACCTGGTCGGACCAGAGTCCCGCTGACGCGCACCGTGCGGTCCGCCCAGACGGGTCCGGCGGCGAGCCGCGCCCACTCCTGGTCGCGGTGGCCGGGCAGGGTGCGGCCCTGGCTCGCCCAGAGGGAGAGCACGTCGCGGTAGATGGGCGGGTCGGCGGGGACGGGGGGCTTCACCTGCGCCTGCGCGTGCCCCTGCGCCGGTACGGGGACCGGGACGGGCACGGGCACGGACACGGGGACCGGGGCCGGGGCCGGCGCGGGTGCCTGTCCCTGCACTTGTGCCTGTCCCTGTGCGGGCGACGGCATCGGCAATGGCACCGGCATCGGCACCGGTGCCTGCTCCTGCGCCGTCGACGTCGCCGTCGATGGCGCGGTCGACGGCGCCATCGGCTGATGAACCGATTCTTCACCGCGCGGTTCGGCCTGCCGGTGCCGACCGTAACCGCTGGGAGTGGTGTACAGCGTGGTCATGCCCGGACCAACGCGCCCCGGCTGCCGGGGTCACCGCCGAGCGGATTCGAGCGGCAGTTCGCCCGGTACCCGGTGCACGACTCTGGCCCCCCGACCGAGAGCTGACGTACCGTCAGATCCCATTCGCCGCTCAGGAGGTCAGCCGTGGACGACGACCGGCCCGTCGCGCTCGACGAATACCCCGTGCACCAGGCACCGCTCTCGATGAAGCACCACGTCAGCGGCGACCGCAACGCCTACGACCGCTGCATCTTCCACGTCTTCGACCACACCGGACGGGCCCTGCTCATCGCCGGTCTCGGGGTCTATCCCAACACCGGGGTCGTCGACGCCTACGCCACCCTGCGCATCGGCGACCGGCTGCACGCCGTCCGTGCCTCCGACGCCCTCGGCGACGACCGGATGCGGCTCTCCGTCGGCCCGCTGACCATCACCGTCGACGAACCGCTCAAGCGCCTCTCCCTGCACTGCGCGGCCGATCCCGACGACTCCGAGGGGCTCTCCTTCGACCTCGCCTGGAGCGGCGACTTCCCCGCCGTCTGGGAGCCCCACCACACCCAGCGCCACGGGGGCAGGCTCACCCTGGAGGGCCGCCGCTTCGTCCAGGCCGGGCACTGCACGGGCACCATCAGGGCCGGCGGCGAGGAGTTCGCCGTCACGGCGGGGGAGTGGACCGGCACCCGCGACCGCAGCTGGGGCGTCCGCCCGATCCCCGGCGAGGAACCCGGCCGCGCCGCGGAGTTCCGCCCCGAGGGCTTCCACTGGCTCTGGATCCCGATGCGCTTCGAGGACCGCTTCCTCATGGTCATCGCCCAGGAGGACGCCGACGGCTACCGCACCCTCAACGAGGCGCTGCTCGTACGGAACGGCCGCCGCGACACCCAACTCGGCTGGCCCCGCACCGAGATCACGTACCGGCCCGGCACCCGCGACCCCGAACGGGCCACGGTCCATCTCGCCGACCCGGCCGGAAAGCCCCTGGAGATCGGCGTCGAGATCCTCGCCTCCTCCCCGCTCGCCGTCGGTGCCGGCTACCCGCCCGCCACCGACTGGCAGCACGGCACCTGGCAGGGCCGCGGCTGGACCGACCGCCGCGTCTACGACCTCTCCGACCCGGCCGCCCACCCCATGGCCGCCTACGGCGTCACCGACCACGCCGCCCGCTTCACCCTCGACGGCCGCACCGGCCACGGCATCTTCGAGCACGGCTCCTTCGGCCGCCACGACCCCAGCGGCTTCGCCGACCACACGTCAACAGCCCCCTGAGGAGCGTCCCTTGGCCACCGCCCCCCGCCCCCGCACCACCACCCGTGACCCCGAGGAGCTCGGCCGGCGGCTCACCGCCTGGCTGGACCGGCACCTGCCCGGCGCGAGGGTCGACGGCCTCGCCGTCCCCGGCTCCAACGGCATGTCCAGCGAGACCCTGCTCTTCGACCTCGACCACCCGGACGCCCCCGTACGCGGCTGCGCCCTGCGGCTGGCCGCCGACCCCGCCGCGTACACCGTCTTCCCCGTCTACGACATGGCCCGCCAGCACCGGGTGATGCGCCTCGTCGGCGAGCACACCGACGTGCCCGTGCCGCGCGTGCTCTGGCTGGAGGAGGACCCGGAACCGCTCGGCGCGCCCTTCTTCGTGATGGCCCGCGCCGAGGGCCGCGTCCCGCCGGACGTCATGCCCTACACGTACGAGGGGAACTGGCTGCACGCCGCCACCGACGCCGAACGCGCCCGGCTGGAGGCCGAGTCCGTCTCCGTACTGGCCCGGCTGCACGACCAGTTCCCGGCGAAGGAGGCCGAGTTCCTGCTGCCCGAAGGCACCGGAAGCCCGCTGCGCCGTCATGTCGACGCCCAACGCGCCTACTACGCCTGGGTGGTGGAGGGACTCGCGCCCTCGCCGCTCATCGAGTCGGCCTTCGGCTGGCTGGAGGAGCACTGGCCCGCCGACGAGGGCCCGGCCGTCCTCGGCTGGGGCGACGCCCGCATCGGGAACATCGTCTACGACGGGTTCACTCCCGCCGCCGTCCTCGACTGGGAGATGGCGTCGTACGTCCCCCGCGAGGTCGACCTCGGCTGGGCGGTGTATCTGCACCGCTTCTTCCAGGACCTGACCGTCGGCTTCGGCCAGCCCGGCCTCCCGGACTTCCTGCGGCGCGACGCGGTCGAGGGGCGGTACGCGGAACTGACCGGGCACACCCCGCGCGACATGGAGTTCCACACGCTCTACGCGGCGCTGCGGCACGCGATCGTGATGCTCAGGATCGCGTACCGCCAGGCTCACTTCGGCGAGGTAGAGGTGCCCGGTGACCCGGACGGCCTGATCCTGCACCACGCCACGCTCGCGGCGATGGTGCGGGGAAGCTACTGGTAGCCGGACGGCTCAGGCCGCGCGCCGCATCTGCGGCACCCGGATCGGACGCGAGCCCGGACCGCCGACGTGCGAGAAGGGCTGCGTGCGCCAGTCGAGGCCCTGGGGGAGCGTCAGGAGGAGCGCGGTGTCCTGCTCCTGGACGCCCAGAACGTCGTCGGCGGGGCGGGCCTCGGAGGCCGCGAGGCCCGTGCCCGCGCAGACCGTCAGCACGAAGGGGTTCCACGGCGTCGGGCAGAGGGCGTGCTCCGGCAGCGCGTCCTCGTCCGCGAGCAGCGCGATGGGCTGCACGCACTCCGGGCAGACGACCCGGAACATCTCAAAGGTGTCGTACGCGTCGAGCTCGTCGGACGTGTCGACCGATTCAACAGGCTCCTGCATTGGGATTCTCCCCCTCGGGTGGGTCGGCCGGATCTGTGCGGCCTCGACCACAGCAAGCACTTCCCATGCGGAACTCCGCATAACCGTGAGGCGAGACTTCGGAGCAGGTGCAAACCTGTGGCGTTCGTCACATGCCTGTCGCAGGTGCCCCGTGACAGCCCATAGCGCCCTATACGGGCCGCCCCCGGCTGTGCCCGATTCCCTCCGGGGTCATAGGGTCACCGCATGGAGGAGCTGGATCGTCAGATCGTGGAGTTGCTCGTCAAGGACGGGCGCATGAGCTACACCGACCTGGGCAAGGCCACCGGCCTGTCCACGTCGGCGGTGCATCAGCGCGTCCGCCGCCTGGAGCAGCGCGGTGTCATCCGCGGCTATGCCGCCGTCGTCGACCCGGAGGCCGTGGGGCTGCCGCTCACCGCGTTCATCTCGGTCAAACCCTTCGACCCCAGCGCCCCGGACGACACCCCCGACCGGCTCTCCGACATCCCGGAGATCGAGGCCTGCCACAGCGTCGCGGGTGACGAGAACTACATCCTCAAGGTCCGCGTCGCCACCCCGCTGGAGCTGGAGCACCTGCTGAGCCGCATCCGCTCCCAGGCCGGCGTCTCCAGCCGCACGACCGTCGTCCTGTCCACGCCGTACGAGGCCAGACCGCCGCGCATCTGACGCGACCCGCCCGCCACAGGGGGGACCTGCCGGACAAACCGGCTCCGGGCAGGTCCTAGGGCCTGGCCGGCGGGTCAGGGCCGGGGTCGCGGCGCCTGGCACGGCGCCTCGCCGCGTTGCCGAAACGTCCTGGTAGCTCCGCTACGAGGACGCCCCGGCGCCTTGCGATGCACCGCACCAGACGCCGCGACCCACCCGACCCTGACCCGCCGGCCAGGCCCTAGCCTGGTGGGCATGAGTGAGTCCATGCCGCTTGCGTCTTCCGGCGAACACCGCACCGTGCTGCTGCGCGGTGGAGAAGTCCACAGCCCCACCGATCCCTTCGCCACCGCCATGGTGGTGGAGCGCGGTCACGTCGCCTGGGTGGGCTCGGAGGGCGCGGCCGACGCCTTCGCGTCCGGTGTGGACGAGGTCGTCGACCTGGAGGGCGCGCTCGTCACCCCGGCGTTCGTCGACGCGCACGTGCACACCACGGCCACCGGCTTCGCCCTCACCGGGCTCGACCTGTCCGCCGCCGCCTCGCTCGCCGAGGCCGCCGAGCTGATCAGGGCCCATGCGGCCGCCCGCCCGGAGGACCGCATCCTCATCGGCCACGGCTGGGACGCCTCCCGCTGGCCCGAGCGCCGCCCGCTCACCCGCGCCGAGCTCGACGGGCTCACCGGCGGCCGCCCGCTCTACCTGACCCGGATCGACGTGCACTCGGCCGTCGTCACCACCGCCCTCCTCGACCTCGTGCCCGGCATCCGCGACCTGGACGGCTTCCACGACGGGCAGCGGCCGCTCACCGGTGACGCCCACCACGCCGTGCGCGCGGCCGCCTTCGGCGCCGTGTCGCCGCAGCAGCGCACCGAGGCCCAGCGCGCCGCCCGGCTCAAGGCCGCCTCCCTCGGCATCGGCACCCTCCACGAGTGCGGCGGACCGCAGATCTCCTCCGAGGAGGACTTCACCGGCCTCCTGGACCTCGCGCGCGAGGAGGCCGGGCCCCGGGTCGTCGGCTACTGGGCCGACCTCGACGTCGAGCGGGCGCGGGCCCTGGGCGCCCTCGGCGCGGCCGGCGACCTCTTCGCCGACGGCTCCCTCGGCTCCCACACGGCCTGCCTCCACGAGCCGTACACCGACCACAGCGGGCACCGCGGCTCGGCCCACCTGGACGCGGCCACCATCGCCCTGCACGTCGTCGCCTGCACCGAGGCGGGCCTCCAGGCCGGTTTCCACGCCATCGGGGACGCCGCCGTGTCCGCCGTCGTCGAGGGCGTCAGGGCCGCCGCCGACAAGCTCGGCCTGGCCCGCATCCGCGCCGCGCGGCACCGCGTCGAGCACGTCGAGATGCTCACCCCCGAGACCATCGCCGCCTTCGCCGAACTCGGCCTCACCGCCTCCGTCCAGCCCGCCTTCGACGCCCTCTGGGGCGGCGAGGAGGGCATGTACGCCGACCGGCTCGGCGCCGAGCGGGCCCGCACCCTCAACCCGTACGCGGCCCTCCTGCGCGCCGGTGTGCCGCTGGCCTTCGGCTCCGACAGCCCGGTCACCCCGCTCGACCCGTGGGGCACCGTCCGGGCCGCGGCCTTCCACCGGACCCCCGAGCACCGGATCTCCGCCCGCGCCGCCTTCACCGCCCACACCCGGGGCGGCTGGCGGGCCGTGGGCCGGGACGACGCGGGGACGCTGGTCCCCGGCGCCCCCGCCGACTACGCGGTCTGGCGCACCGAGGAGCTCGTCGTCCAGGCGCCCGACGACCGGGTCGCCCGCTGGTCGACCGACCCCCGGTCCGGAACGCCCGGTCTGCCCGATCTGTCGCCCGGGCTCGAACTCCCGGTCTGTCTGCGCACGGTGGTGTACGGGCAGACGGTGTTCGTACGGCCGAACGAGTGATGTGGGGACATTTCGCACCCCGGACCATGATCTCGGACGCTTGTCCCCGACCTGCGGATCTTCCCCTCCGGCCTGCGCTTTCGGGAAGTCTCCGCAGGTCAAGCGGGTGTTGACAGTCGCCGGTCGGGGACGGGTAGGTTCACGGCGTCCACCACAGGACGTCCGACCGGACCGCACCCCCACGCCGTAGCCGAACGCCGCCCGCGCCTCGGCCGCGCGGGAAGGTTTCTCCGGCGGAAGGTGCGACCCGGGTGGGGCCCGGACGTTCAGTAGACAACGGCTCTCGGTCGACCCGCAGCCAGCGGTTCCCAGGTCGGACCGAAGGACGCCGGGCCCCGCACCGCACGTCACCCCTGGAACACGCTCCGTGAGACCCCCACGTCACCCGTCCCACCCGACCCGCCGCGCCGGACCACTCCGGGGACCTCGCTATGGTGGGGGCCTGCGTATGTATCCGAAGGGGCAGTAGTGAACGACGGTGGCCAGAGGCGTTACGGCCCGCTCGGCAAGGCCTTGGTGATCATTCCGACCTACAACGAGGCGGAGAACATCAAGCCGATCGTCGCGCGGGTGCGGGAAGCCGTACCCGAGGCGCACGTTCTCGTCGCCGACGACAACAGCCCCGACGACACGGGCAAGTTCGCGGACGAGATCGCGTCCGAGGACGACCATGTGCACGTCCTGCACCGCAAGGGCAAGGAGGGGCTCGGCGCCGCCTACCTCGCCGGCTTCCGGTGGGGCATCGAGCAGGGCTACGGCGTCCTCGTCGAGATGGACGCCGACGGCTCCCACCAGCCCGAGGAGCTCCCGCGGCTGCTCACCGCCCTCAAGGGCGCGGACCTGGTCCTCGGCTCCCGCTGGGTGCCCGGCGGCCGGATCGTGAACTGGCCGAAGTCCCGCGAGTTCATCTCCCGTGGCGGCAGCCTCTACTCGCGCGTGATGCTCGACGTGCCGATCCGCGACGTCACCGGCGGCTACCGGGCCTTCCGCAAGGAGACCCTGGAGGGCCTGGGCCTGGAGGACGTGGCCTCGGCCGGCTACTGCTTCCAGGTCGACCTGGCGCGCCGGGCGGTCGCCGCCGGCTTCCACGTCGTCGAGGTCCCGATCACCTTCGTCGAGCGCGAGATCGGCGACTCGAAGATGAGCCGCAACATCGTCGTCGAGGCGCTGTGGCGGGTCACCGGCTGGGGCCTGTCTGCGCGCGCGGAGAAGGTCGGCAAGCTGCTCGGCCGCAAGTCCTCCTGACCCGCGTCGCGCGGGCTCCGTACTGATCCCTCCTTTACGACGTTCCGGCGGGGCGCCAGGCACACTGGGGGCCATGACGACCGGCGCACCGCCTCCCCTCGCCCCGAAGCGCTCACGCGCGCGTACGTTCCTTCCGCTCGGCGTCGCCGCCTGGCTGGTCCTGGAGATCTGGCTGCTCACGGTGGTGGCGAACGCGGCGGGCGGACTGACCGTCCTCGCCCTGCTCGTCGGGGGGGCCGTGCTCGGCGCCGCCGTCATGAAGCGGGCGGGCCGCCGTGCCTTCCGCAACCTCACCTCGACGTTCCAGCAGGCCCAGGCGGCCGCGCAGAGCGGCGTGGCGCCCTCGCCCGCCGACCGGGCCGGCGCGGACGACCGCAACGGCTTCCTGATGCTCGGCGGCCTGCTCCTGATGATCCCCGGCCTCCTCTCGGACGCGGCCGGTCTGCTCCTGCTGATCCCGCAGGTCCGTTCGTTCCTCGGCCGGTACGCGGAGAAGGCCGTCGAGCGTCGGATGAGCGCCGCACCTCCCGGCAGCCTCCAGGACGCCTTCCAGCAGGCCCGTATCCACCGGCCGGACGGGAAGGTGGTCCAGGGCGAGGTCATCCGCGAGGACGCGCCCCAGGGCCCGCGCCGGGCCGACGAGCCCCGCCCGCCCCTGATGCCCTGACCCGAGCCGTGCCCCGCTCCCCCGGAGAGGCTCCCGGAGCAGCTTCGGGGGAGCGGGGCACGGGAACGCCGCGGGGCCCGGTACACGATGTGTGTACCGGGCCCCGCGGCGTTGTGCTTGTGCGGCGATCCGCTAGGCGGACTTGCGGCTGTCGCGCGGATGCACGGCGATGTTCATGGCACCGGAGCGCAGGACGGCCAGCCTCTCGGCGAGGACCTCCTCCAGCTCCTCGCGGGTGCGCCGCTCCATGAGCATGTCCCAGTGCGTACGCGCAGGCTTGCCCTTCTTCTCCTCAGGTCCGTCCCCGTCCACCAGGAGTGCCTGGATTCCGCAGACCTTGCACTCCCACTCCGGCGGAATCTCCGCCTCGACCGAGAAGGGCATCTCAAAACGATGTCCCTTCTCGCATGCGTACTCCACCGCCTGGCGCGGGGCCAGATCGATGCCGCGGTCGGTCTCGTAGCTCGTCACCACGAGGCGCGTGCCGCGAAGAGCTCGCTCACTCATGAATCGTGCCTCCCGGGCTTGTCGCCCACAGGACAGGTGTCGCTGTCGTCGTTATCCGGTCAACGTCCGGTCGGCGGTAAAGATTCCCGTGCCGGGTCATGCGTCGCCCGTCGTGCCGCCCCTTGTTGTACCCACCAGTGCCCGTTTTGTCACATCTGACGGCAGATGTGACCCGGTGTCTTCACCAAAGCAGCACGCAGTAACGGTCCGCCTGGCAGGCCAAACGCGTACACTACCGCCCTTTCACCGCCACGTCTAAATACGGTCGGGTATCGGGTTCCCCGCGGCCTCCACCGCACGCCGGACCGGGACCCGGGCGAGCAGCGTGAAACCGACGGCGAAGAAGATCACCAGGGAGATGATGGCATCCCGGTAGCTTCCGGTCAGCTGATACGCGAGACCGAACACCAGCGGACCCAGCCAGCTGAGCCCCCGGTCGCTCATCTCGTACGCCGAGAAGTACTCCGCCTCCTTGCCGCGCGGCACCAGATGCGAGAACAGCGAGCGCGACAGGGCCTGGCTGCCGCCCAGGACCAGACCGATCGCGGCCGCCAGGCAGTAGAAGAACACCGGCGAGCCGGCCGGCAGGAAGTAGCCCGCCACCAGGATCAGCGTCCAGACCGCCAGCGAGCCCAGAATCGTCCGCTTGGCGCCGTACACCCGGGCGAGTCGCCCCATCCCGAGGGCCCCCGCCACCGCGAGCACCTGGACGAGCAGGACGGCCGTGATGAGCGTCGTCTGATCGAGGTCCAGCTCCTCGGAGCCGTACACGGAGGCCTGCGAGATCACCGTCTGCACGCCGTCGTTGTAGACCAGGTACGCGAGGAGGAAGGAGAGCGTCAGCGGGTGCCGGCGCATGTTCTTCAGCGTCGCCCGCAGCTGGCGCCAGCCGCTGCCGACCGCCCCCTCGCCGGCCCGCCCGCCGCCTTCCGTGCGGACCTGCCGGTCGCGCAGCCGGCGCAGCGGCACGAGCGTGAAGGCGCCCCACCACACACCGGCCGAGGCCAGACAGATCCGGACCGCCTCGCCCTCCGTGAGGCCGAAGGAGTCGTGGCCCGAGTACAGGACCAGGTTCAGGACGAGGACCAGCGCGCCGGAGGTGTAGCCGAAGGCCCAGCCGCGCGAGGACACCGCGTCCCGCTCGTCGGGCTCCGCGATCTGCGGCAGATAGGCGTTGTAGAGCACCATCGAGACCGACAGCGAGGCGTTCGCCACGATCAGCAGGAAGGTGCCGAGGAGATAGCGGTCGCCCGCGAGGAAGAACATCCCCGTCGTGGCCGCCGCCCCCACGTACGCCGCCGCCGCGAGCAGCGGCTTCTTCCGGCCCGTGCGGTCGGCCGCCGCGCCCACCAGGGGCATGGCCAGGATCGCCACGACCAGCGAGGCGGACACGGCGTACGCGAACAGCGAGCCCGCCTTCACCGGGATCCCCAGCGGGTGCACGAACCCGTCGGCGTCGGCCGCGGCCCGCGCCACCGAGGTCAGGTACGGCCCCAGGAACACGGTGATCACGCTCGTCGAGTACACGGAGCACGCGAAGTCGTAGAAGTACCAGCCGCGCTGCTCGCGCCGCCGCTCGGCGGGACCGGCGGTGTACTCCTCCGGCTCGGTGGTGTCTGTGGTCAAGGCCGCGCCCCCTCGTTCGTCCCCGTGGCCGGGACGCGGCTCAGACCCACGCTCCCCGGTCGGTGAGCACGCCGCGCAGCGTCTCCAGATGATCGGTCATGATGCCATCGACCCCCAGGTCGAGGAGAGAGTTCATCCGGGCCGGATCGTTCACGGTCCACACGTGGACCTGGAGCCCGCGCGCGTGCGCCTCCCGCACGAACCGGCGGTCGACCACCGGGATCCCCGCCTGGCGCTCCGGGACCTGCGCCGCCACGGCTCCGGCCCGCAGCGCCGCCGGGATCCCCCAGGAGCGCAACCGCAGCCCGGCCACGCCGCGCACCCCGTACGAGGTGGCGAGTCGCGGACCGGCAAGGCGTTGTGCCCGCGCCACCCGGGACTCGGTGAAGGAGCCCACGCAGACCCGGTCCCAGGCGCCGGTCCTGCGGATCAGGTCGACCAGCGGGGCGAGGGCCGACTCGGTCTTGAGGTCCACGTTCCAGCGGGCCTCGGGGAACTCCTCCAGGAGGTCCTCGAAGAGCGGCAGGGGCTCCTCGCCGGCCACCCGGGCCTCCCGGACCGCCGCCCACGGCAGGTCGCGGATCCGGCCCGAGGTGTCCGTCACCCGGTCGAGGGTCGCGTCGTGGAACGCGACGAGCACCCCGTCGGACGTCGTGTGCACATCGGTCTCGAAGTAGCGGTAGCCCGCCGCGGCGGCCCGGCGGAAGGCGGCCGCGGTGTTCTCCAGGCCGTTCGCCGTGCCGCCGCGATGGGCGAACGCGATCGGGGAGGGGTGGTCGAGGTAGGGGTGGCGTACGCGAGTCACGGCCGCAGTATGGCGCCTTCCGGTGTCCCGGTGGCGACCGCGGTGCTTCCGGAGTCGGGCCCCTGGGCGACCACGGGGCTGCCGGAGCCCTGCTCCGGGACCGCGAACCAGCGCAGGAAGAACTGGGCGAGCGGGCCGATCGCGAGCGCGTAGAGGACCGTGCCGACGCCGACCGAGCCGCCGAGCAGGAAGCCGGTGGCGACCACCACCACCTCGATCGCCGTCCGCACCAGCCGGATGGACCGGCCGGTGAGCCGGTGCAGACCGGTCATCAGGCCGTCGCGCGGGCCGGGCCCGAACCGCGCCGCGATGTACAGACCGGTGGCCACCCCGTTGAGGACGATGCCGAGCAGAAGCAGCGGCACCTGCTCGACCAGACCGTCGACGTCCGGGACGAGCGCCAGGGTGCCGTCCATCGCCAGACCGATCACGAACACGTTGGAGACCGTGCCCAGCCCGGGCCGCTGCCGGATCGGGACCCACAGGAGCAGCACCGCCGCACCGACGACGATCGACACCACGCCGATGGTCAGCCCCGTCTTCTCGGCGAGACCCTGGTGGAGGACGCCCCAGGGCTCCAGACCGAGCCCGCTGCGCACGAGCAGCGCCGAGCTGACCCCGTACAGCGCCAGTCCGACGTACAGCTGGACGAGCCGGCGGGTGAGGTGCCGGCCGTGGAGACCGGAGGCGATGGACAAGGAACTGCCCCCCAAGGTGGTGGTAGTGGACTGACTCATGACACTCTGTGGCGGGGGATCGGGTGTCGCCCATGGCCAATTCGAGGAAGGTGGACTGATTTCCATGGCTCAGTGGACTTCGGCGGTGGGACCGGCTCAGCTCGCCCGGCAGCTCCAGGCGCAGCAGCCCCGGCCCGCCGGACCCGGCGCCCGCAAGCCGCCCGCCTACCGCGCCCTGGCCGACGGCATCCGGCTGCTCGTCCTGGAGGGCCGCGTCCCGGTCGCCGCCCGCCTGCCCGCCGAGCGGGAGCTCGCCCTCGCGCTCACCGTCAGCCGCACCACCGTCGCCGCGGCCTACGAGGCGCTGCGCACCGAGGGCTTCCTGGAGTCGCGGCGCGGCGCCGGCAGCTGGACCGCCGTGCCCGCGGGGAACCCGCTGCCCGCGCGCGGCCTCGAACCGCTGCCGCCCGAGTCCCTCGGCTCGATGATCGACCTCGGCTGCGCGGCGCTGCCCGCCCCCGAGCCCTGGCTCACCCGGGGCGTCCAGGGCGCCCTGGAGGAGCTGCCGCCCTACGCCCACACGCACGGGGACTACCCGGCCGGGCTGCCCGCGCTGCGGCAGATGCTCGCCGACCGGTACACCGCGCGCGGGATCCCCACGATGCCCGAGCAGATCATGGTCACGACCGGCGCCATGGGCGCCATCGACGCGATCTGCCACCTCTTCGCGGGGCGCGGCGAGCGGATCGCCGTCGAGTCGCCCTCGTACGCCAACATCCTCCAGCTGATGCGCTCGGCCGGCGCCCGCCTCGTGCCCGTCGCCATGGCCGAGGGCCTCGGCAGCTGGGACCTGCCCCGCTGGCGGCAGGTGCTGCGGGACGCGGCGCCCCGCCTCGCGTACGTCGTCGCCGACTTCCACAACCCGACCGGCGCGCTCGCCGACGAGGACCAGCGGCGCCAGCTGGTCGAGGCGGCCCGCTCGGCCGGCACGGTCCTCGTCGTCGACGAGACCATGGCCGAGCTGCACCTGGACGAGGACCTGGAGATGCCCCGGCCGGTCTGCGCCTTCGACCCGGCGGGCGCCACCGTCCTCACGGTCGGCTCGGCCAGCAAGGCCTTCTGGGCGGGCATGCGGATCGGCTGGGTCCGGGCCGCTCCCGACGTCATCCGTTCCCTGGTGGCCGCGCGCGCGTACGCCGACCTGGGCACCCCCGTCCTGGAGCAGCTCGGTGTGAACTGGCTGATGCGGACGGGCGGCTGGGAGGAGGCCGTGAGCCTCCGCCGCGACCAGGCCAGGGAGAACCGGGACGCGCTGGTCGCCGCCGTCCGCCGGGAGCTCCCGGAGTGGGAGTTCTCGGTCCCGCGCGGCGGTCTGACCCTCTGGGTCCGCACCGGCGGCCTCTCCGGCTCCCGGCTCGCGGAGGTGGGCGAGCGGGTGGGCGTCCGCGTGCCCTCCGGTCCCCGCTTCGGTGTCGACGGCGCCTTCGAGGGCTTCGTCCGGCTGCCGTTCACGGTCGGCGGCCCGGTCGCCGACGAGGCGGCCGTCCGGCTCGCCGCCGCGGCCCGCCTGGTCGAGTCGGGCGCGGGCGGGGGAGCGGAACCGCCGCGGTCGTTCGTGGCCTGACCGGTCACGCGGACACGCAGGAAGGGTCCCCACGCGCGTGCGTGGGGACCCTTCCTGCGTGTCCAGCCGGTCTCAGCCCTCCGCGGGGACGGGGGTGTGGAACGGGGCGGGGCCCGAGTCCTGTTCGGCGCGGGGCGCCGGGGCCGGTTCGGGAGCCGAGCCGGGGACCGTCTCGACCGCGGCGGCCGCGATCGAGACCGTGTCCGAGGCGGTGACGGCCGGCGGGGAGACGGGCGCGGGCGGGGCGGTGGGTGCGGGCGGAGCCTTGACCAGGACGGCCGGGGCGGCCGGGGCCGCGATCGCGCGGCGCTCCGGGAGGAGCTCCAGGACCGCCTGGCGGTGCGTCTCGCTCGTCGCGTCGTCGTACGGGTCGGGCGTCGCCGGCACCTGGAGCCGCAGGACCGGGCCGGTGCCCAGGCGCGCGTAGCCACGGCCCGCCGGGACCTCCGGCGTCGGCGTGGTGTGCGGCCGGGCGCCGAGCACGGCGGCGATCTGCTCCGGCGTGGCGGGCCCGAGGACGACCCGGGCCCTGGTGTGGGTCCGTACCGAATCGCTCAGCGTGTCGACGGAGTCGAACTGCTCGGCGACCACGACCGTGACCTGCGCCGCCCGCCCGTGCCGCAGCGGCACCTGGAGCAGCTCCTGCGGGTCGGGGCGGCCGTCGGCGGCGGCCAGGTGGCCGAGGATGCTCGGCCGGTCGAGCAGGATCCACAGCGGCCGGCGGGTGTCCTCGGGCGCCGGCTGCCCGGCCTGCCGGGCGCGGTTCGCGGCGATGAGCCGCCGCTCCGTCTCGTGTGCCGCCCACTCCAGGGTGGCGAGCGCCCCGGAGAGCCCGCACTCGACCGCGAGGACGCCGTCGCGGCCGGTCAGGCACGCGTACTCGCCGGTGCCGCCGCCCTCGACGATCAGCACGTCGCCGTGGGGGAGGGCCTGGAGGGCGATCGAGCGCAGCAGGGAGGTGGTGCCGCTGCCGGGCTGGCCGACGGCGAGCAGGTGCGGCTCGGTGGAGCGGGGGCCGGTGCGCCAGACGACCGCGGGCGCGTCCTCCGTGCCGTCCGCCGCGACGACGGGCACGGTCCGCTGCACGGCGTCGGCGTCGGTGAAGCCGAGGACCGTCTCGCCCGGCACCGTGACGAAGCGCTGGGCGGCGATGGTGGTGGGCAGGGCGGGCAGCACGCTCATGACGAGCCGGTTGCCCTCCTCGTCCCAGTCGAAGAGGTACTCGCGGCCGCGCCCCGACTTGGCGTGCAGCAGCTGCTCGATGCGGGCGCGGGCGGCCGGCTCGCCGTCCGTGAAGTACGGGGGGTAGGCGATGCGCAGCCGGGTGAGCCGCCCGTCCTCGTCGAAGGCGTACTCGCCGAAGGCTCCGCTCCACTCCCCGCCGTGGGCGAAGAGCGGCGAGGGGTCCTCGGGGACGGAGAAGTACGGCACGAGGGCCTCGTACAGGCCCTTGAGGCGGGCGATCTCCGTGTCGTCGGGCCCGGTCTTCACGACCGGGCGTTCACGGCCCTTCCAGGCGGCCGCGCCCATGAGCAGGACGAGCGCGAGGAGCGGCCCGTACGGCATGAGGGCGACGACCAGGACGCAGGCCGCGACCAGGAGCAGCGTGGGACCACGCCGCTCCTTCGGCGTCGCGGCCCACTTGGCGCGCGCGGTCGCGGCCAGCTTCCGCAGACCACGGGAGACCGTGATCAGCGGATGGAGCACGTCGGTGGCGCTGTCGGCGGCCGAGCGCGCGATCTCTCGACTACGAGCGATCTGTGCGCTGCCGCTGCTCAGAATGCGGGGGAGTGGTCGCCGGGCCACTAAGTACTCCTGAATCGCTGGAAGGGACTGGAGGGCGTCAGAACTTGATCCCGCCCAGGAGGCCGGCGAGGCTCTGGCCGCCCGCCGTGATGCTCGGGGCGATGGCGGTGCCCGCGAGGTAGAAGCCGAACAGCGAGCTGACGAGGGCGTGCGAGGCCTTCATCCCGTCCTTCTTGAAGAACAGGAAGCAGATGATGCCGAGCAGGACCACGCCTGAAATGGACAGGATCATTGGTTGTTCTCCTGGTTGAGGGGACAGTCACCATGAGTCCTTCCAGGTTCACAGCAAGTATCTATGTGACTAAAGGTGCATTAGGGTGAAAAATCGTCGATTTCACTTGACCGGCGGACGCCGGACGCCTCGCCGGGTGGCGAAATGCCCGGCGTGCGCTAGAGGCGGGTCCCGGGGCGGGATGACGTGATCTTTGCCTCGGTCGGGCGCGGTCATGTCGCCGGACGGGCAGTACCCTGTCGATTCACTCGTACGGCCGCGCTTGCCGTGCACAGGCCAACAACGCAGGAGAGAGGCGGTCCACCCGATGAGCGAGACTCCGGACCCCGAGGTCATCGAGCTGGCGTCCAAGGTCTTCGACCTCGCACGCACGGGTGACACCGACGCCCTCGCCGGCTACCTCGACGCGGGCGTCCCCGCGAACCTCACCAACGACAGGGGCGACACCCTCGTCATGCTCGCCGCCTACCACGGCCACGCCGCCGCGGTCACCGCCCTCCTGGAGCGCGGCGCCGAGGCCGACCGCGCCAACGACCGCGGCCAGACCCCGCTCGCCGGCGCCGTCTTCAAGGGCGAGGACGCCGTCGTCCGCGCCCTCCTCGCCGGCGGCGCAGATCCGGAGGCCGGGACTCCGTCCGCGCTCGACACCGCCCGCATGTTCGGCAAGACCGAACTCCTGGAGCTCTTCGGAGCCAGGTGAACGGCGGCTGAACCCCAGGTGGGAGCGGCGTCGTAAATGTGGTCGCGGTGGCGAAATGGGTGGGTCATCATGACGTCGGGCCCGGCAAAACGGGCCACCGACGAGAGGCTGAGGAAGATGGTCACTGGCAGGCGAATGACGACGACGGGCGGCCCCGAATGTTGCCGCACGGCCTAGGCGTACGGGCGATGTACCGCCCGACCGGGTTGCCCCCGGTATCCCCCGGTCGTGTCGACAGCTTGATGTGAGGCGTCTTCCCATGTTCGATCCAGTCATAGCGCCGAGCGGCACCCTGCTCGGCCTGCTGCAGCGGGGCCGCGGCGACGGCACCCTGCACGCGCTCGCCGCGCCACGCGCCGAGGCCCTCGCGGCCCTCAACCACTGCGTTCTCGACGACCCCCGCCACGACTGGCAGGTCGAGAACCGCTCCCTGTACTACGCCCGTCTCTACCTGGACCTCCACGGAGGCCTGGACGAGATCGAGGCGCACCTCTTCGATGCCGAGGACCACCTCGACACCGAGGAGTCCCGGACCGGGCTCGCGCTCGCCGTCCTCGGGCACCTCGCGTCCTACGGACGCCAGGACGCCCTGCTGCTGCTCCGGCGGTACGCGGCGACCGGCGCCAACTGGGCCTGGGCCCTCGACGAGCTCGCGCTCCGCGACGACGACGCCGGACTCCGCGCGCTCGCCCTGCCCGTCCTCGCCCGCTTCCCGGCCGACGCGGAAGGCGAGGCCGAGCTGGCCGCCGTCGTCCGCGACGCCTTCGAGCCCCGGCCCTGGCGGCTGTGGGCCGAGGACCCGCGCGAGTCCGTCGGCGCCCGTATCAGGGCCGCCCGGGACCAGGGCTCCTTCGACCGCTGGCAGCGCCAGATGCGCCCCGCCGGGCCCCGCCCCGGCTGGAGCGTCAAGGCCGTCCTCGACTGGGCGCAGGAGGGGTACGAGCGCGGTGCCGTGCTGCACGGCCCCGCCGCCCGCTGCCTGACCGCCGTCGCCGGACCCGAGGACCGGCCCGAGCTGCTCGCCGCCGCCCGCCACGGGGCGCCCGGAGCCCGCGGCGCCGCCCTCCACCACCTCGCCGAGTCACGGGACCCCGCCGTCCTCGACCTCGTCGAGGCCGCGGCCGACGGCGACTCCCGCGAGATCGCCGACGCCGCCGTCGCCGCCTACCGGCGGATGTGCGGCGACGACGCCGTCGCCCGCGCCCGCGCGTGGGTCCGGCGCACCGACGCCCTCGGGACCGCCGCCGCCGAGGTCCTCGCCTGCCGCGGCATCGCCCAGGACACCCCCCTCGTCCTCGGCGCCCTGCGCGGCACCGTGCGCTCCGCGGGCCCCGACGCCCCCGAGCTCGGCTGCCTCGTCGACGGCGCAGGACGCCTCGGCATCGCCTGCGCGGCGCCCGTGCTGCGCCACGTCTACCGCGAGACGACCTCCTCCCAGCTGCGCGGCCGTGTGGCCCGCGCCCTCGCCGCCACCGACACCACCTTCGCGACCGGCTTCGCCGTCGAATGCCTGTGGGACTGCGAGGAGACCACCCGCGAGGTCGCGGCCCAGCACGCCGAGACCGGTGACGTGCGCGTCGCCGAACGATTGCGCCGGCTCGCCGCGGATCCCGCCGAAGAGGTCGAGGTCCAGACGGCGGTACGCAACCGGATAGGGCCGGACCTCCAGGTCTGACCCCGGCTCCGGGGCAGCGACAGGTCCGACCACCCCCTCCCGGCCCGACCTGCCGCCCCGAGCCACCCGCCACCCGGCCCCCGGGGCGGCGCGGCCTGCGGCGGACCACCCGCCGACCGTGGCCCCGCCCCGGGGGCCGAGGTGTTCTCGCGCCTCCGGCCCTCCGGGGGAAACGCTCATGGGACGTTCCCTCCCCGTCAAGATCCACGTTGGCAGGGACACGCCGGGCCCGACGACAACACCCGTATGCGTGTCGTCATCGTCACCGAATCCTTCCCTCCCGACGTCAACGGTGTGGCGCACTGCGCCCTGCAGACCGCGCGCCACCTCGTCCGGCGGGGCCACACCCCGCTCGTCATCGCCCCCGCCGTCGCCGACCCGGCCGCGGACGCCGACGCCCCCTGCGCCGTCGTCCGGGTGCCCTCCCTCCCCCTGCCCGGCTATCCGCAGGTACGGGTCGCCCTGCCCAGCCGTCGGGTCGCCGCCGCCATCGCCGCCCACCACGCCGACCTCGTCCACCTCGCCGGACCGTTCGTCCTCGGCGTCCGCGGCATGACCGTCGCCGCCCGGCTCGGGATACCCGCCGTCGCCGTCTACCAGACCGACCTCGCCGGCTACGCGCGCACGTACGTCGGGACCGGCGAGGGCGCCGCCTGGCGCCGCCTCCGCGCCGTGCACGGCGCCGCCGACCGCACCCTCGCCCCGTCCTCCGCCGCCGCCCGCGACCTGGAGGCCCACGGCATCGGCCGCATCCGGCTCTGGGGGCGCGGCGTCGACACCGCCCGCTTCCGCCCCGAACTGCGCGACACCGCCCTGCGCCGGGAGCTCGCCCCCGACGGGGAGCTCCTCGTCGGCTACGTGGGCCGGCTCGCCCCCGAGAAGCGGGTGGACCTGCTCACCGAGGTCTGTGCGCTCCCCGGCGTCCGGGTCGTGATCGTCGGGGACGGGCCGAGCGGGCCCGCCCTCCGGGCCGCCCTGCCGGACGCCCGGTTCCTGGGCCGCCGCACCGGCGCCGACCTCGCCCGGATCTTCGCCTCGCTCGACGTCTTCGCCCACACCGGCCCGTACGAGACCTTCTGCCAGACCGTCCAGGAGGCCATGGCGAGCGGGGTCCCGGTCGTCGCCCCGGCCGCCGGCGGACCCCTCGACCTCGTCGACCACGGCCGCACCGGGCTCCTCGTACCCCCGGGGGACGCGGACGCGCTGCGCGAGGCCGTCGCCGCGCTCGCCGCCGCGCCCGGGACGCGCGCCGAGTACGGCCTGGCCGGGCGCGCCGCCGTCGAGGGGCGCACCTGGGAGGCGCTCGGCGACGAGCTGATCGGCCACTACCTGGAGGTGCTGCGCGAGCGGACGGCGGTGGCGGCATGAGCGGCGCCAGAACGGGGAGCGGATCCGGCACGGGCGAGATCCGTACCGAGGCCCGCACGGGGAGCGGATCCGGGCTCCGGATCGTGCGGCTCGCGAACTTCGTGACCCCCACCTCGGGCGGCCTCCGCACCGCCCTCGACCAGCTCGGCCGCGGCTACCTGGCCGCCGGACACGAACCCGTCCTCATCGTCCCCGGCGACGTCGCGAGCGACCACCACACCGCGCAGGGCCGGGTCGTCACCCTCCCCGGCCCCGTCCTGCCCGGCACCGGCGGCTACCGGGTCCTGGCCGACAAGGGCCGGGTCCGCCGCCTCCTCGACGAACTCGCCCCCGACCGGATCGAGGTCTCCGACCGCACCACCCTGCGGTGGACGGGGGAATGGTCGCGACGCGCCCGCGTACCGTCGGTCATGGTCTCCCACGAGACCGCCGACGGCGTGCTGCGCACCTGGGGCGTGCCTGCCGCGCTCGCCGCACGCGCGGCGGACCGGCTCAACCGGCGCACGGCGTGGGCCTTCGCAAGGATCGTGTGCACGACGGAGTGGGCGGAGCGCGAGTTCGTACGGATCGGGGCGCGCAACGTCGTACGGGCCCCGCTCGGCGTGGACCTGGAGCGCTGCCGGCCCGGCCGCCGCAGCACCGCGCTGCGGGCTCGCCACGCGGGCGGGGAGCGGGTGCTGCTCCTGCTGTGCTCCCGGCTCTCGGTCGAGAAGCGGCCCGGCACGGCCCTGGACGCCCTGGAGGAGCTGCGGGGCCTGGGGATCGCGGCGGCGCTCGTCGTCGCGGGGGACGGGCCGCTGAGGGGCTCCCTGGAGCGGCGGGCGCGCGAGCGGCGCCTCCCGGTGCGGTTCCTCGGCCACGTGGCCGACCGGGAGACCCTGGCGGACCTCCAGGCGGCGGCCGACGTGTGCCTGGCCCCGGGGCCCGCGGAGACCTTCGGCCTCTCCGCCCTGGAGGCCCTCGCCTGCGGGACCCCCGTCGTGGTCAGCGCCTCCTCGGCCCTGCCGGAGGTCGTGGGCACGGCGGGGGCGTCCGCCGCCGACACACCCGGCGCCTTCGCCGACGGGGTACGGGGTCTCCTCGCGGCCCCGGAGAGCGCCCGTCGCCGGGCCGCACGCGCGCGTGCGGAGGTCTTCACCTGGGACCGTGCCGTCACCGCCTTCCTCCAGGCCCACGACGCCCTCCCGTCGCCCCGGCCGCGCGTCCCCGAGGAGGCCCGCCGATGAGACGGGAGGCGGCGGGGGTGGGTACGGCAGCGCCGGGAGCCTCGTCCGCCGCGCCGGCGGCACCGGCTCCCGTCCCGGGGGTCAGGCTGCCCGCCCCGCCCGAGGCGGCGCTCGCCGGGCCCGGGGCCTCGGGCGCCGTGCCGGGGCTCCCGGCCGCCCGCCTCGGCGACCCCGCGGGGGCCGCCGGCACCGGGCCCCTGCGGTTCGCCGTCCTCGGGGACTCGTTCAGCGAGGGCGTCGGGGACCGGGTCGGCGGGGCCTGGCGCGGATGGGCGGCGCTGCTCGCGGAGGGCCTCGCGGCCGGGGGGCTCGTGACCGAAGGGCTCGTGACCGAAGGGCTCGGGGCCGGGGAGCGAGGGGCCGCAGAGCACGGGGCCCAGAAGCGCGTGACTGAGCCGCCGAGGTCGGAGCCGCCGAGGTCGGACAGGCCGGGGACGCCGCCGCGGGGGACCGCCTTGCTCAACCTCGCCGTCAGCGGGGCGCTCAGCGCGGACGTCGCCGAACAACAGGCTCCCCGCGCCCTCGCGTTCCGCCCCCACCTCGCCTCCGTCGTCGTCGGCGTGAACGACACCCTCCGCCGGACCTTCGACATCGCACTCCTCGCCCGCCGCCTGGACCGGGTCTGCGCCGACCTCGACGCCCTCGGAGCCGTACTCCTGACGGCCTGTCTTCCCGATCCGGGCCGGATGCTCGGCCTGCCGCCGCCCCTGGCACGCCCGCTCGCCCGCCGCCAGCGCTCCGTCAACGCGGTCGTGCACGCGCTCTCCGCCCGGTACGGGGCCGTCCATCTGCACCTGGCCGACCCCGCCTGGACCGAGGACCGCACTCTGTGGAGCGCCGACCGGCTGCACCCCGGCGAGCGCGGCCACCGGGCCGTCGCCGCCGGCTTCCACGGGCTCCTCGCCGCCCGGGGACTCGTCCACGGCGCACCGCCCTCGACGGAGCCCGCCCAGCCGCCGCCGAGCCGTACCGAGGCCCTCCTCTGGCTCGCCACCGCCGGCACCGGCTGGGTGCTGCGCCGCAGCCGCGACCTGCTCCCGCAGCTCCTCCTGCTCGCCGGCGCCGAACTGCGCCACTGGGCCGACGGCACCGGCACGGCGCCGCTCGACGCGCGCGCGGACGACGCCCTCGCGGCGGCGCTCGCGGCCACAATGGGGAGATGACCGGGCGCTGGGAGTTCTGGATCGACCGCGGCGGCACCTTCACCGACGTCGTGGGGCGACGGCCCGACGGCCGGCTCGTCACCCGCAAGGTGCTCTCCCACGACCCCGCCCGCCGCCAGGACGCGGCCGTCGTCGGCATCCGTCTCCTCCTCGGCCTGGACCCCGGCGAAGTCGTCCCCGCCGACCGGATCGCCGTCGTCAAGATGGGCACCACCGTCGCCACCAACGCCCTCCTGGAGCGGCGCGGCGAGCCGACCGTGCTCCTGATCACCGAGGGCTTCCGCGACGCGCTCCGCATCGCCTACCAGAACCGGCCGAAGCTCTTCGACCGCCACATCGTGCTGCCCGAGGCGGTGTACGCGCGCGTGATCGAGGTGCCCGAGCGGGTCGACGCCCACGGCGGTGTCGTCCGGCCGCTGGACGAGTCCGCCGTCGCCGAAGCGCTCGCCGCGGCGCACCGCGACGGCTTCCGCTCGGCCGCCGTCGTCCTCCTGCACGGCTACCGGCACCCCGGGCACGAGGCCCTGGTCGCGGCCGCGGCCCGGGAGGCGGGCTTCACGCAGGTGAGCTGCTCGCACGAGGTCAGCCCGCTCATCAAGCTGGTCCCGCGCGGGGACACCACCGTCGTCGACGCCTACCTCTCGCCGATCCTGCGCCGGTACGTCGACGAGGTCGCCGCCGAACTCGCCGGAATCCGCCTCATGTTCATGCAGTCCAACGGAGGCCTGCGCGAGGCGGCCCACTTCCGCGGCAAGGACGCCGTCCTGTCGGGACCCGCCGGCGGCGTCGTCGGCATGGCCCGCACCTCGGCGCAGGCGGGACACGACCGTGTCATCGGCTTCGACATGGGCGGCACCTCCACCGATGTGTCGCACTACGCGGGCACCTTCGAGCGTGAACTCGGTACACAGGTCGCGGGCGTGCGGATGCGGGCGCCCATGATGAGCATCCACACCGTCGCGGCGGGCGGCGGCTCCGTCCTCCACTACGACGGGCGCCGCTACCGCGTCGGCCCCGACTCGGCCGGCGCCGTCCCCGGCCCCGCCTGCTACCGCCGCGGCGGCCCCCTGACCGTCACCGACGCCAACGTCATGCTGGGGCGCGTCCAGCCCGGCCACTTCCCCGCCGTCTTCGGCGAGAACGGCGACCTCCCCCTCGACGCCGAGGTCGTGCGGGAGAAGTTCGAGGCCCTCGCCCGGGAGGTCGGCGGCGGCCGCACGCCCGAGGAGGTCGCCGCGGGCTTCCTGGAGATCGCCGTCCTCAACATGGCGAACGCCGTCAAGAAGATCTCCGTGGAGCGCGGCCACGACATCACCCGCTACGCCCTCACCAGCTTCGGCGGCGCCGGCGGCCAGCACGCCTGCGCGGTCGCCGACGCCCTGGGCGTCGACACCGTCCTCGTCCCCCCACTCGCCGGGGTGCTCTCGGCGTACGGGATCGGGCTCGCCGACGCCACCGCCATCCGGGAGAAGTCCGTCGAGGCCGAACTCGACGCCCCCGGCACCCACGACCGCGTGACGGCCCTCTGCGCCGAACTCGCCGACCGCACCCGCGAGGAGCTGCGCGCCGACGGACTGCCCGACGAGGCCGTCTCCACGCACGCGCGCGTGCTCCTGCGGTACGCGGGGACGGACGCGAGCCTGCCCGTCGACCTCGCACCGGCCGACGAGCTGAGAACCGCGTTCACGGACGTTCACCGCGCGCGGTACGCCTTCACCCTGGACCGGCCGCTCGTCGTCGAAGCCGTCACCGTCGAGGCCGTCGGCATCGCCGGACCGCACGGCCCCGTCCTCGTCGACACCGCGGAGCGCACCGGCGCCCCCGCCCCCGCGGCCACCGTCCGGATGCACAGCGCCGGCACACCCCACGACGCCCCGCTCCACCGGCGCGAGGACCTGCGGCCCGGCGACCGCGTGGACGGGCCCGCGATCCTCGCCGAGGCCGACGCCACGACCGTCGTCGACACCGGCTGGCGGGCCACCGCGAGCGACGAGGGCCACCTCCTGCTGCACCGCGTCGTCCCCCGCCCCGCGCGCGTGGCCGCCGGCACGGACGTGGACCCCGTCCTCCTGGAGGTCTTCAACAACCTCTTCATGTCCATCGCCGAGCAGATGGGCGTCCGCCTGGAGAACACCGCCCAGTCCGTCAACATCAAGGAGCGCCTCGACTTCTCCTGCGCCCTCTTCGACGCCGAGGGCAACCTGATCGCCAACGCCCCCCACATCCCCGTCCACCTCGGTTCCATGGGGGAGTCCATCAAGGAGGTGCTGCGCCGGCGCGCGGACGACCTGCGCCCGGGCGACGTGTACGCGATCAACGACCCGTACCACGGCGGCACGCACCTCCCCGACGTCACCGTCGTCACCCCGGTGTTCGGCGACGCCGGAGACGAACTCCGCTTCCTGGTCGCCTCGCGAGGCCACCACGCAGAGATCGGCGGCATCACCCCCGGCTCCATGCCCGCCTTCAGCCGGACCGTCGAGGAGGAGGGCGTCCTCTTCGACAACTGGCTGCTCGTACGCGACGGGCGGCTGCGCGAGACCGAGACCCGCGCCCTGCTCACGGGCGCCCGCCACCCCTCCCGCGACCCGGACACCAACCTCGCCGACCTGCGCGCCCAGATCGCCGCCAACGAGAAGGGCATCGAGGAACTGCGCCGCACGGTCGAGGAGTTCGGGCTCGACGTGGTCCAGGCCTACATGCGGCACGTCCGTGCCAACGCCGAGGAGTCCGTGCGGCGGATCGTGGCGCGCCTCGACGACGGCGCGTACCGCTACGAGACCGACGGGGGAGCGGTGATCCAGGTGGCCGTCCGGGTCGACCGCGAACGGCGCTCCGCCGTCCTCGACTTCACCGGCACCTCCGCCCAGCTGCCCGGGAACGCCAACGCCCCCACCGCCGTCGTCATGGCCGCCGTCCTGTACGTCTTCCGCACCCTCGTCGACGAGGACATCCCGCTCAACAGCGGCTGCCTGGAGCCGCTGGAGGTCCGCGTCCCGCCCGGCTCCATGCTCGCCCCCGTCCACCCGGCGGCCACCGTCGCCGGGAACGTCGAGACCTCCCAGGCCGTCACGGGCGCGCTCTACGCGGCCCTCGGCGTCCAGGCCGAGGGCTCCGGCACCATGAACAACGTCACCTTCGGCAACGCGCGCGTGCAGTACTACGAGACCGTCGCGAGCGGCTCGGGCGCGGGCGACGGCTTCGACGGCGCCGACGCCGTCCAGACCCACATGACCAACTCCCGGCTCACCGACCCCGAGATCCTGGAGTGGCGCCACCCGGTCCGGGTCGACGCCTTCGCGGTACGGGAGGACAGCGGCGGGCGCGGCCGGTGGCGCGGCGGCCACGGCGTGGAGCGGCGGCTGCGCTTCCTGGAGCCGATGACGGTGGCCCTCCTCACCGGACACCGCAGGGTCCCGCCGTACGGAATGGCGGGCGGCGAACCGGGCGCCCTCGGCGAGAACCTCGTGGAACGCGCCGACGGCACCGTCGAACACCTCGAAGGCGCCGCCACCACCGACGTGGGCCCCGGCGACGTCCTCGTCCTGCGCACCCCCGGCGGCGGAGGCTACGCCCCGCCACCCCTCTGAGCCGTCCGCCCGCCGCCCCTCCGAGCCGTCAGCGCACCGGCACGAACCGCACCGGCGTCCCCGGGACCGCCTGCGCCGCCGCCCCCAGGTCGACCTCCCGCACCACCGCGACCACCGGGTAGCCCCCGGTCGTCGGATGGTCCGCCAGGAACACCACCGGGCGCCCGTCAGGCGGCACCTGCACCGCGCCCAGGACCATGCCCTCGCTCGCCAGCTCGCCCGGCACGGCCCGCTCCAGAGCCGGGCCGTCCAGGCGCAGCCCGATCCGGTTGCTCGCCGGCGACACCCGGTACGCCCGCGTGGTGAAGGCGCGCAGGGCCTCGGCGGTGAACCAGTCGTCCCGGGGCCCCGGCCGGACCCGCAGGACGAGTTCGTCCGGCGGGCCCGGCCAGGGGGGAGCGTCGACCGACCCCCGTACGGCCGTGGCCGCTCCCAGCGGCAGCACCGCCCCCTCCGTCAGCGGCGCCGGGCCGAGGCCCGACAGCAGGTCGGTGGAGCGGCTGCCGAGCACCGGCGGGACGGCGACACCGCCGCCGAACGCCACGTACGAACGCAGCCCGCGCACGGCCGCGCCGACCTCCAGGACGGATCCGGCCCCGACCCGGAGCGCCGTCCCCCAGGCGGCCGGGCGGCCGTCCACCCGGACCGGGCACGGCGCGCCGCCCACCGCCACGGTCACCGCGCACCGGGGCCGCAGGGCGCACCCGTCGACGGTGGTCTCCAGGACCGCCGCGCCCTCCGCGTTGCCGACGAGCCGGTTGACGAGACGCCCGGCGGCCGGGTCGAGGGCGCCCGAGCGGGGCACGCCGAGGTGCGCGTACCCCGTGCGCCCCAGGTCCTGCACGGTGGTCAGCGCCCCGGCCCGGACGACGGCGAAGGCCCGGTCGCTCATCGCCCGCCCCCCGCCGTGAACCGGACCCGGGTGCCGGGCGTGAGCAGCGCGGCCGGTTCCCGCTCGGCGTCCCACAGCACCGCGTCCGTGGTGCCGATCAGCTGCCAGCCGCCGGGCGAGGAGCGCGGGTAGACGCCCGTGTACGGCCCCGCCAGGGCGACCGAGCCGGCCGGGACGGCGGTGCGCGGCGTGGCCCGGCGCGGCACCTCGTACCGCTCGCCGAGGCCCGTCAGATAGCCGAAGCCGGGCGCGAACCCGCAGAACGCCACCCGGAACTCGGCCGCCGTGTGGATCCGTACGGCCGCCTCCACGGACACCCCCCAGAGGGCGGCGACCTCCGCCAGGTCGGGTCCGTCGTAGCGGACCGGCACCTCGACGGCCTCGCCCACGCGCGCGTGGAGCGGCGCCGGCTCCCAGCCGGCCAGCTCGGCCGCGAGGCGCTCCGGGTCGGCCACCCCGTCGAGGAGCACGGTCCGCGCCGCCGGCACGATCTCCCGTACGGCGGGCAGCGCACCGGCCGCCCGCCGCCGCAGCAGCTCGGCGTGGAGGGCCTCGGTCGCCCCGCCGTCGTCCAGTTCCACCAGGAGGGCCCGGTCGCCCACCCTCAGCACCCTCACGCGAAGGCCTCCACGCGCACGCCCGAGGCCTCCAGCTGCTCCCGCACCTTCCGCGCGAGGCCCACCGCGCCCGGGGTGTCCCCGTGCAGGCAGAGGGACCGGGCCCGGACGGCGACGGAGCTCCCGCAGTGCGCCGTGACGACCCCGAAGCGGGCCATGGAAACGGACCGTTCGACGACCTCGTCCGGGTCCGTGACGACGGCCCCCTCCTGCCCCCGTGGCAGCAGGGAGCCGTCCGCCCGGTAGGCCCGGTCGCCGAAGGCCTCGGCGACGACCGGGAGTCCGGCCGCCGCGGCGGCCTCGTGCAGCCGGGACCCGGGCAGCCCGAGGACCGGCAGGGTGCGGTCCGCGAGCAGCACGCCGTCGACGACCGCCGCCGCCTGCTCCGCGTCCCGGACCACCCGGTTGTAGAGCGCCCCGTGCGGCTTCACGTACGAGACCCGGGAGCCCGCGGCCCGGGCGAAGACCTCCAGGGCGCCGATCTGGTACGCCACCTCGGCGGCCAGCTCGGCCGCCGGGACGTCCATCGCGCGCCGTCCGAAGCCGGCCAGGTCGCGGTAGGACACCTGGGCCCCGATCCGTACCCCGCGCACCGCCGCGAGCTCGCAGACCCGCCGCATGGTGGCCGCGTCCCCGGCATGGAAGCCGCAGGCCACGTTGGCGCTGGTGACGACGGACAGGAGCTGTTCGTCGTCGGTCAGCGTCCAGCGGCCGAAGCCCTCGCCGAGGTCGGCGTTGAGATCGATCGGGACCCAGGTCATGTGGTGCTTCCTCTCTCACCTGGTGGTGCGGTGGTACGTGTCGGCGTCGTTCGGACGGAGATGCGGTAGCGCTCGTCCCGGACGTCGGCGACGAACATCCGGCCGGGGGCGTGGGTGATCGCGAACGACGGGCGCGAGGCCGTCCCACACCCGGTGGCGCGGGACGTCCGTGCGCAGGTCGGCGTCCGGGGCGAGCGAGGTCGTCCACGCGCCCGCGTCGGTGACGTCGAGCACGGGACACGGCCGTGGGTTGCGGGTGCAGAAGAGCAGCACGTCGTACGCCCAGTCCGCGGGCACCGCGATCAGATCGGCCTGCGCGTGGCCCGGCGCCCAGCCGGCCGTCGGCCCCACCGTCCCGGCCCCGGCACGCGCGCGTGCCTCACGCGGATCGAGAACCGCCGTCCCGCTCATACGAGTTCCCTCCCGCGCGTCTCGGGCAGCCCGAACAGGGCCAGGACGGCCAGGCCGTAGCCGACGGCGCCGAAGACGAGGGCTCCGCCCACGCCCCAGCTCTCGGCGAGGAAGCCGACCAGGGTCGGGAAGACGGCGCCCACCGCGCGCCCCGTGTTGTAGGTGAGCCCCTGCCCGGTGCCGCGTACCGCCGTCGGGTACAGCTCCGCGAGGAAGGAGCCGAAGCCGCTGAAGATGGCCGACATGCAGAAGCCGAGCGGGAAACCGAGCAGCAGGAGGAGGGTGTTCGCCCCGGCGGGGATGTGGGTGTAGGCGAGGACGGACACCGCGGAGAGCACGGCGAAGAGGGCGATGTTCTTCTTCCTGCCGAGCCGGTCGGTGAGGTATCCGCCGGTCAGGTAGCCGGTGAAGGCCCCGGAGATCAGCAGGGTCAGATACCCGCCGGTGCCGACCACGGTCAGGCCGCGCTCGGTCTTCAGGAAGGTCGGGACCCAGGTGGCGAGCGTGTAGTAGCCGCCCTGGACGCCGGTCGAGAGCAGGGTCGCGAAGAGCGTGGTGCGCAGCAGGCCGGGGCGGAACACGGCCCGGAACGAGCCGCGCCCGGCACCGGACCGGCGGGCCTCGGTGGCCTGCGGGGCGTCCTCGACGTTCCGCCGTACGTAGACGATCAGGAGGGCGGGCAGGGCGCCCGTCCAGAAGAGGATCCGCCAGGCCAGGTCCGCGTCGGCCCACTGGAACACCAGGGTGTACACGAGCACCGCGAGCGCCCATCCGGCCGCCCAGGCGCTCTGGACGGCGCCGAGGGTACGGCCCCGGTGCTTCGCGGAGGCGTACTCGGCGACCAGGATCGCACCGACGGCCCACTCGCCGCCGAAGCCGAGGCCCTGGAGCGCCCGGAAGACCAGCAGCGTCTCGTAGTTCGGCGCGAAGCCGCAGAGGACGGTGAAGAGCGCGTACGTGACGACCGTGATCATCAGGGCCTTCACCCGGCCGACGCGGTCGGCGAGGACTCCGGCGAGCGCGCCGCCGATCGCCGAGACGACGAGGGTGACGGTGGTCAGGAGGCCGGTCTGGCCCTTGTCGAGGCCGAAGTGGGCGGCGATCGCCACCATCGACAGGGGCAGGGTGAAGAAGTCGTAGGAATCCAGGGCGTATCCGCCGAAAGCGCCGCCGAAGGCGCGCCGACCGCGCGGCCCGAGGCCGCGCAGCCAGGCGAACGCGCCCGTGTCGTCGGGCCGTTCGCCCTGGGAGTGCTGCCGGATCTGTGTCGTGCTCATCTGCACCTCGCAGGAGTGGGAGGCGTGCCTGAGAGACGTACTGAGGAACCGTGCGGTGCCGTCAAGGTAGAGGATTGTTCAACGATCCGACAAGAGGCGTGTTGTCGGTCGCCCGTTTCTGCGGTTGACTCGGCCGCTGACGACGGAAGGGGCGAGGTGCTGTGGACCTGAGTGGGGCCGGAGGGCTGACGGACGACCGCGTGCTCCTGGGGCGCACGAGCACGGCGGAGCGGGTCGCGGACATCCTGCGCACCCGGATCGCCGAGGGCTACTTCCCGCCCGGCTCGCGGCTCTCCGAGGAGAGCATCGGCGGCGCCCTCGGTGTGTCCCGCAACACACTCCGCGAGGCCTTCCGGCTCCTCACCCACGAGCGCCTGCTCGTCCACGAGCTCAACCGGGGCGTCTTCGTCCGCGTCCTCGCCGTCGGTGACGTGGACGACATCTACCGCACCCGCCGACTCGTCGAATGCGCCGTCGTACGGGGCCTGGGGCAGCCGCCGTTCGCCGTCGACGGCCTCGCCGCCGCCGTCGCCGAGGGCGAGGCCGCCGCCCGCGCCGACGACTGGACGGGCGTCTCCACGGCCAACATCCACTTCCACCGCGAACTCGTCGCCCTCGCCGGCAGCGCCCGCACCGACGAACTGATGCGCGGTGTCCTCGCCGAACTCCGCCTCGCCTTCCACGTCGTCGACGACCCGCGCGCGCTCCACGAGCCCTACCTCCGGCGAAACCGGGAGATTCTGGACGCCCTGCGCGCCGGCGAGCGGGCCTCGGCGGAGCGGCTCCTCGCCCGCTACCTCGACGACTCCCGGACCCGCGTGGCCGCCGCCTACGCCCAGGCCGTCGACGATCCGACGGCCCCCGCCGGCTGACGGCACAGCCCGTACGAGGCTACCGAGAGGGGCGGTCGCATCTGCGCCGTTTCGACCGTTGTCAGGGTGAGGACCTAATCTGTGCACCGTGACTTCGCCTGCCTCGACGGACCTCGCTCCGCCCCAGCTCAGCGCGGGGCCGCGCCCCGCGCAGGGCCCGGCCGCCGACGAAGGGCTCGCGCGGCGCCTCCGCGCGCTCGCGTGCACCGCCCCGCTGCACGACCTCGACGCGCGCAAGGCGAACCTGGCCGGCGAGTACACGGTCTACGCGATGGCCGAGGTGGCCCTCGCCGCGATCGACCTCATCACGCTGAACATGGACTTCGACACCGGCGCCGACCACGAGCAGATCGTCGCCCGCCTCCTGCCCCGCGTCGCCGCCCAGGCCCCCGGCCGCCCCGCCGCCGAGCACGAGCGCGTGGCCCGCTGGGTCCTGGAGAACCTGATCAACGTCGGCAGCGTCGACCGCGGCTTCCGCGCCGTCTACGGCACCTTCGGCACCGACGGGGTCTACGTCCGCCGCGACTACGACTTCAAGCTCATCGAAGAGGTCCCCGGATACGGCGGCGGCGTCTACCTCCGCACCACCGACGAAGCGGTCAACGTGCTCGTCGGAGCCCTCGACACCGACGTCACCAGCGCCCAGATCGCCGCCGAGGTGAAGCTGGAGGTCCTCATCAACCGGGGCCGCCTCGCCGACGCCCAGCTCGCCGCCGAGCAGGCGCGCTACCGGACCGTGCAGTACGCCGAGACCCTCCGCAAGACCCTGGAGGCCACCCGGCGCAACGTCCGCGCCGTCGACTGGCTCCACACGGTCCCCGACATGATCGCCGAGGCGCTCGACCACGTGGCCGACCGCTACCGCCACGAGAACGCGATCCTCACCAACATCCGCAAGGCCCGCGACGAGGCCGAGGCCACGTCCGACGCCAAGACCGCGGAGCACAAGCGGCGCGCCGCCGAGCTCGTCGACATAGTCAAGGACTGCATCCGGCGCCACACCCAGCTCCAGTCCCGCCTCCTGGAGGCCGGGCCGCTCTTCCGCGCCGAGCAGGACCGGCAGGCCTTCGCTGCCCCCACGACGTACACCGGACTCGACCTGTACGGGCAGCTGGTCGCCCCCGTCCTGCCGCTCCCCGTCGAGCAGGCCACCCGCGTCACCGACGCCTTCTTCGCCCACGGCACCGGACTGCGCACCCCCGCCTCCGTCCGCCTCGGCGACCTCGTCGACCTGCTCCTCACCCCGCCCGTCGAGCGCGAGCACCTCGGCGCGGAGATGCCCGAGCCCGACCTCATCGCCACCCCCGACGACTCCCGCTTCAGCGAGGAGCAGCTCGCGAGCGCCATGCGCCTGCTGGACCTGGAGCACGACGCCCCGCGCCGCCTCTCCGGGCTGCTCGCAGAGGCCCGGCGCCTCGATGCCGACCTTCCGTACCTCGTCGCCCTCCTCGCCGTCCACGCGGCGAGCCCGCCGGTCGGCACCGCCTACCGCCAGGGCGAGGAGCGGCTCCTCTTCGCCGTCGACGACGGCACCCCGCTCGACGACCCCGAGTTCGGCGGCGCCGACCTGATCGTCGGTACGGCCCTGCTCGACGCGGCGGGCATGGCCGCGGACCGCACGGAGGCCACGTGACCCTCGTCCCCGAGGCCCGGGCGGGCGCCTCCGACGCCGCCCTCCCCGCCGCACCCGTGCCGGCCACCGCCGAGCAGGCGCCTGCCGTCGCGCCCGTCCCGTCCCCCGCCGAGCCGGCGGACACCGCCGTACCGGAGCGCGAGCCCGTGACGGAACCGGTGCCCGTACCGGAGCGGACCACCGAGTCCGTCCCGGAGCCGCGGACCACCGAGTCCGTCCCGGAGCCGCAGGCCACTGCCCCCGTACCGGAGCAGGCCACTGCCCCCGTACCGGAGCAGGCCACCGTCCCCGTACCGGAGCAGGCCGCCGAGTCCGTCCCGGAGTCGCGGGCCGAGACCGTACGGGAGGCCGACGCCGCGCTTCTTCCCGAGCAGGACGTCGCACCCGGGGCCGTCCAGGGCGCCCCGGCCGACCTCCCGCCGCAGCGGGCCGTGCCCGTGGAACCGCCCACCGGGGCCCGGGCCGGCGACGAGAGCCTGCCCCGGCCCGAGGGGGACGCTCCGACCGCCGGCCGGCCGCGGTTCGGGACCGTGTCCGTGCCCGAGCCGGTCCGTACCCCGCCCGCGCGGCGACGCGACCTCCCGGCCGTGCGGGCCGTGCGGCTCACCGACGAGCCGCCCACGCCCGTGGCCCGGCCCGGCACGGCCGGATCCGCCGCCGTCACCCCCGTCCCGCTGCCCCTACCCCGCGCCGTACCGACCGAGAGCCGTACCGAGGAGCCCCAGCCGTGAGCGAAACCCACGCCGAGTACGCCGACGCGTGGAGCGAGCAGGAGCCCCCGCAGCCCCCGGCCGCCACCACCTCCTCCGCCGTCACCCCCGCGGACGCCGCCGACGCGGCCCGGCTCGTCTCGTTCGGGCTCCAGCCCAAGCTGCTCCCGGCCCGCGACGCCGAGTACACCGAGCTGCTGCGCCGCTACCGCGAGGACTCCGCCTTCGCGCGCCTCGCCGACGCCGTCGCCACCGGCCTCGGACTCGTCGTCCTGGAGGTGTCCCCGCGCGCGGGGATGGCCGTCACCGCGGGCGAGGACTCCGTCTTCGCGGTCCGCATGGGCGACTACGCCCGCCGCGCCAACACGGACTCCGCCGACCGGTTCCTGCACGGCCTGGCCCACCTCGCGGTCGCCGCCATGGCCTTCCCCCGCCCCGAGGACCTCGCCGACGACGCGTACATCGGCCGCCTCACGGTCAACGGCGTCGACGCCTTCGTACGCCAGGCCTGTCTGCGCCTCGAACAGCGCGCCGAGGAGCAGGGCGAGAACACCGACCCGGCCTCCGACGCCCCCGGCCTGGAGGCCGCCTGGCGGATCTACGCGCGCCGCAGCGCCACCGGAGCCACCAAGGACGCCCGCCGCCTCGCCGGTTCCACCACCGGCATCGTCGGCAAGGCGGCCGCGTTCCTCACCGACTCCGGTTTCCTCCAGCGCACCGGCGACGAGGGCGGCGGCTCCTACCGCACCACCGCCCGCTACCAGCTCCAGGTCCGCGACATGGCCGGCTCCGCCGCCATGGCCGAGCTCCTCGAACTCGGCGTCGTCCCCGTCAGCGACGGCTCCGCGACCCTCCTCCCGCCGCCCGAGGGCGACGACCTGGAACTCGCCGCCGACGCGGGCCTGCCCTTCCACGCCTGATCACGCCTGATCACGAACGAGACGACGAGAGTCCGCCCCATGTACGAGCTGTCCCGGGTCCGCCTCTACTCCATCGGTCCCGCCGGTGCGCGCTACGCCGACACCGTCCTGGACCTGCGCGGAGTCGGCGCGCCCGTGCCCCACCCCGCCCCCACCCAGGCGGAGTTCTTCGAGGAGGACCCGGTCGGCCCGCCGCGCCGCCCGGCCCCCGCGGGCGTGCTCTTCCTGGAGAACGGCGGCGGCAAGTCCGTCCTCCTCAAGCTGATCTTCTCGGTCATGCTCCCCGGCCACCGCAACACCCTCGGCGGCGCCAGCTCCGGCGTGCTCCGCAAGTTCCTCCTCGCCGACGACTGCGGCCACGTGGCCCTGGAGTGGCAGCACACCCTCACCGGTGAACTCGTCGTCGTCGGCAAGGCCAGCGAGTGGCGCGGCCGCCAGGTCTCCAACGACCCGCGGAAGTTCGCCGAGGCCTGGTACTCCTTCCGCCCCGGCCCCGGACTCAGCCTGGACAACCTGCCCGTCGCCGAGGCGACGTCCGTCCGCCCGCCCGTCGAGGGCGCCTCCGGCGCGACCGGCCGCCGCCGCACCATGAAGGGCTTCCGCGACGCGCTCACCGAGGCCGGGAAGGCCTATCCGCACCTGGAGGTGGTCTGGGAGGAGATCCACGACCGCTGGAACGAGCACCTCGGCGACCTCGGCCTCGACCCCGAACTCTTCCGCTACCAGCGCGAGATGAACGCCGACGAGGGCGAGGCCGCCGGCCTCTTCGCGGTCAAGAAGGACTCCGACTTCACCGACCTGCTGCTGCGCGCCGTCACCGACACCCGCGACACCGACGGCCTCGCCGACCTCGTCGGCGGCTTCGGCAACAAGCTCGGCCGCCGCGCCGAACTGACCGCCGAACGCGACTTCACCGCCGGCTCCGTGGACCTCCTCGGCCGGATCGTCGAAGCCGCCGGAACCCGTGCCCACGCGCGCGAGATCCACTCGGGCGCCGAGCGCCGCACCCGTACGCTCGCCCGCCGGCTCTCCGCCCGCGCCGCCGAGGAGCGCGGTCGCGCGGCCGAACTCGCCCAGCAGGTCACCTCGGCCGGACACGCCGTCGCCGAGGCCGAGACCGCCCGCAGCCGCAGCTCCCTCATCGCCGCGGAACTCGCCTACCGGCACGCCTCCCTGGCACTGACCGCCGCCGAGAAGGGCGCCGCCGCCCAGCGCCGCGAACTCACCGACGCCCGCACCCTGCACTCCGCCTGGCAGGCCGCCGAGGCGGTGCTGCGCCACCGGGCCGCCGGTGACCGCTCCGCGCGCGTGGCCGCCGCCATCCGCGAGGCCGAGCGCGACGCCGCCCCCGCCCTCGCCGCCCGCGCCAAGGCCGCCGCCGATCTCGTACGGGCCCTCGCCGCCGCCGCCGAGGAGGGCGAGCGCCACGCCGCGGAGGAGGAGGAACGCTCGACCGCCCTCCAGGACGCGAGCGAGACCGCGCACCGCGACGCCACCGCCGCCGCCACCGAGGCCCAGCGGGCCCGCAGCGAGGCCGGTCACCTGCGCCAGCGGCTCGCCGAGGTCGAGCAGGAGACCGCCGAGGCCGTACGGGCCGGCTGGCTCGACGACACCGCCCCCGACGCCGACCCGGCCCGCGCCGCGCTCGCCGCGAGCGACGCCGAGAAGACCACGGTCGCCGCCTGGGACACGGCCCGCGAGGCCGCCCGCACCGCGGCCGAACGCGCGCGTGAGGCCGCCGGCGCCGAGTCCCGCGCCGAACTCGCGGCCGCCCGCGCCGCCGACGCCGCCGAGGCCGCGGGGAACGCCTACGACGCGGAGCGCCGCGCCGCCGAGTCCCTCGCCTCGGAGGAGCGCCTCGCGGAACTCCTGAGCCTGCCGTCCTCCGGCTCCCCGCTCCCGGGCCAGCGCGCCGCCACCGCCTCCGACGCCGAGCCCGAGGAGGGGACGGGACCCGGCTCGGAGCCCCAGGGCCCGCTCACCGTCACCGAGTTCGACCGGTACGCCGACGAGCTGCGCGGCCTGCTCGACCAGGCCGTCGGCTCCGCCGAACGCCAGCTCTTCGAACTGCGCACCGCCGCCGCCGACGACTCCCGCATCCTCGGCGCCCTCGGCGACGGCGGCCTGCTGCCGCCCGGCCCCGACGTCCTCGCCACCGTCGAGTACCTCGGCGAGCACGGCATCCCCGCGCTCCCCGGCTGGCGCTACCTCGCCCAGGCCGTGGACCCCGCCGACCACGCCCGGGTCCTCGCCGCCCGCCCCGAGCTCGTCGACGGCGTGGTGATCACCGACCCCATCTCGTACGGACGCGCCCGCGAGGTCCTCGGCAGCGCCGCCCTGCTGCCGCGCTCCGCCGTCGCCGTGGGCACCGCCGCCGCCCTGCTCGCCCCCGTACCCGCCCAGGAGACGGCCGAGGACACGGGGGTCTTCCTCGTCCCGCCGAACCCGGCCATGCACGACGAGCACGCCGCCGACGAGGAGCGGCACGCGCTGCGCGCCCGCGCGACCGCCCGCGACGAGGAGATCCGCACCCTCGCCGCCCGCCTCGCCGGCGACCGCGCCCTCGCGTCCCGGATCGGCGCCTGGCGCGCCGACTGTCCGTTCGGGATGCTCGCCGAGCTCGCGTCCGTCGCCACCACCGCCCGCGAGACCGCCGAAGCCGCCGCCGCCACCCTGGAGGTGGCCCGCACGGCCCGTACGGAGGCCGACGAGGCCGCGACCGAGGCCGCCCGGCTCCGGGACGAGCGCCAGGAGGCCGCCCAGCGCGCCCGCCGGGTCGCCGACGCCCTCGCGGGCCTGGCGTTCCGGCTGCGCGAGCGGTCCGCCTGGCAGTCCAAGCTCCGCGAACTCGCCGACGACGCCACCGAGTCCGAGGCCCGCGCCCAGACCTGCCTGGAGCGCGCCCGCGCCGCCGACGAGGACCGCCGCGCGGCCCAGCGCGCCGCCGACGACGCCCACCGCACCGCCCGCGCCCTGCGCGCCGAGCGCGCCGAGATCGCCGGCGCCCCCGACACCCTCCCGGAGGAGGACCCGGACGCGCCCCGCGCCGCGCTCCCCACCCTCCGCGAGGCCTACCGGGCCGCCTCCCAGGTGTACGAGAAGGTCGGCGTCGGCGCCGACCTGCGCGCCGAGCAGGCCCGCGCCGAGAGCGACGAGTCCGCCGCCCTCGCCGAGCTCGACCGCCTCACCAACAAGGTCCGCACCCGCGCCGAACAGCTCCTGGAGTCCACCGACGGCGCCGACGGCCCGTCCCGGCAGGCCGCCGCCGCCCGCGCCGAGGCCCTCGTCCAGATGCTGGAGACCCGCGCCTCCGAGGCGAGCGAGAAGCTCGGCCGGCTCCGCGGCGAGGCCGAGCGCCTCGCCCCCGAGGACGGCGAGGCGCACACCGAGCTCCCCGAGGAGCTGGTGCCCGCCGACGCCGAGCGGGCCCAGGCCCTGCTCCGTACCGCCACCACCGAACTGGCCACCCGCACCGACGCCCTGGACGCGGCCCGCGCCGCCCATGCCGGACTCCTCCGGGACCACCGGGCCGCCGAGGACGCGGCCGGCGGCTTCGACGAGACGGCGGCGCTGCTGCGGGACCTGCTCCGCGACCACGCGGACGAGGAGCGGGAGGAGACCGAGCCGTACCCCGGCACCCTGGAGGAGGCCCGCACGACGGCCGCCGAGGCGCGGCGGGCGCTGCGCGGCTGCACCGCCGAGCTGTCCGCCGCCGACGCGTCCGTGCGCGAGGCGAGCGACATCCTCGTCCGCCACGCCAACTCCACCCGCTACGAGCAGGTCCGCACCCCCGCCCGCCAGCAGATCCGCGAACTGCCGGCGTCCGCCCTGCCCGAGCACGCCGCCAAGTGGGCCGAGGCCTTCGCGCCCCGGCTGCGCGTCCTCACCGACGAGCTGGAGCAGCTGGAGCGCAACCGGGACTCGATCGTCGACCGGCTGCGCGGCCTCGTGGAGTCCTCGCTCGCGACGCTCCGCTCCGCCCAGCGCCTCTCCCGGCTCCCCGAGGGCCTCGGCGAGTGGTCGGGCCAGGAGTTCCTGCGCATCCGCTTCGAGGAGCCCGACCAGGCCACGCTCGCCGAGCGGCTCGGCGAGGTCGTCGACGAGGCGACCCGGGCCGCCGTCAAGAAGAACTCCGACCTGCGGCGCGACGGCATGTCCCTGCTCCTGCGCGGCGTCCAGGCCGCGCTCGAACCCAAGGGCGTCTCGGTCGAGATCCTCAAGCCGGACGCCGTGCTGCGCGCCGAGCGGGTCCCCGTCGGGCAGATGGGCGACGTCTTCTCCGGCGGTCAGCTGCTCACCGCGGCCATCGCCCTGTACTGCACGATGGCGGCGCTCCGCTCCAACGACCGGGGCCGCGACAAGCACCGGCACGCGGGCACGCTGTTCCTCGACAACCCGATCGGCCGCGCCAACGCCACGTACCTCCTGGAGCTCCAGCGGGCCGTGTCGGACGCGCTGGGCGTCCAGCTCCTCTACACGACGGGCCTGTTCGACACGACCGCGCTCGCCGAGTTCCCGCTGGTGATCCGGCTGCGCAACGACGCGGACCTGCGGGCGGGGCTGAAGTACATCAGCGTGGAGGAGCACCTGCGCCCCGGGCTGCCGCAGCCCGGCGCGGAGGGGGAGACGATCCACGGCGAGATCACGGCGACGCGGATGTTCCGCCGCCACCAGTCGGACGACCCGGCCCCGGCGGGCGACGCGTAGTCCGGCGGTACGGACGCGGCCTCCCGGTCGTACAACGGCGAGCGGCCCGGCCCCTTTCGGGGACCGGGCCGCTCGCCGTCTTCGCTCAGGCCGCCTCGGAGAGCGGTGTCGCCTCCGCCCGGCCCTCCTCGCGCCGCGTCCGGATCGACGGACGCGCCGTGCTGCTCGGCTCCGACACCACGCCGTTGCGCTGACGCCACACCTGACGGGTGATCCACACGTCGAGGACACTCCAGGTGGCCACGACGGTCGAGGCCACCGCGGTGACGGTCATCGGAAACGCCAGCCACGCGCCCGCGACCGAACAGAAGAAGGCCACCACGGCCTGGATGAGTGTCACCGACGTGATCATCACGGCTCGCACGGCGGCGTTGCGCACCGGATCGGGCATCCGTCGTCGGCCCCGCTCCTCGTCCACCCACAACTGCCGCGCCGACCGCGCCTCGTGTTCCATTGTCCTGTCACTCCCCACCACTGAACGACTTCAGGAGTGGCTGCCCGTCTTGAGCCCCTTTACGCGGACAGAACCCTCCCCGTACGTATTGACGCACGAGAGAGGGAAAAGGTTTCGTCCGGGTGGGGACGAAGGTGCTCCATGTCCTTGCGGAACGAACAGTTCCAGCCATCTGTGTGAGCCGGAGAAATGGCACACCATCAGGTGTCCTACGCCACAGTGGCCGATCCCAACTCCCGTAATACCAGGACATCTCATGATCAACACTCACTCGACAGGCTGAAAATAGCTCGGACACGCCTTCGGGATGGCCGTGATGCAGTAGTAGGCTCGCGCCGCCGTTTGTTGAAATTCGAGGTTGACGCCGCGTGTTGACGCGGGACGTCACGAACGTGAAGGACCCCCGTGCGCACGGGGGCCGAGCTGGGGGAGGCCATGCGCTTTCGCGGGAAGTCCATCCGCAGGAAGATCGTGGCGTTGCTGCTCGTACCGCTCGTCTCCCTCACCGGACTGTGGGGTTTCGCCACGGTCCTGACGGGCCGGGAGGCCGATCAGCTCCTCGACGTCGGCTACATCGTCGAGAAGGTCGGCTACCCCCTGGAGGACACCGCCCGGGTCATCCAGATCGAACGCCGCCAGTCGCTCATCTACCTCGCCGACCCCCGGGGATCCGACGCCCTCGCCTCCCTGCGCGAGACGCGCCGCGCCACCGACCGGCAGATCGCCCGCATCCGCGCCAACGCCGCCGACCCCGGCGTGCGCGACGAGATGCGGCCCGTCACCGCCCAGCGGCTCAACTCCCTCCTCGACGCGCTCGACGGCCTCGCCTCGCTGCGCCGCTCCGTCGAGAACCGCGGCATCGGCCGCATGCAGGCCCTCGAGTTCTACAACCGGCTCGTCGACCCCTGCTACAGCTTCCTCATCACCCTCCACGCCCTCGAGAACGTGGAGATGGACAAGCAGGGCCGCGCCCTCGTCGGCATCACCCGCGCGCGTGAGCTGCTCTCCCGCGAGGACGCCCTCGTCCTCTCCGCGCTCGTCGCGGACCGCGTCACCGCCGAGGAGATCCGCGCGATATCCGACCTCGTCGCCAACCGCGTGGCGTTCTACGAGGTCAACCTCGAACTCCTGCCCGCCGCCGAGCGCGAGCACTTCGAGAAGTACTGGCGCAGCCCCAAGACCCTGCCGCTGCGCACCGCCGAGAACGCGATCATCGAAGCGGGCGCCACCGGCAGCCCGCGCGCCATCACCGCCGAGCGCTGGCAGGACCAGGCGAGCCCCGTCCTCGACGACCTGGCCCGCGAGAACACCGCCGCCGGCGACCGCTACCAGGAACGCGTCAAGCCCGCCGCGTACAGCGTCCTCCTCAAGGTCGGCATCGCCGGTGTCCTGGGCTTCCTCGCCCTCATCGCCTCGATCGTCATCTCCCTCCGCATCGGCCGCGCGCTCATCCGCGACCTGCGCCGCCTGCAGAAGGAGGCCCAGGAGGTCTCCGGCGTCCGGCTGCCCAGCGTCATGCGCCGCCTCGCCGCCGGCGAGCAGGTCGACGTCGGCACCGAGGTGCCCCACCTGAAGTACGGCGAGGACGAGGTCGGCCAGGTCGGCCAGGCCCTCAACACCCTGCAGCGCGCCGCCGTCGAGGCCGCCGTCAAGCAGGCGGAACTGCGCCGAGGCGTCTCCGAGGTGTTCGTCAACCTCGCCCGCCGCAACCAGGTCCTGCTCCACCGTCAGCTGACCCTCCTCGACACCATGGAGCGGCGCACGGAGGACACCGACGAGCTGGCCGACCTCTTCCGCCTCGACCACCTCACCACCCGTATGCGCCGGCACGCCGAGGGCCTCGTCATCCTGTCCGGCGCCGCCCCCTCCCGCCAGTGGCGCAAGCCCGTCCAGCTCATGGACGTGGTCCGCGCCGCCGTCGCCGAGGTCGAGGACTACGAGCGGATCGAGGTGCGCCGACTGCCCCGCCTCGGCGTGGGCGGCCCCGCCGTCGCGGACCTCACCCACCTCATCGCCGAACTCCTCGAGAACGCCACGGTGTACTCGCCCCCGCACACCGCCGTCCAGGTGCTCGGCGAGCGGGTGGCCAACGGCTTCACCCTGGAGATCCACGACCGCGGCCTCGGCATGAACCCCGACGCCCTGCTCGACGCCAACCTCCGGCTCGCCGAGACCCCCGAGTTCGAGCTCTCGGACACCGACCGCCTCGGCCTCTTCGTGGTCAGCCGGCTCGCCCAGCGCCAGAACGTCCGCGTCTCGCTCCAGACCTCCCCGTACGGAGGGACCACCGCGGTCGTCTTCATCCCGGCCGCGCTGCTCACCGACGCGCCCGAGACCCAGGGCGCCGGATTCCGGCTCGACCGCACGACCCTGGAGCGCCCCGGGCGGCCCGACGACCCCTCCGCCGACGCCGGCGCCCTGCCCACCCGCAGGCCGGCCCTCACGAAGGTCCCCGACGTGACCGAGGTTCCGGGACCGCTGGACGGCCCCGTGGAGCTGGAGGCGCCGCTCGGCACCGAGGACTTCGACGTCCTCCTCGACCGCTCGGCGGACCTCCTCGACAGCGACAGCGAGCGCGGTGGCCTCTTCCGGCCCCGCGACCGGCGCCGCACCGGCCTCGCGCCGGCCGGCGAGCAGCACGAGCAGGCCCAGGACCGCACCGCCGGCCAGGACGCCCCCGCCGACGGGACGCGCCCCGGTCCCGTGCCGCTGCCGCGCCGCCGCACCCCGACGCTCGTCGTGGACCACGGCCGCCGCCTCGACGAGCCGGACGGCGCCCACGCGCAGCCGGACCGCGCGCACCCGCAGGACGACCCGTGGGGAGACCGCCGGGACCTCTCGCCGGCCATGGGCCCGACGCTGGTCCCCGTACGCCCGGAGAGTCCCGGACGCCCCGGCGGCTCCTTGCGGCCGGAGGATCAGGGTCCCGAGGCGCCGTCGCCGGAGATGCCGGACCCGTTCGGCGGTCTGCCCCGCCGCGTCCGCCAGGCCAGCCTCGCGCCCCAGCTGCGCGAGACCGAGGGCCGGGCCGGCCGTGCGGGAGCACGCTCCGACGCTCGTACGGGCACCGGGACGCCGGCCGACGGACCCGACTCCTTCGAGCGCGACGCCGAGGAGGTACGCGCGCGCATGGCCGCCATGCAGCGTGGCTGGCAGCGCGGCCGGCGGGACAGCACAGAGCCGGACGACACGACAGCACCAGGAACGACACCCGAGGGGGACGGTCGATGACCGCACCGAACGCCGCAGCACCCAGCACGTCCGGACACGGACACGGAAACGGCGAGCTGAACTGGCTCCTCGACGAGCTCGTCCAGCGCGTCGCGTCCATCCGGAAGGCCCTGGTGCTCTCCAGCGACGGACTCCCCACCGGCGCCTCCCAGGAGCTGACCCGGGAGGACGGCGAGCACCTCGCCGCCGTGGCCTCCGGCTTCCACAGCCTCGCCAAGGGCGTCGGCCGCCACTTCGAGGCGGGCAAGGTCCGCCAGACGGTCGTCGAGCTGGAGGACGCCTTCCTGTTCGTCACGGCCGCCGGCGACGGAAGCTGCCTCGCGGTGCTCGCGGACGCCGACTCGGACGTCGGCCAGGTCGCCTACGAGATGACGCTGATGGTGAAGCGGGTCGGGGCCCACCTCACGACGGCCCCCCGGACCGGCCTGCCCTCGGGAGGGTGAGTGGGACGGCATGAGTGACGAACCCGAGCGGATCCAGCGGAAGCGCGACCTGACCCCCGGTCACCACCACTGGTTCGACGACGAGGCCGGGCCGGTGGTCCGTCCGTACGCGATGACCCGCGGCCGGACGAGCGCCGCCACCCGCCACCGGCTCGACCTGATCGCGGTGGTCGTACCCGAGCCCGCCGCCGACGACCCCGGCCGGGACCAGACGCTCTCCCCGGAACACGTGGAGATCGTCGAACGCTGCTCCGAGCAGCCCCAGTCGATCGCCGAGCTCGCCGCCGGACTCGACCTCCCCGTCGGGGTGGTCCGGGTCCTCGTCGGCGACCTCGTCGAGGACGAACTCGTCCATGTGACCCGCCCCGTTCCGCCGGCCGAGCTGCCGGACGTGAGCATCCTTCGCGAGGTGATCAATGGCCTTCGGGCGCTCTAGCCGCAAGAAGCCCTTCGTCGAGCCGGTGACCCTGAAGATCCTCGTCGCGGGCGGGTTCGGGGTCGGCAAGACGACGCTGGTGGGCGCGGTCAGCGAGATCAGGCCGCTGCGGACCGAGGAGATCCTCAGCGAGGCGGGGCGGCCCGTCGACGACCTGCACGGCGTGGAGACCAAGACGACCACCACGGTCGCGATGGACTTCGGCCGGATCACGCTCCGCGAGGACCTCGTCCTCTACCTCTTCGGCACCCCGGGACAGGACCGCTTCTGGTTCCTGTGGGACGAGCTGGCCCAGGGCGCCCTGGGCGCGATCGTCCTCGCGGACACCCGCCGCCTGGAGGACAGCTTCGCCGCCATCGACTACTTCGAGCGGCGCGGCATCCCGTTCACGGTGGCGGTCAACTGCTTCGAGGGCGCAACGCGGTTCCCGGCGGAGAGCGTGCGCGGCGCGCTCGACCTGGACCCCGAGGTGGAGCTGCTGATGTGCGACGCCCGGGACCGCGAGTCCGTGAAGAACGTCCTCGTGGCGGTCGTCCAGCACGCCCTCGTGCTCGCGGACAGGAGTCCGGTCACCACGTGACGGTACGGGCGGTCAGCGCACCGCCACCACCGCCGAACCGTGCCCGAACAGGCCCTGGTTCGCGGTGATCCCCACCCGTGCCCCCGGCACCTGCCGGTCGCCCGCCGTGCCGCGCAGCTGCCAGGTCAGCTCGCAGACCTGGGCGATCGCCTGGGCGGGCACCGCCTCCCCGAAGGAGCCCAGGCCTCCGCTGGTGTTGACGGGCAGGCGCCCGCCGAGGGCCGTGGCGCCGTCCCGCAGCAGCTTGGCGCCCTCGCCCGGCGCGCAGAGCCCGATGTCCTCGTACCACTCCAGCTCCAGGGCGGTGGACAGGTCGTACACCTCCGCCAGGGACAGGTCCTCGGGCCCGAGCCCCGCCTCCTCGTAGGCGGCGCGGGCGATCGAGGCGCGGAAGGTGTGCGGGGCGGGGGAGACGGCCGCCGCCGAGTCGGTCGCGATGTCGGGGAGGTCGAGCACCGCCTTGGGATACGTGGGGGAGACGGTGGAGACGGCCCGGACCCGGACCGGGTCGGGGCGCCCGTGCCGGCGCGCGAACTCCATGCTGGACAGCACCAGCGCGGCGCCGCCGTCCGAGGTGGCGCAGATGTCGAGGAGGCGCAGCGGATCGGCGACGACCGCGGAGGCCGCGACCTCCTCGGCCGTCACGCGCGCGCGGTAGCGGGCCAGCGGATTGAGGGCGCCGGCGGCCGCGTTCTTCACCTTCACCTGGGCGAAGTCCTCGGCCGTGTCGCCGTACAGCGCCATCCTGCGGCGGGCGTAGAGCGCGAAGTACGCCGGGTTGGTCGCCCCCAGCACCCGGAACCGGAGCCAGTCCGGGTCGCCGGGCCGCTCGCCGCCGGCGGGGGCGAGGAAGCCCTTCGGCGTCGAGTCCGCGCCGACGACCAGGACCACGTCGGCGAGACCCGCGAGGATCTGGGCCCGGGCGGTGCCGATGGCCTGGGCGCCCGAGGCACAGGCGGCGTACACGCTGGTGACCCGCGCCCCCTGCCAGCCGAGGGCCTGCGCGAAGGTCGCCCCCGCCACGTACCCCGGGTATCCGCACCGCATGGTGTCCGCGCCGACGACCGAGCCGATGTCGGACCAGTCCAGACCGGCGTCGGCGAGCGCGGCGCGGGCCGCGGCCGTCCCGTACGAGACGAAGCTGCGCCCCCATTTGCCCCAGGGGTGCATCCCGGCCCCGAGCACGGCGATGTCGTTCACGACCGCTCCTCCCGCTCCGTGCGCCGCTCCTGTGCGACCGGGCGCCAGTTCCAGGTGGTCCAGAGGTGCTCGTCGTCCTCGTTCAGGACGCCGGGCACCACCTCGACCTCCGTTCCGACGGCGAGGTCGGCGGTCGTCACGCCGGGCGCCGCCTGCCCGAGCACCACCATCGCCTCGGCCGCGAGTTCCACCGCGACCAGGGTGTACGGCTCCCAGGGCGCGTCCGGGTCGGAGACGTACGGGGCGGGCGGACGGTACCGGCCGTCGGTGTACGACCAGACCCGGCCGCGCGGCGAGAGCGGGACCTCGGCCAGCGCGCCGCCGCCCGGACAGCCAGGGTTGCGGCACCAGTCGTCCTCGCGCGGGAAGAAGACCGACGCGCAGGCCGTGCAGCGGGTGCCGAGCAGCCGGAACTCCGGCACGGTGTCGTCGGTGAACCACCCCGGCACCACTGGTCTGCGCGTCCGTGTCATCTCTCCGGCCTCCCGTGATCTGACGAAGCGTCAGAAGTGTGCCACGGCCGGCCGGAGCTGAGAAGGGCTCAGTGGCCCGCCACCGACCTCCGCGCCACCGGGAAGTCGAAGAAGGTCGACGGGAACGGCTCCGGCTTGAACGTGAAGTGCCACCACTCCTCCGGCAGGTTCACGAAGCCCTGCTCGGCCAGCGCCCCCCTCAGCAGATCCCGGTTGGCCCGCTGCTCGCCCCCGATCCGCGGATCATCGGTGTGCGAGAGGGTGTCGAAGCAGTCGAAGCCGGTGCCCATGTCCACGGAGTTGTCCGGAAAACGCTCCTCCTGCGGCGCGGAGCACTCCAAGAGCTCCTCGCCCGGCACGTACGCGCGCGTGGGCGCCGCCGGCAGCCGCACGATCGTCAGATCCACCGTCGAACCCCGGCTGTGCCCGGACTTCTCCGCGATGTAACCGTCCGCGAACAGCCTCGACTTGTCGACGAGCGGATAGAACTCCTTCTTCATCCGCTCGTCCTCCAGGTCCTTCGCCCAGCGCACGAAGTGGTCCACGGCCCGCTGCGGCCGGTAGCAGTCGTACACCTTCAGCGTGTACCCCCGCGCGAGCAGCCGGAGCTGCGCCCGGTGCAGCGCCTCGGCCGCCGGGCGGGTCAGGATGCACAGCGGCTGCCGGTAGCCGTCCACCGGCTCGCCGACGAAGTCGTGCTCGGTCGTGTAGCGCATCTCCTGGAGGATCGTCGGGTCCACGGAGCTCAGCGCCACGAACTCCCGCGGGGCCTTGGGCTCCGGGGCGGCCGAGGCAGGGGGAGCGGGCGCGGCGACGGTGCCGGCGACGGCGAGCAGCCCGGCCGCGGCCGTGACGGCGAGGGTACGGAGAGCGGTTGCGAGTCCTGTCATGCGCACCGTCTATCAGTAACGGCAGCGCCGGGAAAGGGTGATCGCATACGGTCGGGCCGTGAAGGACTCCCACTGCTCTGCGTGCGGCGCCGCCCACCTGCCCGACGCCGGCTGGCCCCGCACCTGCCCGGCCTGCGGTCACACCGCCTACCGCAACCCGCTGCCCGTCGCGGTCGCCCTCCTGCCCGTCACCGACGCGACGGGGACGGGCCTCGTCGTCATCACCCGCACCATCGAACCCGCGCGGGGCGGGATCGCGCTGCCCGGCGGCTTCATCGACCACGGCGAGGACTGGCGCGCCGCCGTCGCCCGCGAACTCCGCGAGGAGACCGGCATCCCGGCCTCGGCCGAGGAGGTCCGCCTCGCCGACGCCCTCAGCTCCCCGGCCGGCCACCTCCTCCTCTTCGGCCTCCTCCCGCCCCGCCCGGCCGCGGAACTCCCGCCGTCCACCCCGACGGACGAGACCAGCGGCCACCACGTCCTCCGGGCACCGGCGGAACTGGCGTTCCCGCTCCACACGGAGGCGGTACGGAAGTGGTTCGCGGGGGAGTACGGCTGAGAGCGCGGGGTGGCACGGTCACAGGCCCCGCACCACCACCGGCAGCCCCGCCTCCGCCACCCCGTCGTCCGTGACGCGCTCCACCACCACCCGGCCGTCCACGAGCCGCGACTGGTACCGCTCGATCGCGGCCGGCTCCCAGCCGTCCCCGGTGTCCCGCACGACCAGCCCGCCACCGGTCCGCCCCGCGGCCGGCGCCCACACCTCCAGGACGAGCTCGTCCCCCTCGCCCCGCACGGGGAGCACCGCCCCCGCCCGCGCCAGGACCGGCACCCGGGAGAGCGGCGCGTCGAGCAGGACCTGCCCGGGGCCCTCGTACGCCCGCCCCGTCGCCGTGTCGTACCACCGGCCGCGCGGCAGCCGCACCGCCCGCCGGTCCGCGCCCCGCGTCAGGACCGGCGCCACGAGCAGCGCGTCACCCAGGAGGAAGGCGTCCTCGCAGTCCCGCAGCACCCGGTCCTCGGGCGTCCCCCACCACACCGGGCGGACGTACGGCGCTCCCGTCATCCGGGCGAGACGGGCCAGGGTCGTGAAGTACGGCCGCAGCCGCTCCCGCTCGGCCAGCGCCACGCGCGCGTGCTCCAGGACCTCGGGCCCGAACTCCCACGGCTCGCGCCGCCCCGCGTCGATCGCCGCGTGCGTACGGAAGAGGGGCAGCCACGCGCCCAGCTGGTACCAGCGCAGGAACAGCTCAGGCGACGGACTCCCGTCGAAACCGCCCACGTCAGGACCCGAGTAGGGCACGCCGCACAGCCCCAGGCCCAGCACGAGGGCGAGCGAGGCCCGCAGCCCCGGCCACCCCGTCGACACGTCGCCGGACCAGGTGCCCCCGTACCGCTGCATGCCCGCCCAGCCCGAGCGGGAGAACAGGAACGGCCGCTCGTCGGGGCGCAGCCGGCGCAGCCCCTCGTACCCGGCGCGGGCCATCGCGAGCGCGTACACGTTGTGCGCCTCCCGGTGGTCGCCGCCCCGCCCCTCCAACGCGTGCCGCGCCGACCGGGGCAGCGTCGGGTCGCCGAAGGGGACGAAGGACACCGGCTCGTTCATGTCGTGCCACACCCCGGCGAAGCCCTGCCGCAGCCGCTCCTCGTACAGCCCGCCCCACCACTCCCGTACCGCCGGATCGGTGAAGTCCGGGTAGGCGCACTCACCGGGCCACACCACCCCGCGCACCTCCTCCCCCCGCGCGTCCTTCACGAAGACGTCCGCCGCCGACCCGCCGTCGTACACCGGGTCGCCCGGCTCCGCCTTCACCGCCGGGTCCACGATCGACACCAGGCGCACGCCCTGCTCCCGCAGTTCCTCCGCGAGCCCCGGCAGATCGGGGAACCGCTCCCGGTCGACCGTGAACACCCGGTGCCCGTCGTAGTGGTCGATGTCCAGGTGCACGGCGGACAGCGGCAGCCCCCGCTCCCGGTACCCGGCCACCACCCGCCGCACCTCCCGCGCGCTGCCGAAGCCCCAGCGCGCGTGCTGCGGACCGAGCGCCCAGGCCGGCGGCAGCGCGGGCGCGCCCGTCAGCGCCGCCCAGCCGTGCAGTACGCGCGCGGGGGTGCCGACCACCACCCAGCAGCGCAGCGGCCCGCCCGACATCCGCAGCTCGCTGGTGCCGGGACGGTCGTGCCCGGACCCGGCCCCCTCCTCGCCCTCGGCGAGGACGACCCGGCCGTCCCAGGAGTTGTCGTGGAACGCCAGGTGCGTACCCGCGTCCGAGACCACGAACTGCACGGGCATGGTGATGTAGAGCGGATCGTCCCCCGGGACGAAACCGCCCTTGGCGTCGGTGTTCCACAGCCGGTACGCGCCGTCCCGCAGGCGCGGCCCCGCCGACCGCCCGCCGAGCCCGAAGAACCGCGCGTCGGCCGGCACCTCACTGCGCTGCACCCAGCGCGCGGAACCCGCCGCCGGACGGCCGGAACCATTGACCGCGCGCAGGTCCGTCACCGGCTCCCACCAGCGCGGCGGCAGGTCCCGGCGCAGCAGCACCCCGCCCGGCGTCCGCAGCTCCACCGCCCCGTGCCGGGAGACCGTCACCGTCACCCGCTCCGACACGATCCGCCAGCCGCCGCCGGTGTCCGGTTCGAGGGAGGCCCGGGGGTCCGCGTCGGGCGCCTCGCCCGCCAGCGCGTACGAGGGGAGCGGCTCCGCCCCGTCCCACCCCCAGAACACCGTGCCGCCCGACGACACCCGGATCCGGAGCGAGGACCGGGCGAACCGGACGGTCCCCCCGCCCGGCGCCGCCTCCGCCTCCACCGCGAGTCCGGGCACCCTGGCCCGCTCCGCACCCCGGGGCGGCAGCCCCCACGCGTCCGTACGACGCTGCCGCCACGCCGACCGCACCACCCGCAAGCCCTGCACCGAACCGAACACCTTCATCGAACGCAGCAGTTCCCGACCGTCCATGCAGCTCACCCTGCCACCCGCCGGAGGCCGAACCAGCTCCGTTCAGCTGCCGTTCACCCGTGGTGGGAGCACATGTTCAACTGCCCGACCATGGGCGGGCAGACCTGGTGCGAATGACGATCACATGGCATCGTCCTGTCAGCCGCGTCACGCGCACACCCCAGCACGTGCGCGCGACACACGCAGACCCGCGTACAGCCAGGGAGCAGCCCCAAATGACATCTCCAGCGCCGATCGAGCCCCTCTGGCAGCCGGACGAGGAACGCATCGCCACGGCCGCCGTCACCCGCTTCCAGGCCTGGGCCGCCGAGCACCACGGCGCCCCCGCCGAGGGCGGGTACCCGGCGCTCCACCGCTGGTCGGTCGAGGAACTCGAAGCCTTCTGGCAGGCCGTCGTCGAATGGTTCGACCTCCGCTTCTCGACCCCGTACGAGCGGGTCCTCGGCGACCGCTCCATGCCCGGCGCCGACTGGTTCCCCGGCGCCACCCTCAACTACGCCGAGCACGCCCTGCGCGCCGCCGACGAGCGCCCCCACGACACGGCCCTGCTCCATGTGGACGAGACACATGAGCCCACGCCGATCACCTGGGGCGAGCTCCGCCGCCAGGTCGGCTCCCTCGCCGCCGAGCTGCGAGCCCTCGGCGTGAACCCGGGCGACCGCGTCAGCGGCTACCTGCCCAATGTCCCGCAGTCCGTCGTCGCGCTCCTCGCCACCGCCGCGGTCGGCGCTGTGTGGACCTCCTGCGCCCCGGACTTCGGCGCCCGCAGCGTCCTCGATCGCTTCCAGCAGGTCGAGCCGGTCGTCCTCTTCACCGTCGACGGCTACCGCTACGGCGGCAAGGAGCACGACCGCCGCGACACCGTCGCCGAACTGCGCGCCGAGCTCCCCACCCTCCGCGCCGTCGTCCACATCCCGCTCCTCGGCACCCCGGCGCCCGAAGGCACCCTCGCCTGGTCCGACCTGGTCGCCGGCGACGTCGAGCCGGTCTACGAGCAGGTGCCGTTCGCGCACCCGCTGTGGGTCCTGTACTCCTCCGGCACGACCGGCCTGCCGAAGGCGATCGTCCAGTCCCAGGGCGGCATCCTCGTCGAGCACGTCAAGCAGCTGGGCCTGCACTGCGACCTCGGCCCCGAGGACGTGTTCTTCTGGTACACCTCCACCGGCTGGATGATGTGGAACTTCCTCGTCTCCGGCCTCCTCACCGGCACGACCGTCGTCCTGTACGACGGCAGCCCCGGCTACCCGGACACCGCCGCCCAGTGGCGGGTCGCCGAACGCACCGGCGCCACCCTGTACGGCACCTCCGCCGCGTACGTGATGGCCTGCGCCAAGGCGGACGTCCACCCCGGCCGGGACTTCGACCTCTCCGCCGTGAAGTGCGTCGCCACCACCGGCTCCCCGCTGCCTCCCGACGGCTTCCGCTGGCTCCACGACGAGGTCCGCGAGAACCTGTGGATCGCCTCCGTCAGCGGCGGCACGGACGTCTGCTCCTGCTTCGCGGGCGCCGTCCCCACGCTCCCCGTCCACATCGGCGAGCTCCAGGCGGCGGGCCTCGGCACCGACCTCCAGTCCTGGGACCCCTCCGGGAAGCCCCTGATCGGCGAGGTCGGCGAGCTCGTCGTCACCAACCCCATGCCGTCCATGCCGATCCACTTCTGGAACGACCCCGACGGCAGCCGCTACCGCGACAGCTACTTCGAGATGTTCCCGGGCGTCTGGCGCCACGGCGACTGGATCACGATCACGGACCACGGCTCGGTCGTGATCCACGGCCGCTCCGACTCCACCCTGAACCGTCAGGGCGTCCGGATGGGGAGCGCCGATATCTATGAGGCCGTCGAGCGGCTCCCCGAGATCCGCGAGTCCCTGGTCATCGGCCTTGAGGAGCCGGACGGCGGCTACTGGATGCCGCTCTTCGTGCACCTCGTGGAGGGCGTCACCCTGGACGACGAGCTGATCGACCGCATCAAGCGGACGATCCGCAGCGAGCTCTCCCCGCGCCACGTCCCCGACGAGATCATCGAGGTCCCGGGCGTCCCGCACACCCTCACGGGCAAGCGCATCGAGGTCCCGGTCAAGCGTCTCCTCCAGGGCACCCCCCTGGCCAAGGCCGTCAACGCCGGCTCGGTCGACGACCTCGGGCTGCTCCACTTCTACGAGACCCTGGCGGCCAACCGCCGCGGCTAGACCTCGTCAGGGCAGGGGCCCCGCCGATCCGACCGGATCGACGGGGCCCCTGTCGCTTCGGGTCAGCCCTTTGCTCAGCCCTTCGGCAGCTCGCCGGCCGCCGGGGCCGCCGCCTTGGCGAGCACCGCCGAGACCCCGAGGACCGTCCCGGCCCGGCCGGCCGAGGTGGTCTCGGTGAGGACGGTGCGCTCACCGAGGAACGCCGACGTCGTACGGTCGAAGATCCACTGGGTCTGCTCGCCGTGCGCGGTACGGGCCACGGCGACGCCCTCGCGGCCCGCCGCGTCCTTCGCGGACGGCAGGACGGTCACCCCGGGGATCCGCGCCGCCGCCTCGTACAGCGCGGCGGTCACCTCCGGCGGAGCCCACGTCTCGGCGAGCAGCGTCCCGATCGCGGTGAACGCCCGCTGATCGCCGTCGCCCCCGCCCGCGCGCGTCTGCTCCCGGATCAGGCGCAGCAGCGCCTCCGGATCCGTGGGGAGGGCCGCCACGTACGCGTGGGTCGGGTTCGTGACGGAGGGCGCCGCCGTCTCCAGGGTGGTCTTCCGGGGCGTGGCCCCGGGGCCGTCCAGCTCGTACACGGGGGCCTCGGAGCCGAGTTCCGTGTCGGCGGCGCCGGGCTCGCGCAGCAGGCCCGGACGGCTGCCGTCGACGGAGAGCCACACCTCGCGCTGATGCGCGGGCGGCAGCGTGGCGGTACCGCCGTCGGCGCGGCGCCCCGCGTGGGCGACGAGGCTCTTCACGTAGACGTACCCACCGGGCCGGGCGTCCGGCGCGGGAGCGGCGGCCGCGGCGAGCGCGGCACCGGACAGGATCCGCACGGCCTCGGGCGAGGCGGGCTGTGCCACCGAGGTGCCGCCCTCCCGGGGCGCGAGAACGGCGACACCGGCGACGATCGCGCAGGCGGCCATCGGAGCGGCGATCCAGCCGAGCCGGAGCCCCTGCCGAGGCCGACGCGCACGCACCGGCCGGGCGGTCGTGTCGCTCTCGGCGGCCAGAGCGGTCCGCAGGACGGTGTGCCTGAGGTGCTGGTTCCGCTCCGCCGTCAGATCGGGCACCGGAGGCGGGGGCAGCAGCTCGGCGAGCTCGGCACGCAGAAGCTCGTCCGCGTCGGCGGGCGGGCGGGGGGCGAAGGTGTTCATGCCTGGTTCTCCGGGGTGGGTCGGGGCGCGAGGGCCGGGCGGACGGACGAGCGAACGGCGACGGGCACGGCACGGGCCGGGCTCGTGGCATCAGGCATCACGAGGGGTTCGGGTGCGTCTTCGGGAGCTCCGAAGGGGCCCGCCCCTTCGGTCACCGCGAGGGGTCCGGACGCGCCACCCCCCTCGCCGGCGAGCGGCTCACCCGCCGCCGGCGCGGCGCCGCCGGCCCCCGGCCGCCCGTTCGAGCGGAACGCGGCGGCGGAGCGCTCCCGGCGCCGCGCCGCGCGCAGTTCGGCCTCGGCGAGCTTGCGGAGGCGTTCACGGGCCCGGGACAGCCGGGAGCGGACGGTGCCGACCGGGATGCCGAGCGCCTCCCCGGCCGCCGCGTAGTCCAGGCCCGCCCACACGACGAGCGTGAAGACCTCGCGCTCACGCCGCCTGAGCTTGCCGAGCGCCACGCGCGCGGCCCGGATCTGCTCGCTGTCCGTCATGCGGGCGAGGACGTCGTCGGCGAAGTCCGGCAGGACGCCGCGCTCGGGGATCCTGGCGAGCGCCGCGTCCCGCCGGCGCGCCTCGCGGGCCGCGCCGCGCAGGATGTTGGTCGCGATGCCCAGCAGCCACGGGCGAAGGCTGCCGCCGTCGGCGTGCACCTTCCCGCGACAGCGCCAGGCCTCGAGGAACGCGGCGGACACGACGTCCTCCGCGGCCGCCCGGTCCCCGCACACCCGGTAGGCGTAGTGGTACAGCACGCGGGCGTGCTCGTCGTACGCCTCTCCGAGCGCCGCGGGGTCCCCGGCGCGGAAACGATCTCTCATAGGTGATTCCACATCTGGCACTGGGCGCCGGTTCGCCCGGGTTCCCGTGACCTGGACCACACCCCCCCCGCCGATGTGGCCCAGGTCACGGGAACGCCCTGCCCGCCGCGAGCAGTGCTGGGCATGAACGATTCCTCAGCACCCCGGAGCACCGACTCCCAGGCCACCGACTCCCGGAGCGCGGGCCGCAGCACCCCCGGCCGCCGCACCGTCCTGCGCACCCTGGCCCTTGCCGGAGTCCTCGCCGGCACGACCTTCTCCGCCCTTCCCCCGACCGCCGTGGCGGCGTCCGGCGCCCCCGAGACGTACACCCTGACCATCCGGCACCTCGACCGCGCGGGCGCCGCCACCGGTGGCTACAGCACCCACGTCACCGGCATCTCGGGCCCCGGCGCGCAGGAGGAGGCCACGCCGTACGACGCGTCCGGCACGGTCACCGTCCGCCTGCCCAAGGGCCGCTACCTGCTCGACTCCACGCTGAACGGCCCCGACCCGGCGACCGGCACCGACTGGGTCGTCCAGCCCCGCCTGGACCTGAACGGCGACACGACCGTCACCGTCGACGCCCGTACGACCGCCCCGGTGGACGTCCGACCGCCGGAGTCGGGCGCGCGCCACCTGAACAGCATCGGGTTCGTCGAGGTCACCCATGAGGGGACCACCCGCTCCGCGAACATCCTGACGGCCCGCGAGGGCCTGCGCGTCGCGCACCTCGGCCCGGCCTCCGAAGCGGGCTCGGTGAAGGAGTGGTTCGACACCTACTGGTCCGGCGCGCGCGCCGACTACGGGCTCGGCTACCTCTTCACCTCGGACCGCGCCCTGACCGGCCTCGTCCGGCATCCGGCGGCCGACCGGCTGGCCACCCTCAATATCCGCGGAGCCGCCCCCGAGGGCGCGACCGGAACCGGGTTCGTCTCCATCCAGCCCAGCAAGGGCCCCACCGTCGGTCTCGCCCGGTCCCTCCAGCTCCCCGCCACCGCGACCGTCGTGGTCAATCCGGAGCGCGGCCGCTGGGACGTCGAATACACCGGCCCGGCCGCCCCCGAGACGCCGCCCAACCGCTACGTCGCCAACGGAATCGCGGTCCACGCGGGCGCGACCACCACGCACACCTTCGACAACGCCGTCTTCGGCCCCGCACTCGACACCTCGCCAGGCGCCCGTCCGGCCGGCGTCCGCGACGGGGACAGGATCGCGCTCGACATCCCGCTCCTCGCCGACGGCGACGGCCACGCCCCCGGCGCACCGCGCTTCCACAGCGCGACCACCACGCTCCACCGCGACGGCGTCCTGATCGGCACCCGTCGGGGCGAGCCCGGACGCGCCGAGTTCACCACCATCCCCGGAGCGGCCTCGTACCGGCTGACCGCCTCGGCGACCCGGGGCGACGGCGCGGCGTCGAGCGGGCGCGTCACCGCCTCCTGGACCTTCACCTCGGCCGCCGCCGCCCGCCCGGCGGCCCTTCCCCTCAGCACCGTCCGCTTCACGCCGGACCTCGCCCTCGACGGCACCGCCCCGGCGGGCGCGCCGCTCCGCGTGCCGGTCACCGTCCAGGGCGCGGCCGCCGAGGCCGGCGTCCGGTCCCTGACCGTGTCGATGTCCCTCGACAACGGCACCACCTGGACCCGCCTCCCCGTCGTCGACGGCCAGGTGGCCCTGCGCACCCCGGCCCCCGGCCGGACCGTCTCCCTCCGCGCCGAACTCACCGACACCCAGGGCAACACCCTCACCCAGACCCAGCGCAACGCCTTCCGCACCCGCTGAACCACCACGGACCGGACGCTCCGGGACAGGCCCAGCCTGCCCGGAGCGTCCGCGCGTCACGAGCCGAGCGCCGCACCGGCGAGGCGACTCCCCGCCCAGGCGCCCTCAGCAGGGCCGACCCCACCCCGTCCACGGCAGGGCACCTTCCGGCCGTCACGCGCCGTACGTCGCCTGCGCGTCCCCCAGGACCTCGGCGAAGTCCGCCGCGAACCGTGTCGCGTCCAGGGGCGCGAGCCTCGCCGTGGTGATCCGTACCGCCGGCGGGGCCGCCACACGGAACCGCGCCCCGGCCGCGACCCACCAGCCCTGGGTCCGCAGCCCGTTGACCACCGCCGACTCGTCGCGCACGGGCACCCACACGTTCAGACCGCTCGCGCCGACCGCACGGATCCCGTACGCGCCCAGCGCGCCGATCAGCGCCGTGCGCCGCTCCGCGTACGCCTCCTCGCCCGCCGCCACCAGGTCCCGTACGGCCCCGTCGGCGAACAGACCGGCCACCGTCTCCTGCAGGACGTGACTGACCCAGCCCGAGGTCATCACCATCCGCCGGTCGTGCCGCGCCAGCGTCACCGCGTCGCACGCGACCCCGGCCCAGCGCAGGTCGATGCCGAGGTGCTTCGACACGGTCCGCACCTGCGCCCACCGGTCGAGCCCCGCCGCCGCGAGCGTGTACGCCGCGGCGCCGCCGACCTCCGCGTTGTGATCGTCCTCGACGACGAGCACCTCGGGGAACTCCCTGAGCACCGCGACCAGTTCGTCCCTCCGCGCGCGCGTGAAGAACGCCCCGGTCGGGCACTGTCCCCGCGGGCTGCACACCACCGCGCGCACCCCGCCCCGCAGCGCGGCCCGCAGCGACTCCGGTACGAGCCCCTCGCCGTCCACCGCTACCGGGACCGCCCGCAGCCCCAACGCGGGCACCAGGTCCAGCACATGGTGGAACCCGGGGTCCTCCACCGCCACGGCGTCGCCGGGCCGCAGCTCCGTCGAAAGGAGCCGCGCGATGCAGTCGAGGGCGCCGTGCGCGAAGGTCACGTGCTCCGCCGACACCCCGTCCCGCTCGAACCACCCCCGGGTCAGCGCCTCCAGGTGCGCGAGCCGGGGCGCGGCGCGATGGGAGCCGTACACCGGGTCGACGGCCGCCGGGGGCCGCAGTACGGGGAGGAAGGCCGGGTCCGGAAACCCGGCGGACAGGTCGACCAGGCCGGCCGGCACGCGCGGGGGACGCCGCGAAGCCGCCGAGGGCACCTCCGCCACCACCGTCCCGCCCCGGCCCCGGGTGACGATCAGCCCCCGCTGCCGCAACTCCTTGTAGGCCGTCGCCACGGTCCCCGGACTCACCCCCAACTGGTCGGCGAGCCGCCGCACCGGGGGGAGGGCGTCGCCCGGGGCGAGCCCGCCCTCGGACACGCCCCGCTCCACGGACGCGGCAATCCCCTTGGCCGTCGCCCCTTCGATCGCATATTGTGCTGCCACGTAATCAATTATGTACCAATACAAAGAAGTTGGCAAGGGGGACCCATGAGCCGCAGCACCACCCGACCCGCCCGCCCGCCCCTCAAGGACCGCATCCCCGGCGGCACCGACGGCCGCCGCATGCTCCTCGTCGGCTTCATCGACAAGTGCGGCACCGGACTCTGGTCCACGGCCATGGCCCTCTACTTCACCTACGTCACCGGCCTCGGCCTCGGCCAGGTCGGACTCCTCATCGCCCTCTCCGGCGCCGCGGGCATCGCCGGCGCCCCGCTCGGCGGGCGCCTCGCCGACCGCTTCCCCCTCGTCCGCGTCATCATCTGCACCCAACTCCTGCGCGCCGCCGCCCTCCTCGCCCTCCTCACCACCGACGACTACCTGCTGCTCGTCCTCTTCTCCGCCGCCGGCGCCCTCCCCGACCGCGCCACCAACGTCCTCACCAAGCTCTACGCGGCCCGCGTCGCCGGCCCCGACCGCGTCCGCTACCAGGCCATCAACCGCACCACCTCCAACCTCGGCTGGACCCTCGGCGGACTCGGCGCCGCCGCCGCACTCGCCATCGGCTCCGACACGGCCTTCCGGATCCTGCTCATCGGCGACGCCCTGTCCTACCTCGTGATGGCCGCCCTCACCCTCCGCTGCGCCGAACCACCCGCCCCCGCCACCCGCATCGCCGCCGCCTCCACCGACCCGGCCCCCACGGCCGCGCCCTCCAACCCCTGGCGCGACCGCGGCTTCCTCGCCTTCACCGCCGGCGAGGCCGTCTTCTTCCTCCACGACTCGATCATCCAGGTCGCCCTGCCGCTCTGGATCGTCCACGCCACCGACGCCCCCGTCGGCCTCGCACCGCTCCTGATGGTGATCAACAGCGCCCTCGTCGTGCTCTTCCAGGTCCCGCTCTCCCGCTTCGGCGCCACCACCGACGCAGCCCGCCGCCTCCTCGGCCCGCTGGCCGGACTCTTCGCCGCCGGCACGCTCGCCCTCGCCGTCTCCGCCCTCGGCGGCCGCACCCTCGCGATCACCTCGCTGATCACCGCCGCCGTCGTCCTCACCTTCGCCGAGATGATCCACACCCTCGCCTCCTGGGAGATCTCCGTCGCCCTCGCCCCCGACGACGCCCAGGGCGCCTACCTCGGAGTCCACGGCCTCGCCCAGTCCACCCAGCGCTTCGCCGGCCCCCTCCTCATGACCGGCCTCGTCTCCGCGGGCCCCGTCGCCTGGCCCTTCCTCGGCGCCGCACTGGTCGCCACCGCCGCCGCCCAGAACCGCCTCGTCCGCCGACACCTCACCGAACCGTCACTGTCAGTGCCGAAGGTTACGGTGAGTGAGCACTGATCGGAGCGTCACCAGGGGGACACATGAACCGCACCGGCACCACCACAGCACAGCTTCGCCGCGCCCTGCGCCGCGAAGTCCCCAGCACCGTCGGACTCCTCGCCGACGAGCAGGACTTCGCCGCCATGCGCCAGTACGAGACCTTCGCCTTCGACGACCACGCCACCTACCTGCGGCAGATCGAGGCCCTCCTCAGGACCCTCGCCGGCCAGGGCGGGCACACCACCGTCACCCTCTTCGACCCCGAGGAGTACGCGGCCTGGTGCGCCGGGACCGGCACCGACCCCGACCACCCCACGAGCCGCAGCCGCTTCACCGCCCACCTGGCCACCACCGGCGCCCGCGTCACCTACACCGGCCAGCCCCTCACCACCCTCCTCCCCGAGCTCGTCGACACCGCCGTCCGACAGGCCACCTGGGAGTACGCCACCACCGTCCTCGCCACCGCCGGAGACTGCGCCGACTGCGGCCAGGACATCGGCAAAGCCGCCTACACGCGGGCGGGCCGACTTCTCGTACGACTCCTCGAAGCCGCCGGACCGGGCACCCACCACCTCGTCTGCAGCGTCCAGGCCGCCGACGACCAGCTCCTCGCCGTCCTCCACACCCACGGCACCACACCCACCGACGACGCCACAGGACCCGAGTTCACCGCCGTACTCGCCGCCGGCATCGCCCTCGCGGCACCCGGCGGCGTCGTCCTGCGCACCACCACCCCCGGCGCCCCCGACCGACTGCACGGCTGGCGCCTCGCGCACAGCACCCTGGTCCCCCTCACCGAGGCCGAGGTCTTCGCCGCCTACTGCACCGACGCCCGCACCGGCGAACCCCTGCCACCCGAGCCGGGCGTCGACTACCGCGCCGGCCACCCCCTCGCCCCCGACCCCGACGACGACTGGACCACCCACCACTGACCCCGCACACGACGGAGGGGCTCCCCGCCACCAAGTGACGGGAAGCCCCTCCATCGACCACCTCAGGGGATCACTCCCCGGACAGCACCGCCTGCGCGGCGATCCGCGCCTCGTGCGCCGTGTCCGCGGCACGCGCCGCGGCCGCGGCCCGCTCGCACTGCGCCAGCGTGTACTTCGCGAGCGTCGCCCGCACGTACGGAATCGATGCCGCACCCATGGAAAGGGAGGTGACACCCAGACCCGTCAGCACACACGCGAGCAGCGGATCCGAAGCGGCCTCGCCACAGACACCACAGCTCTTGCCCTCGGCCTTGGCCGCCTCGGCGGACAGCGCCACCAGGTCGAGCAGCGCCGGCTGCCACGGATCCTGGAGCCGCGACACCGCACCGACCTGACGGTCGGCCGCGAAGGTGTACTGCGCCAGGTCGTTGGTGCCCAGCGACAGGAACTCGACCTCCTGAAGGATCGAGCGCGCCCGCAGCGCCGCCGAGGGAATCTCGACCATCGCACCGAACTTCGCCCGCAGACCCGCCTCACGGCACGCGTCGGCGAACGCCTTCGCATCCGTACGGTCGGCCACCATCGGAGCCATGACCTCGAGGTACACCGGCAGCCCCTCGGCCGCCTTCGCCAGCGCGGTCAGCTGCGTCCGCAGCACCTCCGGGTGGTCGAGCAGCGACCGCAGACCCCGCACACCGAGCGCCGGGTTCGGCTCGTCCACCGGCGTCAGGAAGTCCAGCGGCTTGTCGGCACCCGCGTCGAGCACCCGCACGACCACACGGCCCTCGGGGAACGCCTCCAGCACCTTGCGGTACGCCTCGACCTGCTTCTCCTCCGACGGCGCCTTCTTGCTGTCGTCCAGGAAGAGGAACTCCGTACGGAACAGACCGACACCCTCGGCACCGGCCTCCACCGCCGCCGGCACGTCCGCCGGACCACCGACGTTCGCGAGCAGCGGCACCTTGTGACCGTCGGAGGTCGCACCCGGACCGCTGGACGTCGCCAGCGCCGCCTTGCGCTCCGCGGCCGCCTTCGTCAGCGAGGCCTTCTTCTCCTCGCTCGGATCCACGAAGAGCTCACCGGTCGAACCGTCGACCGCGATGAGCGTGCCCTCGGCCAGCTCACCCGCGCCCGGCAGCGCCACGATGGCCGGCACACCCAGCGCCCGCGCGAGGATCGCGCTGTGACTGGTCGGACCGCCCTCCTCCGTCACGAACCCCAGCACGAGCGCCGGGTCGAGCAGCGCCGTGTCGGCGGGCGCCAGATCCCGCGCGATCAGCACGTACGGCTCGTCACTGTCCGGCACGCCGGGCATGGGCACACCGAGCAGCCGAGCGACGATCCGGTTCCGCACGTCGTCCAGGTCCGCGACCCGGCCCGCCATGTACTCGCCGGCACCGGCGAGCAGCTCGCGGTAGTGCGAGAACGCGTCGTAGATACCGCGCTCGGCCGTGCTGCCGACCGCGATCCGGCGGTCGACGTCGGCGATGAGCTCCGGGTCCTGGGCGATCATCGCCTGGGCCTCCAGCACCGCCTGGGCCTCACCGCCGGCCAGATTGCCCCGGGCAATCAGGTCCGCGGCCACAGCCTCCACGGCCTGACGGGCGCGCCCCTGTTCGCGCTCCGCCTCGTCCGCGGGGATCTGCTTGGCCGGCGGCTCCAGGACCGCGGTACCCATGTGCCGGACCTCGCCGATCGCCACTCCGTGGCTGACGCCGACGCCTCGCAGCGTTGTCTCCATCTCACCCGTCTCCGATTGAGCGACGGCCCCGGCCGTCGCGTTGAATGTCGAACTCGCGGTCGTCACGAAGGACGGACCGGTTCAGCTCCAGCCGAAGAGCACGTCGTCGGCCTTCACATCGCCGTCCTCGACGACATCGGAGAGCGAGTCCGCGGTGGCCTCAAGGGCCACGACGGGACAGATGGGGGACTTGCCGGCGGCCTCGACCTCGGCGGGGTTCCAACGGACGACGGCCTGCCCGCGCGCCACCCGGTCACCCTTGTTGACGAGCAGCTCGAAGCCCTGCCCGTTGAGCTGAACGGTGTCGATGCCGAGATGGGTCAGCACACCGTGTCCCTCGTCGTCCACGACGACGAAGGCGTGCGGGTGCATGGAGACGATGACCCCGTCGAGAGGGGAGACGGCCTCCGAGACCTCACGTACGGGATCGATGGCGGTACCGGGACCGACCATCGCACCGGAGAAGACCGGGTCGGGAACTGCGGCGAGACCGATGGCGCGTCCAGCAAGCGGCGACGTCACGGTTGTCATGGGAAGCCTCCCAGGGGCGGAGATTGTGTTGCGCCGTCACTACCTGTCCTGGACGGCGTACTGTTCTGAAGCGTATGTCATAGGAAGTCCCGGTTCCGCACGAGACGTACCCGTTGTGCGGAGCCAGGTACTACCGGAACGATTTGCCTCTACTGACGGTGGGATGTACTGTCGTACTCCTGCCTGACCCCAACGCGGCCTTGAGTCGCGGGTCGGCAGCACCTATCAAGCCAGATCCTAACCCCAGTGGTCTACACCTCTGCATGCTCGCAGGGGATGTGGTCAGGGGGACCGAGAAAGCCTGGTAATGTTCAACCCCGCCGGGAACGGAAAACGCGAAAAGCGAATTCCAATCCCAGCACCCCGCTCCAGCGGGTGGCAGAAACGGAAATCGGATCTGCTAAGCTGGAAAACGAAGGAAGCGCCCGGAGGGCCTGGAAACAGGAACGAAGGAAGCGTCCGCACCTTGAGAACTCAACAGCGTGCCAAAAATCAACGCCAGATTAGTTGATACCCCGTCCATCTTCGGATGGTCGAGGTTCCTTTGAAAAAGTCCACCCCTCGGGGTGGCGCACTACAGCGAGGACGCTGTGGACGGTCGGCCATATTCCGGCATGACTGTCCCGCTCAACGCGAGTGTCTGACCCGATTACGGGTAAACATTCACGGAGAGTTTGATCCTGGCTCAGGACGAACGCTGGCGGCGTGCTTAACACATGCAAGTCGAACGATGAAGCCCTTCGGGGTGGATTAGTGGCGAACGGGTGAGTAACACGTGGGCAATCTGCCCTTCACTCTGGGACAAGCCCTGGAAACGGGGTCTAATACCGGATACGACTGCGGGAGGCATCTCCTGCGGTGGAAAGCTCCGGCGGTGAAGGATGAGCCCGCGGCCTATCAGCTTGTTGGTGGGGTAATGGCCTACCAAGGCGACGACGGGTAGCCGGCCTGAGAGGGCGACCGGCCACACTGGGACTGAGACACGGCCCAGACTCCTACGGGAGGCAGCAGTGGGGAATATTGCACAATGGGCGAAAGCCTGATGCAGCGACGCCGCGTGAGGGATGACGGCCTTCGGGTTGTAAACCTCTTTCAGCAGGGAAGAAGCGAAAGTGACGGTACCTGCAGAAGAAGCGCCGGCTAACTACGTGCCAGCAGCCGCGGTAATACGTAGGGCGCAAGCGTTGTCCGGAATTATTGGGCGTAAAGAGCTCGTAGGCGGCTTGTCACGTCGGGTGTGAAAGCCCGGGGCTTAACCCCGGGTCTGCATCCGATACGGGCAGGCTAGAGTGTGGTAGGGGAGATCGGAATTCCTGGTGTAGCGGTGAAATGCGCAGATATCAGGAGGAACACCGGTGGCGAAGGCGGATCTCTGGGCCATTACTGACGCTGAGGAGCGAAAGCGTGGGGAGCGAACAGGATTAGATACCCTGGTAGTCCACGCCGTAAACGTTGGGAACTAGGTGTTGGCGACATTCCACGTCGTCGGTGCCGCAGCTAACGCATTAAGTTCCCCGCCTGGGGAGTACGGCCGCAAGGCTAAAACTCAAAGGAATTGACGGGGGCCCGCACAAGCAGCGGAGCATGTGGCTTAATTCGACGCAACGCGAAGAACCTTACCAAGGCTTGACATATACCGGAAAGCATTAGAGATAGTGCCCCCCTTGTGGTCGGTATACAGGTGGTGCATGGCTGTCGTCAGCTCGTGTCGTGAGATGTTGGGTTAAGTCCCGCAACGAGCGCAACCCTTGTCCTGTGTTGCCAGCATGCCCTTCGGGGTGATGGGGACTCACAGGAGACCGCCGGGGTCAACTCGGAGGAAGGTGGGGACGACGTCAAGTCATCATGCCCCTTATGTCTTGGGCTGCACACGTGCTACAATGGCCGGTACAAAGAGCTGCGATGCCGTGAGGCGGAGCGAATCTCAAAAAGCCGGTCTCAGTTCGGATTGGGGTCTGCAACTCGACCCCATGAAGTCGGAGTTGCTAGTAATCGCAGATCAGCATTGCTGCGGTGAATACGTTCCCGGGCCTTGTACACACCGCCCGTCACGTCACGAAAGTCGGTAACACCCGAAGCCGGTGGCCCAACCCCTTGTGGGAGGGAGCTGTCGAAGGTGGGACTGGCGATTGGGACGAAGTCGTAACAAGGTAGCCGTACCGGAAGGTGCGGCTGGATCACCTCCTTTCTAAGGAGCACAGTACCGATTGCAGGCAAACGTTCTGCACGGTCAGCTCATGGGTGGAACGTTGATTAGTTGGCACACTCGGATGTCTCCTTCACAAGTACTGCTTCGGCGTGGAACGTGACGAGAGTTCTGAAGAGTGTGCTTGGCACGTTGTTGGGTGTCTGAGGGTACGGCCGTAAGGTCATGCCTTCGAGGATGCCGGCCCCGGTAAAGCACCGCTTAGGTGGTGTGTGACGGGTGGCTGGTCGTTGTTTGAGAACTACACAGTGGACGCGAGCATCTGTGGCCAAGTTTTTAAGGGCGCACGGTGGATGCCTTGGCACCAGGAACCGATGAAGGACGTGGGAGGCCACGATAGTCCCCGGGGAGCCGTCAACCAGGCTTTGATCCGGGGGTTTCCGAATGGGGAAACCCGGCAGTCGTCATGGGCTGTCACCCATGCCTGAACACATAGGGCATGTGGAGGGAACGAGGGGAAGTGAAACATCTCAGTACCCTCAGGAAGAGAAAACAACCGTGATTCCGGGAGTAGTGGCGAGCGAAACCGGATGAGGCCAAACCGTATGCGTGTGATACCCGGCAGGGGTTGCGCATGCGGGGTTGTGGGATCTCTCTTTCACAGTCTGCCGGCTGTGAGACGAGTCAGAAACCGTATGGATAGGCGAAGGACATGCGAAAGGTCCGGCGTAGAGGGTAAGACCCCCGTAGCTGAAATCTGTACGGCTCGTTTGAGAGACACCCAAGTAGCACGGGGCCCGAGAAATCCCGTGTGAATCTGGCGGGACCACCCGCTAAGCCTAAATATTCCCTGGTGACCGATAGCGGATAGTACCGTGAGGGAATGGTGAAAAGTACCGCGGGAGCGGAGTGAAATAGTACCTGAAACCGTGTGCCTACAAGCCGTGGGAGCGTCGGATACAGCTTGCTGTATCTCGTGACTGCGTGCCTTTTGAAGAATGAGCCTGCGAGTTTGCGGTGTGTTGCGAGGTTAACCCGTGTGGGGAAGCCGTAGCGAAAGCGAGTCCGAATAGGGCGATTCAGTAGCACGCTCAAGACCCGAAGCGGAGTGATCTAGCCATGGGCAGGTTGAAGCGGAGGTAAGACTTCGTGGAGGACCGAACCCACCAGGGTTGAAAACCTGGGGGATGACCTGTGGTTAGGGGTGAAAGGCCAATCAAACTCCGTGATAGCTGGTTCTCCCCGAAATGCATTTAGGTGCAGCGTCGTGTGTTTCTTGCCGGAGGTAGAGCACTGGATAGGCGATGGGCCCTACCGGGTTACTGACCTTAGCCAAACTCCGAATGCCGGTAAGTGAGAGCGCGGCAGTGAGACTGTGGGGGATAAGCTCCATGGTCGAGAGGGAAACAGCCCAGAGCATCGACTAAGGCCCCTAAGCGTACGCTAAGTGGGAAAGGATGTGGAGTCGCAGAGACAACCAGGAGGTTGGCTTAGAAGCAGCCACCCTTGAAAGAGTGCGTAATAGCTCACTGGTCAAGTGATTCCGCGCCGACAATGTAGCGGGGCTCAAGCGTACCGCCGAAGTCGTGTCATTGCAGCATGAGGGCCAACGCCCGCTGTGATGGGTAGGGGAGCGTCGTGTGCCGGGTGAAGCAGCCGCGGAAGCGAGTTGTGGACGGTTCACGAGTGAGAATGCAGGCATGAGTAGCGATACACACGTGAGAAACGTGTGCGCCGATTGACTAAGGGTTCCTGGGTCAAGCTGATCTGCCCAGGGTAAGTCGGGACCTAAGGCGAGGCCGACAGGCGTAGTCGATGGACAACCGGTTGATATTCCGGTACCCGCTTTGAAACGCCCAATATCGAGCCCATTAATGCTAAGGCCGTGAAGCCGTTCCGGACCCTTCGGGGAAAGGAAAGTGGTGGAGCCGTCGACCCAAGGTGGTAGTAGGTAAGCGATGGGGTGACGCAGGAAGGTAGTCCAGCCCGGGCGGTGGTTGTCCCGGGGTAAGGGTGTAGGGCGTGTGATAGGCAAATCCGTCACACATTAAGCCTGAGACCTGATGCCGAGCCGATTGTGGTGAAGTGGATGATCCTATGCTGTCGAGAAAAGCCTCTAGCGAGTTTCATGGCGGCCCGTACCCTAAACCGACTCAGGTGGTCAGGTAGAGAATACCGAGGCGTTCGGGTGAACTATGGTTAAGGAACTCGGCAAAATGCCCCCGTAACTTCGGGAGAAGGGGGGCCACGCCTGGTGATCGGATTTACTCCGTGAGCTGGGGGTGGCCGCAGAGACCAGCGAGAAGCGACTGTTTACTAAAAACACAGGTCCGTGCGAAGCCGTAAGGCGATGTATACGGACTGACGCCTGCCCGGTGCTGGAACGTTAAGGGGACCGGTTAGCTCTGTTTCGACAGGGCGAAGCTGAGAACTTAAGCGCCAGTAAACGGCGGTGGTAACTATAACCATCCTAAGGTAGCGAAATTCCTTGTCGGGTAAGTTCCGACCTGCACGAATGGCGTAACGACTTCTCGACTGTCTCAACCATAGGCCCGGTGAAATTGCACTACGAGTAAAGATGCTCGTTTCGCGCAGCAGGACGGAAAGACCCCGGGACCTTTACTACAGTTTGATATTGGTGTTCGGTTCGGCTTGTGTAGGATAGGTGGGAGACTTTGAAGCCGTGACGCCAGTCATGGTGGAGTCGCCGTTGAAATACCACTCTGGTCGTGCTGGATGTCTAACCTCGGTCCGTGATCCGGATCAGGGACAGTGTCTGATGGGTAGTTTAACTGGGGCGGTTGCCTCCCAAAGGGTAACGGAGGCGCCCAAAGGTTCCCTCAGCCTGGTTGGCAATCAGGTGTTGAGTGTAAGTGCACAAGGGAGCTTGACTGTGAGACCGACGGGTCGAGCAGGGACGAAAGTCGGGACTAGTGATCCGGCGGTGGCTTGTGGAAGCGCCGTCGCTCAACGGATAAAAGGTACCCCGGGGATAACAGGCTGATCTTCCCCAAGAGTCCATATCGACGGGATGGTTTGGCACCTCGATGTCGGCTCGTCGCATCCTGGGGCTGGAGTCGGTCCCAAGGGTTGGGCTGTTCGCCCATTAAAGCGGTACGCGAGCTGGGTTTAGAACGTCGTGAGACAGTTCGGTCCCTATCCGCTGTGCGCGTAGGAATATTGAGAAGGGCTGTCCCTAGTACGAGAGGACCGGGACGGACGAACCTCTGGTGTGCCAGTTGTCCTGCCAAGGGCATGGCTGGTTGGCTACGTTCGGGAGGGATAACCGCTGAAAGCATCTAAGCGGGAAGCCTGCTTCGAGATGAGTATTCCCACCTCCTTGAGAGGGTAAGGCTCCCAGTAGACGACTGGGTTGATAGGCCGGATGTGGAAGCCCAGTAATGGGTGGAGCTGACCGGTACTAATAGGCCGAGGGCTTGTCCTCAGTTGCTCGCGTCCACTGTGTTAGTTCTGAAGCAACGAACACGCCCCCTGCGGGGTGCGGCGGTTCGTAAACTTCATAGAGTTTCGGTGGTCATAGCGTTAGGGAAACGCCCGGTTACATTCCGAACCCGGAAGCTAAGCCTTTCAGCGCCGATGGTACTGCAGGGGGGACCCTGTGGGAGAGTAGGACGCCGCCGAACAATCATTAGCCTCAACCCCTGGACATCGTCCGGGGGTTGAGGCTTTTTTGCGTTCTGCTGCCGGGCGGTGCCCCCTGTGCGCGGCGGTGTTGTGGCTGAGGGTAAGGTCGTGGGGCATCGTCCGTACGTTCCCAGCAGGAGGCCCCCGGGTGGAGGTCCAGGAGACTCGCGTTCAGACCGACCGGGTCCTCACCATCCCCAATATCCTGAGCATGGCTCGGCTCGTGGGTGTGCCACTCTTCCTGTGGCTGATTCTCCGACCTGTGTTCGGCGGTCCCAACAGCGATGGCTGGGCCCTGCTCGTGCTGATGCTCAGCGGCGTCAGCGACTATCTCGACGGGAAGCTCGCCCGGCGCTGGAACCAGATCAGCAACCTGGGCCGGCTCCTCGACCCGGCCGCCGACCGGCTGTACATCGTCTCCACGCTCATCGGGCTGACCTGGCGCGAGATCCTGCCGCTCTGGCTGACCGCCGCGCTTTTCGCCCGCGAGCTGATGCTGCTCGTGATGGTGGGAATCCTCCGCCGGCACGGGTATCCGCCGCCGCAGGTGAACTTCCTCGGGAAAGCTGCCACTTTCAACTTGATGTACGCCTTCCCGCTGCTGCTTCTCAGTGACGGAACGGGCTGGCTTTCGTCACTCGCTGAAGTTTTCGGGTGGGCCTTCGCAGGATGGGGTACAACTCTGTATTGGTGGGCAGGGATCCTCTACGTGGTCCAGGTCCGTCGACTCGTGAAGGCGGATACCGCGGCCGATTGAGCCCGTCTGTCCTGTGTCGAGCAGCGTCGCCGGCAACAACGAGGACGTCAGAGGGCCCCTGAGCAGACAGGTGAAGTCGGCAGGACCGTCGTCTCTTCAAGGAGGACGCTTCCGACATGAAGGCCGTCGTGATGGCCGGTGGCGAAGGAACCCGCCTTCGCCCCATGACCTCGAGCATGCCCAAGCCTCTGCTGCCGGTGGTGAACCGGCCGATCATGGAGCACGTCCTACGACTGCTCAAGAGGCACGGTCTCAACGAGACCGTCGTCACCGTGCAGTTTCTCGCCTCTCTCGTCAGGAACTACTTCGGCGACGGAGAAGAGCTCGGGATGGAGCTCACGTATGCCAACGAGGAAAAGCCACTCGGTACAGCGGGAAGTGTGAAGAACGCCGAGGAAGCGTTGAAGGACGACGCTTTTCTCGTCATCTCGGGGGACGCGCTCACCGATTTCGACCTCTCCGATCTCATCGCCTTCCACAAGGAGAAGGGCGCCCTCGTCACGGTCTGTCTGACCCGGGTGCCCAATCCGCTGGAATTCGGGATCACGATCGTCGACGAAGAGGGAAAGGTCGAGCGCTTCCTGGAGAAACCCACCTGGGGCCAGGTCTTCTCCGACACCGTGAACACGGGCATCTACGTGATGGAGCCCGAGGTCTTCGACTACGTCGAAGCAGATGTTCCGGTCGACTGGTCGGGTGATGTCTTCCCGCAGCTCATGAAGGAGGGCAAGCCGATCTTCGGCTATGTCGCCGAGGGCTACTGGGAGGACGTCGGCACGCACGAGAGCTACGTGAAGGCCCAGGCGGACGTCCTGGAGGGCAAGGTCCAGGTCGACATCGACGGCTTCGAGATCTCGCCCGGCGTGTGGGTCGCGGAAGGAGCCGAGGTTCACCCCGAGGCGGAGTTGCGCGGGCCGCTCTACATCGGTGACTACGCCAAGGTCGAGGCCGGCGCCGAGATCCGTGAGCACACCGTCATCGGCTCGAACGTGGTCGTCAAGAGCGGCGCCTTCCTGCACAAGGCGGTCGTCCACGACAACGTCTACATCGGGCAGCAGAGCAATCTGCGCGGCTGTGTGATCGGGAAGAACACCGACATCATGCGGGCCGCCCGGATCGAGGACGGAGCCGTCATCGGGGACGAGTGCCTCGTTGGGGAAGAATCGATCGTGCAGGGCAACGTGCGCGTCTACCCCTTCAAGACGATCGAGGCCGGCGCCTTCGTCAACACCTCCGTCATCTGGGAGTCCCGCGGGCAGGCCCATCTCTTCGGGGCGCGTGGCGTCTCCGGCATCCTGAACGTGGAGATCACCCCCGAGCTGGCCGTACGGCTGGCGGGGGCGTACGCGACGACCCTGAAGAAGGGGTCGACCGTCACGACCGCGCGCGATCACTCCCGGGGAGCCCGGGCGCTGAAGCGGGCGGTGATCTCGGCGCTGCAGGCCAGCGCCATCGACGTACGGGACCTGGAGAACGTACCGCTCCCGGTGGCGCGGCAGCAGACCGCGCGGGGAAGCGCCGGCGGGATCATGGTGCGGACCTCGCCCGGCGTGCCCGACTCCGTGGACATCATGTTCTTCGACGAACGGGGAGCCGACCTCTCACAGGGCGGGCAGCGGAAGCTCGACCGGGTCTTCGCGCGCCAGGAGTACCGGCGGGCGTTCCCCGGTGAGATCGGCGACCTCTCCTTCCCGGCGAGCGTCTTCGACTCGTACACCGGCTCGCTGCTGCGGAACGTCGACACCACCGGGATCGCGGAAGCCGGACTGAAAGTCGTCGTGGACGCCTCCAACGGCAGCGCCGGGCTCGTCCTGCCCAGTCTGCTCGGGCGGCTCCAGGTCGACTCGCTGACCATCAACCCCGGTCTCGACGAGTCCCGCCCCACCGAGTCGGCGGAGAGCCGGCGGGCCGGTCTCGTACGGCTCGGGGAGATCGTGGCCTCGGCGCGGGCGGCGTTCGGCGTGCGGTTCGACCCCGTCGGCGAGCGGCTCTCGCTCGTGGACGAGCGGGGGCGGATCATCGAGGACGACCGGGCGCTCCTGGTGATGCTCGACCTCGTGGCGGCCGAGCGGCGGTCCGGGCGGGTCGCGCTGCCGGTCACCACGACCCGTATCGCCGAGCAGGTCGCCGCGTACCACGGCACTCAGGTCGAGTGGACGACCACCTCGCCCGACGACCTCACGCGGGTCGGCCGCGAGGAGTCGACGATCTTCGGCGGCGACGGGCGCGGCGGGTTCATCGTGCCCGAGTTCAGCAGTGTCTTCGACGGGGCCGCCGCCTTCGTGCGGCTGATCGGCCTGGTGGCGCGGACGCAGCTCACGCTGAGCCAGATCGATGCCCGGATCCCGCGGGCGCACGTCCTGAAGAAGGACATCGCGACCCCGTGGGCCGTGAAGGGTCTGGTGATGCGCCGGGTGGTGGAGGCGGCGGGCAGCCGGTCCGTGGACACCACCGACGGAGTCCGGGTGGTCGAGGCCGACGGGCGGTGGGTGATGGTGCTGCCCGACCCCGCCGAGGCCGTCACCCATCTGTGGGCGGAGGGCCCCGACGACGCCTCCGCGCAGGCCCTGCTCGACGAGTGGGCCGAGGTGGTCGACAGCGCAGGTCGCTGACGTACGGGGCGGTTCGGCCGGGAGGTGCCCGCGGGGTGCCTCCCGGCCGTACGGAGGGGCCATTCGGCGGTAGGCCGTGCGACGTGCGACGATGTGCGGCATGTCGCAGCAGCCCCCCGTTCGGAGCACCGGATCACCGCCGCCGCGTCCGGACGCGTCCATGTCGCTGCTGAACAACGTGATCGACCACGCGCTCGACGACGGCTACGCCGAGGCGACCGCCCGGCGCGCGGCCGAGGGCGGTGGGCTGCCCCGTAACCTGCGGGCCAAGCTGGGTGTCGCCGCGGGGCTCCTGCTCGCCGCCGCCGTCGTGACCGTCGGGGCGGCCGAGGCGCGGATCTCCGCGCCGGTCGTCGCCAAGGAGCGGCAGGACCTGATCGACCGCATCGAGAGGGAGACGTCGACCGCCGACCAGCTGGAGGAGGACGTCGAGCGGATCCGGACCGAGGTCGGGGGCCGTCAGCGGCAGGCTCTCCAGCAGCAGGGCGGCGACCAGGCCGAGCTCGTGGCGCTCCTCTCCGGGGCGACGCCCGTGCACGGCCCCGGTGTGAAGCTCGTCGTCGACGACGCCAAGGGCACCGACACCGGTGGCGGCGGACCGAGGGAGAGCAGCGGCTTCTCCGATACGGGCCGGGTCCGCGACCGGGACATGCAGCGGGTGATCAACGGGCTGTGGGAGTCGGGTGCCGAGGCCGTCGCGATCAACGGTCAGCGGCTGACATCGCTGTCGGCGATCCGGGCCGCCGGTGACGCCATACTGGTCGACAACAAGCCGCTGGTGCCGCCGTACACCGTCCTCGCGATCGGGGACGGACAGCGGCTGAGCACCGCGTTCCAGGACAGCGCCGACGGGCAGTATCTGCACGCGCTGGTGGAGAACTTCGGGATCAGGAGCAGCATCTCGGCCGAGGGCGACGTACGCCTGCCGGCCGCGCCGAGCCTGACCGTACGTACCGCAGAGCCGAGGGGGGCCGGGGTGGCGACGCCCTCCGGTCGGGCCACGGCCGACACAGGGAAGGGCACATCGTGATCGCCGTACTGGGCCTGATCGTCGGAGTCGTGGTCGGACTGTTGGTCCGCCCCGAGGTTCCGGCGGTGGTCGAGCCCTATCTCCCGATCGCCGTGGTCGCCGCCCTCGACGCGGTCTTCGGCGGCCTGCGGGCCATGCTCGACGGGATCTTCGTCGACAAGGTCTTCGTGGTCTCGTTCCTGTCCAACGTGGTCGTGGCCGCGCTGATCGTCTTCCTCGGCGACAAGCTGGGCGTCGGCGCGCAGCTGTCGACCGGTGTGGTCGTCGTGCTCGGCATCCGCATCTTCTCCAACGCGGCCGCCATCCGGCGTCACGTCTTCCGGGCGTGAGGCCGATGAGCGAGAACCCTGAGAACCCTCAGAACCCCGAGCAGCCGGAGCGGCAGCCCGAGCGGCCGGAGCAGCGGCCCGAGCTGCCTCGAAGCCCCGAGCTGCCTCGGAGCCCCGAGCCGTCCGAGAAGTCCGAGCAGCCTGGGACGTCCGAGACGCCCGATGCCGCGAAGCCCGGGCCGGTGAAGCCCGAGGCCGTGCGTTCCGAGGCGCGTGTGCCCCTCACGGCCGGGCCGCCGGCCGCTGCCGCGCCTGTCGCGGCCGAGCCGAGTGGGCGGCGGAGGCTCGCCTCCGCCCTGTGGCCGCCGCGGGTGACCCGGGCCCAACTCGTCGTCGCGCTGCTGCTGTTCGTCCTCGGCCTCGGCCTGGCCATCCAGGTCTCCTCGACGAGCGAGAACAGCGCGCTGCGCGGGGCCCGTCAGGAGGACCTCGTGCGCATCCTCGACGAACTCGACGACCGCACGCAGCGCCTGGAGGACGAGAAGGCCCGTCTGGAGAAGCAGCGCTCCGAGCTGGAGTCCAGCTCGGACCAGGCCGAGGAGGCGCGCAAGCAGACCCAGGAGAAGGAGCAGCAGCTCGGCATCCTCGCCGGCAGCGTCGCCGCCGAGGGGCCCGGCATCACCCTCACCGTGGGTGATCCCACCGGGGCGGTCGAGTCGGACATGCTGCTCGACGCCATCCAGGAGCTGCGTGCGGCGGGCGCCGAGGCGATCCAGGTCAACGGTGTCCGGGTGGTCGCGGACAGTTATTTCACCGGCAGCGGTGATGACATGCGGATCGATGGAACGAAGGTGGCCGCTCCGTACGTCTTCAAGGTCATCGGCAAGCCGGAGGATCTCGAGCCCGCGCTCAACATCCCCGGCGGTGTCGTGCAGACCCTGGAGAAGGAGCAGGCCACAGCCACGGTGGAGCGGTCGGCGAAGATCGTCGTCGACGCCTTGCGACCCGCGAAGCGGCCTGACTACGCTCAGTCGTCCTCCCAGTGAGAGGGGGACGGAGGGGGTCCCGCGACAAGGGCATGACGTTGCGGGGGGTCGGCGCACCACAACGGTGGTGCGTGGTGGAAACTGTCCGGAGGATACGGACGTTGTGAAAGTGTCCGGGTCGGCAGGTGTGAAGGATTTCGGTTCGTCCTGCCCCACGGGCGGGTCTGTTTCGGTCAAGGGGAATCGCCCGTGAAGTTGTTTGCGAAGTTGTTCGGCAAGAGCGCACGCGAGGACGGCGGCAACGCCAGGCACGCCGCGCCGCGCCACGCCCAGGGTGAGGAGCAGGGCGCCGAGCGTCCGCTCTTCCGCGACGAGGTCGACGGTCGGGGTGGTGACATTCCGGGCACACAGGGCGCGTCTTCTGTTGACCCCGCCGGTGCCGCCCGCATAGGTTTCGGAGAACCATCAACCTCAAGTACGGGTGGAGGGTTTACGTCCGACCCGTACGCGACACAGACCTCCGCGGGGCAGCCGCGGCAGGAGGATGCGTCCATGCCGGTGTGCACGAGGTGCGGTCACCGCAACACGGCCGACAGCCGCTTCTGCTCCCACTGCGGCACGCCGCTGCGGGGCGGCGTCGCCCCCGAGCGCGCGTCGGAGACGACGTCGACGATCTCCATCTCGGGCCTTGAGGCGTACGACGCGGAGGTCACCGGTCAGACCGCCCTTCCGTCGCTGTCTCCCGAGGCGCTCGCCGCCGTGGAGGCGCTGCCCTCGGGATCCGCGCTGCTCGTGGTGCGCCGGGGTCCGAACTCGGGCAGCCGGTTCCTGCTCGACGGCGAGCTGACGACCGCCGGCCGTCACCCGCAGAGCGACATCTTCCTGGACGACTTCACCGTCTCCCGGCGGCATGTCGAGTTCCGCCGGGCCCAGGACGGCAGCTTCACCGTCGCCGACGTCGGCAGCCTCAACGGCACCTACGTCAACCGTGAGCCGATCGACTCGGTCGTCCTGTCCAACGGCGACGAGGTGCAGATCGGCAAGTACCGGCTGGTCTTCTACTCGAGCCAGCGAGGCGTGTGACGCCTCGGGGAAGCCCCTTCAGGGAAGGTCCATGCTGCGAACACCGACGGGCGGTGCCGGATCCGGCACCGCCACCGCGGGCGACCGGCTGGTGAGCATCGGCACGGTGCTGAACCAGCTGCGCGATGAATTTCCCGAAGTGACGATCTCCAAGATCCGGTTCCTGGAGGCCGAGGGGCTGGTCGAGCCCCGTCGGACGGCCTCCGGATACCGGAAGTTCAGCCCGCAGGACGTGGAGCGGCTCGCCCGCATCCTGCGGATGCAGCGGGACCACTACCTTCCGCTGAAGGTCATCCGCGAGCACCTCGACGCCCTCGAACGGGGCGAGCAGATCAAGCTCCCCGCGCCCGGGCGGCGGGACCTCCTGGAGGGGGCCTGGGAGCAGGACGAGGCGGAGTCGCCGACCGTCGCGCGGCTCGGGCGGGACGAGCTGATCGCCGCCGCCGAGGTGACCGAGACCGAGCTCGTCGAGTGGGAGTCGTACGGCCTGATCGCCGAGACGGAGGGCGGCGGCTACGACGCCGAGGCCGTCACCGTCGCCAGGCTCGTCGCGGACCTGGGGAGATTCGGTCTGGAACCCCGGCACCTGCGGGCCGTCAAGGCGGCCGCCGACCGCGAGGCCGGGCTGATCGAGCAGGTGGTAGCGCCGCTGCGCCGGCACCGCAACCCGCAGACCAGGGCCCATGCGGAGGCCACCGCGAAGGAGCTCGCCGCGCAGTCGGTGCGGTTGCACGCGGCGCTCGTCCAGACGGCCCTCGGGATCCGGCTGCAGTGACGCGGTTCCGGGGACCCGGTTCCTGCCGTCCGGGGGTGCTCCGGGAGGCCTCGGAGGGCGTTCGGGGAGGGGGCCCGGAGGGGCCCGACTATCCAAACCGGTCGGGCACGTCCTAGGGTTGCTGTGTGAACGAGCTCGACGTTGTGGGTGTCCGGGTGGAAATGCCCTCCAACCAGCCGATCGTGCTCCTGCGTGAAGTGGGAGGCGATCGGTACCTCCCCATCTGGATCGGACCGGGTGAGGCGACCGCGATCGCCTTCGCCCAGCAGGGGATGGCTCCGCCGCGGCCGCTGACGCACGACCTGTTCAAGGACGTGCTGGAGGCGGTGGGGCAGGAGCTCACCGAGGTCCGCATCACGGATCTGCGTGACGGGGTCTTCTACGCCGAGCTGGTCTTCGCCAGCGGCGTCGAGGTGAGCGCGCGACCGTCCGACGCGATAGCCCTGGCCCTCCGGACCGGAACGCCGATCTTCGGCAGTGACGGTGTCCTGGACGACGCCGGCATCGCGATTCCGGACGAGCAGGAGGACGAGGTGGAGAAGTTCCGCGAGTTCCTCGACCAGATCTCACCGGAGGACTTCGGGAGCAGCAGCCAGTGAGGCGGAGCGGTGCGGCCGGAGGCCGTTCGCGGGGTGCCGTCAGAGCATTCGAGTAGCCTTTCCCCGGAGAGGGACACGCGAAACCACTCTCAGGGTGATTATCACTCGGCGTGCCGAGTGTGGCGATCGTTGACGCACCCCGAGTGACTGCCTACCTTCGTGTGGGCAGGTCAAGGACGGAGGGTCGGCGTGATGAGCAGCGCGGACGGTACGGCAGGGAGCTCGCCCGGACGCGTGTCCGGGGAGAGCGGTCCGTATCCGCTTCACGGCAGTGTGGGCGACTTCGGGACGGACACCGGTGCCGGCGTCGCCGACGCGGCGATCGGCTACCGCGGACCGACGGCCTGCGCGGCCGCCGGGATCACCTATCGCCAGCTGGACTACTGGGCGCGCACCGGACTCGTGGAGCCGAGCGTGCGGCCCGCGTACGGGTCGGGGACGCAGCGGCTGTACAGCTTCCGCGACGTCGTCGTACTGAAGATCGTCAAGCGGTTCCTCGACACCGGGGTCGCCCTCCAGAACATCCGGGCCGCGGTGCAGCACCTGCGCGCCCGGGGCTTCCGGGACCTGGAGCGGATGACGCTCATGAGCGACGGGGCGACCGTGTACGAGTGCTCCTCGCCCGACGAGGTCGTCGACCTCCTCCAGGGCGGGCAGGGCGTCTTCGGCATCGCCGTCGGGGTCGTCTGGCGCGACGTCGAGGCCGCGCTCTCGCAGCTCCACGGGGAGCGGGTCGACACCGGCGAGACGCTGGTCGGGCACAACCCGGGCGACGAGCTGGCGCGGCGGCGGCGCGACAAGGCGGTCTGACGGCCGGATTGTGTCGAGGTGCGGGGCTGCCCGTTCCGGAGGCGCCTGGTGGGCCTCGGGGGCGTTGTCAGTGGCGTAGGGCAGCATCGGACGTGTGAGAGCCGCGCCCACCATCCTGCATCTCGACATGGATGCCTTCTTCGCCGCCGCCGAGCAGGCGTCGAAGCCCAGTCTGCGCGGAAAGCCCGTGGTCGTCGGCGGCCTCGGGCCCCGGGGCGTGGTCGCCACCGCCTCCTACGAGGCCCGTCGCTTCGGGGTGCACTCGGCCATGCCGATGGGGCAGGCGCGACGGCTCGCGCCGAACGCCGCGTATCTCGTGCCGCGCTTCGCCTTCTACCGCTCCATCAGCGAGCAGGTCATGGAGCTGCTCGGGCGGCTCTCGCCGCTCGTCGAGCCCCTCAGCCTCGACGAGGCCTTCGTCGACCTCGAAGCCGGCGGTGTCGCCGACGACAGCGCGAGCGCGCGGGCCGTGGGGGAGCGGCTGCGGGCCGACATCCTCGCGACGACCGGGCTCACCGGGTCCGTGGGGCTGGCCGGGTCCAAGATGATCGCGAAGATCGCCTCCGAGGAGGCCAAACCGGACGGGCTGGTCCTCATCGAGCCCGGCACCGAGCGGGAGCTGCTCGGGCCGCGATCGGTGCGGATCCTGCCCGGGGTCGGGCCGGCCACCGGGGAGCACCTGCGGCGCGCCGGGATGACCACCGTCTCCGATCTCGCGGAGGCGGGCGAGGACGAGCTCGTACGGCTCCTGGGACGGGCGCACGGGGCGTCCCTGTACCGGATGGCCCAGGGGTACGACGATCGGGCCGTGGTGGCCGAGCGGGACGCCAAGTCGGTGTCGGTCGAGGACACCTTCGACGTGGACCTCCACGACCGCGTACGGATCCGGATCGAGGTCGAACGGCTCGCGGAGCGGTGCGTGGGGCGGCTGCGGGCCTCCGGGCACTCGGGGCGGACCATCGTCCTGAAGGTGCGGCGCTACGACTTCTCGACGCTCACCCGGTCCGAGACGCTGCGGGGGCCGACGGACGACCCGGGCGTCGTACGGGAGGCCGCGGGGCGGCTCCTGGAGGCGGTGGACACGACCGGGGGCGTGCGGTTGCTGGGGGTCGGGGTGAGCGGGCTCGCGGACTACACGCAGGAGGACCTGTTCGCTCAGGCCGGGGCCTCCGAGCGGCCGGCGGACGAAGCCGGGCCCGAGGTGGCCGAAGAGGTGGAGGCGGCGCCCTCCGCCGAGGCGGAGAGCGTCGAGCGGGTGTGGGCGCCCGGGCACGACGTACGGCACGCCGTGTACGGGGCCGGGTGGGTCCAGGGCAGCGGGGTGGGGCGGGTCACGGTGCGGTTCGAGGATCCGTGGTCCGGGCCCGGGCGGGTGCGGACGTTCTCCGTGGACGATCCGGAGCTGGAGCCCTCGGAGCCGTTGCCGCTGGTGCGCGGGGACGCGGCGGCGTGACCCGCACCGGCCGTGCGGTGCGGGCCCTTCCGCGGCTGCCTCGTGCGTGGGGCCCTCAGGGGCCGTCCTGGCCCGCCAGGCGGCCGAAGTCCTTGTCCGGGGCGTCCGGGGGCGGGGGCGGGAGGGCCAGGCTGTAGTGGCGGTAGAGCTGGAGCTCCTGCTCCGGCGACAGGTGGCGGCCCACCCCGAAGTCCGGGGCGTCCTTGATGAGAGCCCTCTCGTACGGGATGTGGAGGCCGTCGTCGAGCAGCGCGCTCGGCTCCAGGGGGACGAAGGCGTCCCTGCTGAACAGGCCCGTGCGGACCGCGGCCCACTCCGGGATGCCGGTCGCGTCGTCCAGGTACACCTCGTCCACGGTTCCGATCTTGTGTCCGTTCCGGTCGAACGCCTTGCGGCCGATCAGGCTGCGCGGATCGATATCGGTCTGCACGGTCCCTCCAACTGGTCGCAACTGCTCTACACCCCTACGAAAGTGCACATCTGGGATGTCGGCCACTTGAGCGATGGAAGCCGCAACCTCGCTGGTAGGCTGGTTGTGGCTGTCGACCCTGTGCGGGAGAGTCCCCCGGAGAAACCTTCCGGTGGGCGCCGAAGGAGCAAATCCTCCCCGGAATCTCTCAGGCCCCTGTACCGCGCGGACGAGGTCACTCTGGAAAGCAGAGCGGAATGTCCGACGGCATTCCGCTCTCACCGACGGTGAAAGCCGGCGGGCCGCGAGGCGTGCCGGTGAAACTCTCAGGTTGAGATGACAGAGGGGGAGGCCGTCCGGGTACCCGCGCCGTGGTGCCCCTCGCAGGTCGTGACGACCAGGAGGCCTCCGTACATGACCGCCAACCGCACTCCGCTCTCCGAGCTCGAACAGGGCATCCCGTTCGAGCAGCGGCACATCGGGCCCGACGCCGAGGCTCGGGCCAAGATGCTCGCCCAGGTCGGTTACGGCTCGCTCGACGAGCTCACGGCCGCCGCGGTGCCGGACGTCATCAAGAACGCCGAGGCGCTGGGCCTGCCGGCCGCGCGCACCGAGGCCGAGGTGCTCGCCGAGCTGCGCACGCTCGCCGACCGCAACCAGGTCCTCGCCCCGATGATCGGTCTCGGCTACTACGGGACCTTCACGCCGCCCGTCATTCTCCGGAATGTCATGGAGAACCCGGCCTGGTACACGGCCTACACGCCGTACCAGCCCGAGATCTCGCAGGGGCGCCTTGAGGCCCTGCTCAACTTCCAGACCATGGTCGCCGACCTCACCGGTCTGCCCACCTCCGGCGCCTCCCTCCTCGACGAGGGCACCGCCGCCGCCGAGGCCATGGCCCTCTCCCGCCGAGTCGGCAAGGTCAAGAACGGGGTCTTCCTCGTCGACGCCGACGCGCTGCCGCAGACCATCGCCGTCATCGAGACCCGTGCCGAGCCGACCGGTGTCGAGGTCGTCGTCGCCGATCTGAGCGACGGCATTCCCGCCGACGTCGCCGAGCGCGGTGTCTTCGGTGTGCTCGTCCAGTACCCCGGTGCCTCCGGCGCCGTCCGCGACATCAAGCCGCTGATCGACGCCGCCCACGAGCTCGGCGCGATCGTCACCGTCGCCGCCGACCTGCTCGCGCTCACCCTGCTCACCTCGCCCGGCGAGCTCGGCGCCGACATCGCCGTCGGCACCACCCAGCGCTTCGGCGTCCCCATGGGCTTCGGTGGCCCGCACGCCGGCTACATGGCCGTCCAGGACAAGCACGCCCGCTCCCTCCCCGGCCGCCTCGTGGGCGTCTCCGTCGACGCCGACGGCAACCGCGCCTACCGTCTGGCCCTGCAGACCCGCGAGCAGCACATCCGCCGCGAGAAGGCCACCAGCAACATCTGTACCGCTCAGGTGCTGCTCGCCGTCATGGCCGGCATGTACGCCGTCTACCACGGTCCGGACGGCCTGAAGCAGATCGCCGAGCGCACGCACCGATACGCCGCCCTCCTCGCGGCCGGTCTCACCGCCGGTGGGGTCGAGGTCGTGCACGGCTCGTACTTCGACACCCTCACCGTCCGCGTGCCCGGCAAGGCCGACGAGGTCGTCGCCGCCGCCCGCGAGGCCGGGGTGAACCTCTACCGCGTCGACGCCGACCTCGTGTCGATCTCCTGCGACGAGACCACCGGGCGCGAGCAGCTCGCCGCCGTCTGGGGTGCCTTCGGTGTCACGGCCGACGTCGAGGCCCTCGACGCCGCCACCGAGGACACGCTGCCCGCCGGTCTGCTGCGCTCCGACGCGTACCTGACCCACCCGGTCTTCCACGCGCACCGCTCCGAGACCTCGATGCTGCGCTACCTGCGCAAGCTCGCGGACCGCGACTACGCGCTCGACCGCGGCATGATCCCGCTCGGCTCCTGCACCATGAAGCTGAACGCGACCACCGAGATGGAGCCGGTGACCTGGCCCGAGTTCGGCCAGATCCACCCCTTCGCGCCGATCGACCAGGCCGCCGGATACGTCACGCTCATCGACGAGCTCGAGGAGCGCCTCGCCGAGGTCACCGGCTACGACAAGGTGTCCATCCAGCCCAACGCCGGTTCGCAGGGTGAGCTGGCCGGTCTGCTCGCCGTCCGCGCCTACCACCGCGCCAACGGCGACGAGCAGCGCACGGTCTGCCTCATCCCGTCCTCCGCGCACGGCACCAACGCCGCCTCCGCGGTCATGGCCGGCATGAAGGTCGTCGTCGTCAAGACCGCCGACGACGGTGAGGTCGACGTCGAGGACCTGCGCGCCAAGATCGCCCAGTACCGCGACGAGCTGTCCGTGCTGATGATCACCTACCCGTCCACGCACGGCGTCTTCGAGGAGCACGTCGCCGACATCTGCGCCGAGGTCCACGAGGCCGGCGGCCAGGTGTACGTCGACGGTGCCAACCTCAACGCGCTGGTCGGTCTGGCCAAGCCGGGTCACTTCGGCGGCGACGTCTCGCACCTGAACCTGCACAAGACCTTCTGCATCCCGCACGGCGGCGGCGGCCCCGGCGTCGGCCCGGTCGGCGTCCGCGCCCACCTCGCCCCGTACCTGCCGAACCACCCGCTCCAGCCCACCGCGGGCCCGGAGACCGGTGTCGGTCCGATCTCGGCCGCCCCGTGGGGCTCCGCCGGCATCCTGCCGATCTCCTGGTCGTACGTGCGCCTCATGGGCGGCGAGGGCCTCAAGCGCGCCACCCAGGTGGCCGTGCTGGCGGCGAACTACATCGCCAAGCGCCTGGAGCCGCACTTCCCGGTGCTCTACACCGGTCCGAACGGGCTGGTCGCGCACGAGTGCATCGTGGACATCCGTCCGCTGGCCAAGGCCACCGGCGTCAGCGTCGACGACATCGCGAAGCGCCTCATCGACTACGGCTTCCACGCGCCGACGATGTCCTTCCCGGTGGCCGGCACGCTGATGATCGAGCCGACCGAGTCCGAGGACCTGACCGAGCTCGACCGCTTCTGCGACACGATGATCGCGATCCGCGCCGAGATCGAGAAGGTCGCCTCGGGCGTGTGGCCCGCCGACGACAACCCGCTGCACAACGCCCCGCACACCGCGGCCGCGCTGGGCGGCGAGTGGAACCACCCGTACACCCGCGACGAGGCGGTCTTCCCGGCCGGTGTCTCGGCCGCCGACAAGTACTGGCCGCCGGTGCGCCGCATCGACGGTGCCTTCGGCGACCGGAACCTGGTCTGCTCCTGCCCGCCGCTGGACGAGTACGACAACTGAGCACGCGTCGAGGGCCGGTTCGGAGGATCTCCTCCGGGCCGGCCCTCGGCGTTTCCCTCGTACGGTGTCCTGCCGCCCGAGTTCAGGCGGCGGTCGTCACCTGTCCCGCCGTCAGCGGCCGGTGCGGGGCGATGATCTGCCCGTCCGGCAGCAGTTCACCGGTGTCCTCGAAGAGCAGGACACCGTTGCACAGCAGGCTCCAGCCCTGCTCCGGGTGGTGTGCCATCAGTCGGGCCGCCTCCCGGTCGGCGGAGTCGGCGGTGGGACAGGCAGGCTGATGCTGGCACATGGGTGGGTTCTTTCGCTGCGTCGTGGTGGATGTCCTGCGGCTCTGTGCGCTCATGGCCGCCCCCGTCGGTCGGTTCGGTTCCGGTCCCCAGTCTTGCCCCACGGACGGTCTTCCGCAGGTATTTCGCGGCAGCTCGTCCTCTCCTGGGAAGACGCATCACCCGCAGGGGCGGTTCAGGTCAACTGCACCGTCTCTTCGGGTGGTTCGGAGTGGTCCCAGCGGGCTAGTCCGTACGGGAGGGGCGTTCGGGAGGCGCGTTCGGGCGCACGGCTCGGACAGGAGTGCGCCCCATGACCCGGGCGGGTCACGGGGCGGCGACGCGTGGGTTCGATCAGGCGGGCGCCGGCGAGCCCAGGAGGGGCGGCGGCGCGAGTCGCGTACTGAGCACGGGCAGGAGATCGGCGACCTGGTACGGGCGGTGGGCCGCGATCCCCGGGGGTGCGGGGGCCAGCGGCACCATCAGATCGGCCGCGGCCGGGGCGACGGTGGTGCCGTCCGCCTCCGGTCCGGCCTGCAGCCAGAGCGTCAGCATGTAGAGCTCCGGTACGGACAGCAGCCGTGGCCGGTAGGTGACCGGCAGGGCCTCGGCCTGGAGCAGGGCCCGTTCCGTGGCGGAGACGTACGGACCTTCGAAGAAGTGCGAGAAGGCCCAGCCGTCGGGGGTGAGCATGGTGTCCGCGGCGGCGATCGCCCGGTCCCCGCTCCGGATCAGGAAGCGCCAGCCGGCGAGCCGGGTGCGGGGTGCGAGCCCCGGTGCTCCGGTGACGCCGAGGACGTGCACGGGCAGCGGGTGTTCGGGGCTCAGCGGTCCCTGTGCGGCCCGCAGTGCGGGAGTTCGCGGCGCGCTGACGGCGGTCGGTGAGCCGAGAGCCGCGAGGACACTGCGGAGAGCCGGCGCAGGGGCCGGGGAGGGTCGGAGCATGGTGGGTCGCCTCTCACTCAGGAGACACGGTGATGCGTGGGCAGGTACGACGGCGCTGTCGGCGGCGGGGCCAGAGAGGGGCCATGAGGCCATGGCCGGGCGCCAACACTCTGCCTCGTCCGCGGAGTTTATACGACACGTGTTCACACAGTGTTTCCGCTAGACCTCGCGGATATTCCTGACAAGGCGTCATCAGGCCTTAATCGCGGGGAGTTGAAGCGGAATCACGAGGACGATACCGCTCTCACCTGCGCATTCCCCGCGAAGGCGGACGGCTGAATTCCGACCCGGGATCCAAGGACAATATGACATTGGTATATGTCGCGTGTTCCATGCCTTCGGGATGTGCCGGTGGAGCGCTCCGTCCAGCCTATCCTCCGACAGGCCGGTTCCGCAGGCGTTGTGGATCAGCGGGGTGGGCATCATCGTCCGTGACGCGCGGCCGTCCCGGCGGCCGCCCACTCGGGGAGGGACGCTTCGATGGGGCAGAAGGTCGTGGCCGACGGGTTCGGCCCGTCCGACCGGCAGCAGTACCGCAGAAAACTCCAGCAGTGTCTCGCGGGGCTCGCGAGGCTGTTGGCGGAGAAGCGGTTCGACCGGCCCCGCAATCTCATGGGCGTGGAGATCGAACTCAATCTCGCCGGCACCGACGGGCTGCCCAGGATGCTGAACGGGCCGGTTCTCGAAAAGATCGCCAGTGCCGATTTCCAGACGGAACTCGGAATGTTCAACCTCGAAGTGAACATCGCGCCCCACCAGCTCCACGGGCGCGTATTCGACCGTCTCGCGGAAGAGATCGGAACCGGCATCGGATATGCCGACCGCAAGGCCGCGGAACTCGACGCGGGCGTCGTCATGATCGGCATACTCCCCACGCTCGCCCAGCGCGACCTGGTCCCCGAGAACCTCTCGGACAACGACCGCTACACGCTTCTCAACGACCAGATACTCGCCGCCCGCGGCGAGGACTTCACCCTCGACATCCACGGCGTCGAACGCCTCCTGTGCACCTCCGAGTCGATCGTGCCCGAGGCGGCCTGCACCTCGGTGCAGCTGCACCTCCAGGTGACACCGGCCCGGTTCGCCGCCGTGTGGAACGCCGCGCAGGCCGTGTCCGGCGTCCAGATCGCGCTCGGCGCCAACGCGCCCTTCGTCTTCGGCCGCGAGCTGTGGCGCGAGTCCCGGCCGCCGCTCTTCATGCAGGCCACCGACACCCGGCCGCCCGAGCTGCAGTCCCAGGGCGTACGGCCGCGCACCTGGTTCGGGGAGCGGTGGGTGGACTCGGTGTACGACCTCTTCGAGGAGAACGTCCGCTACTTCCCCGCCCTGCTGCCGCTCTGCGACGAGGAGGACCCGCTGCTCGTCCTCGACCGGGGCGAGGTCCCGCGCCTCCAGGAGCTGGTCCTGCACAACGGCACCGTCTACCGCTGGAACAGGCCGGTGTACGGCTGGGTCGACGGGGTCCCGCACCTGCGGGTCGAGAACCGGGTGCTGCCGGCGGGGCCGACCGTGACCGACGTCATCGCGAACGCGGCCTTCTACTACGGCCTCGTCCGCTCGCTCGCCGACGACCCCCGGCCGGTGTGGAAGCGGATGACCTTCCAGGACGCCGAGGCCAACTTCGACACCGCCTGCCGCCACGGCATCGAGGCGGAGCTGCGCTGGCCCCGCTCGGGGCGGGCCGGCGGCATCGCGACCCTGCCGGCCGTACGCCTCGTCCTCGACGAACTGCTGCCGCTCGCCGCCGCCGGGCTCGACGCCTGGCACATCGAGCCCGCCGACCGGGACTTCTACCTCGGGGTGATCGAGCAGCGCTGTCTGCGGAAGGTGAACGGCGCCTCCTGGCAGGCCGACACCTTCCACCGGGCCCTGGACTCGGGCCTCGACCGGGAAGCGGCCCTCGCGGCGACGACCCGGCGGTACCGGACGCTCATGCTCGCGGGCGAGCCGGTGCACACCTGGCCGGTGGGGATCGGCTGACCTCCTCCCCGTCCGCCTCCATGGGCGATCATGTCCAGGTGGTCCCGGTCGGCCGGGGCCGCCGGAACGGCATGGGCCCGCGACGGGGACGGAGACAGGTGTGGTGTCGGAGCAACGACTGAGGGACGGTTCCCTGCCCCCCGACGGCCTGCCGCGCGGCGTGCTGCGCTCCGAGACGCTCATCGTGCTCGCGCTCTCGCTCGGGGCGAGCGGGGTGTCGGCGCTCATCAGCTTCATCGGCTCGCTCACCAAGCCGGGGGCGCTGAAGGAGCAGGCGGCGACGCTCAACGGCTCGTACGCTCCCGGGCGGCCCTGGCTCGACCTGACCTGGCAGCTCTTCGGCATCGCCACCGCACTCGTGCCGGTCGTCCTCGTCGCCCACCTGCTGATGAGGGAAGGGCCGGGTGTGCGGGGGCTGCGGGCCATCGGCTTCGACCGGAGCCGGCCGTGGTCCGACCTCGGGCGCGGGGCGCTGGTCGCGGCCGGGATCGGGAGCGCGGGCCTCGCCTTCTACCTCGCGGCGAGGGCGTCCGGGTTCAACCTGACGGTGGTGCCCGAGGCGCTGCCCGACGTGTGGTGGAAGTACCCGGTGCTCATCCTCTCGGCGATCCAGAACGCCGTCCTGGAGGAGGTCATCGTCGTCGGCTATCTGCTGCGGCGCCTCGGCCAGTTGGGGTGGTCGCCGATGGCCGCGCTGGTGGCGAGCTCGGTGCTGCGCGGCTCGTACCACCTCTACCAGGGGATCGGCGGCTTCCTCGGCAACATGGTGATGGGCGTCGTCTTCGTGCTGCTCTACCGCCGCTGGGGGCGGGTCGGGCCGCTGGTCGCGGCGCACGCGCTGCTCGACATCGTGGCCTTCGTCGGGTACGGGCTGCTGGCCGGGAAGGTGGACTGGCTGCCGACCGTGTGACGGACGCGGGACGTGGGAGACGGGGTGCGCGGCCCGGTGGGCCGCGCACCCCTTCCCGTACGTCTCCGTACGTCGCTCTCTTCGTGCGTCAGACGCGCAGGTCGCCCTCGATGACCGTGACGGCGTGGCCGTTCAGGAGGGTGCGGTCGCCCCGCAGGCGGGTGCGGACGTGGCCCGTACGGGCGCCGCCCTGGAAGCCGGTGAGCTCCTCGCGGCCGAACCGGGCCGACCAGTACGGGGCGAGCGCGGTGTGGGCGCTGCCCGTCACCGGGTCCTCGTCGATGCCGACGGCGGGGAAGAAGCCGCGCGAGACGAACTCGTAGCCACTGTCGGGGTGTTCGGCGGCGGCGGTCGCGATGATGCCGCGCGTGGAGAGGACCTTCAGGGCGGCGAAGTCCGGGGCGAGGGAGCGGACCGCGGCCTCGTCGCGCAGCTCGACGACGAGGTCGCCGATGTGGGCGGCCGTGTCGTGGACGGCGACGATCTCCGCGCCGAGCGCCTTCTCCAGACCCTCGGGGACGGGGACCGGGGTGAGGGAGGAGGTCGGGAAGTCCATCGTGATCGTGCCGTCGGCCTCGGCGGTGGTGATCAGGAGGCCGCAGCGGGCCGCGAAGCGGACGGTGCCGCTCGCGGTGCCGGTGCTGTGCAGGACGTGGGCCGTGGCCAGGGTCGCGTGGCCGCACATGTCGACCTCGGTGGTCGGGGTGAACCAGCGCAGGGCCCAGTCCGCCTCGCCACCGGCGGGCAGCGGGTGGGCGAAGGCCGTCTCGGAGAGGTTGACCTCCGCGGCGACCTTCTGGAGCCAGGCGTCTTCGGGGAAGGAGTCGAGGAGCAGGACCCCGGCCGGGTTGCCGGAGAAAGGCCGGTCGGTGAAGGCGTCGACGATTCGGATGCGCATGCGACCGACCGTACCGGGGGAGGAAAACCGCGGGCCAAGGCCAATCGCGGAGAACTGGACCCGTCCCTGTCCGCGTCGGCCTGGCGGGTCGTGCGGGGGCGAGTGCGCCGGGGGGCTTCGATGATGTTCGGGTACGGGGACGAGTGGTGGGCGCTGCTGTTCTACCCGGTGCTGCTGTGGGTGCCGTTCGGGCCGTTCCTCATGGCCGCGACGGGTGTGTGGTGCGCCCGGAGGCACGGTCCGTGGCCGTGGCTGTGGACGGTGCTGCTGCCGCTGCTGCCGGTGGGGGTGTCCGCGACCGCCCTGGTCCTGCCCTGGGACCAGCCGACGCGGACCGAGGACCTCGTCGGCTACCTCCTCGTGTACGTCCTCGGGATCACGGTGCTGCCGTGGGTGCTCGGATACGGGATCACCCGGGTCGTGCGTGCCGTGCGGGCGCGTCGTGGCGCCGGGGTCACAGGGGTGTCAGGACCATGAGGATCTCGTCGCGGTCGTCGTCGGCGGCCAGGCGGAGGGCTGCGGGCCAGCGGCCGATCTCCCGCCAGCCGAGCCGGCCGTAGAAGTCCTCCAGGCCGATGCCGCCGCGGGCCGCGAGGCGCAACTGCTCCAGGCCCATCTCGTCGCGGGCGATCGTGCGGGCGTGCCGGACCAGGCCCGCGCCGATGCCCCGGCCTCGTACCGCGAGGCGGGTCTGGACGTGGTGCAGGGTGCCCCAGTGCGCGACCAGGCGGAAGAGGTCGCGGCGGAGGCACAGCCAGCCCGCGAGGGCGCTGTCGACCGTGGCGACCACGAGACGGCTGCTGGCCGGGTCGAGTCCGGTGACGATGCGGTCGACCGCGGCGGCGACCTCCGCCGGGTCGACCGGCGGGAAGGGGAACCCGGCCGCTCCGCCCGCGTCGCTCACCTCGGTCCAGCAGTCGGCGAGGGCCGGCGCCAGCCCGGCGGGCAGCGCCTCGGGGGAGGTGAACTGGGTGAAGAGCGGGGCGGTGTCCTTGGTGATCACCGCAGGAGTGTCGCAGACGCTCGTGGCGCCGGCTCTTTCAGGCGAGCTCCAGGGAGAGTTGGGCGCCCAGCTCCTCGAAGCCCAGGGCTGCGGCGACCCGCCGGGAGGCCGGGGGACGCGCGCGCCACTGCGGCAGGAGTCCGGCGGCGAGGGCGTGCGCGACCGCGGCCGAGGCCGCCGTCCGCGCGAGCCCGCGGCCCCGGGCCTGCGGTGCCGTCAGCACGCTGATGTGGGCGGTCCGGCGCGGCCAGCCCTCGTATCCGGCGGCGGCCACGACCCGGCCGCCCTCACGGACCACGAACGCGGGGGAGGTGATCTCGTCCAGGGAGGCCTCCGCGGAGTCCTCCTGCCCGGCGGCCGCTTCGAGGGCGCGCAGGGCCGGATGGCCGGCGGGCAGCCGTTCCACCGGCGAGGGACCGGTGACCGGGCGGAAGCCCTCCGGGGATGCGTACGCCAGGGTCGCGGGTCCGAGCGTCCTGGCCACGGGCAGGACGTCACGGACGGAGGCGGCGTCCACAAGCGCCTCCACCGGAAGGCCCGAGAAGGCGGTGCGCACGGTCGCGGCGGTCTTCTCGCTCGGCACGGTCACGATCGCCGATCCGGCGAGGGCGACGACGCCGACCCATCCGGACGGGCACAGGCGTGATTCGGGCGAAACGATCACGCTGACAGTGCCCCCGGGTGTGAACGACCGTGCTGCCCCGGCCAGTTCCTCCCAGAGCTCGCGGGCTTCGCGTACGAGGTCTTGTGTCGGCATGGCGCTGATCCTGTCAGGCGGGGCGGTCTCCGTCGCGTTCGCGGAGGTACGTCTCCAGCTCCGCGGCCCCCGTCAGCAGCGCGCGGCCGCGGGCCGACAGGCGGCCCTGCCAGTCGGTCAGTGTGGCCTCCAGGGGTGCCAGGCCGCCCGCCGTCCGTACATGGGCGAGCAGTGGTGCGATCCGCTCCAGCGGGTAGCCGCCGCGCCTGAGTTGGTGGGCCAGCCGGGCGTCCCGCACGGCGGCTCCGTCGTACACGCGGTACCCGGTCCTCGGGTCTCGGTGCGGGTGGACCAGGCCCGCCTCCTCCCACTTGCGCAGGGTCGCGGGGCGGATGCCGAGCCTCCTCGCCAGCGGGCCGACGAAGGTGCCGCCGCGCTCGGGCGGCGTCGTGGGCTCCCGGTCCAGGTCACGGAGGGCGTCCTCCACGGCGCGGAGGGTCCGTCGGTCGTCGAGGAGCTGGGCGTGGCTCTCGTCGATCAGTCGGAACGCCTCGTCGACCGTCCCGTCGTTCACGGCCCGCATGATCGCCGTCGCCGTCGGGTGTCCATGGCCGGGCAGCAGGGCCAGGAACGCGCGCAGGGCCCCGGCGTGCAGCGGGGTGTACGTGCGGTAGCCGTGGGGCGTGCGAGCGGCGGCCGGGAGGATGCCGGCCTCCTCGTAGTTCCTGACCGCCTGCGTCGAGAGACCGTGCTCGCGCGCCAGATCCACCGGCCTGAGCCGCACCTCGCTTTGAAGGTTTTTCCCCATGAGAGCGACAGTATCGCGGGTCGCTCGCGAAAAAGTCTCCACCGAATGTTCAACGATAGCGTGGAAGGCATGGCGACTGACATCAAGGACACCACCCATCCCGTCGACGCTGCCTCCGTCCTGGGGCTGCTTCCGTCCCGGCCCCGACTGCTCGCCCTCGGCGAGCCCACCCACGGCGAGGACACCCTGCTCGAACTGCGCAACGAGCTCTTCCGGCAGCTCGTCGAGCAGGCGGGCTACCGGACGATCGCGGTCGAGACCGACTGCCTGAGGGGCCTGGTCGTGGACGCGTACGTCACCACCGGGACCGGGACTCTCGACGAGGCCATGAAGCACGGATTCAGCCATGGCTGGGGCGCCTCCGCGGCCAACCGCGAACTCGTGCGCTGGATGCGCTCGCACAACGAGGGCCGGCCCGCCTCCGAGCACCTTCGCTTCGCCGGATTCGACGGCCCGCTGGAGATCACCGGCGCCGAGAGCCCCCGGCAGGCCCTCACCGCACTCCACGGATACCTCGCCGCCCACGTGGACGCGGACCTGCTTCCCTGTACCCCGGACACGCTCGACGAGCTGCTCGGCGGCGACGGCCGGTGGACCGAGCCCGCCGCGATGATGGACCCGGCCCGGTCCGCGGGGCGGTCCGCCGAGGCCGGCCGGCTGCGGCTGCTCGCCGACGACCTGGCGGCGCTCCTCGACGAACAGCGGCCGCACCTGAGCGCGGTGAGCCCGCCGGAGGAGCTGGACCGGGCGCGCCTGCACGGCCGCACCGCGCTCGGTCTGCTGCGCTACCACCACTGGATGGCCGACACCTCGCCGGCCCGCCTCGCCCGGCTGGTGGCCGTACGGGACCGGATGATGTCCCTCAACCTGCTCGCGCTCGCCGACCGCGGCCCGACCTTCGCCTACGCCCAGAACGCCCACCTCCAGCGGGAGAAGAGCTCGATGCGGATGGGCGGGCGGCCGCTGGAGTGGTGGAGCGCCGGTGCGCTGGTCAGCGCACAGCTCGGCGAGGAGTACGCCTTCGTGGCGATGGCCCTGGGCACGATCCGGCACCAGGGCGTGGACGCGCCGCCGCCGGACACCGTCGAGGGGCTCCTGTACGCCCTCCCGGAGGACAGCCGCCTCGTCGACGTGCGTCGTCTTGCCGCCGTCCTGGGCGATGCGCGGCCCGCGCCCCGCGTGTCCCCCTGGTTCGGCTACGCCTCGTTCGACCCGGCCCATCTCGGGGCCTGCGACGGGCTCGTGTTCGTGAGGGACGTTCTTCCGCGGCTCTAGCGCCTTCGTGCGTGACCGATCGGTCGGGTCTTGTTCGGTGAACAGTTCCGATATATCGTTGAGCCATCGCGACAGTTCGACGATGATTCTCGATGGAAGGAGCGTTGCGATGCGTTCACATGGACACGAGTACGGAAACGGACACGGCCACGGTCGTGGAGGCTGCGGCCCCGGTCCTCGGGGGGACTTCGAAGGGCGGCGTGCGGCGTTCGGGCCGTTCGGGCCCGGGTTCCGCGGTGGGCCGTTCGGCGGGCCCTTCGACCGGCCCGGGCGCGGCGGCGGCGGCCGGGGGCGGGCGCGGCGCGGTGACGTGCGCGCCTCGATCCTGGCGCTCCTGAAGGACCGCCCGATGCACGGCTACGAGATGATCCGCGAGATCGGCGAGCGCAGTGAAGGGGCCTGGAAGCCCAGCCCCGGCTCGGTCTACCCGACCCTCCAGCTGCTGGAGGACGAGGGGCTGATCACCAGCGCGACCGAGGGTGGCAAGAAGCTGTTCACGCTCACCGATACCGGGCGCGCCGAGGCCGACGAGGGCCCCGAGGCGCCGTGGGAGGAAGCCGGGCGCGGGGTCGACTGGGACGCCGTGAACGAGATCCGGCAGGCCGGCTTCGGTCTGATGGAGGCGTTCGGGCAGGTCTGGAAGACCGGCACCCCCGAGCAGCGGCAGAAGGCGGTCGCCGTGATCAACGAGGCCCGCAAGAAGCTGTATCTGATCCTCGCCGACGAGCACTGAGATCCACCGGAAGGGCCCCGCGACCGTCGTCGCGGGGCCCTTCCGTCTTTCCGGCGGTACGGGTCAGGCCACCAGGCCCGAGAGCTTGCGCAGGGACTCGGTCAGTGCCGCCGTCGCCGAGTCCTTGAGCTTGCCCGCCATCAGGGAGACCGCCGCACCGGTGAACTCCCCGTCGATCCGCACCGTCGTCGCGTCCCCCTCCGCCGTCAGGGAGTAGCGCGTTCCGACGACGACCCCCATCGGGCCCTTGCCCCTGATGGCGAACGCCCGCTCGGCCTCCAGCTCCTCCACCGCCCACAGCACCTCGGCGGGGAAGCCCATCAGCTTCATGTTCTCCGTGAAGGTGGCACCCGCCTCCAGGGCGGCCGGGCCGCCGTTCGGGAAGCTGGTGTGGGTGGCGTTCCACTCGCCGTACGAGGAGAAGTCCGTGAGCCGCGCCCAGACCTTTCCGGCCGGCGCCTCGATCCGTGCCTCCGCGCTGACTTCGGCCATGAGACCACCCCTTCACGCGTGCCAACTGGGTTCCGGTGTCGCGGAACGTAGCGGGGCGGCCGTGAACATTCAATACTGATGAACCGTCAGTTCTGCTGTCGCCGGTCCCGCGCCGCCGCCGATCCACCAGATCTCGGCCGCGTCGAAGCTGTCGGAGGCCCGTGGTGCCCCGTCCTCCTCGTGGCAGTGGAAGGCCGCCCAGAACAGATCGGCCGGCAGCGCGTCCCGGGGTGCGTACACCCGGTACACGTACTGCCGCCCGTCGCGTGAGGGCAGGGCCACCATCCAGAACACGCTCGGAAGACGTCCAGGAAGGGGGTTGTGGTTGCGAGAGGGGCGCAAAGCAAGGCGGCGCGCGCCTCTCGGGGTCGATGCGCGCGATCTCATCCGTAAGGAGGAGGAACCGCGCGCGCGTGCCCAACTCCGGTGGGATGCGGACATGCTTCTCCCCGGTGATGTTCCGGCCGTCCGGGCCTGATGAGGTGGGAGGGTGCACCATCCCGTCCCGCGCCCTCAGCCGCTCCCGTCCTCCGTCGCCCCGCGCGCGGAGCTCGCGCCCTTCCTGACCCCGTCGCTCGCGACGGTGGTCTCGGGTGCGCGCCGCAGAGCCCTCAGGGACGGCGACCGTCAGATCGACACCGCCCACCTCCTGCACTCGCTCGTCGAATCCGACCCCGAGGTCGGCGCCGCCTTCGAGGGCGGCCATCAGCCGGCCCGCGTCCTCGGCTACCTCGTCCAGCGGTCCATCGGCTACGGCCTGCGCTGGCAGCGTACGGAGGAGGAGTCGGCGGTCCGGCGCCTGCTTCCCGCCGCGCGCGGTGCCGAACCCGCCGGCACCCGGCCTTCCCCCTGGTCGCCGGCCGCTGCCGCCGCCCTGGAAGCCGCCTTCCGGCGGGCCGCCGAGCGGGGCGAACCCCAGGCCCGCGGCCTCGATCTGCTCGCCGCCGTCGCCGCCGATCCCGAGAGCCGGGCCGTCGAGGTGCTGCGCCGCGCGGGGGTCGAACCGGCCGCGCTGGGCGCCCGTGCCGCCGCCCTTCTGGCCGCCCGCGACGAGGAGCCGTCTCAACAGGTGTAACGGGGGTTACGCCCCTGACGGCGTCCTGTCATGATGGCCCGATGCACGCGTCTCAGGGGAGAAGCGCCGGCCTGGGACTCGCCCTGGCCTCGGCCTTCGCATTCGGTGGTTCAGGAGTGGCGGCCAAGCCGCTCATCGAGGCGGGACTCGACCCGCTCCACGTGGTGTGGCTCCGGGTCGCCGGCGCCGCGCTCGTCATGCTGCCGGTGGCCTGGCGCCACCGCGACCTGCTGCGCCGCAAACCGGCCCTCCTCGTGGGCTTCGGCCTGCTCGCCGTCGCCGGAGTCCAGGCCTTCTACTTCGCCTCGATCTCCCGCATCCCCGTCGGCGTCGCCCTCCTCATCGAGTACCTCGCCCCCGCCCTCGTCCTCGGCTGGGTCCGCTTCGTCCAGCGCCGTCCCGTCACCCGCGCCGCCGCCCTCGGCGTCGTCCTCGCCGCCGGCGGCCTCGCCTGCGTCGTGCAGGTCTGGTCCGGGCTGAGCTTCGACCTCGTCGGCCTGCTCCTGGCCCTCGCCGCCGCCTGCTGCCAGGTCGGCTACTTCGTCCTCTCCGACCAGGGCGCCGACGAGGCCGAGCAGGCGGATCCGCTGGGCGTCATCGCGTACGGACTCCTCATCGGCGCGCTCGTCCTCACGCTGGTGGCCCGGCCCTGGGGCATGGACTGGGGCGTCCTCGGCGGACGGGCCGACATGGACGGGACCAGCGTCCCCGCGTGGCTGCTGCTCGGCTGGATCGTGCTGATCGCCACCGTCCTCGCGTACGTCACCGGCGTCATCTCGGTGCGCCGGCTCTCCCCGCAGGTGGCCGGTGTCGTGGCCTGTCTGGAGGCGGTCGTCGCGACCGTCCTGGCCTGGATCCTGCTCGGCGAGCACCTGGACGCGCCGCAGATCATCGGCGGTGCCGTGGTCCTGGTCGGGGCCTTCATCGCCCAGTCCTCGACACCGAAGGCACCCCCGAGCGAGCCGGTGGCCGGCTCCGGTCCGGCGACCGGAGCGGACGGGTCCACGGAGCGGGACGCGCAGTTGCCCGCCGGTCGGACCGCCTCGTAGGGTGCCGACCATGCATTCCACCGTGCTTCCGCCTCCCGTCGCCTAGCGCGCGCGGAGACTCTCCTCGACGAAGACCGGGCTCGGCCGGCGATTCCTCGCCGCCGAGCGGTTCGTCGCTGCCCGCGCGCGGAGCCCAGCGACCACCTTTCACTCCTGTCTTCCACGGAGAACTCACGTGTCGAACTCCTCGGGATCCGCCCTGTCCGTCGGGCGGAGCCTCCTCTATCTGATCGTCGCCGGCATCGCCTGGGGCACGGCCGGCGCCGCCGCCTCGCTGATCTTCCGCGTCAGCGACATGGGCCCGCTCGCCCTCTCCTTCTGGCGCTGCGTCGGCGGCCTCGCCCTGCTGCTCGGCGCGCTGGCGCTGCGGCCCCGGCGGGCGGCCGCCCGCACCGAGCCGGAAGCGCGCGGCCGGCGGACGGCCCGCATCCTCGGCACGGGCATCGGTCTCACCGTCTTCCAGAGCGCGTACTTCGCCGCCGTCGAGGCCACCGGCCTCGCGGTCGGCACCGTCGTCACCCTGGGCGCGGGACCCGTCCTCATCGCGATCGGGGCCCGGCTCACCATGGGGGAGCGGCTCGGCCGCGGCGGGATCGCCGCGGTCGCCGGAGCGCTCGCCGGACTCTTCGTCCTCGTCCTCGGCGGCGGGGCCGCGGAGGTACGTCCCCTCGGCGTCGTCCTCGCGGTGGTCTCGGCGGCCGGATACGCGGCGATCACCCTGCTCACCCGGTGGCTCGGCCGTGACGGCGGCGGTACGGACGCCCTGGCGACGACCACCTGGGCCTTCGCCATCGGCGCGGTCGGGCTGCTGCCGGCGGCGCTCGCGGAGGGGCTCGTCCCGCACACCGACGCGCCGGTGAGCGTGGTGCTGCTGCTGGTGTACGTGGCGGCGGTGCCGACCGCACTCGCCTATGCGCTGTACTTCGCCGGGGCGGCCGTCGTCCGGGCGGCCACCGTCTCCGTGATCATGCTCCTGGAGCCGGTGAGCGCGGCCCTGATCGCGGTCTCGCTGCTCGGCGAGCGGCTCACCGCGGCGATCGTCCTCGGCACGCTGCTGCTGCTCGCCGCCGTGACGGGCCTCGCCCTCGCGGAGGCGCGGACGGCGATGGAGGCGCGCCGGCGGGAGCCGGTGGCGGCGTAGGAGATCCGCGGTGGGGGCGGGTGTTCTCATAACCCGCCCCCACCGGTCTCATCCGTTCGTACGGCGGCGCCGCTGGTGGGCCAGGGCGTTCAGGTCGCCGGGGCCCGCCCGTTCGGCGAGCCGCTCCGAGATCCGGTCCTGGACCTCCTGGGGCTTGTTGCCCGCGTACTTGAACTTCGCCCGTACGTCGGTCACCTCCAGGCTCAGCACCCGGATGCCCGGCAGCATGCGGCCGAACGGGGCCTCGCCCGGGGCGACGGACGCGGTGCCGCCCTCCGGCTGGAAGTGGGCCACCTGGCGGTTGAGCAGCGCGGCCTTCTCCGCCGGATCGTCGACCACGCGCGCGGTGCAGCGCAGTTGGACGGCCGCGTAGTACGAGGTCGGGGTCCCGTGCTCGGACGGGGCGCCCTCGGGGGCCGTCCAGTGCCCCGGCACGTAGACGTAGTCGTCCACCACGCTCAGGAGCACCGTCGGGCCGGCCTCCAGGGCGCGCCAGAGCGGGTTGGGGCGCGCCAGGTGGGCCAGGGCGCGGCCGTACGGGCCGGGCTCGGGCTCGTACCGGAAGTGCAGCGGCTGCACCCACGGCGGCTCGCCGGCCAGGCCGTTGACGGCGAGCTGGCCGAAGTCGTGCCGGGAGAGCCAGTCGCGCCACTCGCCCTCGTCATGTGCGGCGTCCCAGGGGTGGATCAGCATCGTCGGTCCGTCCTTCCTGTGCGGGGCGCCGGGTCAGAGCGCGGTGAGGTAGGAGGGCAGGGCGACGGACGGGTCGAGGTCGTCGGACGGGACCGGGGTGCCGTAGCCGCCCTGGACGGGGATCACACCCGACCAGTACGGGAGGCCGAGGTCCTCGGGGTCGTCGTTGGGGCCGCCGGTGCGGACCTTCGCCGAGACCTCGTCCAGGTCGAGCCGGATCACGGCGGTGGCGGCGATCTCCTTGGCGTTCCCGGGGCGCGAGTCGGCGGAGCGGCCGGGGACGACGTGGTCCACGAGGGCGTCGAGGGCCGTCCGCAGCTCGTCCGGGTCGGTGACCTGGTGGGCGGTGCCGTGGACGACGACCGAGCGGTAGTTGAGCGAGTGGTGGAAGGCGGAGCGGGCGAGCACGAGGCCGTCGACGTGCGTCACGGTCAGGCAGACGGGCAGACCGGGGGCCGCCACGCCGTCGCCGGCCGCGCGCAGCGGCCGCGAGCCGGTGGAGCCGTGGACGTAGAGCCGCTCGCCGACCCGGCCGAACAGCGTCGGCAGGACGACCGGCGCGCCGTCGCGGACGAAGCCGAGGTGGCAGACGTAGGCCTCGTCGAGTATCGAGTGGACGAGGTCCTTGTCGTACGAGGCGCGCTGCCGGGAGCGCGTGGGCACCGTGCGGTCGGTCGGCGTGTAGGTGTCGCTCGGCGCGGACGTGTCGGGAGTGGTGCTCGTGTCGGCGGCGGCGCTCATTGCGTACTCCATTGCGCTAGTGCATAATCTTGTTTGTGCTAGGAGAGTATCGGATCGAAGGTCGTCGCGCATCGGACATCGCCGCCAGCGTCGAGCGGGGCGTGGGCGCGGGCGCGCTGCAGCCCGGCCAACTGCTGCCGCCCATGCGGGAATTGGCGCTCACGCTCGGTGTGAACCCGAACACCGTCGCCGCCGCCTACCGCACCCTGCGCGAGCGCGGGGTCATCGAGACGGACGGCCGGCGCGGCAGCCGGGTGCGGCCGCGCCCCGCCACGACCGCGCGCGGCTCGATCCGCGTGGAGGCCCCCGCCGGGGTCCGGGACGTGGGCAAGGGCAACCCCGACCCCACCCTGCTGCCACCCCTCGGCGAGGCCTTCGCGGAGGTCGCCCGGCGGTACGCCGAGCGGCCCGGGATGTACGGAGAGGCCCCCGTCGACGAGGAGTTCGGCCGCCTCGCCCGCGCCGCCTTCGACGCGGACGGCGTGCCCGCCGGGCCGATCGGCGTCACCTCCAGCTCCCTCGACGCCGTCGAGCGGGTGCTCGCCGCCCACCTCAGGCCCGGTGACGCCGTCGCCGTCGAGGACCCGGGCTGGGGCAGCCTCCTCGACCTCGTGCCCGCGCTCGGGCTGCGCCCGGTGCCGGTCGCCGTCGACGACGAGGGCCCGCTCCCCGAGGCGGTCGAGCGGGCGATCCGACAGGACGGGGCGCGGGCCGTGATCGTCACCGACCGGGCGCAGAACCCGACGGGGGCCTGTGTCACCGAGGACCGGGCCCGGGAGCTGCGGCGCGTCCTCGCCGCGCACCCCGGCGTGCTGCTCGTCGAGGACGACCACGGGCACGGCTTCGTCGCGCAGCCCCTCCACCCGCTGGCCGGCGTCACCGACCGCTGGGTGCTCGTCCGTTCGGTGGCCAAGGCCTACGGGCCCGACCTGCGGATCGCCGCCTTCACCGGCGACGCCGAGACCGTCGACCGGGTGCTCGGACGGCAGCGGCTCGGCCCCGGCTGGGTCAGCAGGCTGCTCCAGCGGACCGTCGCCCACCTCTGGGCCACGGGCGCGGTGGACCCGGCCGTCGTCGCCCGCGCGTACGGCAAGCGGCGCGACGGGCTCGTGCGGGCCCTGGCCCGGCGCGGCGTCGAGGCGCACGGGCGGGCCGGCATGAACGTCTGGGTGCCGGTATCCGACGAGACCGGCGCGGTGGCCCGGCTGCTCGCCTCGGGCTGGGCGGTCGCACCGGGCGCCCGCTTCCGGATGGACGCGGGGCCGGCGATCCGGCTCACCGTCTCGGGCCTCACCGCCGCCGAGGTCGAGGCCCTGGCCGAGGCGGTGGCGGGGGCGGTGGGGCCGGCGCCGGCGCGGAGCTACGGCTAGAGCCCGTCTGCCCTGGGGGGCAAGTCCGTTCCTCACCAGTGACGTTTCTCTGGTGAAAGCGCTACGCCGGGAGAGTGAGTAAAGCGCCCGTACAGCGATGTTCGTCCTTGGTTCAGGAAATCATCAGGTTTTGGTAAAGCCCCGCCGTGTTGCGGCGGTTCTTCACTCATGCCGTGTTTTTCCGAAATGACCAGGAGTCATACCTTGAGCTATGGAAGCAGTCTGCGCGAGGCCGTCGCGGCGCCCGGGACGACCCCGCTGATCGGTGTGTACGACATGTACTCGGCGTCCGTCGCCGCCGACCACTACGACGGGATGTTCGTCTCGGGGTTCGGCTTCGCCGCCTCGTACTACGGGCTCCCGGACATCGGCTTCATCGCCTGGCCGGACATGGTGGCCTTCGTGCAGCGGCTGCGCGGCGCGTTCCCCCGCCACCACCTGCTCGTGGACATCGACGACGGCTACGTCGACCCCGAGGTGGCCTGCCACGTCGTGGAGGGCCTGGAGCGCATCGGCGCCTCGGGCGTGATCCTGGAGGACCAGAAGCGGCCGCGCCGCTGCGGCCACGCGGATGGCAAGCAGGTGCTGCCGCTCGACGAGTACCTGGCCAAGCTGAAGATGGTCCTCGCCACCCGCCGGGACATGGTCGTCGTGGCCAGGACGGACGCCACGGACGAGGCCGACATCCTGCGGCGGGCGGAGTGCCTGGCCGCCACCGACGCCGATGTCGTCCTCGTGGACGGCGTACGCAGCGTCGAGTGGATCCACCGGATCCGCGAGGTGGTCGGCGGCAAGCCCCTGCTCTTCAACCAGATCGCCGGAGGGAAGTCTCCGCGGCTCTCGCTCGACGAACTCTCCGAGCTCGGCGTCGACGTGGCGATCTACAGCACGCCCTGCCTCTTCGCGGCGCACGAGGCGATGGACTCGGCGCTCGTCGAACTGAAGCGGGCCAACGGCCGGCTGCCGTCCTTCGACCCCGAGACCGGTGTCGGGGTCGCCGCCTCGACCCGGCTCCTGGAGCGGAACATCGCCCGCCACCAGACGGCCCCCGAGCGGGTGGGCGCATGAGCCCGGTGATCCCGCGCCAGGGAACGGGGCCCGGCCTCAGGGCGCCCTTGAAGGCGCTCGGTCTGGCCGCGACCCTCCTCGCCACCGGCGCCGCGCCGGCGGCGGCCGGCGGCAGCCTGCTGACCGTCATCGACAACTCGCACGCCGACTCCGTCGTGGAGATCGACCGGGCGGCCAACGTCCAGTACGGCAGCAGCGGCACGGCGGGGAGCGATCACGACGGCAGCGCCGTCGACGCCCTCCAGACCCTCTTCGGAGGGGCGCGATCGGGCGGCGACTGACGACCGGCGCACACGGAACGGCCGGACACCGCCCTCGTGGTGTCCGGCCGTTCCCGTGCCCCGCCGCTCCGCGCGGTCAGTCCTCCAGCAGGTCGGGGAGGCCCTGCTCGTCGAGCTCGACGGGCTCCGGGCCGTCCAGGGGAGCGATGGTCGCCACGGCTCCGGCGGTGGCGGGGGCCGCCTGCGCCGGGCCGGCGAAGCCGAGGAAGGCGCCGGTCACGGCCAGGGCGGCGAGGAGGGTGCGGGGGAGTGAGGTGAGGTTCATGCCCGGGGAACGATCTTGTCCGCGCGGGGGTCACGGAGAGTGACACGGGAGAGGGAGAGGCGCCCGCCGCCCGAGGCGCGCACGCCCGCCGTTCGGGTGGAGCCGCGGGTCTGGGTGAGCGCCGCGCCCGCCAGGACCACGAGCGCGCCGACCGGGGTGTTCCAGGTGAGGCGCTCGTCCAGGAGCGCGACGCCCGCCGCCGTGGCGATGACCGGGATGAAGTACGTGACCATGGCGGCCGTCGTCGGGCCGACCTCCGCCACGACGCCGTACTGGAGCAGCATCGCGTACCCCGTACCGAGCGCGCCGAGCGCGATCACCGCAAGGAGCGGCATCAGTTCGACCGACTCCGGGACCGAGGTGAACAGCGGGGTGACCACGGCCAGTTGCAGGGTCGCCAGGCCCACCTGGGATCCCGCGAGCGAGAGGTTCGAGGCGCCCGTGCCGCTCAGCGTCCTGCGGACGTAGATCCAGCCGACCGCGTAGCTGAACGAGGCGAGCAGGGCGAGGGCCGTGCCGGTCACGTCGAGGCCGGAGAAGCCCTGCCAGGCGCCGAGCACGGTGAGCACGCCGATGAAGCCGATGCCCAGACCGGCCGCGCGCACCCGGGTCGGGCGGTCCTCGGACAGCGCCACGAGCGAGAGGACCATGCCCCAGAGCGGGGTCGTGGCGTTGCAGATGCCCGCCAGGGTGGAGGGGATCGTCAGCTCCGCGTACGCGAAGAGCGAGAACGGCAGGGCGTTCAGGAGGAAGGCCGCGACCGCCAGATGGCCCCAGACGCGGGCCCCGCGCGGCAGCCGGTCCCGCTTCACGACGATCGCGACGGCGAGCACCGCCGTACCGAACAGCAGCCGCCCGAAGCTGACCTGGAGAGGGGCGAAGCCGTCCGTCCCGACCTTGATGAAGAGGAAGCTGAAGCCCCAGATGAGGGCGAGGGCGCCGAACCGGACGCGCCAGTCGAGCAGGCGGGAGGAGGGGGCGGGGGACGGGGAGGGCGGGGCTGCGGGGCTCATGCACTCAGGGTGACGGGAGCGATGTCTTAGAACAAGCGAGAATTCCTCGACCCCTCCCCTTAGAATCGCTTACATGTCGAACCTGGAGCGGGCATGGTGAACCTGGAGCGGACATGTTGAACCTGGAGCGCCTCCGCACCCTCGACGCCCTCGCCCGGCACGGCTCGGTCAGCGGCGCTGCCGACGGCCTGCACGTCACCACCTCGGCCGTCTCCCAGCAGCTGTCCAAGCTGGAGCGCGAGGTCGGACAGCAGCTCCTCGCCAAGAACGGCCGGGGCGTGCGGCTCACCGACGCCGGGCTGCTCCTCGCCGAGCACGCGGCCCGGATCCTGTCCCAGGTCCAGATGGCCCAGGCCGACATCGAGGCACAGCGGGGGAGGGTCGTGGGCGAGGTACGGCTCGCGGCCTTCCCGACGGCGGCGCGCGGACTGTTCCCCACCGCGCTCGCCGCACTGCGCGCCGGCCACCCCGAACTCCGCGTCCGCACGGCGGAGCTGGAGCCGGAGCCCGGCGTGCGGGCGGTCCTGCGCGGCGACGCCGACCTGGCGATCGTCCTGGACTGGAGCAACAAGCGGGCGCCCGTCCCCGGCGGCCTGGAGCGCGCCCACCTCCTCGACGACTCCGCCGACGTCGCCCTGCCCGCCGGGCATCCGCTGGCCGGCCGCGAGGCGGTGGACCTGGAGGACTTCGCCGACGAGGAGTGGGTCTCCTGGCCCGAGGGCGAGTTCTGCCACGACTGGCTGATGTTCACGCTGCGCTCGCAGGGCATCGAGCCGCGCATCGGGCACTTCGCGGGGGAGCACCACACCCAGCTGGCCCTGGTCGCGGCCGGGCTCGGAGTGTGCGTCACGCCCCGGCTCGGCCGTCCGGTGCCGGACGGGGTCGTCTTCGTGCCCGTACGGCAGAAGGTCCGGCGCCACATCTACGCCACCTGGCGCGGCGACGCGGGCCGCCGCCCCTCCGTACGGGCGGTCGTCGCGGCGCTGCGGGCGGCGGCGGAGCCGCTGGCGAGCTGAGGCCCTGGTTCAGAGGCCCGCGAGCTTGCGGAAGTCCCAGGACGCGATGGCGTCCGGGGTCAGCCGGAGCCAGGCGTGCCGGCCGTCGTGCGGCATGGCGTCCAGGCCGAAGTTCTTGGCGGCGAAGAGCTGCTCGGGCACGTCGAGTTCGGGGCACGGCTCCCCGGTGCGCGGCGCCTCGCCGACGAAGACGGCCGTCCCCGACAGCTCGACTCCGCGCAGCTCGCCGTACTCCTCGCCGTCGTCCACCACGACCGCGATCCTGGGATCGGCGCGCAGCTCCGCCCAACGCCGGCTGCGGGTGATCGAGTACAGCCACAGCGAGGAGCCGTCCCAGACGAACCAGAGCGCGCTCACGTGCGGACGGCCGTCGGCGGAGACCGTCGCGACCCGGCAGGTGCGCTGTTCGGCGAGGAAGGAGTCGAGCTCGGCCGGGGTCATCATGATCCGGCGTCCGCGGCGCTGTGCGACGGTCATCGTCCGCACCCTTCTGGATTTCTGATGAGACGTCAGAAAGCATGGGGGTCCCACCGCGCGCATGCAAGGGGAGGCCATGGGTCAGAGTCCGAGAGAACGGCTCGGGGAGCGGATCCGCCCGGACGGCGGCGTCGTCCTGCTCACCGTCGAATGCCAGCAGGGGGTCGTCGGACCCGACAGCGCCCTGCCCGAACTGGCCGCCGTCGCCCGCGCGTCGGGCGCCCTGCGGAACGTCGCCCGGCTCGTCGCCGCCGCGCACGCGGCCGACGTCCAGGTGATCCACGCCGTCGCCGAGCGGCGCCCCGACGGGCGGGGTGCCAACACCAACGCCCGGCTCTTCACGGCCGCCGCCCGGCTGCCCGTGCAGCAGCACAGCGGCAGCAGGGCCGTCCGGATCGCCGAACCGATCGAGGTCGCCGACGAGGACCTGGTCGTCCGGCGGCTGCACGGACTCTCGCCGCTCGCCGGCACCGACGTCGACGCGCTGCTCCGCAACCTCGGCTGCCGCACGCTGATCGTCACGGGGGTCTCCGCCAACGTGGCCGTGCCCAACGCGGTCTTCGACGCCGTGAACCTCGGCTACACGGTCGTCGTGCCCGGCGACGCCATCGCGGGGGTGCCGGCCGACTACACCCCCGCGATGATCCGCCACACGCTCGCACTCGTCGCCACGATCACCACGACCGACGAGGTGCTGGGTTGCTGGAAGGCCCCCAGGGGCGCCGGGAGTTCCGGGCGCCCCGGGGGCTCCGCGACCTCGGGCGGTGCCGTCAGCCGGGGCTGATCTCCTCGCCCACCACCTGGATCGGCTCGGGCGGCAGCGGCGAGGGCGCCGGGCCGGACTTCACGCTGCCGTCCGAGATGTCGAAGTGGCTCTGGTGGCACGGGCAGACGATGACGCCGTCCTTGATGCTGCTCACGGCGCAGCCCTGATGGGTGCACTTCGAGGAGAAGGCCTTGAACTCGCCGGCCTTCGGCTGGGTGATCACCAGGCCCTTGTCGGCGAGGATCTTCCCGCCGCCCACCGGGATGTCCCCGGTCCGGGCGAGCGTGCCGCCCTCCGCGGCGGTGTTCTTGTCGTCCGCGCCGCCCCCGCAGGCGGCGAGCGCCGCCGCCAGGCCCGCGCTGCCCGCCGCCGCGACCACCGTCCGGCGTGCCACTCCGCTCATCTGCTGCCCCTCTTTCCTCGGTGTGCTTGCTGCACGGGTGACGGTACGGCTGTGAGCTGTGTCCCGTTCACAGGATGCGTACTTCGAGCGCCTTACAGTTCTGAGTAGAGTGTCGGAACCTGGACATCCTTCGATGAAAGTGTCTAGCTTCGGTGAACTCGTCGGTCAGCACGCATCACGTACGGGCCGTACTGCTCGGCGCCGAGCGGCGCGGAGTGGCTCCCGGTCCGCTCCTCGCCCGCGCCGGACTGCCCGCCGGGCTCCTGGAGGAGGAGCACCGGGCCCGGGTCCCCGCGGAACAGTTCGGACAGCTCGTCAGAACGCTCTGGGCCACCCTCGACGACGAGCTGATCGGCTTCGGCGGCGCGCCCAGCAAGGTCGGGACCTTCGCGATGATGGCCCATGTCGTGGTCCACGGCAGCCGGGACCTGCGCGAGGCGCTCCGGCGTGCGCAGACCTTCTACTCCCTCTTCCCCGCGGGGCCGCGCTTCCGGCTCCTGGAGCCCGGTGCGGGCGGGGCGGGGGCGCTCGACGAGGCGCGGATGGAGTTCGACGTCTCCGGATACGACGACCCCCTCCACTTCGGCGCCGAGTCCACCGTCCTGGTGGCGCACCGCTTCGCCGGCTGGCTCGTCCGGCGCCGGATCGGCCTGCGGCGGGTCGAGTTCGTCCACCCCGAGCCCCGGCACGCGCGCGAGTACGCCCTCCTGTTCGGTGCGCCCTGCGTCTTCGGCGCGGAACGGACGGCGGCCGTCTTCGACCGGGCGGACCTCGACGAACCCGTCCTGCGGGACGCGGCCGCGCTCAAGGTCTTCCTCCGCCGCGCCCCGGTCGACGTCCTGGTCTGCGCCGACCACGGCAGTACGGTGACCGGCCGGGTGCGGCACCTGATCGGCCGGGCGCTGCCCGCCGGGCCGGTGCCGACGCCCGAGGAGCTGGCCGACCGGCTGTCGGTCAGCCCGCAGACCCTGCGGCGCCAACTGGCCGCCGAGGGAACGACGTACCAGCGGCTCCGTGACCAGGTGCGGCGCGACCACGCCATCGCCGAACTGACCGGCGGCCGGGTGTCGATCGAGCGGCTCTCCCGGCAGCTCGGCTTCTCCGAACCCAGCGCCTTCCACCGGGCGTTCAGGCGCTGGACCGGCGAGACGCCCCGGTCCTATCAGACGCGCGGTCAACAACCCTGAGCGGTACGGTCACAGCCGCCGCCCGCCACCCGGCCTACCTTCCCGCCATGACCGAAATCGACCGGTCCGGCGCCGTACGGCCGCCGGACCGCACCCGACGCCGATGAACCCGCGCCGGGCGGCCGGCGCCGTCCTCGGGACCGGTGTCCTGCTCTGCCTGCTCGCCGGCGTCGCCGTCACGGCCCTCGGTGTCCGGGTCGACGGCACCAGCATGACCCCGACCCTCCACCAGGGCGACCGGATCCTCGTCGCCCCGGGCTCGGCGGGCCGGGCGAACCGGTTCGACGTCGTGCTGCTGCGGGCCACCGGGAAGGACACCCTCCTGGTCAAGCGGGTGATCGCGCTGCCCGGCGACCGGGTCGCGATCGTCTCCACGCCGGACGAGCCCTTCCAGGTCCTCCTCCAGGAGGGCGGCCGGGGGCCCGTACGACGGGTGGTGGCGCCCCAATGGGCGGCGCAGGCCCACCGTACGGGCGCCTGCTGCGGTCCCGACGGCACCCGGTCGGCACGGTCCGAGCTGCGGACCGTGCCCGCGGGGGCGTTCTTCTACCTGGGGGACAACCCCGATCTGTCGGACGACTCGCGGGCGTACGGCTGGGGGGCGCTCGACCGGGTCGAGGGCAGGGTCGGCGTGCGGGCCTTCCCCGTCTCCGCCTCGCCCGACATCGGCAACCGGCCCGTCCTGGAGGAGTACCGCGGGCCGGGTCCCTGACGGTTATCCGGGGATGGTCTCCCGGCCGGTGCTCAGGGCGACCCTGACCACGGTGTCCGCGATGCGCCGGGCCGACTCCTCCGGCGAGGGGCCGGCCTGGACGATATGACTGGCGGTCAGCCGGACCGCCGCGTCCACGGCCAGTTCGCGCGCCACCGGATCGATGGTGGGCCAGGCCTCCGTGACGTACGCGTCGGCCATCGCGGTCGCCAGGTCGAAGGCGGCGGCGGACCGGGTCGTGAGGTACGAGAGGAGTCCGTCCTCGCCGGTGCTGGTCAGCATGGCCTTGACCAGCGGATTCCGGCCGGCCAGCGTGAGGGTGAAGCCGACGGCGGCCTCGACGGCCGCGCGCAGGTCGTCCCGGTGCGCGTCCAGGCCCTGCTGGATGCCGACGAGGCAGCGCTCCAGCTCGCGCTGGAAGAGGGCCTCGCCGACCGCCTCCTTGGAGGGGAACTCCGAGTACAGCGTCTGCCGGCTGACGCCGACCGCGCCTGCCAGGTGCGCCATGCGCAGCTTGTCGAAGCCGCGGTCGGCGACCGCCTCGTACGCGGCGTCGAGCAGCCGCTCGCGCAGCAGTGTCCGGACCGTCTCCCTGAACCGTGGCATCGGCCAAGACTAGACCAGGGGGAAATCTCCGCAGGATTGTCAGAAGTGTTGACACTTCTCCTTAGAGTGTCCAATTCTCGAACAGGGAGCCGCAAAGTGTCATTCGACGCCGGCGGCACGACGGTTGGAGATCACATGCAGCACGAGACCAGAGGCGTCACCCGCTGGCGCAGATCGGCGTTCCTCGCCGTTCCCGCGACGGCCGCCATCGCCGCCATGGCCACGGCCATGGTCCAGGGCGCGCTCGCCGCGAACCTCTCGCTCACCAGCGTCCCCTTCACCCTCAGCTCCAAGACGGTCGCCGCGCCCCAGGGCATCGGCGCGGTCATGCACACCATCGACGCCGGCGGGGCCAAGGGCGCCGCCGAGGTCGGCATCGCCAAGGCGGGTCTCGACGGGATCTGCGTCCACGCCACGCAGTCGGTCAACCTCCCGGTGATCGGCAGCCTCGGCACCTGGTCCCTCAACATCTCCTCGCCCGCCGCCGCGACCCCGCTCACCAGCGACCAGCTCGTCGCCGGTGCCGGGCTCCAGGCGAACAAGCTCGTGCTCGACGCGCAGGCCCTCAAGGCCGCCACGGCCACGCTCAACGCGAGCGACACCACCCCGAACGTCATCGGCGCGGCCGCCGACGGCTCCGGGATCAAGGGCACCGGCATCAACGACGGCACCCCGGGCCAGTTCGGCCTGGACGCCACCGGCGGCCGGACCGACATCAAGAACCTCAACGCCGACGCCAACGGCGCCACGATCGCCGGCGCGATCACCCTGCCGGACCTCGCGATCGGGATCGCCCACGGCGACAAGACCTGCGGAGCCTGATCGCACGCACCACCCCGGGGCTCCGCGCGCTCCGTACGGCGCGGGGCCCCGGCCCTCCCACCCCGACCCACCGCTGCGAGGCCCCCATGACCACCGATCCGCCGCCCGAGCCGAACCGAGAGCCCACTCCGGGCAGGCTCCACCGCGCGCGTACCGCCTTCCGCCGCTGGCGCCGCACCCGCCCGTTCTGGGCGGCCGTCTGGACCGGACTCGGCGGCTTCGTCATCTTCTTCCTGCCGATGGCGCCGCTCGGCAAGATCCTCCAGGTCGGCCTCGGAGGCATCGCGGGCATGGCCGGCGGCGTCCTCCTGATGGCGATGGCGCTGCTCATCCTGCTGCTGCCCGGACAGCGCCACACCGCCGGAGTCATCGCGGTGATCGCGGGAGTCGCGTCCTTCCCGCTCTCCAACCTCGGCGGCCTCTTCGTCGGCATGGTCCTCTCGGTCCTCGGGGGTTCCATGGCCTTCGCCTGGCTGCCCGAGAAGCCCGCCAGGCGCCGCCGCCCGCGCCGTACCACCCCGTCCGCCGAGACGCCCGTGTCCCTGGGGAGCGGATCCGCGTGAACGACCTGCTCTCCGGTGCCCGCCGCGCCGCCGCCGACTGGAACACCCGGATGCTCGCCCAGGCCGCCGACGGCACCCGCCGCGGCACCCGCTGGGGGCGCGGCGCGTTCGCCTTCGTCCCCTCGGCCCTCGCCGTCGGCGTCCTCGGCACCGCGCTCGCGCAGGGCGCGCTCGCCGCCAACTTCAGCGTCACCGGGCAGCCCTTCACCCTGACCTCCAACGGCGTGCAGGGCAGCGGCTTCGGCGCCATCGTCAACACCCCCGCCGTGGGACGCCCCGACGGCACCACGACCACCAACACCGCCATGGCGCGCGTCGGCTTCGCCAGCGCGGGGCTCGCCGGACTCTGCGGCATCGTCCACCAGACGATCGCCGGCGTCCCGTACTCGCTGCTCCTGACGGGCGGCCAGAAGGTCACGGCGACCCCGCCCGCCACCTTCACCACCGACATCGACGCCTCGAACCTCTACATCCAGGCCACCGAACTCCAGGCGTACGGGCCCACCACCCTCCAAAACGCGGTGCTCGGCCAGTCCGCCGACCAGGTCAGCGTCGCCGGCAAGCCGCTCACCGGCGCCCTGCCCGGCGGCTTCGGACTCGGCTCGGCCGGCGGCGAGGGCGGCAGTTCCATCGCGCTGCACGGACTGAACGCCACCGCGTACGACGCCGAGATGGCCGGCGCGCTCGTGCTGCCCGACCTGAAGATCAGGGTCGTCGCGGGAACGGCGACCACATGCTGAGCCGGGCGAGGGCGGCGTACGTCTGGTTCCGCGCCTTCCGCCGCACCCGGCCGTTCTGGGGCGGGGTCTGGCTGGTGGCCGGCGGCTGGACCGTCCTCAAGTTCTCCCTCAGCTCCCTGCAGTTGATCGTGAGCACCGGCTTCGGGGGAGTGGCGGGCTATCTCGTCGGCGGCGGGATGATCCTGTGCGGGCTCGTCCCGCTCGCGCTGCCCGCCCAGCGGTACACCTTCGGGCTGATCGGCGCGGTCCTCGCCGTCGTCTCGCTCGTCGTCTCCAACCTGGGCGGCTTCCTGCTCGGCATGACGCTCGGCGTGCTCGGCGGCTCCATGATGGTCGGCTGGGGAGTCAAACGCCCGCGCGGCCGGGCGGTGAAAGGATGACGGCCCGGGTGCGCGGTGCGCGCCACCGGGGCCTCGCCGTGGCGGCGGCCCTGCTCCTCGCCGTCGTCACGGCCGTCTGGTCCGGGCAGCCGAGCAGCGCCTCGGGGGAGACCGCCGCCGTCGAGCCGCTGGGCGTGCCGTTCCTGCCCTCCCCGGACCCGCTGCACGTCACCATCGACAGCATGGTCGCGGTCTCGATGACCGTCGACAAGAACGTCACCATCCGGCTCTCCGACGGCTCGACGCGCACCACCACCCGGTACACCTTCACCAAGCTCAAGATCCGCTCGCACATGAGCGTGGTCCAGCGGGCGGCCGGACACACCGTCAGCATCGATGTGCCCGGGGAGGGTTCGCTCGGCGGTTACGACAGCGCCGGGAAGGCCGAGACGACGACGATGTGGGGAAACATCACCAACGTCTGCGTCCGCGTGCTCGTCAAGATCTGCGGCGTGCAGGGGCTGCTCGACTTCTTCGGCTCCCTCATCCCGCTCACCGCCGGCGCCGAGGACTTCACCGGCGACATCTACGCGATCCGGACCGTCGACGACCACGCGGCCCTCGACTCCACCGACAACCCCGTCCACCTCCCCGGAACGATCACGGTGACCACACCATGAGCACCCGTGACATCAGGGCCCGTGACATCAAGGCCCGTGACATCAGGGCAGGCGACATCAGGGCAGGAGACATCAAGGCCGGTGACATCAGGGCAGGAGACATCAAGGCCCGTGACATCGGGACCCGCGAAGAAGGCCGTACGCACTGGCGCCGGTCCCTCTTCGTCGCCGCGCCCGCGCTCCTCGCCGCCGTCGGCCTCGGCTCCGCCATGGCGACCGGCGCGCTCGCCGTCGGCCTCCGCATCCAGGACCGGCCCGTCGACTTCACCACCAGCAGCCTGTACGGGACGCAGTACGGCGCCGCCGTCGTCGACCAGAGCGTCGTACGGCCCGACGGCACCGCCGGGACCGAACGCGTGCTCCGCATGGGCTTCGCGGACGGCGTCATCAACGGCCTGTGTCTGAGCCAACGGCAGCAGATCGCGGGAGCCACGTACACCCTGCTGCTCACCCTCGGCGACGACAACCCCGGCTCCTGGGAGATCAGGACGCAGAACACCGTCCTCGACCTGCGCAGCGCCACCGGGGTCCTCGACATGGACGGCATCGTCGACCTCAACACGAACGGCGCCGACGTGAAGACCGTGAAGGACGCCACCGGCGCGTACGTCGTGAATCCGCTCGACAGCCCGCAGCACCGCTTCGGCATCCAGGCGCGCTACGCCAAGTTCGACCGGATCACCGGCACCGCCCAGGACTTCCAGATCCCGGGCGTCCTGACGACTCCGAAGCTCTCCCTCACCGTACGGCCGGGCACGGTGGCCTGCCCCGCCCCGGCGGCCCCGACGGGGACTCCCGGCACGCCCTGACCGCGTCGCACGAACGGCCGGAGCGCGGGGCGCGTCGTGCGCCCCGGAGCTGTTGTGTGCCCGCCGCCACTCGGGGCCCCGCAGATAGGACTTTTTGCGCCATTGCGGTCCTAGTGGATTTCGGCCAGTCACCTTGCTCGTGGGCCCCCGTTACGTGGGGCAATCACGGCGGGAGCCGTCCCGCCGGCATCGAGAAGGGACGTTGCATGCGATATCTCCGCGGACTGCTGGTGTCGGTCTCGGCGGGCGCGCTGACACTCGGTCTGGTCGGCGTGTCCCAGGCCATCGGCAGCAGCGCCGAAACGGTGGCCTCCGTACGCGGCGGGGAGGACCACGACAAGGGCGGCCCCCATGTCGTCGTCGACAAGTCGAAGCACAACCTCCACCACAGCTGTCAGGGCGGGACCTTCGGGTACTGCACGCAGAACGCGAACTTCGCCCCGAAGATCCTGGGCGACGTCTCTCTCATCGGCACGACCGGTCTCATCGGCCTCACCGGCACGACCGGGCAGACGGGCACGACGGGCACCACGGGCACCACCGGTACGACGGGCACCGACGGTACGACGGGTACCACCGGCACGACAGGCACCACCGGTACGACGGGCACGACCGGTACCGACGGAACGACCACTCCGCCCGGTGACGCCGAGTGGTGCTCGCCCGGCTTCTGGAAGAACCACCCCGACGCGTGGGGACCGACCGGCATCAGCCCGAGCACGAAGTACAGCGCCGTCTTCGGTGCTCCGCCGGCGCGTTCCAACAACGGCGTGATGAACAACGCTCCCACCGACCCGACCCTCTTCGAGGTGGTGTCGAACCCGCAGTGGTACGGCGGCGGGGCGGCCAACAACGTGGCCGACTACCTGAGCGACCACCACCCGGACATCAACTACCAGGGCGTCCGCGTGGACAACTGCCCGCTGTAGCACCCGCCCCTGATCCACGGCGGCGTCCTGCGACCGGTCCCCGGCGGCCGGTCGCGGGACGCCGCCCCAGCCACGCGTACAAGCCTGCACCACCCCGTACAAGCCCGGACAAGGAGCACGATGGGAGCCACGCCCCCGCCCGTCCCGTGGTCACGAGGGGCCCGGGTCACGCTCGCGGCCACCGCGCTGGCCCTGGCCGGTGCCCTGCTGGTCCATCTGGCGTTCGTCTTCCTGAGCATCGCCCCGGCCAACGCCCTCAGCGTCAGACACCGCGACGCCATCGACGCCTACGTCCAGCCGGAGTTCGGGCAGGACTGGAAACTGTTCGCCCCGAACCCGATGCAGCGCAACGACGCGGTCGGGGTCCGGGTCAACACGCTCGGCCCGGACGGCCGCTACCACCAGAGCGGGTGGATCAACCTCACGGCCCAGGACATCGAGGCGATCCACGGCAACCCGGCGCCCAGCCACGTCGACCAGAACATGCTGCGCCGGGCCTGGGACGCGTACGTCGCCACGCACAGCCTGAAGGACGACCGCCCCAAGGGCGCGCGCGGCGCGCTGACCCGCGACTACCTCGAACGCGTGGTGCTCCAGCGCATCGGCACCACCTGGGACGGCGGACGGATCGTCTCCGTCCAGGTCGCGGGCCGGTTCACCCTGGTGGACCCGCCGGAGTGGAGCTCGGAGACGCCGTCCGACACCACCGACTACCGGCTGCTGCCCTGGTGGACGGTGACCGAACAGGACCACAGGAGTCTGTGACATGACCACCCCCCAGGCCGCGCCGCCCGCGGCCCGCCTCGACCGCCTCCTGGCCGCGCTCACCACCGTCCGCGCACCCCACCAGGCCGCCGTCCTCAGGATCGGCCTGTCCGCCGTCGTCCTCGCCTTCCTCCTGCGGGAATGGCCGAACCGGCACGTGCTGTACGGCAACCGCAGTCCGCTCTCCTTCGAACTGGCCCAGGTACTGGTCCGCGAGGAGCGCACCTTCACCGTGCTGGCCTGGGGGGACGGGGGCCTCTGGTTCGAGGCCGTCTACGGCGTCACCATGGCCGCGGCCCTCGCCGTCCTCCTCGGCTGGCGCACCAGGGGCACCACCGTGGTGCTCATGGCCGGGCTCCTGTCGATCGTCAACCGCAACACCCTCGTCGGGGACGGCGGCGACAACGTCGTCCGGATCATGGTCATCTACCTGGTCTTCACCCGCTGCGCCTCGGTGTGGTCCCTGGACGCCCGGCGCGCCCGGCGCCGTGCGGACCGCGGGACCCGGGACACCGCCTGGCCGGCCTGCGACCCGGCCGGACTGCTGCTGTGGGCCGCGTCGGTGGCGGCACTCGTCCCGCTCTCCTCGTACCCCACCCGCGGCTGGTCCCTGGTCTTCTGGACCCTCTGGGCCGTCCAGGGCCTCTGGTACGCGGCCGAGCTGTGGTTCCCGCGGCACGAGGCCCGGGCCGTGCTCGACGCGGCCGGTGCCATGCTCCACAACGTCGCGATGGCCGTGATCATGGCGCAGGTCTGCCTCGTCTACGCGACCGCCGGCTGGTACAAGATCCAGGGCACCCGGTGGCAGGAGGGGAGCGCCCTCTACTACGCCCTGCACCTGGACTACTTCACCCCCTGGCCCGGCCTCTCGGCGGCCCTCGCCGGCAGCACCGTGCTGGTCCTCGCCCTCAGCTACGCCACGGTGATGGTGCAGGTCGCCTTCCCCTTCACGCTGGCAAACCGCCGGGTCAAGAACGTCCTGCTCGCCGTCATGATCGCGGAGCACCTGGGCATCGCCGTCGTCCTCGGCATTCCCTTCCTGTCGATGGCCATGGTCGTCTGCGACGCGGTGTTCCTGCCCACCGCCTTCCTCGTCGCACTCGGCGCGCGCTGCACCCGGCTCGCCGTACGCCTCCGGAGCATCCCGTCGGCGAAGGCGCGCCCCGTCCCTTCGACCGGCTGACCCACCGTCCGCCGCGCGGCGGGCCGAGGCGTGCGCTTTGGGCCGGGGCCGGACGAATGGACAGCCTCGGAGCATGCTTACAGAGGTGACAGCCCGCCGTGGGAAGCCGATGTCTTTCCGATGACCCACCATGTCGAGTGCGTCGCGATCCTTGAGCCCGCCGAAAAGGGTCGCTGACCTGCGGCTTTGCCGAGAGGGCGACGACCCGGCCATCGGTGAGGATCCGAACCGGATCAACGACTTCGACTACTCCGCCGATCTGCGCGGTCTGCGGACCCCCCCTCGGCTCCCACATCCGCCGGATGAACCCGCGCGACACGATCCCATGCACCAACCCCAGCCCGATGACGGGCATGCCGGCGAGCGCTACCGCGGCGATCCCTTGTCCATGGGCTCCTCAGCCCCGAGGGGGCGGCGCCTGACCGTCCTCGCCGCTTCTATGGCGGCGTTGCTGACAGGTGGCGTCGCAGTCGACCGGATCGCGGCGGCCCGTGCGGAGAGCCGTACGGCCGAGGTGTTCCAGGACGGCATGGGAACCGCGGATCGGCCGTCGGTACGCGTCAGCGGCTTCCCCGTGCTCACTCAGCTGGCGAAGGGCAGTCTCCGGCACGTCGACCTGACCGCCCATGACATACCCGCGAACGGCTCGACTCGGCCCCTGCCGGTGACGAAGCTGACCGTACGCCTTGACGGCCTGAAGACCTCCGGAAGTGCCGACATTGCTCACGCCGACCATGTCGGGGCGACCGCGTTCCTCTCGTACGGTGACGTGTCGGGCGCGCTCGGCGTGCGGGTGTCACCGGGTGGCGAGCCGGGGCGGATCAGTGCGACGGCCGTTCTGCCGGTCGCCGGCGACGTCACCGTGAGTGCGGCCGTCTCGGCGGCGACGGGCAACCGCATCGCCTTCACGGACGTCCGCACCGTCCGGGGCGAGCTGCTTCCTCCGCTGAAAACCCTGCTGGACAGGGCCCTGGAAGATCCCATCCCGCTGGAGAACGTCCCCGAGGGGCTGCACCTGCGGTCCGTCACCACCACGCGGGACGGAATCGACGCCGCCTTCACCGGCCGTTCGGTCGCCTTTCGGCAGGGTTCGTCCGCCGCCGGGTAGGAGTGGTCGTCTCAGGCGGGGCCGGGGAGGGGGCGCCGGGCGACCTCGTGGGCGTCGTCCGGTGGTACGCCCAGCATGCGCAGGACCATCTCGGCCAGGTTCGCCGCGGCCTCGTCACCGTCCAGGTCGGGGCGCGCGAACCTCAGCTCCACCAGGGACAGCAGGGTGCCGCCCAGTGCGGACAGGGCCACGGTCGGGTCGACCACGGTGAAGCGGCCGGAGGCCGTGCCGACCTCGATGTCACGCAGCGCCCGCCGGGCCAGGCCGTTGTCCGAGTGGATGTGGCCGAGGCCCCGACGGCGCAGGACCTGCATCAGTTCCGGGTGGGAGTCGGCCATGCGTGCGCTGAGGCGGAAGCCCGCCGCGACGAGCTCCGCAGGGTCGTCGATCTCCGCCAGGCGCTGGTCGAAGTTCCGGCCGTACTCCTCCAGGGCGTCCACCACCGCCGCCTCGAACAGCTCGGCCTTCGACTCGAAGTGGTTGTAGAAGGAGCCGAAGCCCACGTCGGCGCGCTCGGCGATCGCCTGGATGCTGATGCCGGTGTCCCCGCTGTCGGCGAGTATCTGCCGGGCGGCGCGAACGAGCGCGCCACGGGTCTCGGCGCGACGTCGCTCGAATCGGTTGCTGGGCGGGGCTGACGTAGGCATGCGCCAAGTCTAACCGCGCAGGCGATGACGGCTGCAGTTCTGATGAATCCATCATTTCCCGCCGGGAACACCTTGACGACGGAACTGTCAAAGTTGATGATTTCCTCATTACGGCAATGTTGCTCGGAGGGCACCATGTCTGAAACCCGCGTTCACGGGGCCGATGCCAAGACGGCCCACCAGGACCTGCACAGCGAACAGGGAGCCCTGCGGGGCGAGCATCCCGGCCGCTCCCGGAATCCCGTGATCAAGGTCGCGGACCTGGCCTGGCTGGAGTTCGAGAAGCCCGACCTGGGGCGGGCCGAGGTCTTCGCCCGGGACTTCGGCTTCCAGGTCGCCGCGCGCACCGAGAGTGAGCTGTGGCTGCGCGGCACGTTCGCCGGCTCGCCGTGCATGGTGATCCGGCGCGGGCGTACGTCCCGCTTCATCGGCCCGGCGTTCCGTGCGGCGGAGCGGCCCGATCTGGACCGGCTGGCGCGGGCCACCGGGTCCGACGTGCGTGACGTGGACGTGCCCGGCGGCGGAAAGGCGGTCGACCTGCTCGATCCGTCCGGCTTCCCGGTGCGGGTGGTGCACTGCGGCGAGCAGCTGCCGGCCCTGCCCGAGCAGCGGCCGCTGCTGCTCAACTTCGGCACGGATCACCGTCGTACCAACGCCACGCAGCGCCCGCCGCGCGAGCCGTCCCGGATCCAGCGGCTGGGCCATGTCGTCCTGGAGACCCGTGTGTTCGGCCGGGCCCTGGACTGGTACCTGGACACGCTGGGAATGATCGTGTCCGACTTCCTCTTCCTGGACGGGCAGCGCGACCGCGGCCCGACCATGGCGTTCATCCGCTGCGACCTCGGCAGCGTGCCGGCCGACCATCACACGCTGGCCATGCACCTGGGGCCGGGGACCGGCTATGTCCACTCCGCCTATCAGGTCACCGACCTGGACTCGATCGCCGTCGGCGGCGAATACCTCAAGGAGCGCGGATACCAGCGCAGCTGGGGCGTCGGCCGGCACATCCAGGGCAGCCAGCTCTTCGACTACTGGCGTGACCCCGACCGCTTCATGCTGGAGCACTTCGCCGACGGCGACCTGTTCTCCCGCGACGTCGAGCCCGGGTGGGCGCCCATGTCGACCAGCGGTCTTGCCCAGTGGGGTCCACCGGCCACGCGTGACTTCCTCGGCGCGAGTCCCTCCCCGCAGCGGGTCCGCGACGTCATCCAGGCCCTGCGCGGCGACAACGAGATGGACCCGGCGCGCCTGCTGGGCCTGCTCAGAGCCGCCAAGTCCTGAACCCTCAATCCCCTCACGAAGGTACTGACATGAGCACCAACGTCCTGCGCACCGCCGACGGATGGTGGGTCGTCCGTCCCCAAGCTCTCGACTCCGCTCGAGCAGGGGAGACCCCAATCCACCGGGCCATCCCTGTCGACACCAAGGCCACCACCACCGCCGAGCTGATCGCCGACCGTGACGCCGTACGAGAGGCGGCACGCTCGACCGAGGCGGGCACGCCCGTTGCCGACCTGGTCGCCCTCTCGCCGGTCACCACCCCCTGCCGGGTGGTCGCCCAGATGGTCAACTACCGGAGCCACGCCCGCGATTCGGGCTTCACGGGCGACATCCCGCCCGCCTTCTTCCGCAAGGCGTCCGGCTCGGTCAGCGGACCCGGCGACACCGTCGTACGGCCCTCGCATGTGAAGTTCCTCGACTACGAGGTCGAACTCGGGCTCGTCATGGGCGCCACCCTGCCCATCGGCGCCACGGTCGACGAGCGGGACCTGCCGTCGTACGTCGCCGGGCTCGTCGTCACCAACGACGTCAGCGCGCGCGACGTCCAGCTGACCAGGACGCAGTTCTACGAGAGCAAGTCCTACCCGACCTTCACACCGACCGGCCCGTACCTCGCCCTGCTGGAGCCGGAGGACTTCGCCCATCTCCTCGACCTCAGGCTGAAGCTGTCCGTCAACGGTGAGCTGCGCCAGGACCGCACCCTCGCCGACATGATCGTCCGCCCGGCGCAGGCCCTCACCCTGCTGGCCCGTTTCCAGACCCTCGACCCTGGCGACCTGCTGCTGACCGGCACGCCCGGCGGCACGGCCCTCAAGGCCCCGCCGAAGCCGGTCGAGAAGATCGGCGCGCTGCTGCCGCCCGCCATGAAGTGGAAGGCGTTCTTCAAGTCCCAGGCGAAGAACCCGCACTACCTGCACGCGGGAGACGTGATCACAGCGACGATCGCGACCCCGGACGGCCGGATCGACCTCGGCGAGCAGCGAACCTCCGTCACGGACGCGAAGTAGGGACCTGAGGTGAGCCGCACCGAACAGCAGGTACCCGTGGTGATCATCGGCGCGGGACCCGTGGGCGTGACCGCCGCCCTCCTCCTCGCCCGGCGCGGAGTGCGCACCGTCGTCCTGGAACGCCACCGGGACGTCTACCCGCTCCCGCGCGCCGTCGCCACCGACGACGAGGTCCGCAGGATCCTCCAGGCCGCGGGCGTGGGGGAGGAGTTCGCCGCGATCGCCCGCCCGGCGAACGGGCTGCGGCTCCTTGACGCGCGGCACCGGGTGATGGCCGAGTTCCGCCGTACCGAGCACGGCCGTCACGGTTACCCGCAGACCAGCATGTTCGACCAGCCCGAGCTGGAACGACTGCTACGCGACGCCCTCGCCCGGAACCCGCAGTGCGAACTGCGCGGCGGCGTGGAGGTCACCGGTGTCGCCCCGGACACCGCCGGCCCCGTGCGCGTGACCTACCGCGACGACGACGGAGAGCACGAACTGTGGGCCGAGGCGGTCCTCGGCTGCGACGGGGCGAACAGCCTCACCCGCGACGCCATCGGCGCCGTATGGGAGGACCTGCGCTTCGAGGAACGCTGGACCGTCGTCGACGTCCGCACGAACGCCGACGTCCGCTGCTGGGAAGGCGTCGACCAGGTCTGCGACCCACACCGTCCGGCAACCTTCATGCGCGTCGGCGAGGACCGCTATCGCTGGGAGTTCCGGCTCGAGGGCGGCGACGAGCCGGTCCGCGAGCTGGTCGCCCCATGGCTGCCGCCCTCCTACGACGGGGACTTCGAGGTCGTCCGCGAGACCCAGTACACCTTCCGGGCGCGCATCGCCGACCGGTGGCGCAGCGGACGGGTCTTCCTCCTCGGCGACGCCGCCCACCTCACCCCTCCGTTCATCGGACAGGGGCTGTGCGCGGGACTGCGGGACGCCTACAACCTCACCTGGAAGCTCGCCCGCGTCCTGGGGCAGGGCGGCGACGAGCGGCTCCTGGAGACGTACGAGAGTGAACGCAAGCCGCACGCCCGCCACGTCATACGGCTCGCGGTCGCGATGGGCTGGGCCATGACCGGCGGCCAGGACGGCGCCGCCGCGCTGCGCCGCAGATTCCTGGCCGCGGCCTGCCGCATACCCGGCCTGACGGAGCTGGCCGGCCGCGACCTCAGCCCGCCCCTGACCGCCGGACCCCTCGTCCGACGCCGCATCCGCAGGGGCCTCGCGGGCACCCACTGCCCGCAACCATGGATGACCACCGGCGGACGGCGGACCCGCCTCGACGAGCTGCTCGGCGACTCCTTCACCATCCTGACCGCCACCGAACCCTGGCCCGCACTGAACGCCCTCGCCCATGCGCTCGGCGCCCGGACTATCCCTGTCACCGGCCTCGGCGACGACGGCACCCTCGCTGCCTGGCTGCGCGGTGGCCGGGCGGATGCCGTACTGCTGCGCCCCGACCGCGTCGTCGCGGACGTCGTCCCGACAGGGGGAAGCGACTTCACCGACACCGCCATCTGGGCGACTCTCCTGCACACCACGCGCAGCACCCTCCCCCTTCAACAGACCGCCGAGAAAAGCCTGCTGAGGAGCGTCACACGATGACCGGGCCGGACCCCTTCACGACCCCTGACCCCAAGGCCGTCGCGAACAGCCGCATCATGGACTTCGCCCGCCACACCGGAAGGGACGGCACCGACTACACCGCCCTGCACCGCTGGTCGGTCACCGACCTGGAAGGCTTCTGGGGCGCGGTGTGGGAGTACTTCGACATCGACTCCGACACCCCGTACGAGCAGGTGCTGGCCGAGGAGCGGATGCCCGATGCCCGCTGGTTCACCGGATCGACCCTCAACTACGCCCACCACGCCCTGCGCGAACTGGCCGACGAGGACGTGGCCATCATCGCCCTCGACGAGACCGGCTCCTGCTACGAGGTGACCGGGGGCCGCCTGCGCGCCCAGGTCGCCTCGGTGGCCGCGACCCTGCGCGAGCTGGGTGTGGGCCAGGGCGACCGGGTCGTCGGCTATCTGCCCAACACCCCGCACGCGATCGTCGCGTTCCTCGCCGCCTCGAGTATCGGCGCCGTGTGGTCGGTCTGCGGGCAGGACTACGCCCCCAAGGCGGCCGCCGACCGCTTCGCCCAGCTCGAACCCGCCGTCCTGATCGCCGCCGACGGCTACCTCTTCAACGGCACCACCCACGACCGCCGCGAGGCCGCCGGTGAGCTGGCCGCGCACCTCCCGACGTTGAAGGCGACGCTGCTGGTGGACCACGTGGGCCTGCCGTGGCCTTCGCGAGCGTTCCCGTCGCTGGTGGTGCCGTGGCAGGACGCGTCCACTCGCGCCGAGGAACTCACGTGTACGCCGGTGCCGTTCGACCACCCTCTGTGGGTCGTGTTCTCCTCCGGCACCACCGGTCTGCCCAAGGGCATCGTCCACGGTCACGGCGGCGTCCTGCTGGAGCACCTGAAGACCCTCGGCCTGCACTCCGACCTCGGACCCGGCGACCGTCTGCTCTGGTACACCACGACCCACTGGATGATGTGGAACCTGGTCGCTTCCACCCTGCTGACCGGCGCCACGACCTGCACGTACGACGGCAGCCCCGCACCTTTCGCCCAGCTCGACGTCCTGTGGGAGCTCGTCGCACGCCACCGGGTGACCGTCTTCGGCACCAGCCCCCAGTACCTGCTGGGCATGGCCAAGTACGGCATCGACCCGTCCGGGCACGACCTGTCGTCGATCCGTGTGGTCGGCTGCACCGGCTCCGCCCTGCCGGCCTCCGCCTACCCCTGGGTCCGCGACCACGTCGGCGACCACGTCCTGCTCGCGTCCATCAGTGGCGGCACGGACGTGGTGTCCGGCTTCGCGGGCAGCGCGCCCAACACTCCCGTCTGGGCCGGGGAGCTGTCCGCACCTCATCTCGGGGTGGCGCTGGCCGCGTACGACGGCGAGGGCTTCCCGGTGGTGGACCAGGTGGGCGAGCTGGTCGTCACCCGCCCGATGCCGTCGATGCCGCTGTACTTCTGGAACGACCCCGACGGCACCCGCTATCGCGACGCCTACTTCTCCTCCTACCCCGGCGTCTGGCGGCACGGTGACTGGATCACGGTCACCGGTCACGGCTCGGTGATCGTCCACGGGCGCTCCGACAGCACCCTGAACCGCAACGGCGTACGCCTGGGCAGCGCCGACATCCACGACGTCGTCGAACGCCTGCCCGAGATCACCGAGGCCCTCGTCATCGGAGCGGAGGAACCCGACGGCGGCTACTGGATGCCCCTGTTCGTGGTCCTCGCCGCCGGGGTGACCCTGGATGACGCCCTCCGAGAGAAGATCAAGGAAGCGATCCGTACCGGCGCCTCACCCCGCCACGTCCCCGACGAGATCATCGAGGTGCCGGGCATCCCGCACACCCGCACCGGCAAGAAACTCGAAGTCCCCGTCAAACGCCTCCTCCAGGGCGCCCCCGCCGAGCAGGTCGTCAACCCGGCAGCCGTGGACGCCCCCGACCTCATCGACCACTTCGCCCGCCTGAGCACCGAACGCCGGAGGCGGCCGGCGTGACCACCGCAGAGATCACCCTCGCGGCCGCACTGTCCCTCGTCTTCCTCCCGCTGGGGCTGGGGAAGATCGCCGCGGTGCCCTTCATGCGGCGGGCGGCAGCGCACCTCGGCATGTCACCGGGCCTCTACCGCGTCGTCGGCGCACTTGAGGTGGCCGGAGCCGTCGGACTGCTGCTCGGACCGGCCTCCGCCCCGCTCGGGGTGGCCGCCGGCATCGGGCTCGCGCTTCTGATGGCCGCGGCCGCGGTTGTCCACCTGCGCCACGGCGACCCGCCCGTGCGGGCCCTACCGGCTGCCGTGCTTGCCCTGACGGCGGTGGCGTACGCCGGGGCGACGGTCGCAGCCGGCTGACGTCCGAAATGTGCGCCGTCGCGACGCATGAGGTGGTCGATCCGGAGGGCACGCGTCACGCCGCGCTCGGCGAACCGGCGCGGATCAGACTTTCTCGGCGGTCACGCGGGGGTGATCGACGGTGAGCATGGTGATGTACTCGACGTCGGAGGTCAGGATCGTGACGCGGCCGGGCTGGGTGAGGGCGGTGGCGCAGAGCATGGCGTCGATGGCGTACTTGTGGCCGTGCAGTCCGGCCGCGCGCAGCAGGGTGGCGGCGGTCTGCGCGAGGGCCTGGGTGACCGGCTCGACCCGCAAGCGGGACAGCGTCCATTTGAGGGCGGCGTCGTTGATCCGCGGGTGGATCACCTCGACAAGGACCGCGGCTGAGGTGATCACGGGAAGGTCGGCGTCGCGGGCGGCGGTGAGCCACTCGTGGACCTCGCGGTCGCGTCGCACGGCTTTGGCCAGGCCCTCGCTGTCCAGGACCAGGGCGCCGCTCACGCGGCCGCACCGGCATCGGAGGAGGTGCCACCGGTGAGCTTCGCGCGCTTGGCGGCCACTGCCTCCGGATCGGCGGGGCCGTGGGTCTTGTCGAAGTCGGCGATCAGCTCGTCCAGGTTGTCGCGCTCGATCTGCCGCTGCGCGGCCTTCTCCAGGAACGCGGACACACCCCGCTTGCCGACCCGCTCACGGATCGCTTGCAGTGTGCCAGCCGTGAGGGAGACGGAGATGCCGCTGGTGGGGCCGTCGCCGGGAGGAAAGTCGGTGTCGTCGTCAGCCATGGCACGAGTATGGCATTTCAAATGCCATACGGCGAGATCCTGCTCCCATGGAGGGCCAGGATCTCGCTGCGGTATGCATCGGAGATCGCACGTAGCGCCCATCGTGCACGTAACGCACATTGATCTCGCGTCCGTTTTGTGTATCACGCGCTGCTGACCTGCGGTTTTCTTTAACCTGTTCTTGACCGGCCTGGCTCGCGGTCGTCTTCGCCGTCGACGGCCGACCAGGACCAGCGTGGCTCGCGGGCGGAGTCGCACTTGCGGTCCTGGTCTTCTGGACGGGCCTGGTCATCCGAGACAGCGGGATGGCAGGTCACGAGCTAGCCGTCGTCGTGGGCGTCGTCGCTCTGTCCGGCGCCGCCTTCGGCTGGCTGGCAGTCCGCCTGGCGGCGGATGACCGCCCACTGGTCGCGTGACTCATGGCCGTGCCAGCCCTCGGCCTGATCACGCTCATCTACCGCTTGCGCGATGCGGACGACCTGGACGGTTGGGAAGCGCGGGCGGCCAGCCATTTGGTGAGGTCGCCCGCGATGCGGTCGGTGCTGGTCTCGACGAAGACGTCGTGTTCCCTGCGGGTGGTATCGCGGCGGACGATCTCGCATCCGCCCTCGTCCAGAACGGCGACTGAGGCGAACCACGTGGGGTCGTCCTGGTCGGGCTGAATGACGAGGAAGGTGTTGTCGGAGTCGTTGAGGTCGCTGATCAGCATGAACAGCGCGTCCTCGGACGGGTCGTCGACGTGGCCGCCGTTCTCACTGTCGGTGCAGTAGTGTCTGGCGGCCGCTGAATCCTCCCCATGTGCGTGCTGCCCGACGCCGGTGCCAGCATGGCACGGCCGCATGGGCGGGCGCTGGTTCACAGTCACTGGTGGGTCGCCGGCTCCGCAATGGTGCACCGGATCCCCCGTCTGCGCAGGTAAGCACGGTTGGCGCGCGAGGAGTACGCCTTGTCACCACGCACCCGCAGCGGCTTGCTCCTGGGACGACCACAACCCGGCTTGGGCACCCGGATCGCTTCCAGGACCGGCTCGAACTGCGGGCTGTCACCCCGCTGACCCGCCGTGACCAGCAACCACAACGGCTTGTGGCCCTGCTCGCAGGCCAGATGAATCTTCGTCGTGAACCCGCCCCGCGACCGGCCCAGCCCGTGATCCTCCGGTTCGACCCCGAGCCCACCGGGCGGCTCCTTCTGTCAGGGGCCGTCCCGGCGGGCACCAGCCGCATGCTGATGCGCCCGGCAGACCGTGGAGTCGACGTTCACCTCCCACGTGATCAGCCCGGCCGCATCCGCCCGCCCCTGCAACAAGGTCAGCAGCCGGGCCCATATGCCCTCGCGCTGCCAGCGCCGGAACAGCCCATAGACGGTCTGCCAGGGTCCGTACTCGCGCGGCAGATCGCGCCACCGAACATCGGTCCGCACCCGCCAACGCACACCATCGACCAGCCGCCGCCGGTTCCCGGACCTGCGACTCACACCCACCGCAGGCAACAACGCTTCCAGCACCGACCACTGCTCATCAGAAAGATCCCCACGCCCCACACCATGATCATCACGGCGTCAGGCGTGGAAGGGAACCCCGATCCAGAACACGACCCAGCCGAGCGGCGGGTCCTGGTCGTAGGCGCCGGAGTGCAACAGATCCGAACGCCGTGGTCAGCACCACTCACGTCCCAGACGGCCGCGGCTGCTCCGGCGGAACCGAGCTCTCGGCAGCCGCCATCCACTGGTCCAGGTCGGCCTGGGTGAACTCTGTCCACGGTGGGATGTCGGGGAGCTGGCGGAGGAGGTCGTAGGCCTCGGGGATCTGGGGGCCGCGGAGGACTGGGCAATGGCAGCCGGCGATGACCTCGGCGTTCAGGTGTTGGAAGTCGGTGACGACCGTCCCGAACTTTTGGGCGTCCAGCAGGGCGACCCAGGGGGAGACCAGGCGCCCGCCGAAGAACTGGCCGTCGCGGAATTCGTCTGGCGACATCGCTGCTGTTTCGGGCATGGGGGTCGCCACGTTCGTGGCGAAGGTGTCGACGGCCCACAGGACCTTGGTCTTGGGGTCGAAGAGAGCGCGGGTTGTGGGGTTGTCGTACAGAGGCGGTCGCTTGGCGACCAGGGTGCGGTCGCCCGCGTCGATCGTGTCGCCGTCGGTCATGAAGCGGCACCGGTTGATGGGGGTCTCCCACTCCTCGGCCATGCGGCCGATGGAGAACCATGTCGTCAGCAGGGTCGCGTTCGGGCATTCGGCGAGGACCGCCAGGAGGTTGCCGGCGTGGTCGCGGTCGTCGTGGGTGAGGAAGATCCACCGTACGTCCAGGGGATCCACGACGGACCAGGCCGCCTCCAGCCACTGGGCGCGCACCGCGGGCGCCCCCGTGTCCACGAGGATCGGTTCTGCTCCCCGGATCACCATCGAGTTCATCGGAAAGTGGCCGACCGGCGGCGCCTCAAGGGCCCATGGGATGACGAACGTCTCCTCGGCGATCTTGTACGGCTGCAGAAGGGTGAAACTTTCCATGGTTGTCATCGCTGCTCTCCCTAGGGCGGAGTCACCGCAGCGTCCATGAATCCAGTGCAACCCCGTGCCAGGCTGTCGTCAAACGCGGAACTCGTGACGGTCGGCTACGGTGAGCGATGAGGGGTGCACGGCTGGTTTCGCTGGCGCGCTTCACTGCTTGGGCGGCTGGCGTTGACGCCCGTGGATGCTGTGCGGGAACTTTCAAAATACTCCCTAAAGGGGGTTGCAGAGGGTGTGTCCGGGCAGGTCAGGGCGGGTTTCGGGGCTGGCCTGCTCACGCGGCCATGGCGAGGTTGTGCATGTGGGCGACCGCTTGGACCGCGTGGTGGAGGCCGTTGCCGCGCTGCCGGCAGTCGCGGAGGATCTTGAAGTGCTTCATCCGGGCGAAGGCGTGCTCGACGGGGGCCCGGACTCGGCGGTGTTCGGCGTTGTCCTCTTCCTCACCGGGTAGGAGGGCTCGTCCGGGGCGTTGGCGGTGCGGGACGAGCCCGGTGTTGATGTAGGCGCCGTCGGCAAGCACGGTGATGCCTTCGCAGCTCTGGGCCAGGCCGGAGTCCCGCCATGCCCTCGCGTCAGCGGTGTTGCCCGGCACCGGCCGGGCCGCGGCGACCACCAGCTTGGTGTCGGCATCGATGATGACCTGCACGTTCGCCGAGAACCTGTAGTTACGCGAGGACGCGCCGGTCTTCCGGTCACGGACCGGGATCAGCGTGCCGTCCACGATCCACGACCGGTCCATCGCGTCGCCCGGGCGAGTGGCCGGCTCGATCGCCAGCAGCGGCCGCAGCCGCTTGATCACCCGGCACACCGTCGCGGGCGAGCAGCCGAACAGCGGCGCGAGCTGCCGCATGGTGAGGTTGACCGGCGCGGCGGGGTCGCCGGACCCGGTGCCGACAGATATTTACGGACCGTCTTTCGGTCCAGCCCGGTGATGCGGATCCAGGACCACCGTCGACCGCCTTCCGCCGCCTCTCACCGACAAGCAGCAGAGTGCCGAGCAGCAGGTCTCAACGCATCAAGAACTGTCCCTTTTCATCCGTACGCAGGTGGGGACGTCACGTGTACACCGACAGGCACCGCTCCGGCGTCATCTGCGCCGCGCGAACAGGCGGAACACCGCGAGCAGGATGAGCGAGCCGACGATGGCGGCGATCCAGGTGGAGGCCTCGAAGAAGCCGTCGACGGAATCGACGTGGAAGATGACCTTGCCCAGCCAGCCGCCGAGCAGGGCGCCCGCGACGCCGATGAGTGTAGTGACGATGATGCCACCCGGGTCCTTTCCCGGCATCAGCACCTTGGCGATGATGCCAGCGAGAAGCCCGAGCAGGATCCAAGCAAGTATTCCCATGATTTGTTCTGTCTCCTGATGTGACGTCCCGGTGTACTGCGGCGGTAGGCATGTCTGCGCGTACCCCCGACCTCAGGGAAGCGTGTCTTTCCCCTTCTCTTTCAGGCGCCGGGCCTTGCCGCGCATCTGCAGCGCGCCGCCCTTAGCCGCGAGCTTCTCGTTTCCCATGGCGTGGGCGGTCCTCCTGATGGCGCTGCCGGCCACCTCTTCCATCTGCCCCTTGGTTTTCTCCCAGGTGCTCATTTCTTGTCCTTCCGCAGGCTCGGTACACGCCTCGGGCTACCATTTGTGCCGGACCGCCGAGGGCGCCACGGCGTGCAGGGCCCGCCGGAACGTCATCCGCACGCTCCATGCCATGAGGTGGAGCTCCCACTTGGTGATGCGCACCAGGCTCCGGCGGAGGACGGCGCGTGGTCTCCATCGGGAGAGCGTGCGGTGTCTGCCGTGGTGGTGGCCCACTCGGTGTTGCACTCGGCCCTCCTGACGCTCCGCTGAGCCAGACAGCTGTCCCGAGAAACCTCGGAAGCGGCTGCCGGCTTCGTCTTCTTGACCTGCGAGTGCACCGTCAGTTCGGTTTTAAACATGCCAGCACCGATGCGATGTGACACAACCTGACTGCTCCAGTGGATGCGGGCCGAGGCGTTCACCCACAGGGGGCAGGGAGACGGAGGGGACGGTCGAGTGAAAGATCACCAAGCGGCCCAGGGCGGCGGCCGGACGCAGGGTCGAATGGCCCTCGCCCGTCAGATGACTCCGTTCGCGCCCCGATGAAGCGCCGGCGCGGGCGCCCCCGCGCCGAAACGAAGCGGTGCAGCACCGCAGCGGACCATGGCGCTGGCGCGTCCCGCATTCGACATCGAACTATCGGGCAGCGCAGCTCTGTTCACGCGGAAGAGGGCTCCGGCTCAACTTTTGCGGTGTACACAAGGTCAGCGCCGACCTCTTCCAGGGCCTCAACGACGTCGGCTTCTCCCTCGCCCCCAACGCCGTCACCTACTGGGTCGGCGAAGCGATGCAGGGCACCGATTACCAGGACCTCGACATGACCCCCGAGAAGACCGCAGCCACCACCACGACGCTCGCCGCCAACACCGCCCACCTCGCCCGCCGCCTCAAGTCCGCCCCCTACCCGCCCTCCTCCTGACCGTCGCGAGGGGCTGCCATGTCGGAGGCGAGGGAAAGAACGCTTCCGACCGGGCTGAATGTGACGGCGCCGGACGCGATCGAGGCGATGAGTTCGGAGTGCGTGGCGCCGGGTCAGACGGGCTGGGCTCGGTGGAGGAGGCTCTGCAGCCCGCGGGATCGGAGCGCTGCCCGCGCGGCGTTGGCGCCGGGTGCTCCGTGGACTCCTCCGCCCGGGTGGGCGGCCGCGGAGGCGAGGTAGAGCCCCTTCACCGGGGTCTCGGGGCGGCCGGTGCCCGGGGTGGGGCGGAAGATCGCCAGCCGATGGAGGGCGGTGGTGCCGTTGTGGAGGTTCTCGTCCATGGCCTGGAGGGTGGTGGGCGCCAGGATGCGGCGGGCGCCGATCAGAGCCCGGAAGCCGGGCGCGAACTGTTCCACTTGTGCTTCGATCCAGTCGGCCATTGCTTCCTGCTCACGGGCGTCCCACCGGCTTGTGATGTGGTCGGGGTCCGCGTCGGAGGTGATGCGCTGGGGCACGTGGGTGTGGGCCCATGCCGATTCGGTGCCGGCCGGGGAGCGACTGGGTTCCGCCGTCGTCATCTGCGCGAGGCGGGCGAATGGTTCGGCGGTGACCTGGCCCATGGCATTGATGCCGACACCCGCCTGATCGTGGTGGTCGGTCGGCCGCACGCCGGGAACCGCAACGACTGCAAGGCGTGGGAGGAGTCCGGCGCCAAGGCCGCCGTCGGCAGGGCCCTCACGATCGCCTACGGCGGCTACCCGGGCACCGGACTTGTCATCCCGCACCGCCGGCAGCGTGGCCAGACCGAACTCCCAGCCTGGAAAGAGGATCACAACAGGTCCCACAAGCAGGTGCGGGCACGGGTCGAGCACGTCTTCGCCCGGATGAAGACCTGGAAGATCCTCCGCGACTGCCGCCTCAAAGGCGACGGCGTCCACCACGCCATGCTCGGCATCGCCCGGATGCACAACCCTCGCTCTCACCGGATCAACCAACGAGCCTCACCATGATCAACCGTGCCCGAGGCGACCCGGAGATTGCTTACGGGACAACCCTTAGCCCTGCGTACCGGCCGGCGAGCGCCGCGTCCACGATCTCCCCGTGGTGCGAGCGCCATCTGCCGAAGTTGTCGTTTGCGTAGATGACCGGAAGTCCGAGCTCACGGGCATGCCTCAGCAGGCCCACCACAGCCGGCAGCACGCGTTCGACGGATGGGACGAGCAGCTCGGCATCCTGGTGGTCGTACGTGTTGAGCATGTCGATGATGACAAGAGCGCTCTTCGTCATGACGGACGAACTTCCAGATCCGCAGCAAAGCGCCCGGGTGGACACGGCCATACGACGCGCGTCGGCCCCGCACACGAATGGGTCGTCGCCGGCGGACCGAGGGTAAGCGAGCGGGTATGGGGCGGAGTGGCGGGTAGGCGCTTCCGTGATTGTCCGAGAAAGGACCGACCGACATGAGTGCCAAGGAGAAGGCCAAGGCCAAGATCGAGCAGATCACGGGCAAGGCCGTCAGGCGAACCGCCCATGCGACGGGCGACGACACGACGGCGGCCAAGGGTGCCGCGCTGCAGGCTCGGGGCAGAGCCCGGCAGACCAAGGAGAAGGGCAAGGACGTCTTCAAGCGCTGATCGCGCATGCGAGCGAGCATCTGGGGTAGTCGCCGCGATGACCCGGCCACGAGGGCGGGGCCAGAACTGTGCGGGAAGGTGACTGTCATGGCCGGAGGGAAGAAGGCCAAGAACATGGCCCAGACTGCCAAGGGCAAGGTGAAGGAGACCACGGGCAAGGCCACCGGCAACACGAGCCTTGAGATGAAGGGCCGCGCCGAGCAGGTCGCGGGTGATGCCAAGCAGACCGCGCGGAAAGCCAAGGACACGCTGAAGCACTGACCGATGACCGACGGTCCGGCCGGTCCCGGAGGCCGATGAGCACGCTACCCGACCTGAAGGAGGAGCGGCCAGGACGGCCGCTCCTCCTGCTGTCCTGGCGGATGGCCGACGCAGGGATCACCGTCTGCGCCGTCGGCGACCGGCGGTCTCATACTCGTCGTCTTCCTCGTCCTCATCCGCCTCTTCGTCCCTGTCGCCCTCCGCGTAGCCTTCCTCGTCAGCCTCCGCGTACTCCTCGTCGTCCTCGTCGGGCTCGGCGTCCTCGTACTCCTCGCCGTCCCCCTCCTCGTCCTCGTACTCCTCGTCGTCCTCGTACTCCTCCTCGGGCTCTTGCCCTTCCTGGTCCTCTTCCTCGTCCTCTTCCTCGCCGGTCTCGCCGTTCTCCTGTTCCTCCTCCTCGAGGGCTTCCTCGTGAGAGCGGACCACTTCGCCGTCGCGGATCTCGCCGCGCCAGCCCTCCGGCTCGTCGTCCGTGAGGGTGACATGGCGGCGGAAGTGCTTGAGGTCGAGCCGGAGCCGACGGCCCTGGGCGCGCCACAGGTTGCCCGTCTTCTCGAAGAGGCCGGAGGGGTAGTACTCGACGGTGAGCAGGATCCGGGTGAGGGACGGGGCGAGCTCATGGAAGCTCACACAGCCCCGAGTCGACCCCTTGGCACCGTCGGAGGTCCAGATGATGTGGTCGTCGGGCACCTGCTCCTGGACCGTGGCCTTCCAACTGCGGGTCGAGGGGCCGACCTTGACCTTCCAGTCGGTGCTCGTCTCGTCGCCCTGCGAGACGTTGCGGACGCCCTTGGTGAATCCGCTGAAATCCTCGTACTGGGTCCAATGGTTGTAGACCCTGCGCAAGGGAGCGCCCACGTCGACCGTCTCGACCATGCTGGTGATCTTCTGGGTTCCGCTCTTGCGCTTGCCTTTGCCTCCGCCGAACAGGTTCGACGCGGCATCGGTGACTTTGTCCTTGAGGCCGCCGAGTGAACTCCCCACCATGGCTTTCACAGGGGAGTCGCCCTGGAAGATGCGTCCGCCGATATCCGTGAGCTTGCCGCCGTTTTCGGCCACGTCGTACAGCTGGTCGGTGACGTCTCCGAGCTTGTCCGTGGCCTTCTCCGCCAATTCTCCGGCCTGGGCGGTGAGGAACCCACCCAGCTCACCAAGCAACCGGTCCAGTCCGGATTCGGACTTCTTGTCGTCTCTGCGGTCTTCGGTTGCCATGACCTACCTCCGCGTCGACGGCTTGCGCGCCGCCGTCTTCTTCGCCGCCGGCTTGCGGGACGGGCTCGTGCGCGCCGCGGTCTTCTTCGCTGCGGTCTTCTTGGCGGGCGCCTTCTTCGCCGGCGCCTTCTTTGCGGGGGCCTTCTTGGCTGGGGCCTTTTTCGCGGGCGCCTTCTTTGCGGGGGCCTTCCCGGCCGCCGGCTTCTCCGCCGCCGTCTTACGCGCTGTCGTCTTCTTCGCCGGCCGGGCGCTGGTGGTCTTCTTCGCCGGGGCGGCTCGCTTCGCCGGCGCGGCCTTCTTCGCGGGCGCCCGTTCGGACGTCGACCGCCTCCGAGGCGTGGTCTTCTTCGCGGCGGTCTTCGACGGGGGCCGCTTGGTGGCCGTGCTCTTGGCCGGCGCGGCGGATTTCCTGCCAGTCGAGGTCGTAGCTCGACTCTCAGAGGCTCTACGTGGACGAGACTCGGTCGTTCCCCTCTCCCGTGTACGGGACGACGGAGGTGAGGACCGCTTTGAGCGTGGCCTCTCCGGTGTCTCCTCCTCGGCTTCCTCCTCCTCCTCGTCCTCGTCCTCCTCCTCAGGTTCCTCCCCGGCCTCCAACTCGTCTTCCTCGTAGCCCTCGTCCTCCTTCTCGTCCTCGTCCTCGTCCTCGTACGGCTCGTCCTCGTCGTCGTAGCGGCCTTCCTCGTCCTCCTCCTCTCCCTTCCCCTCTCCGCTGCCGATCGCCAGCGTCCGTTCATGGAGCGAGTCCGCGAGCTCGGCAAGCTTGCGGTTGGTTGCCGCAGTCAGTGCCTGGCGGCCGGCGTCCAGAGCCTCGCCTCTGAGCTGCTCGCCTATGTCGGCGACCTGAGGAATCTCCTTGAGCTTGGTCAGACCCTGGGTCACGAGCTGTCGCGGCTCCAGGCCGAAGCGCCGGCCCGCGATATAGGTCGCCAGGGTGAACGCGAGGCGAGCCTTCTTCGTGCGTCCCAGGATGTAGCCTCCGGCCAGCGCGGCCGCCAGGGTGATCTTGGTCGTGTCATCCATGACCCCTGTCCCTTCACCGGGCGCCAGCGGCCGTGCCGCCGCCCGGTACGGGACTTTCGCGTGGGGATGCGCGCCACCTACCCCCGTAAAGGACGCCCCGTTCGGGCGGTGAGGAACGAGCCTGCTCTCCCGGCATGGCATTTGCCCCTATATCATGGAATTCTAGCCTTTGTTGGCTGTACGTCCTCTTGGAGCGCCATATGGCCTCATCGGACCCGGACCGCCCTCGCCGGGCAGCTGCGCACGCCGACGACGACAAACGACAGGAGCGCCAGCGGCGGAAGCCCGCGTCACGACGGACGAAATCCGTCGACGCGGCTTCAGCGATGCGAGCAGCTGCCGCCCAACTCGCCACACTGCTGGGCAGACCACCGGAGTCCGTGTCCTCGCTGAAGCCCACCGACGAGGGGTGGGAGGCGCAGGTGGAGGTCCTGGAGCTGGAGCGTATTCCCGACACGACCAGTGTTCTGGCCAGCTACAAGGTGAAGCTCGACGAGGAGGGGGCGTTGATCTCGTTCGAACGAACCCGCCGCTACAACCGCGGAATGATCGATCGGCCGTTCTGACGTCGGGTCGGCCGTGAAAGGAGGCGCCATGACCATGGTGCCGCAGAGCGGCAGTGCTGTCAGCAGGGGTGGCGGCTCCACGGGCAGTCTCTACGACGTCCTGGAGCTGATACTGGACCGGGGACTGGTGATCGATGTCTTCGTCCGCGTCTCCCTGGTCGGCATAGAGATCCTCAAGATCGACGCGCGGATCGTCGTGGCCAGCGTGGACACGTACCTCCGCTTCGCCGAAGCCTGCAACAGGCTCGATCTCGAGGCGGGCCGCAAGGCCCCGGCACAGCTTCCCGAGGTCGTGGGGAACATGGTGGAGGACGGGGCCCACGGCAAGTCCAAGGGGGCGCTCAGCGGGGCGGTCGAAGCGGTGACGGAGTCCCTGACCGGAAAGTCCCGCGACGACGAGGAACCGGACGAGGAGGAGGAAGCGGAGGAGGAGCCCGCTCCTCGGCGCCGGCGACCCGCGGCCCGACGTACGGCGCGCCGGGAGAGGGAGTGACCCATGGCCCTCTACGTCTACGCGATCGTCGCGGAGAACCATCCCGCCTCCGTCGAAGAGATGTCCGGAGTCGGCTCGGAATCGGCGCCCGTACGCGTCCTCGCTTCCGGGCCGCTTCGTGCCGTGGTCAGCGACATCTCCGAGGAGATCCGGCCCAAGCGGCGTGATCTGCTGATCCACCAGGAAGTGCAGGAACGTCTCATGCAGGGCGGCCCCGTCCTGCCCCTGCAGTTCGGCTACACCGCCCCCGACGAGGCGACGGTCGAGGAGGTGCTCCGCAGGGACGCCGACAGCTACCTCGCCAACCTGGAGCGGCTCGACGGCTGCGCCGAGTACCACGTGCGCGCGTCCCAGGACGAGGAGCAGCTCCTGCGCCAGATCCTGCGGGAGACGCCCGAGGCCCAGGAGCTGAACGAGCGGATCCGCTCCGGGGAGGAGGATCCGCAGCTGCCGCTCGCCCTCGGTCAGCTGGTGGCCGCGCAGGTGCGCGAACGGCAGGAGGCCCTGGCGTCCGGGCTCGTCGAGGCGATGGTGCCGTTCTCCCGGGAACACAGCATCCGGGAGGCGTCGGGCGATGACTTCCTCAACTTCTCGTTGTTGGTCCCCGAGGACCGGAAGCAGGAATTCCTCGCGTCGCAGGCGAACCTCGCCCAGGAGATCGAGGACGACGTCGAGCTGCGGCTCAGCGGCCCGCTTCCGCCGTACAGCTTCGTGCAGTGACTGAACGCCCCCGGGAAGGAGGGCACGAAGATGGGCCTGGTGACGTACCTGCTCACGCTGCCGCTCGCCCCGCTGCGCGGCGTCGTCTGGGTCGCCGAGAGGGTGACCGAGAAGGCGGAGGAGGAGTACTACGACCCCGCTCCCGTCTGGCGGGAGCTCGCGGACCTGGAGGGCCGGCTCGTACGAGGTGAGATCGATCAGGAGACCTTCGACGAACGTGAGGACGAGCTGCTCGACCGGCTGGACGAGATCACGGCCCATCGGCAGCAGACGCCATAACCGGAGACGAGGCCAGCGTCGTGTCTGATCCCCTGCCCGAGCGCTTCGGGCACGTCCCTTCCCGAGCGGCGCCGATACCGTACGGCCCGAGTTCCTCCGCGAACCTTGCGGACATCCTCGAACGTGTCCTGGACAAGGGCATCGTCATCGCCGGGGACATCCGCATCAACCTGCTCGACATCGAGCTGTTGACCATCAAACTGCGGATCCTGATCGCCTCCGTGGACAAGGCCAAGGAGATGGGCATCGACTGGTGGGAGCACGACCCCTCGCTCTCGTCGAGACACAGCGGTGATCCGCTGGCGGAGGAGAACCGCCGGCTGCGCGCGGAACTGGAAGAGCTGCGGCGCGAGGCCGTGACCCCTGGGGACGCCCGGCGAAGGCCCACATCCCGGTCGCAGGGACGCGAGACGGACGCGTCCGGTGAGGCGGCCACGATGCCGGGTACCGCCGAGGAGTCGGATCCGGGTACCGCCGAGGAGTCGGACGACGCCGCTGAGCGACCACCCCGAAGGCGCAGAGCATGAACGGTCACGACGGACTGACCTACGTCTACGCCGCGGCTCCCGACACAAGGCGGCTGCGGACGGAGCTCCTCGGCGTCCGCGGCGTGTCGGGGGCACCCGTCTCCCTCCTCGGCGTTACGGGGGAGAGCGAGAGCCAGAGCGAGGACGTGCCGGGCAGCACCCTCCGTACGAGCGGCACGGAGGACGCCGTCGCGTTCGTCATCAGCCGCGTCGCACCCCACGAATTCGACGAACGTGCACTGAAGCAGCGCTTCGAGGACCTGGAGTGGCTGGAGGGCGTCGCAAGGGCCCACAACGAGGTCGTCCAGACGATCGCCCGCCACGACACTGTCCTGCCCCTGCGCCTGGCCACCGTCTACCAGAACGACGACCGGGCTCGCCGGGCGCTCGTCGCCCAGCGGCACGCCTTCGCCGAGCGGATCGACCTGCTCCGTGGCCAGAGCGAGTTCGGGGTCAAGCTCTACGTCACCGCCGCAGTGCCTTCGGAGGAGACGCACGACGACACAGCCGCCGACTCAGGGGACACCGCCGCACTCAGCCCCGGCAAGGCATACCTGCGCCGGCGCCGCGCACAGCACAGCGCCCAGGAGAGCCGCTACCTGCACGCCCAGCAGGCCGCCGAACGGATCGAGGCCCTCGCCTCCCGCTTCACCCCGCACTGCGTGCGCCACCCCGCCCAGCGCGGGACCCTGGCCGGGCCTGACGAGAACGTCCTCAACGACGCCTACCTGGTCCCGGACTATCAGGCCGACGCGTTCCGCGAGGCGGTCACCGCGGCGGCGGAGGACATCGATGGCATACGCATCGACGTCACAGGCCCCTGGGCCCCCTACTCCTTCGCCATGCCGCCGCCGCCTCCGTCGCTCCCGCCGGACGAAGACCGGGACGGGCGAGTGCCGTGACCGGCGCCAGGCCCGTCGAAGCACTGCCCGGACGCCAGGTCGCCCTGGTCGACCTGCTCGACAGGCTGCTCAGCGGGGGCGTGGTCCTGTCCGGCGACATCGTGTTGTCGATCGCCGACATCGACCTCGTGCGCATCTCGCTCCGCGCCCTGATCGTGTCCGTCGGTACCGAGGCGGACCCGCTGGCACCGGCCGACCGGGGGCCGACGTGAGTGGGACCGGTCCGACGCCCGGGGAACGGAAGAGCTCCCCGGCCCCCTCGCCCGCCCTGCGCGATGTCGCGGCCAACCTGGGCGACACGTTCCGTCTCCTCCAGGCGCCGTCCACCCCCGCCGAAGAGTCCCTGCCTCCCGCTCGCCGGATCCGGACAGGCCGCGAGACCGTGGAGGAGGACCTCCTCAAGCTCGTCCTCACGATCGTGGAACTCGTGCGCCAGCTCATCGAGAGGCAGGCCCTGCGACGCGTCGACGCCGGCGACCTCACAGACGACCAGGAAGAGGAGCTGGGCGCGACCCTGATGGCACTGCACGACGCGCTGTCCGATCTCTGCGTCGAGCACGGCTACACGCTGGACGACCTGAACCTGGACCTCGGACCGCTGGGCCCGCTGTTGCCGCGTGGGGAGTGACGCCTTCGTGCGCATGAAGCGGCGCGCCGAGGGCATGCGCGAACGGGCGCCGCCGTCCGGTCTCCCCCTCCGGATGGAGGCGCTCCCTGTCGGACGGGGCCCGCTCGCGGCCCGATGCCTTTGGCGGGTCTACGGTTGAAGGTGTCCCTTCCCGCCTGGGTGATGCGAGGGTGACGGCCGTGTCCACTTCGAGCCACGAGATCGCGGGCGCCCCGTGCTGGGTCAGTCTGATGTCCTGGGACCTGGTTGCCGCGCAGAGCTTCTATGCCGGTGTCCTCGGCTGGGAGTTCCGTTCCAGCGGCCTCGGGGACAGTTTCTCGGTCGCTCTCCAGGAGGGCATGCCCGTCGCGGGTATCGGTGCACCGGCCGAACGACTCGACCTGCCGGTGGCGTGGACGCCTTACTTCGCCGTCTCCGACGCCGATGTCACCGCCGCCAGAATCTCCGAGCGCGGAGCGACCATGGCGGTGGGGCCCCTCGCCTTCGGTACCGGCAGGGCGGGGCTGGCGGCCGACCCCGCCGGAGCGGTCTTCGGGTTCTGGGAGGGAGCGGTCGTCCCGGACTGGTCAGTGGGTCGTGGCGGCGCCCCGGCCTGGCTGGAGCTGCACACACGCCATGCCTTCGAGGCCGCGATCTTCTACGGGGAGGTGCTCGGCTGGGCGGGGGAGCGGGCCGGATGCTGTGTCGCGTCCTACGAGCACGACGACGTCGTCCTGCGGCACGGCCACGCCGCCGTCGCGCGCATCAGCGGTCGTGCGACCGACGAGGCACCGGACCCCGGGATCCGCCCGCGCTGGCACGTCCACTTCCCTGTACCGGACCTGGAAGAGGCGATCGCGGCCACGACGAGTTTGGGCGGCACGTCCTCTCCGCCCGTGCACACGTCCACCACGAGCAGGTGGATCGACCTTGCCGACGCCGACGGGGCGATCTTCACCGTGGTCGCACCTCAGGCCACCTTGTCCTGAAGCTGTTTCCGCCGGTATCTCCCCGGTCTTGCCAGGGCACTACATAGGGGGCGTGCCGTAACAGCGGGCGAACCGTTCGAGGTAGGTGGGCTCGCCCGCGTGTCGGGCGTCGTCCTACTCGGGCGCGTCCTTGATCTCGTCCTTGGTCCGGTCAACGTAGACCCACCCCTCCGCGGTGTCGATGCGGCGGATGGTGTCCGACTTCCTGTGCGTACCCCCCAGATGTCCGTGTCAGGCATCGCTCTCGCCTCGCTTCTCCTCGTGCGCCTTCGGGCTAGGGTCTGTTTCAGAGGTGGATCAAGCGGTGACGTGCGGAGTCGGTGATGGCCCTATGCTGCACTCGCATGGTGGATCTTGGTAGTCAGATCGCATACTGGGACAGCGTCGGCGCAACGAAGACGTTCACCCATCCGGTGAATCTCAGCTGGCTGGCGGGGGTGAGCCGGAGCGCTCGGGTCCTGGATTACGGGTGTGGATACGGCCGGGTGATGGCCGAGTTGAGCGAGCACGGCTTCTCTGACGTGTCCGGTGTAGACCTGTCTCCCGCGCTGATCGAGCGGGGCCGTCAGTCGCGGCCTGACCTGCGCTTCGCCGTCCTGGAGTCCCCGCCGGACCTGACTCACACGTCGGCGAGCTTCGATGTCGTCCTGTTGTTCGCAGTGTTGACGTGTGTCCCCGACGGCAATGCTCAGCGGGCACTGGTCGACGAGCTGAACCGCGTCCTGGTGCCCGGCGGGCTGCTCTACGTCAGCGACGTGGTCCTGCAGGACGACGAACGAAACCACAGCCGCTACGCGGCCTATGCCCAGCAATTCGGCACACCGTACGGGGTGTTCGCTACAGACGACGGTGCGGTGTGTCGGCATCACGACATCGCGGAGCTGCGTGCTCTGCTGTCGGGCTTCGACCTGGTGGACGAGAGCCGGATCGAGGTTGCCACGATGAACGGCCATCGGTCGCAGGCGGTGCAGTTGCTGGCCCGCAAGCTGTACTGATCACAGCCACTCATTGATGGCCGCGATCAGCACGGTGGCCTCGTAGCGGACGGCGAGTTTGTCGTACCTCGTGGCCACCGCGCGGTGCCGCTTCAGGCGGTTGATCCCGCACTCCACCGCGTGGCCCTCCTTGTAGTCGTCCTTGTCGAACTTCGGCGGCCGGCCCCCGTGGGAGCCGCGCTTCTTGCGGTTGGCGATCTGGTCGCGCTTCTCCGGGATGGTGCAGCGGATATCGCGTCGGCGCACGCCTTGTGCGCGCGGACTTTGTCCGGCCGGGTGCGGGGGCGTCCCGGGCCGAGCCTGGGCACGCGGATGCGGTCCGGGACGACCTGGAACTGCGGGGAGTCCCCGCGCTGCCCGGCCATCGGCTTCTGGGCCTGCTCGACCGCCAGGTGGATCTTGGTGGTCAGTCCTCCGCGTGAGCGTCCGAGCCCGTGGTCGTCGGGCTCGGTGAACCGCCAGGGCGAGGTGTTCGGGCTGAGCCCGGAGGAGATCGACCATGAACGCGGCCTGCTTCATGTTCGGCGCCAAGTGCAGGCCATCCAGGGGAGGCTGTACTTCGCCCTTCCGAAGGGGAAGAAGATCCGCGCGGTGGCTCGGGCATTCCTCGCCGGCGATCACCCTCGGTTACTATGCTCACTTCATGCCGGAAGCTGGCAGCAAGGGGCGCGGCACCATCGACGGTCTGCTTGGGGAGCGGGGAGACCGGCCCGCTGGCCGAAACTCCCCAGATTCTCCCCAGCGTCGTTGACCGCTGATTCCTGCCTCTACGCCCCGGAGAAGTCGTCCGTGGATTGTAAGGCTGAAGAGATGGGTGGCCTGGGAAAGTGTTGGAAGAGGTCGTAGCGACCCGCTATGTCACGCCCCTGCGTGAGGGCGGCTCGCTCCCCGGGATCGTCGAGGCCGACGACCTCGGCACGTATGTCATGAAATTCACCGGCGCCGGCCAGGGGCGCAAGACCCTGGTCGCCGAGGTCATCTGCGGGCAGCTCGCCCGCAGGCTCGGGCTGCGGGTGCCGGAGCTCGTCACCATCCAGCTCGACCCGGTCATCGGGCTCTCCGAGCCCGACCAGGAGGTGCAGGAGCTGCTCAAGGCCAGCGGCGGGCTCAACCTGGGCATGGACTTCCTGCCCGGCTCGCTGGGCTTCGACCCGCTCGCGTACGAGGTCGACCCCCGCGAGGCCGGGAAGGTCGTCTGGTTCGACGCGGTGATCAACAATGTCGACCGGTCCTGGCGCAACCCGAACATGCTCGTCTGGCACGGCGACCTGTGGCTCATCGACCACGGCGCCACTATGATCTGGCACCACAACTGGCCGGGCGCCCAGGCCTCCGCCGCGAAGCCGTACGACGCCTCCGACCACGCGCTCGCCCCCTTCGGCCCGGACGTCGCCGCCGCGGCCGCCGAGCTCGCCCCGCTGGTCACCCGCGAGCTCCTGGAGGAGGTCGCCGCCGACGTCCCCGACGAGTGGCTCGTCGACGAGCCCGGCTTCGACAGCACCGACGAGGTGCGCGCCGCCTACGTCGCGGCGCTGCTGCCCCGTGCCGCCACCATCCACGAGCGGATCACGCTCGGGCCCCGCACCGAGAGCAGGCCGCAGCAGCCGCCCGGCTGGCTCGCCGAGCGCCTCGCGCCCCGGACGCACCCCACCCAGAAGGACAGCACGACGTGACCGACCGCGATGTCTTCGAGTACGCGCTGCTGCGCGTCGTCCCGCGGGTGGAGCGCGGCGAGTGCTTCAACGCGGGAGTGGTCGTCTACTGCCGCGCCCGGTCCTTCGTGGCCGCCCGTACGCATCTGGACGAGGCCAAGCTGACCGCACTCGACCCGGCGGCCGACGTGACCGGCGTACGGGCCGCGCTGCGTGCCGTCGAGGGGGTCTGCCTGGGCGGCGACGCGGCCGGTCAGGCCGCACGCGACGACGCCGGGCGCCGCTTCCGCTGGCTGATCGCGCCGCGCTCCACGGTCGTGCAGCCGGGGCCCGTCCACACGGGTCTGACCGCCGACCCCGAGGCCGAGGTGGAACGGCTGCTCGACCTTCTCGTGCGGTAGGTGACCGAGGAGTGACCTGGTGCACCCGGTGGGCCGTTGACACCGGGTGCCAGGGCTTCTAGCGTCTCGTCTGCGGACGATACTAAGCGGTCGCTCATGTGCGGGACGCAGGAGCGCGCCACCGGTTCGACCGCGACCAGGGACGATCCAAGGGCGAGGAGAACCAAGCATGTCCACCACCGAGCAGCGCGTAGCCGTCGTCACGGGTGCCGCACGGGGCATCGGCGCGGCCACCGCGCTCCGCCTGGCGGCCGAGGGCCGCGCCGTCGCCGTACTCGACCTCGACGAGGCGGCCTGCAAGGACACCGTCGAGAAGATCACCGCCGCGGGCGGCACCGCTCTCGCCGTCGGCTGCGACGTCTCGGACAGCGCTCAGGTGGAGGCCGCCGTCGCGCGGGTCGCCGCCGAGCTCGGCGCGCCGACGATCCTCGTCAACAACGCGGGCGTGCTCCGCGACAACCTGCTCTTCAAGATGTCCGAGGCCGACTGGGACCTCGTCATGAACGTCCACCTCAAGGGCGCCTTCCTGATGGCGAAGGCCGTCCAGAAGCACATGGTGGACGCGGGCTTCGGCCGGATCGTCTCGCTCTCCTCCTCCTCGGCGCTCGGCAACCGAGGCCAGGCCAACTACTCGGCCGTCAAGGCGGGTCTGCAGGGCTTCACCAAGACCCTGGCCAAGGAGCTCGGCAAGTTCGGCATCACCGCCAACGCCGTCGCCCCCGGCTTCATCGTCACCGAGATGACCGCGCAGACCGCCGAGCGCGTCGGCATGGGCTTCGAGGACTTCCAGGCGGCCGCCGCCTCCATGATCCCCGTGCAGCGGGTCGGCCGCCCCGAGGACGTCGCCAACGCGATCGCCTTCTTCACGGGCGACGACGCCGGCTTTGTCTCCGGCCAGGTCATGTACGTGGCCGGCGGCCCGCTCAACTGACGACCGGCAGCGAGAGGAGGAGGCGCGCATGAGCGCTCAGGAACGGCCGGAGCCGTCCGGCAAGGTCGCCCTCGTCACCGGCGCCAGCCGGGGCATCGGCTACGGCATCGCCGAGGCCCTGGTCGCCCGCGGCGACCGGGTCGTCATCACCGGGCGCGGTGAGGAGGCCCTCAAGGAGGCCGTCGAGCGGCTCGGGGCCGACCGCGTCATCGCCGTCCCCGGCAAGGCGCACGACGAGGTCCACCAGGCCGCCGCGGTCGAGGCGGCGATGGACGGCTTCGGCCGTCTGGACTTCCTGATCAACAACGCCGGCACGAACCCCGTCTTCGGGCCCATCGCGGACCTGGACCTCGGGGTGGCCCGCAAGGTCTTCGAGACGAACGTGATCTCCGCGCTCGGTTTCGCCCAGCGCAGCTGGCACGCCTGGCAGAAGGAGAACGGCGGGGCGATCGTGAACATCGCCTCGATCGCCGGCGTCTCCGCCTCGCCTTTCGTCGGCGCGTACGGCGTGAGCAAGGCCGCGATGATCAATCTGACCCTTCAGCTGGCGCACGAATTCGCGCCTCTCGTGCGGGTCAACGCCATCGCGCCGGCCGTCGTGAAGACGAAATTCGCGCGGGCGCTCTACGAGGGCCGTGAGACGGAGGCGGCCGCAGCCTATCCGCTCGGCCGGCTCGGCGCGCCGGAGGACATCGGCGGCGCGGCCGCCTTCCTGACCTCGTCGCAGTCGGAGTGGATCACCGGTCAGACGCTCGTCGTCGACGGCGGCATTTTCCTGAACGCCGGAGTCGGGTGACCGATAACCGGACACTCTCCGGATTTCCTGTCCGGATTGAGCCCGGTTATACGTCGAATGCCTCAAGTGCCCCGTCGGGCTCGAAGATTGACCTGGCGGGGTGCTGCGGTATCGTCGGCCGACCCCTGGCTGAACGAGGAGCGTGCACGTGTTCAACCGGACCAGTCTGCAGGCCGCTGCAGCCCTTGTGTCCATATCCCTGGTAACCGGATGCGGTGTCTTCTCGGACAGTGAATCCGCCGGGGATCAGAGAATCGTCGTCGGCACGACGAGTTCTCCCACCACGCTTGATCCGGCCGCCGCCTGGGACAATTCCTGGGAGCTCTTCCGGAATGTCTTCCAGACCCTGGTCGCCTTCCCGACGGGAAGCACCACCCCGCAGTCGGACGCCGCCGACTGCAAGTTCACGGACACCTCCAGCCGGGTCTTCGAGTGCAAGCTCGTGGAGGGCCTCACGTTCTCCAACGGGCACAAGCTGGACGCCAACGCCGTGCAGTACTCGATCGAGCGCATCCGCACGATCAACCACAAGGGCGGTCCCAACGGGATGCTCGGCTCGCTCGACAAGATCGAGACCGTCGGCGACCGCACCGTCGTCTTCCGTCTCAACAAGTCGGACGCCACCTTCCCGTTCGTCCTCGCCACCCCCGCGATGTCGCTGGTCGACCCCGCCGAGTACCCGGCCGACCAGCTCCGCAAGGACGGCAAGGTCATGGGCTCGGGCCCGTACGTCCTCGACTCGTACACCGAGCGCGAGGCGGCGGAGCTGACGAAGAACCCCACCTACAAGGGCTTCGCCGACCGCAAGAACGGCGGCGTCACGATCAAGTACTTCGACGACTCCGACGCCATGGTCGCCGCCCTCCGGAAGAACGAGATCGACGCCACCTACCGCGGCCTCACCGCCGCCGAGGTCGTCAACCTCCAGGAGGACAAGCCGGAGAACAAGGGCCTCCAGCTCGTCGAGTCGACCGGCGCCGACATCCGCTACCTGGTCTTCAACGCCGAGGACGAGTCCGTCGCCAAGCCCGCCGTGCGCAAGGCGATCGCCCAGCTCGTCAACCGCGACGAACTGGTCAGCAAGGTCTACCAGGGCACCGCCGAGCCCCTGTACTCGATGGTGCCCAAGGGCATCGCCGCCCACACCACCAAGTTCTTCGACCGCTTCGGTTCGCCCAGCGTGGAGAAGGCGAAGAAGATCCTCCGCAACGCCGGCATCACCGAGCCCGTCGCCCTGGACTTCTGGTACACCACCGACCGGTACGGTTCCTCGACGGCCGCCGAGTTCGCCGAGCTCAAGCGGCAGCTGGAGGAGTCCGGCCTCTTCAAGGTCACCCTGCACGGCAAGCCGTGGAAGGAGTTCCAGGCGGGCTACCAGAAGGGCGAGTACCCGGTCTTCGGCCGCGGCTGGTTCCCCGACTTCCCGGACCCGGACAACTTCGTCGCCCCCTTCCTGGGCAAGGAGAACGTCCTCGGCACGCCGTACGAGAGCCCCCGGATCACCAACGAGCTCCTCCCGAAGTCCCGCCGCGAGAGCGACCGCGGGACCGTCACGGACGAGTTCGTGGAGGCCCAGGAGATCATGGTCCAGGACGTCCGGCTGCTGCCCCTGTGGCAGGGCAAGCTGTACATCGCGGCCGGCGAGGACATCGGCGGCGGCGAGCGCGCGCTCGACCCGCAGACGGTCATGCAGATGTGGGAGCTGAGCCGCCGGGCCAGCTGGTAGCGGACCTCTCAGCAGGACCTGCCGGGGGCCACTGTCAGTGGCCCCCGATAGGTTCTCGGACGAGAAGCACGAACGTCCACCGGAGGTTGTGACCGTGACCGACACCAGCATGCTGCCCGAGTCCTGGCGGGGTGTCCTCGGCGAGGAGCTGCAGAAGCCGTACTTCGCCCAGCTCACCGAGTTCGTCGAGGAGGAGCGCGCCAAGGGGCCGGTCTTCCCGCCGAAGGACGAGGTCTTCGCCGCCCTCGACGCCACCCCGTACGACAAGGTCAAGGTCCTGATCCTCGGTCAGGACCCGTACCACGGCGAGGGGCAGGGCCACGGCCTGTGCTTCTCCGTCCGCCCCGGCGTGAAGACCCCGCCCTCCCTGCGGAACATCTACAAGGAGATGCACGAGGAGCTCGGCCACCCGATCCCGGACAACGGCTATCTGATGCCGTGGGCCGAGCAGGGCGTCCTCCTGCTCAACGCCGTGCTGACGGTCCGCTCCGGCGAGGCGAACTCGCACAAGAGCAAGGGCTGGGAGAAGTTCACGGACGCGGTGATCACCGCCGTCGCCTCCCGCCCCGACCCCGCCGTCTTCGTCCTGTGGGGCAACTACGCGCAGAAGAAGCTGCCGCTGATCGACGAGGAGCGGCACGTCGTGGTGAAGGGGGCGCACCCCTCGCCGCTGTCGGCGAAGAAGTTCTTCGGATCGCGTCCCTTCACCCAGATCGACGCGGCCGTCGCCGCCCAGGGACACGAGCCGATCGACTGGCGCATCCCGGACCTCGGCTGAGCCTCGGCCCGATCCGGGCCCGCTGCGGCTAGCGTCGTCACTCCCAGTGGGAGAGCGGGTGGAGGTCGCGGTGACCGAGCAGCAGCAGGTGTCGGACGACGGGGTCATGACCAGGATCGGGCAGGCCATGATGCTGCTCCACGGCGGCGACCGCGAGGAGGCCCGGAACCGCTTCGGTCTCCTCTGGCAGCAGATCGGCCCGGACGGCGACCCCCTGCACCGCTGCACCCTCGCGCACTACATGGCGGACGCGCAGGACGATCCCGACACCGAGCTGGCCTGGGACCTGCGGGCGCTGAGCGCGGCCGAGGGCCTCGCCGAGGAGCGGCTCGCCGAGCACGATTCGGCGGCCGCGCTCCGGGCGCTGTACCCCTCGCTCCATCTCAACCTGGCCGCCGACTACGTCAAGCTCCAGAGGCCCGACGCCGCGCGGGTCCATCTGGACCGGGCCCGCGCGGCCTCGGACCACCTCGACGACGACGGCTACGGGAACGGGGTCCGGGCCGCGATCGAGCGCCTGGAGCGGCGGCTCGGAGGCGCGTGAAGGGGCGCGTGAAGGGGCACGTGTAGGGGCGGATGAGGGGGCGCGTGACGGTTCCGGGGCGTACGGCGGGGACTCACCGGCCGTACGTGCCGTGGCAGATCCTCGCCTGATCGCTGCCGGGGTCCCAGCCCCCGTACCGCTCGCCCAGACCGCAGACCTCGTCGCGGGAGACCGGCGGCTCCTTCGGCAGCCTCCCGAGGTCCGGCAGGCCGGGGAGGCCCGGCCGGGCCGACGGGCGCGGTCGGTCGTGCTGCTTCGGTACGGAGCCGGGGTGCGGGGCCTCCGGCCGGGGCGGCGTCACCGTCCGCCGGTGCTGCCCCGCCGGAGGCGCCGCGCGGGGCGCGGCGGACGGCGGGGGAGCGGGAAGGGCCGCTTCGAGGGCCTCGCGGGCCGGGCCCTCGACGATCTGCGGTGCCACGTCCTGGGCGGGGCGTACGGTGTCGGCCGCGGGCGCGGGGGCGTGGGCGGGCGCCGTCGGCGGGGCGTCCACCGAGACGCAGCCCGCGAGGGCGGCGACCGCCGCTCCGACCAGGATCTTCACTGTGGTTCGGGTTCCATGCACCCGCGCAACTCTGCTGGTCCGTACGCGATCTTCGCTCCCCTACCGGCGGGGAATGCCCCGCACGGGTGAGAGGTGCGGGGCCCGCTCTTGACCGGCCCCGGGTGGGGTCCGGTGCGAGGTCAGTCGCCGGTCGCGCCGTCGATCCGCTCGCGGATGAGGTCCGCGTGGCCGTTGTGGCGGGCGTACTCCTCGATCATGTGGAGGTAGATCCACCGGAGGTTGAAGGTGCGCCCGGTGCGGTGCCGGCCCACGCCCAGGTCGTCGAGGTCACGGCCGGCGGCCAGGGTGCGCGCGTGCGCGATCTCGGCCTGCCAGGTGGCGTGGGCCTCCTCGTAGGTGTCCTCGTCCGTGACGTGGATGTCCCCGTCGCGGTCCGCCTCCGTGGAGTAGATCCACGGCGCCTTCTCGCCGGCCAGGACGTTGCGGAACCAGCCGCGCTCGACCTCGGCCATGTGTCGGACCAGGCCGAGCAGGTTGAGGTCCGAGGGCCGGGCGGACAGGGTGCGCAGCTGGGCGTCGTCGAGCCCCTCGCACTTCACCGCGAGGGTCGCGCGATGGAAGTCGAGCCACTGCTCCAGCGCTTCGCGCTCGCCCGTGGTGGTGGCGGGGTCGACGCGCGGGACGGTTTCGGTGCCTTCGGTGGTCATGGGCGGCATCGTCCCCCATGATCGCCGACGGCGCCAGGGATTTCGCGGCCCTCCGGCAGGACTGTCAGCCCCGGTCCCCGAGCATGCCGCGCAGCAACTCGTCGAAGCCGGTGCGCAGTTCCGCGCGGCTCGGCACGGACGCGTGGAAGGAGCCCGCCGCGCAGGAGAACATCAGCCCCTCGCTCCAGGCGATCAGGGAGAGCGCGTGCCGTTCGGGCTCCGGCGAGCCGGCCGCCGTCATCATCGCGATCAGCGGGGTGTGGAAGGTCGCGCCGGCCGTGTCGAAGAAGCTCCGGAGCTCGGGGCGGCGGGTGGCCTCCAGGGCCAGCTCGTAGCGGGAGACCAGCAGCGAGCGGTGGTCGGTGAGATAGCGGTGCAGGGCGAGGGCCAGCGCGTCGACGAGTGCCTCGCCGCCGCTCTCCGGGCCCGGCAGCTCGTGCGGGGTGAGGACCTCGGCCTCCCGCTGGACCTGGCGCCGTACGGCCGTCTCCAGGAGGGCCTGGCGGGTGCGGGCGTGGTTGGACGTCGAGCCCTGCGGCAGCCCCGCGCGCTCGTCCACGGCGCGGTGGGTCAGGCCCCGCATCCCCCGCTCGACCAGGAGGGCGAGGGCGGCGTCGCCGATCCGATCGGCGCGGGAGACGGGGGACTCCGGGGCCGGGGTCCCGGCGGTGGCTGAGGTCATGGGGACAACCTACTACCGGCGCGACTACAGCTGTAGTACGGTCACGGTGTCGACCTCACTACAGCTGTAGTGAGGAGGGTGCTCGCCCGGCACACCGCACCCGCGGTGTTCCGTCGCACCCGCAGGGCCGACCGCACCCGCAGGGCCCGTCGCCCCGCCCGTACCGAGCCGAGGAGCAGCCATGGAACAGCACCGCGCCGTCGTCGTCGGAGCCGGCATCGGCGGACTCACCGCCGCCGTCGCCCTGCACCGTCGCGGCCGGCACGTCACCGTCCTCGAACGCGCCGCCGACCTCACCCCCGTCGGCGCCGGCATCGCCCTCGCCCCCAACGCGCAGCGCGCCCTCGACGTCATCGGCCTCGGCGACCGCGTGCGCGAGCTCTCCGCCTGGCAGGGCGACGGCGGCATGCGCACCCCCGGCGGCCGCTGGCTCGCCCGTACCGACGCCAAGGCCGCCGCCGCCCGCTTCGGCGGGCCCCTCGTCCTCCTCCACCGCGCCACCCTCGTCGACATCCTCACCTCCGCCCTCCCCGAAGGCGCCGTCCGCACCGGCGTGACCGCCACCGTCACCGACCCCGGCGACGACCACCGCCCCGCCCGCCTCACCGTCACGGAGGGGACCGGGGCCGGCAGCGAACTGGAGGCCGAGCTCGTCCTCGGCGCCGACGGCATCCACTCGGCGACCCGCACGACGCTCTTCCCCGACCACCCCGGCCCCCGCTACTCCGGCGCCACCAGCTGGCGCGTCGTCGTCCCCGCCCCCGCGCGGCCCTTCGCCCCGCACGAGACCTGGGGCGCCGGCCGGCTGTGGGGCAGCCAGCCCCTCAAGGACGGCCGGGTCTACGCGTACGCCATGGCCGCCGCCCCCGCCGGCGGTCACGCACCCGACGACGAGAAGGCCGAACTGCTCCGGCTCTTCGGGGACTGGCACCACCCCGTCCCCGAGATCCTCGCCGGCGTCGACCCCGACCGGATCCTGCGGCACGACGTCCACCACCTGCCCGACCCGCTGCCCGCCTTCCACCAGGGCAGAGTGGCCCTCCTCGGCGACGCCGCGCACGCGATGATGCCGAGCCTCGGCCAGGGCGGGAACCAGGCCGTCGAGGACGCCGTCGTCCTCGCCCACCACGCCGGCGCCGCCCCCGGCTTCCTGCCGAGCCGCGCCCTCGCCGCGTACACCGCCGACCGGCTGCCGCGCACCACCGGCATCGTCCGCAAGGCCGCCCGCACCGGCGCGCTCACCCTGCTCTCCGCCGGCCCCGCCGTCGCCCTGCGCAACGCCGCCGTCAGCGCCGTCTCCCTGTTCGGACCCGGTCTCGCGCTGCGCGGCTTCGACGGCATCTGCGACTGGCACCCGCCCGTCGGCCCCGTGCCCTCGGCCGAGGGCATGATCCGTCCCGCGTAAGCTGACCGGCGCGAACGGCCCTTGCGGGCCGGTGGACGACGACAAGGGAGACCCCGTGAAGGTTGGCTGCATCGGACTCGGCGACATCGCGCAGAAGGCCTACCTTCCCGTCCTCGGCACCCTTCCCGGGGTCGAACTGCACCTCCAGACCCGCACCCCGGCGACCCTGGAGCGGGTGGCCGACACCCTGCACCTGCCCGCCGGACGACGCCACCTCGACCTCGACTCGCTGCTCTCCGCCGGACTCGACGCGGCCTTCGTCCACGCCACCACCGCCGCCCACGCCGAGATCGCGACCCGACTCGTCGAAGCCGGAGTCCCCACGTACGTCGACAAGCCCCTCGCGTACGAGTACGCCGACTCCGAGCGGATCGTGGAACTCGCCGAGAAGCGCTCGGTCAGCCTCGCCGTCGGCTTCAACCGGCGCCTCGCCCCCAGCTACGCCCAGTGCCTCGACCACCCGCGCGAGCTGATCCTCCTGCAGAAGAACCGCATCGGCCTGCCCGAGGACCCCCGCACCCTCGTCCTCGACGACTTCATCCACGTCGTCGACACCCTGCGCTTCCTGCTGCCCGGCGAGGTCGAGCACATCGACGTGCGCGCCCGGATCCGCGAGGGGCTCATGCACCACGTGGTGCTCCAGCTCTCCGGCGACGGCTTCACCGCCATCGGCATGATGAACCGGATGAACGGCTCCACCGAGGAGATCCTGGAGGTGTCGGGGCAGGACACCAAGCGCCAGGTCCTCAACCTCGCCGAGGTCGTCGACCACAAGGGGCAGCCGAGCGTGCGCCGGCGCGGCGACTGGGTGCCCGTCGCCCGGCAGCGCGGCATCGAGCAGGCGGTCCTCGCCTTCCTCGACTCCGTACGCGAAGGCCGGGTGCTCAGCGCCCGCGACGCGCTCCTCACGCACGAGCTGTGCGAGCGCGTCGTCCGCGACGCGCTGGCGCAGGCGTCCTGAAAGCACCCGCGCCCTCGGCGGCGCACACCGCGCCCACCACCACGAGCGCGCCGTACAAGGGCCAGTCGCCCCACCGCACATAGGCCGTCGTCGTACCCGAGAGCGGCAGCTCGCGCACGACGGCGGCGCTCGCGTCGGTGCCGAGCGCCCGGCCGACCCTCCGCCCGTCGGGACCGTACGCGGCACTGACCCCGGTGAGCGTCGCGTGGACCACGGGACGACCCGTCTCCGCCGCCCGCAGGGCCGCGAGGGAGGCGTGCTGGGCGGGCGCCCAGCTGCCCTGGAAGGTACTGGTCGACGACTGCACGACCAGGAGGCCGGCCCCGTCGCGGGTGAGGCGGCGGCTCATGTCGGGGAACGCGGACTCGAAGCAGACGAGCGGTCCGACCCGCGGCGGGGACGCACCGGCCCCGCGGCCGGGCAGGGCCATCACCACCGGCTCGGAGCCCCGCCGCCGGTCCTCGTCCGCGGCCCGGCCGGCGGACGTCACCCAGCCCAGGAGCGGACGCGCCGGTATGTACTCGCCGAACGGCACGAGCCGCATCTTGTCGTAGCGGTCACCCGTGAGACCTGACGGGCCGACCAGGACCGCGCTCTTGTAGATGCCGGGACGGTCGGCCCCCCGTGCGTCCACGTTCACCAGGAGCGGCGCTCCCACCGCCCGCGACAGCGCGGTGAGCCGGGCCGCGAGCTTCGGGTCGCCCGTCGGATCGGCGCCCACCCCGCTCTCGCCCCACACCACCAGGTCGAGCCGCTGCCCGGCGAGGGAGCGGGTCAGCGCCTCGGCCCGCGCGAGACGCCCCTCGGGCCCGTCGGGGCCACCGAACACCCCCGGCTGCACGAGGCCCACCCGCACCGTCCCGCTCTCCCGCGGGGCCGGGACGCCCCAGGCCGCCGTCCCCACCACGAGGGCGCAGGCGGCGAGCCCCGCCACCCCGACGGCACGCCGCCCGGGCGACGCCACCAGCAGGACCACGGCCGTGTTCACCGCCACGAGCAGGAGGCTCACCAGCCACACCCCGCCGACCGAGGCGAGCCGCAGGGCCGCCGGGACCTGCCACTGGCTCGCCCCGAGCAGCCCCCACGGTCCGCCGAGCCCCTCCCAGGAGCGGGCCAGCTCGACGAGCAGCCAGCCCGAGGGCACCGCGAGCAGCGCCACGGCCGCCCGCGGCAGCGACGGCGTACCGCCGAGGAGCGCCCTGACGAGCCACCCCCAGGGCAGCCACAGCAGACCGAGCAGCGCGGCTAGCGGGAGCAGGAACACGTGCAGGCTCGGCAGCAGCCAGTGGTGCATCGCCAGCATGAACCCGAGGCCGCCGAACCAGCCGTCGAGGCCGGCCCGCCGGGCCCCCGGCGCCGAACGGATCAGCAGCAGCCACGGTACGAGCGCCAGACAGGCCCGCCACCAGAGCCCGGGGGCCGGGAAGGCGAGCACGGGCAGGGCGCCGCAGCCGACGGCGAGCAGGGAACGCGCGGCCCCGCGCCCGGAACGCCGGGGGGCGGGGGAGAGGTCGGCCCGGCCTCCTCGGCGTCGGATCACGAACGGACCACGCATGACGTGCCTCCCGTCGATGCCTCCAGTGTCCGCGAAACCCCCGGTGACCAGGGGTCAGCTGTGGCGGCGCCACCGTTCGTCGACGACGACCGAGGCCAGCCGCCAGCCCTCGGCCGTGCGGCGCGCCACGAAGGCGTACCGCCCGCCGCAGACGAACTCCTCGCCGGAGGCGAACCGCATCGGGTTGACGTAGTCGGCGCCGATGTCCGCCCGGTCCCCGGTCTCCGGGTAGCCGCCCGGCTCACGGAACCGCACCCGGCGGTTCACGATGAGGTGCTGGCGTACGGGAAACAGGGGCAGCGTCGCGGCGAGCCACTCCGCGACCTCCGCCGCCGGCCCCTCGATCCCGCCCGAACCGCGGTAGTCGGCCCGGCCGTCCGGGGCGAACAGCCCCCGGTAGGCGTCCCAGTCGCCCTCGTCCACGGCCGCCGCGTACCCGGTGACCAGGTCGTCGAGGGCGAATCGGTCCATCACGGTCGCGAGGTCCACGCGCTGCGTCATCGGCTCAGTGTCGGTCAGCGGGGGCCAGGGGCCAAGAGGTCGGAAGGAGGCCGGTCATACTGGCGGCCATGCGCGTGAACATCGATCCCGGACTGACCGACCGCACCTCCTTCTACCGTCTCCTCACCGCCACCGTCGTGCCCCGGCCGATCGCCTGGGTGTCCACGGCCTCGGCCGACGGGACGGACAACCTCGCCCCGCACTCCTTCTTCACCATCTCCTCGGTGGCGCCGCCGGTCGTGCAGTTCACCTCGGTCGGGCGGAAGGACACGCTGCGCAACGTCGAGGAGACCGGGGAGTTCGTGGTGAACCTCGCCCCCGAGGGGCTCTTCGAGCGGATCAACGCCACTTCGACGGACTTCCCCCGCGGAGTGAGCGAGTTCGACGCCTGCGGCATCGAGCGGGAGCCGAGCCTGCGGGTGAAGCCGCCGCGGGTCGCCCAGTCGCCGGTGGCCCTGGAGTGCGAGCTGCACAGCACCCTGCGGATCGGCGACTCGACGGTCGTCTTCGGCCGGGTCGTGCACGCGGCGGTCGACGAGTCGGTCATGGTCGACGGCCACCCCGAGATGACTCTCATGCGCCCGCTGACCCGGCTCGGCAAGAACGAGTGGGGCACCCTGGGCGGCATCGAGGAGATCGCCAGGGTGCCCTACCGGACCTGAGAGCCCCCAGCCCGCGAACCGCACTTTCCGTGCATCGTTTCCGCATCGGACCTCGTATCGTGGGTGGCATGTCCGATACGGCGCACGGGATCACGACCGGTGCCGTGGCGCGGCGTCTGGGCGTCTCTCCCACCACGGTGCGTTCCTGGGACCAGCGGTACGGCATCGGTCCGGCCGTCCGCGCGGACGGCCGGCACCGTCGGTGGAGCCCGGCGGACCTCGCGGTGCTCGACGAGATGTGCCGCCTCACGGCCTCGGGCGTCCCGCCCGCCGAGGCCGCGAAGGCCGCACGGCAGGCGCGGACCTCGGCGGAGCCGACCGTTCCCGATGCCGCCCCCGGCGCCCCTGCGGCCCCCGTCGTCCCCGGGAGGACCCGTCGACCCGGACCCGGCGAAGGCCTGCCGCGGGGCGACGTCCGGCGGGAGGCCCGCGGGCTCGCCCGCGCCGCCGTACGCCTCGACGGCCCCGCCATGGAGAGGCTGCTCCAGGAGGCGCTGGCCGAACACGGCCTGGTCACCGCCTGGCAGGAGATCATGGTCCCGACGCTGCACGCCGTGGGCCGCACCTGGGAGTCGTCCGGCGACCGCTACGTCGAGGTGGAGCACCTGCTGTCCTGGCACGTCTCCACCGCGCTGCGCCGGGCCGCCGTGACGGGCCCGGCGACGGCTTCCCCGGCCGCCCCGGTCGTGCTGGCGTGCGTCCCCGGGGAGCAGCACACGCTCCCCCTGGAGGCGCTCGCGGCGGGACTGGCGGAGCGGGGCCTGCCGACCAGGATGTTCGGCGCCGCGGTGCCCGCGGAGGCCCTCGACGCGGCGGTGCGACGCTCGGGGCCGGCCGCCGTCGCCCTCTGGTCCCAGGCGAGGTCCACCGCGAACCACGCCCTGGCCCGGCACGTCGCGGGGACGGCGTTCGGGGTACGGGGAGCACGCACGGCCCCCCTGGTCCTGCTGGCGGGCCCCGGCTGGCTCGGCCGGCCCCCGGCTCCCGGCACGGTGCGTCCCACCGGGCTGCCCGAGGCCCTCGGCGTGATCTCCCGGCTGTACGGGCAACCGGCCGAGAGCACGGAGCCGTACGGGCAACCGGCCGTGAGTCAGGAGGACTGACCCCGCCGCCTCGGGTCACCCACCCGTCGCCGCGAGGCCGAGACCGTGGCGCATGCGCAGGAGGCCGCGGCGGGCGTGGCTCTTGACCGTGCCGAGCGGCATGCCGGTGCGGTCGGCGATCTGCGTCTGGGTCAGGTCGGCGAAGTAGGCGAGCTCCAGGACGTCGCGCTGGACGCGGGGGAGTCGGGCCAGTTCCTCGGTGACGAGGAGCCGGTCGATGATCCCCTCGGGGCCTTCCTGGGAGCCGCCGGTGTGCTCCAGGGCGGCGCCGAGGGCCGCGGTGAGCTCGGTGCGCCGGGTGCGGGCGGTCAGCGCGTCGGCGATCTTCCGGCGGGTGATGCCGGTGAGCCACCCCGGCAGGGTCCCCCGCTCGGGACGGAAGTTCGCGCGGCCCCGCCAGGCGGCGACGAACACCTGCTGGGTGACGTCCTCCGCCTCACGGGGGTCGCCCAGGGCGCGGGCCGCGAGCGAGTGCACGAGCCGTCCCCAGCGGTGGTACGCCATGTCCAGGCACCGCTCGTCCCCGTGGACCAGCCCCTGCGCGATCCGCTCGTCGTCGGCGGCAGCCGTGCCGCGCCGCGTGCGGTGGTCGTGGGTCTCCGCCGGGGTGGCGAGGGGGCCGGTCGTCCGGGGCGCGGTCATGACGGTTCCTCCTCCGGGCGGTGGCGCGGGTGACCACCGGGGCGTGCGACCGCCGGTGTCGGAGCGGCGGTACGGCGGAACCTCGTCGATTCCGTGTCCTCACGTTCCGGCGCCGGCCCCCCGCTCCTCAACCCGCATCGTTTCCGCATCGGAATTCCGGTGATGCGGCACCGCTCAGGAGGTCCCCCGGCCCTGCCGGAAGCGCGCCAGCCCTTCGGAGAGCTCGATCAGCGGGTCCGGGTAGTCGTAGGCGGCCCGATCGAGGCGGGTGAGGCGCCAGGGCTCGTGGACGGCCGGTCCGCCGAGGTCCGCGAGCTCCGGCACCCAGCGCCGGACATAGGCGCCGTCGGGGTCGTACCGCTTGCCCTGGAGCACCGGGTTGAGGACGCGGTTGGGGCGGCTGTCCGTCCCTGTCCCGGCCACCCACTGCCAGTTGAGCTGGTTGTTCGCGACGTCGCCGTCCACCAGCAGATCGAGGAAGTGGCGGGCACCCTCGCGCCAGTCGATGTACAGCGTCTTGGCGAGGAAGGAGGCGGTGAGCAGCCGGCCGCGGTTGTGCATCCAGCCCTCGTGGGCGAGCTGCCGCATGGCGGCGTCGACGACGGGATAGCCGGTCCGTCCCTCGCGCCACGCCGCCAGGTCCGCCTCGGCCCCGGCGCCCCGGCGCCAGCGGTCGTGACGCGGACGGTAGTCCGCGCTCGCCGCCCGGGGCCGGGCGGCGAGCACCTGACGGTGGAAGTCGCGCCAGCACAGCTGCCGCACGAAGGCGTCCGCTCCGGCGCCGCCGCGCTTCCTGGCCCGCTGCACGGCCTCCAGGGCGGAGACGGCCCCGAAGTGGAGGTACGGCGAGAGGCGCGACGTGGCGTCGCCGGCCAGGTCGTCATGGCGCTGCTCGTACGCGTCGCCGTGTGCCGTCAGCCACGAGGCGAGCCGTTTGCGCCCCTCGCTCTCGCCTCCCACGGCGAGGCCCGGCGACACGTCCGCGATCCCGGAGCGCCGGGGCGTCGGCTCCGACCGCACCCCCGTCGGCACGCGCACCGCCCTGGGGGCGGCCAGCGGTGTCCGCAGCGGCTCGCCCGCCCAGCGCCGGTGGTACGGCGTGAAGACCGCGAAGTGGTCCGAGCCCTGGGGGGTGATGTCACCGGGCGGCACGACGTCCACCACGCCGTCGTGCACGTACAGCCGGCAGCCGTCCTCCTCCAGCACCTTGCGCAGACGCTCCTCCCGCGCCCGGGCGAAGGCCGTCGCACCGGCCGCCAGGTGGACCTCGTCCGCCTCGGTCTGTCGCACCACCGCCCTGACCTCGGACACCGTGTCGCCCTTCCGCACCACGAGCCGGCCGCCCCGCTCCCTGAGCGCCCGGTCGAGGTCCACCAGGCAGTCCGCGAGGAAGGCCAGCCGGTTGGGGGCCGCGAAGCCGGCCCGGTCCACGGCCCGGTCGCGCACGAACAGCGGCACCACCTCGTGGGCCCCTTCCAAGGCGGCCCGCAGCGGCGGGTGGTCGTGCACCCGGAGGTCGGAGGTGTACAGAACGACGGCGACGGTCATCGCGTCCTCCCTGTTCGGCCGCCGGTCGCGAGCGCGCCGCCGGCGTATGGATGTCCCCTGCCTGCCTCCGCCGTTCCCCGCCGCCCCGCCTGCCGGATGCGCGCGGCGGCGGTCCCTGCCGGTTCACGGTGTGTTCCGCCGCGCGTTCCTCGTCTCGGCGGTGCGGGCGATGTTCCGGGCCATGCCGCCGAAGACCACGGCGTGGAACGGGGAGACCCCCCACCAGTACGCCTGGCCCGCGAGGCCCTTCGGATGGAAGAGCGCCCGCTGCCGGTAGGACGTACGGCCCGCCTCGTCCCGTTCGACGATCATCTCCAGCCACGCGAGGCCGGGCAGACGCATCTCGGCGCGGAGCCGGAGCAGGCGTCCGCGGTCGATCTCCTCCACGCGCCAGAAGTCCAGGGCGTCGCCGACCCGGAGACGCGTCGCGTCCCGGCGGCCCCGCCGGAGTCCCACTCCGCCGACGATCCGGTCGGCCCAGCCCCGGACGGCCCAGGCCAGCGGGAAGGAGTACCAGCCGTTCTCCCCTCCCACGCCCTCGATGACCTGCCACAGGGCGTTCGGGCCGGCGTCGACGGCGCGTGACCGTTCGTCCGTGTAGAGGCTGCCGCCCGCCCATTCCGGGTCGGTCGGCAAGGGGTCGCTCGGCGCGCCGGGCGGCGAGGCGGAGGACCAGCGGGTCGTGACCTCGGCGTCCTGCACCCGGCGGAGGGCGAGACGGAGGGACTCCTCGAACGGGATGGGCCGGCCGGGTCCGTCGGGAACGTACCGGGCGATGTCGTGCTCGCCGCAGACCACCTCGTGCTTGAGCGACTCGGTGAGGGGTTTGGCCAGGGAGGCCGGCACCGGTGTGACGAGACCGATCCACTGGCTCGACAGTCGCGGGGTCAGGACGGGCACGGGAACGATGAGGCGCCGGGGGAGGCCGGCGATCTCGGCGTACCGCATCATCATCTCCCGGTAGCTGAGCACGTCGGGTCCGCCGATGTCGAAGGTCCGGTTGACGTCGGCGGGCATGCCGGCGCTGCCCACCAGACAGCGCAGGACGTCGCGTACGGCGATGGGCTGGACCCTGCTGCCGACCCAGCTGGGCGTGACCATGACCGGCAGCCGTTCCGTCAGATACCGCAGCATCTCGAAGGAGGCCGATCCCGAGCCGATGACGACGGCGGCGCGCAGCACGGTGGTGGGGACGCCCGAGTCGAGGAGGATGCGGCCCACCTCGGCGCGGGAGCGCAGGTGCGGCGAGAGCTCGCTCTCCGGCACTCCGCGCGGGGTGAGGCCGCCCAGGTAGACGATCCGCCGCACTCCGGCGGACCGGGCCTCCGCGGCGAAGACACGGGCGGCCAGGCGGTCCCTGTCCTCGAATTCCGCCGTGGAGCTCATGGAGTGGACGAGGTAGTAGGCGACGTCGACGCCGTCGAGCGCCCCGCGGAGGCTCGCGGCGTCGGTGACGTCACCGCGCACCGCCTCCACCCGGTCGGCCCAGGGGAAGTCACGGAGCTTGTCCGGATGCCGGGCGAGGCAGCGTACGCGGTGACCGGCGTCGAGGAGTTCCGGCACCAGGCGGCCGCCGACGTAGCCGGTCGCGCCGGTGACCAGGCAGCGGGCGCCTCCGGCCGGGCTTGGAGTGTTCATGCGCTGATCCGTTTCGCCGATGGCCTTGGCGTACACGCCCTACGCCGGTTCTTCGCCTCGGCGGGCGCGTGCGGATGCGGGCCGTGGCCCTGCCGTCGCACGCGCGGCCCGCCTCCTTCGGCATCCGGGTCGGGACGGACGAGCGCTTCCGGCGACGCGCGCGATCAGCTCGGGGCGGGGGTCCTGGTGGGGGCGGCGGTGGCCGCGGCCGGTCGGTAGAAGATGTCGATGTCGACCTCTTCGCCGCCGACCATCAGGGTGTCCCAGGCGCCGCTCTCCCACAGGGTCCGCAGGGTCGAGGAGTCGAGCGTCTCCAGGTGGTCGCGGAGCGTCGCGTCGTCGGGCATGCCGGGGACGCGTGGTGCCAGCCGGTCGCGGATTCCCCGCAGCCGTTCCATGAGCGCGTCGATGTCCGCGTCCCTCTCCAGGTCCTTCCCTTCCGACTCCTCGATGCTCTGGGCGATCCTCTCCTTGATCGCGCGGCTGACGCCGTTCTCGTCGGTGGTGATCATCGTGTTCCAGGCACGGCTCTTGTGCCGGTACTGAAGCATGGACATGGCCGCTTCGTGGCGGGTGAAGTCGGCGTCCCGGAACGGCCTGCCGGTCCAGGCGCCGTTGAGGGACCGGGCCAGGGAGATGGCCGAGCCCAGACCGCTGTTGAGCCCGCGTCCCGGCCAGAAGTGGATCGCGTTGGCGGCGTCGCCGAGGAGGAAGCCGTACGTCCCCGGGGTCGTCGCCGTGGCCGGCAGCAGCCGGGTGGTGAACCGTGGCCGCTGCACCATGTCGAGCCGGAAGGCGGTGACGGCGCTCAGGTCCCGCTCGGCGACCCCGAACAGTGCCAGCCCCTCCCTCACCCGCCTCCACAGGGCCGAACCCCTGACCATCGCGGGCAGGAAGAGCGTGCTGTGCGTCGAGCACTGGAAGTCGCCGTGGTCGTCCCGCCCCATGACGCACGGGCGGGAGGCGATGCAGTCCTCGAAGACGTGCCGGACCGGGTCGATACCGATCACTTCCGCGGCCTCGGCGTCGGTGAGCCGCATGTTCAGGAAACCCTCGCCGCGCAGGGCGTTGAGGAGGAAGCGGTTCTGGGAGACGGTCAACAGGACCGTCATGGGGTCGGTCAGGGTCGATTTGACGCGCAGACCGAGGACCACGTCCTGAAGGTGCTGCCCGTTCAGCGAGTAGATGGACTTGTCGGCGTTGCCGAACTTGTCGGTGAAATGCTCGCGCGTCCGGGAGCGACTCCCCTCGCAGACGGCGAGCACATGTCCCCGGGTCTCCGCCTTCTGGTACGCGGCCGGGTCGAACTTCTCGGGAACCAGCCGAATCCGCTCCGGCTTCTCGTTGGCCAATTCGAGGAGGGTGTCCTCGATGTACGCGATGCGGAGGTTCCTCGGTTTGCGGTCACGGAGCGAATCGGGGCCGACCGGCCACATTTCGGAGTACGCGTCGCCGCGGAAGAGCCGGGCCTGCACCTCTTCGGGGAGGTTGAGGTACTGGCGGCTCTGCACGGTGACCACCTGCTGCCGCCTGACGTTGCCCTGCCCCGCGCTCTTCCAGACGACCTTCGCTCCGTCCTGGACCCACCGGCCGTCGTACACGGTGATGGCCACGCGGGGCCCCATGAGGTCTTCCAGGAGGAGCGCGAAGCTCAGACCGACGGGACCGCCGCCGGTCACCGTGACGTTCAGCACCGGCCCTGCCGCGAGGGTCGCCTCGGACGGAGCGACCGGCCCGAGCACGGAGAGGTCGAGGATGGTCTCCATCGCGTCGGCGGCTTCGAAGCGGAACGTCTCGGTGCCGATCTCGATGAGATCTCCGGGCTGCAGTTCGTGCGAGGTGACGCGTGTTCCGTTGACGCGGGTTCCATTACTGCTGCCGCTGTCGTAGAGGACGAATCCATGGCGTTCGCGACGCACCTCGGCGTGAAAGCGCGAGACGTTCCCCACCGTTATCACCACGCTGTTGTCGCCGTTGCGACCCAGGGTGAGCGGTGTGGCGCCGATCGGAAACTGCTGTCCCGCCAGAGAGCCCTGATGGCCGACGAGCCGAGGAGGCATGGGTCACCCAATTCCATGAGTCACGGATCCGATGACGAAATGCGAGACCGGCCGCCCAGACGAAACAGCACCCCCTGCGTCACACACGGCGAGCGGACCGGAACGCAGGGCTATGATATTCGGGCCGCGAGGCGGATGAGAAGGCGTGCGGACCCATTGGTCATCACACGGTGACCATTCGGTGACGATGCGATACCGGAGTTCCGAAAGGTGCGCCTGGGGCCGCTGCGCAGAAAAGCGACCCACGTGCGCGGGGACGGGACGACGGGGCCGGAGTGCGGAAGGGCCCGCACGGCTGTCGACCGTGCGGGCCCTTCCTCGTCATCTCCGTCAGCCGGCGGACTCGCCCGCGTGGGGGCTGAGGACGTCCGCGCCGACCAGGACGAACAGCAGGATGCCCAGCGCGATCCGGTAGATCACGAACGGCATGAAGGACTTCGTGGTGATGAACTTCATGAACCAGGCGATCACCGCGTAACCGACGGCGAAGGCGACGATCGTGGCGAAGATCGTCGGGCCCCAGGAGACGCTGCCGTCCGAGGCCGCGTCCTTCAGCTCCATACCGCCAGAGGCGAGCACCGCCGGGATGGCGAGCAGGAAGGAGTAGCGGGCGGCCGCCTCGCGGGTGTAGCCCATGAGCAGACCGCCGGAGATGGTCGCGCCGGACCGGGAGACGCCGGGGATGAGCGCCATCGCCTGGCAGGCGCCGTAGATCAGACCGTCCCGCACGCCGAGGTCGCGGAGCGTCTTGCGCTCGCGGGCGGCCCGGTGCCGGCCGCCGGCCTCGTCGCGGGCGGCGAGCCGGTCCGCGATGCCGAGGACCACGCCCATGACGATCAGCGTGGTGGCGGTGAGCCGCAGGTCGCGGAACGGGCCCTCGATCTGGTCCTTGAGCGTGACGCCCAGGACACCGATCGGGATCGAGCCGACGATCACCAGCCAGCCCATCTGGGCGTCGTGGTCCGAGCGCATCGTCCTGTCCGTGAGCGAGCGGAACCAGGCCGAGACGATCCGGGCGATGTCCTTGCGGAAGTAGATCAGGACCGCGGTCTCCGTGCCGATCTGGGTGATCGCGGTGAAGGCCGCGCCGGGGTCCTCCCAGCCGGCGAAGGCCGCGGTGAGACGCAGATGCGCGCTGGAGGAAATGGGAAGGAACTCCGTCAGCCCCTGGACGAGTCCCAGGATGAACGATTCGAACCAACTCATGGGGCTAGGGCCGTCCCGTTATGTACGTGTGCGGTCAGAAGGTCGTGCGCAGCGTACATGCCCAAGATGACGGGCCCATGGCGAGGCCCTTGGCGCTACCGGAGCACCGGCTCCCGCTCCGGCTCGCGCTTTCCGGCCGCGGCTCCGGCCGCCGCCCGCAGGCCGTGCCGCTTGCGCCAGGCCACCACCGCCGCGCCGAGGCCCGACAGGACGATGAACCCCGCCGAGAAGAGGAACGCCGGCGAGCCCGGCGTACCCGCCTGGGCACCCGCCACCACGTACGCCGCCGTGTTCGGCAGGGAGCCGAGCGCGGTCGCCACGAGGAACGGCACGTATCCCATCCGGGAGACCGCCGCGCAGTAGTTGGCCGCCGCGAACGGCACCCCCGGGAACAACCGGATCGCCAGCATCGAACGGAACCCGTGCCGGCTCAGCTGGCCGTCCGCCGCCGTCAGCCAGCGGCCCCGCACGAACGGCCGCAGCGCGTCCTGCCCCAGGAACCGGCCCAGGGTGAACGCGATCCCCGCCCCGAGCACCGTCCCCGCCAGCGCGCCCGTCAGACCGGCCGCCGAACCGAACAGCGCGCCCGCCGCCAGATTGAGCACCGGACGCGGGACGAACGCCGCCGCGCACACCCCGTACGCGAGCCCGAACAGCAGCACCGCGCCGGCGCCGCTCGTGTGCGGCGGCCAGCCCGAGGCCAGCATCCGCTGCGGCTCGTACAGCACCACGAGGGTGGCCGCCGAGAGCAGCAGCAGGGCCAGCAGCGACAGCCGCGCGCGGGGGGAGAGCAGGGCCCGGGAGCAGCGGACGGCGAGGGAGCCCGGCGGCCGGGGGACGGGAGCGAGCATTCGGGGAGAGTAACGGACGAGTCCGTAGGAGCGCCGTAATGTGCGTCATGTCCGTCCGGGGCGCCGGGGCCGTCCGTCCGGGGCGCACGGACCTTCCGACCGATGCGCACCCGGAGCGCGCCGTGACCGAGAGGGCCCCATGAACGACACCGCGCCGCCCGCGAGCGCCCTCGCCGACACCGTCCTGGAGCGGCTCACCAGGGTCTACCCCGCCGCGGGCAACCCCTTCCGGGCCCAGGAGATGGTCGCGTACATGAAGGGCGCGGCTCCCTTCCTCGGCATCCGCACGCCCGAGCGCCGCGCCCTGTCCCGCACGGTCCTCGACGGCACCCCGCGCCCCGACGAGACCGACTGCACGGCGATCGCCCTGCGCTGTTTCGCCCTCCCGGAGCGCGAGTACCACTACTTCGCCGTCGACTACCTCCGTCGGCACGTCAGGCGCTGCTCCTCCGGCTTCCTGCCCGTCGCACTCCGCCTCGTCACCACCGTCTCCTGGTGGGACACCGTCGACCACCTCGCCGCCCACGTCGTCGGCGGCCTGGTGGCGGCCGATCCCGCCCTCGCGCGCGAGATGGACACGTGGATCGACGACGAGGACCTGTGGGTCGCCCGCAGCGCCCTCCTCCACCAGCTGCGCTACAAGGACGCCACCGACGCGGACCGGCTCTTCGACTACTGCCTGCGCCGCTCGGCCCACCCCGACTTCTTCATCCGCAAGGCCATCGGCTGGAGCCTGCGCGAGTACGGCAAGACGGCCCCCGCCGAGGTCCGCGCCTTCGTCGCCGCCCACGGCACCCGCCTCTCCCCGCTCTCCGTCCGCGAGGCCCTCAAGAACCTCTGACCCGCCCCCGCCCGCCGGGCGGGACAACTCCTGCGCGAGACTCGGGACATGACGCAGACGGGGACGCGGGCGGGGAAGCGGACGGCACTGGTGCTCGGGGCCGGTGGGCTCGTCGGGGCCGGGTGGGAGATCGGGATCCTGCGCGGGCTCCTCGACGCCGGGACCGATCTGACCGGTGCCGATCTCATCGTCGGCAGCTCCGCCGGGGCGGTCGTCGGGGCGCAGCTCGCCGCCTGCGGGCGGGGCGGGCTCGACGCGCTGTACGAGCAGCAGCTCGACGGGGAGGCCACCGAGCCGGCCGCGCGGCTCGGCCTCCCGACGATCCTCCGGTACGCCGTGGCCGTGCTCCGGTCCCGTACCCCCGAGGAGTACGGACGCCGGCTCGGCCGGCTCGCCCTCGCCGCCCCCACCGTCGCCGAGGCCGACCGGCGCGCGGCCGTCGCCCGGCGCCTTGGCCGGGCCGGGGACTGGCCCGCTCGGCCCCTCCTCATCACCGCGGTCGACGCCGAGACCGGCGAACTCACCGCCTACGACGAGGACAGCGGGGTCCTGCTGACCGACGCCGTGACCGCGAGCTGCGCCATCCCCGGCGTGTGGCCTCCGGCGACCGTCGGCGGGCGGCGCTGGATCGACGGCGGCATCCACTCCACCGCCAACGCGCACCTCGCCGCGGGTCACGACCGGATCGTCGTCGTCGCGCCCAGCGCGCGGGGGAGCAAGGTCGTGCTCTCGCCGGTACGGCAGGGCGCGGCGCTCGCGGCCGGCGGGGCGCGGGTGGAGGTGATCACACCGGACGCGGCGTCCCGGCAGGCGATCGGGCGGAACGCGCTGGACCCGGCGCACCGGGCGGCCGCGGCCCGTGCGGGGCGGGCGCAGGCGGCGGCCCATGCGTCGGCCGTCGCGGCGGTGTGGACCGGCTGACGGGTCCGTAATCCCGCGCCGGTGCGGGGTACCTGGCACCGAGGGTGCGGCCAGGACCTGGTGGGCGCCGCGGAGGGAGCCGGAACCCGGCATCGGGTGCTGTGCCCACCCGTCCCGCCCTGCGGGACGATTGCCCACAGCGACAGCGACAGCGGCAGCGGCAGCGGCAGCGGCAGCGGCAGCGGCAGCGGCGCGGGCGCCCGGCCCGGGGCCTGGCGACGGTCGCGGCACAATGAAGGCGTGAACGAGCCCATTCCCGTCATCCGCGAAGTCGACCACGGCACCGCGCGCCTCATGCCCGATGTCGACCGGGAGCGGGCCTGGCTGCTGACCGTCGACGGGGCGCCCCAGTCGTACGTCGACCTCGACGATCCGGCCTACCTGGAGTTCGAGTACGCGCGGCGCCTCGCCCATGTCGTCGACGGCGCCGCCGAGCCCGGCGCGCCCCTCGACGTCCTGCACCTGGGCGGCGGGGCTCTCTCGCTGCCCCGGTACGTGGCCGTCACCCGGTCCGGTTCGCGGCAGGACGTCGTCGAGGCCGACCGGGGGCTGCTCGCCCTGGTCGAGGAGCACCTGCCGCTGCCCGAGGGCTCGGGGACGACCGTGCACGGGGCGGACGCCCGGGCCTGGCTGGAGGCGGCACCGGACGCCTCGGCCGATCTGATCGTGGGCGACGTCTTCGGCGGCTCGCGCGTGCCCGCGCACCTCACCTCCGTCGAGTACGCGCGCGAGGTCCGGCGCGTGCTGCGGCCCGGCGGGCTCTACGCCGCCAATCTGGCCGACGGCGCGCCGTTCCCCTTCCTCCGCTCCCAGCTCGCCACCTTCGCCGCCGTCTTCCCGGAGCTCGCGCTCGTCGCGGAGCCCGCCGTACTGCGCGGCCGCCGTTTCGGGAACGCGGTCCTGGTCGCCTCGGGCCGCCCGATCGACATCGCCCACCTCGCGCGTCGTGCGGCGGCCGACGCCTTCCCCGCGCGTGTGGAGCACGGGGAGACGCTGACCCGGTTCACCGGCGGCGCCGAGCCGGTCCTCGACGCCGGGGCCGTACCGTCACCCGTTCCCCCGGAGGGCGCCTTCGGCATCGGCTGAGGCCTCCGCGGCCGGAGCGCCCGCGACCTCCTTCGTGTGCGGGCGCCGCGTCAGGTTCCGTACGTCCGGCACGAACAGGACCAGCGCGGTGACGAGCACCATCAGCGCCGCCGCGCCCCACAGCGCCTCGCTCCGGCCGAACGCGTTCTCCGCCGGGCCCGCGAGGGCCGTGGACAGCGGAAGCAGCGCCGTCGACCCGAACCAGTCGTACGCGGAGACCCGGGACAGCTTCTCCTCCGGGATCTCCTGGTGCATGGTCGTCATCCAGGAGACGCCGAAGACCTCGATCGCGACGCCGCTGACGAACATGGCCGCCGTCAGGCCCGCCGCGTCCAGCGGCACCGCGAGCGCCGCCGAGGGCAGCGCGATGGGGAAGACGCACAGGGTCCCGACGAACAGCATCCGGCGCGGCTTCCAGCGGGTCATCAGGACGGCGCCCGCGACGGTTCCCGCCCCGTACGCGGCGAGCGCGATGCCCCAGGGGCGCGAGCCGCCCAGCTCGTCCCGGGCGACCAGCGGTCCGTACACCGACTCGACCGCGCCGATCAGTCCCACCACCCCCGAGAACTGGGCGACGATCGACCACAGCCAGGGCCGGCCGACGAACTCCTGCCAGCCCTCCCGCAGGTCGGCGAAGAGCCCGCCGCCGGGGGCGCGGTCCGGGATGCCGCTCACGTCGAGGAAGGCCCGCAGACCGCCCGCGACGGCGAAGGCGACCGCGTCGATCGCGAGGACCCAGCCCGGCCCGACGAAGGCGACGAGCGCGCCGCCGAGCGCGGCTCCGCCGATGGCCGCGCCGTGCATCGCCATCCGGAAGACGGCGAAGGCGCGACTGGCCTGCTCCCCGCTGACGCTGGACATGAGCATGCCCTCGGCCGCCGGGTTGAAGAAGGCCTGGCCGGTGCCGCAGAGCGCGGTGAGCACCATCATCTGCCAGATGCGGGCCTCGCCGGAGAGCACGAGGACGGCGAAGGCGGCCTGCGAGACGCAGTTGAGGGCGTTCGCGGCGACCATCACCCGGTGCCGGGGCAGCCGGTCGGCGACGGCGCCGCCGATGAGGAGGAAGAGGACCAGGGGCAGGAAGCGGGCCATGGCCACGAGGCCCACGTCGCCCGCGTCGCCCCCGGAGTCGAAGACCGCCCAGGTCGTGGCGATCAGCGCGCCGTGCGTACCGAGGTTGGTCACGATCGTGGCGGCGGTGAGCAGGAGGTAGTTGCGGCCGGCCCACTCGGGACGGCGGGAGCGGGTCGCGGCCAGGCGGGGGGAGGGGGAGGAGGCGGGTGTGGTCACCCCGGGACTATCCCCGTCCTCTCCCCGTACTGCCAACCCGATATCCGGACGGTCTGTCAGGGCGCGGGAGCCCGGCCGGCCGGGGCCACCGGGACCGGCGTGGCCGGGCCCGGTGGCCGGAGGGTCAGGCGGAGGGCGCGAGCCGGACCGTGGAGAGGATCTGGCGGATCGTCGCGTCGGGCAGCTCGTCCTTGACGCCGTCGGCCCCGTAGAGCACCCAGGTCGAGAAGTCGCCCGCGGCGTTCTTGAAGGAGAAGGCGATCGACTTGCCGTCCGTCTCGCACTTGTTGCGCTTCTTGACGCCCGGCGCCGTGGCCGTCGCCATGCTGCCGGTGAGACCGGACTTCGTCGTGTACGGCACCGGCTTGGTGATCTGGATGGTGCTCTGCGGCATGTGCTGGGCGTAGCCGCCCCACACCCAGGTGCCGGCCTCGCTGCGCGCGAGGGACGAGGTGTCCTTGGCGCCCTGGCCGCCCTTGGTGCCGGCCGTGGACAGGCCCCAGCTCTCCTGGGTGCCGTTCTTGTCGACGTCGTAGGTGCACCACTTGCTCTTGAGGCTCGTGGGGCTGGACATCGTCACCAGCGGAGTGCCGCCGCCCTTCTTCTCGTCCTCGAAGAACGTGATCGAGCCCGGCTTGTACACCTCCCACTCCGGCGGTACGTCGAAGAGGGTGCCGTACTTCGGGTTGTAGACGACCTTCCAGCCGGGGATCGTCGCCTGCTGCGCCGCACCGTCGCGGGGGTTGGCGATCCCGGAGGACTGGCTCGGGTCGGGTGCCGGGGCGGACGAGGGGTCCGCGGAGGCGGTGGCCGTCACGGACGGCTTGGGGTCGTCGGCGTTGTTCTTCTCGTCGTTGTCGTCGCCGAGCACGAGGTAACCGGTGACTCCGGCCGCGACGACCACGGCGGTGGCGGCGACGATCGCCACGAGCGTCGTCTGCTTCTTCTTCCCGCCGTCGGGCCCACCGGGCTGTCCGGGGCCCGGCACCGCGTACTGCTGCGGCACGGTCGGCTGCTGGTACGGGTTCGGGTACCCCGGCTGGGCGCCGTACCCCTGCTGCGGATGCCCCGGCTGCGCGGGCGGCTGCTGCGGGTAGCCGGGCTGCGTCGGCGGCTGCTGCGGGTACCCGGGCTGGGCAGGCGGCTGCTGATACGGGTTCGGCTGCTGGTACCCCGACTGCTGGTAGGGGTTCTGACTCTGGTCCTGCGGGTTCTGCTCGCCCCCGGGCGGCTGCTGTCCTGGCCACATGGCCAGTAACCATAGAGGTGCGGGGGCCGCTCGACCACGCCCGCCCCCGCGCCGGGGGCCGGAGGGGGATGGCCAAGGCTGCTACTCGTGGGTAACATCACGGTCCATGAGCGCAGACCAGATGTCCGTCGGCGAGATGCTCGCCGCCACGGTCCCCATGGCCGGAACCCTGAACCTGGAGTTCCTGGAGACCACCGCCGAGCGCGCCGTCGTGCGCCTCCCGGACCAGCCCGCCTACCACAACCACGTCGGCGGCCCGCACGCCGGAGCGATGTTCACCCTGGCCGAGTCCGCCAGCGGCGCCATCGTGCTCGCCGCCTTCGGCGACCAGCTGGGCCGCGCGGTCCCGCTCGCCGTCAGCGCCGAGATCGGCTACAAGAAGCTGGCCATGGGTGTCGTCACGGCCACCGCCACCCTCGGCCGCCCCGCCGCCGAGGTCGTCGCCGAACTCGACGCCGGAGAGCGGCCGGAGTTCCCGGTCCGGATCGACATCACCCGCGAGGACGGCGCCGTGACCGGCGAGATGACGGTCGTCTGGACGCTGCGCCCGAACTCCTGATCCCGGGGCGCGCGCCCACCGCCCCCGCACCCCGCCCGGGTGCGGGGGCGGTCGCGCTTCCCCGAGGTGCCGCCTCGGAGTCGAGGTCCGTTCGCCCTGACCAGGTAGGCTTCCCCGGCGTGCCCGCCGACGTGCGTGCCGGGCCATCGCGCAGCTGAGCAGCCGACACGGGAGGAACCGCGTGCACGTCCAGGAGTGGCTGGAGACGATCCCCGCGGTCGCCGTCTACGTCCTTGTGGGGGTGGTGATCGGGCTGGAGAGCCTCGGCATCCCGCTCCCCGGTGAGATCGTGCTCGTGAGCTCGGCGCTGCTCGCCTCCCAGCACGGCGACATCAATCCGTACGTCCTCGGCGCCTGCGCCACCGCCGGCGCGATCATCGGCGACTCGATCGGTTACGCGATCGGCCGCAAGGGCGGGCGGCCGCTGCTCGCCTGGCTGGGCAGGAAGTTCCCCAAGCACTTCAGCGAGGCCAACATCGGGCTCGCCGAGAACTCCTTCCAGAAGTGGGGCATGTGGGCGGTCTTCTTCGGCCGCTTCATCGCCCTCCTCCGGATCTTCGCGGGCCCGCTCGCCGGTGTCCTGCACATGCCGTACTGGAAGTTCCTCATCGCCAACGTCCTCGGCGGCATCCTCTGGGCCGGCGGCACCACGGCCGTCATCTACACGGTCGGCATCGTCGCCGAGGCCTGGCTCAAGCGCTTCTCCTGGCTGGGCCTCGTCCTCGCCGTCCTGATCGGCATCGCCTCGATGCTGATCGTCAAGAACCGCGCCAAGAAGGCGGCCGCGCAGCGGGCCGAGGCCGCGGAGCCGGAGCCGGTCCCGGCGGCCGACTGAGCGCGGACGGTACGCGTACGCGACGGAGGGCGGTGTCCGGGAACGGGTGCCGCCCTCCTTCGCGTGCGTGTCAGTCCTCGAAGGCCTCGGCGTGGCCCTTGGCGAGCAGCAGGTACATCTCGGCGTTCAGCCGGATGCCCGCCTTCTCCTCGTCGGTCAGCGGGCGGCGCACCTTGGCGGGGACGCCGGCGACCAGCGAGCCCGGCGGGATCTCCATGCCCTGAGGGACGAGCGCCTGGGCGGCGACGAGCGAGCCGGCGCCGATCCGGGCCCCGTTGAGGACCGTCGCGCCCATGCCGACCAGGACGTCGTCCTCGATCACGCAGCCGTGCACGGTCGCGTTGTGGCCGACGGTGACCCGGTCGCCGATGGAGACGGGGAAGCCGGGGTCGACGTGGACGGTGCAGTTGTCCTGGATGTTGGAGTCCTCGCCGATCGCGATCGGACCGCAGTCCGCCCGCAGCACCGCGTGGTACCAGATGCTGGCGCGCGCGCCGAGGGTGACCTCGCCGAGCACCACGGAGGTCGGGGCGGTGAAGGCGGTCGGGTCGATCTGCGGCTCCTTGCCGCCCACTCCCTTGATCAACGCCTCTGTCATGGTTCGCTCCTGATCGTCAGCCGTCATGTCACGCCCGGGGGTACCCCCGGGCGCAGCCTATGCCGTGCTCATGACGGACATCACAGCGCACCGCGGTGATCAGGCACGACGGCGCCGACTACGGTGGCCGGGTGCCCAGGAACAGAAACACGTTCTCATCCCTCGCCGCCTGGCGGCGCCGGGTCCTCGCCCGTGCCGTGCAGGGCGGCTGGCGCTGGGTGCAGCAGGCCGGCTCCGTCACCGCCGAACACCCGGGGAAGCTGCGGTTCCGCCGCCTCGGCGCGGGCACCCGGCTCGCCTTCCCGCAGGGCACGGTCTTCGGCGACCCGTGGATCGAGATCGGCGAGTGCTGCATCATCGCCGAGCAGGTCACGCTCACGGCGGGGATGCTGCCGGACCTCGACCTCGGGCAGGACACCGTCCTGACCCTCGGTGACGGGGTCGTGCTCGGGCGCGGCAGCCATGTCATCGCCGACGCGAAGGTGACGATCGGCTCGAACACGTACTGCGGGCCGTACGTCTACGTCACCTCGACCAACCACAGTTACGACGACCCGGACGAGCCCGTGGGCCGCCAGTGGCCCCGCTCGGAACCGGTCTCCATCGGCCCCGGCTGCTGGCTCGGCACGGGCGCCGTGATCCTCCCCGGGGCGCGCCTGGGCCGGAACGTCGTCGTCGCGGCGGGCGCGGTGGTACGGGGTGAGGTTCCGGACCACTCGGTCGTGGCGGGCGCCCCGGCGAAGGTCGTCCGCAGCTGGGACCCGGAGAAGGGCTGGCAGCCCCCGCTCCGCACTCCGGCCCCGACCCCGATCCCGGAACACGTCACCCCGGAGCAGCTGGCGGCCCTCGCGGTGTGGGAGGCCCAGCGCACGGGCAGCTCCGAGTCCGTCCCGTCGTGATCTGACGGGTCCCGGTGGCCGGTGGCCGGTGGCCGGTGGTCCGGGACGGCGGCCGGCGGTCAGCCCGTCGCGAGGAGGACCGTGCCCACCAGAGCGAGGCCCGCGCCCGCCGCCTGGACGGCACGGAGGCGTTCCTTGAGGACGCCGCGGGCCGCCAGGGCCGTGACCACCGGGTAGAGGCTGGCGAGGACGGCGGCGACGGTGACCGGGCCCTGCTGGGCGGCGAGCGCGTACGTGCCGTTGGCGGCGACGTCCGCCAGGCCCACGAAGGCGAGGGCCGGGACCGCGGCACGGACGACCCCGGAGCCGCCCTCGGGGAGCGCGCGGCCGCCGCGCCGCACCGAGGCGTAGAGGGCGCCGCCGCCGACCAGGACGTTGGTGACGCGCTGCACGAACAGGGCGAGGAACAGGCCCGTGACGGTCGTGGACGCCTCGGCGATGAGCGCCATCACCGAGCCGAAGCCGAAGGCCGCGACCAGGGTCAGCAGGACCGCCTGGCGTTGGACGGGCGCCCCGCGCAGCTCCGGTCCGCCCGCGAGCACCACGCCGAGGATCGCCACCGCGATCCCGGCGAACTGGAGCAGCCCCGGCCGGTCGCCGACGAGCAGGCCGACGGAGACGGGGACGACGACGCCGAGCGAGCCGAGCGGGGAGACCACACCCATCGGCCCGAGCGCGAGCGCCTTGTAGAAGGCGAGCATGGCCGCCGGGCCGACGACGCCCGCCCCGACCGCGTACCAGAGCTGGGGTCCCGCCTCGGTCCAGGCGCCGGTCGCGAGGACGACCGTGCCGAGGACGAGCACCGCGAGGGCCTGGGAGACCACGACGACGGTGAGGGCGGGGATCCGCCGGGTGAGAAGCCCGCCCCCGAAGTCGGCGAGGCCCCAGAGAAGGCTGGTGGCCAGGGCGAACAGGGCGGTCATGAATCCTCGCAGGGGCGTGCGGCAGTACAGTGCAGTGAACCATCGGGTGCACCCCACCGTAGTTCAGTGCATTGAACTCTGTCATCCAGAATATTGGACGGAATGTGTCGGACCTCGACCAGCTCACGCAGTCGCTCGCCCGGAACCTGAAGCGCTGGCGCAAGGAGCGGGGATTCACCCTGGACGCGCTCGCCACCCGCGCGGGCGTAAGCCGCGGCATGATCATCCAGATCGAGCAGGCCCGCACCAATCCCAGCGTCGGCACCACCGTGAAGCTGGCCGACGCCCTCGGCGTCTCCATCACGACCCTCCTCGACTACGAGCAGGGCCCCCAGGTCCGCCTCGTCCCGCCGGACCAGGCCGTCCGCATGTGGTCCACCTCCACCGGCAGCCACACCACCCTCCTGGTCGGCACCGAGGCCCGCGGCCCCCTGGAGCTCTGGTCCTGGACCCTCATGCCGGGCGACGGCAGCGCCTCCGACCCGCACCCGGAGGGCACGGTGGAGCTGCTGCACGTCACCGCGGGGACGCTCACCCTGATCGTGGACGACGAAGAGCACCCGCTGCCGGCCGGCACCTCCGCCGTCTTCGAGGCCAACGTCGCGCACTCCTACCGCAACGACGGCGAGGAACCGGCCGAGATGACGATGGCCGTCTCCATCCCGCCCGTACGCTGAGGCCCGAACTCCGGCGCCTCTGTGCCGGTGCCTCTGTGCCGGTGCCCGACCTCCGGCGCCTCTGTGTCGACGCCCGAACTCCGGCGCCCGAACGGTGAGACGGGCCGCCGTCCACCCCCTCGCGGTTGTTAGCGTGAAGCGTATGCGCGCACCCATCGGACACTTTGACGACGCCCGGCCCGCCCCCGACTGCCTCGACCTGCTGACCGACCCCGTCGCGGCCGCCGTCCGCGCCTGGTCAGGCCCCGTCCCGGCCGACCGGCTGGTGTACGTGGACACCGACCCGGCCATCGCCGACACGGCCGTCTTCGTCGAGCACCACGGGCCCGAGCTCCTCGACGCGTCCGCCAACTGCGTGGTCGTCGCGGGCAAGCGCGGCGAGACGACGACGCTCGCCGCGTGCGTCGTGAAGTCGGCGACCCGCGTCGACGTCAACGGCGTCGTCCGCAAGCACCTCGGCGCCCGCAAGGCCTCGTTCGCCCCGATGGACACGGCGACCGGCGAGACGGGCATGGAGTACGGCGGGATCACCCCGATCGGCCTCCCGGCCGACTGGCCCCTCCTCGTCGACGCCGCCGTCGTCGACACGGAGTGGGTCCTCATCGGCAGCGGCCGTCGCCGGGGCAAGCTCATCGTCCCCGGCAAGGCCTTCGCCCAACTCCCCGGCGCCGTCGTCCTGGAGGGCCTCGGCGTCCCCGTCGGCTGAACCGACGGGGCCTCAGCCCAGGCGCGGTATCTCGATCGCGGGGCAGCGGTCCATGACCATGTCGAGGCCCGCCTCGCGCGTCCGGGTGAAGGCCTCGTCGTCGATGACGTCCAGCTGGAACCAGACCGCCTTGGCGCCGATCGCCACGGCCTCGTCCGCGACGGCGCCCGCCAGCTCGCTGTTCACGAAGACGTCCACGACGTCCACCGGGAACGGGATGTCGGCCAGCGAGGCGTACCCCTGCTCGCCGTGCACCGTCTCCGCCTTCGGATGGACCGGGACGATCCGCTTGCCGAAGCGCTGGAGCACCGCCGCCACCCCGTACGCGGCACGGGCGCGGTTCGACGACAGCCCGACCACCGCCCACGTGTCGCCCGTGGACGTCAGGATCCGCCGCACCGCCTCCGACGCGGAGTACGCGCTGGGGTCCGTGGTCGTCGTGTCTACGCTCATCGCTTCTGCTGCCTCTCGTCGGCGCGGCCCGTCCCTCACGTGAACGAGCCGCGCCGGGCCGTGATTCCCGTACGCCTGGACGAGCGCCCCCGAGATGTCCCCTACGGGCCGGTCACCCCTCCCACGCCCGCCGTTCGGCCTCCCGCGGCGCCTCGACCAGGGACGGCAGGCCCGGGCCGAAGGTCATCACCGGGCGGGCCGGGTCCCACGGGCGCCAGCCCGGGTCGCCGGTCTTCGCGAACGCCACCCAGGCCGCGTGCATCGCCGACGCCAGCTCCTGCGGCGCGTCCGGGCCCGTCAGCGCGCGGGTCTCCGGCAGGCCGAGCGTGTCGAAGACGAAGCCGAGTTCGAGCGCGTGACAGGCGCGGAGGTCGAGGACGGGGGAGGGCCAGCCGAACTCGTACAGATACGTCGCGGCGGCCCCGCCGCTCAGCCGGGCGTCCGCGTACATGTTCTGCGGGATCCGCAGCAGCTTGTCCGCCGCGAGCACGCCCAGGACCTCGCCCGGCTTCTCCTGCGGCCGCTCCGCCCGGTACACCTTCGCCACACGGGGCGATATCCGCCCCCTGCGGAGCAGGAGCCGCTGCACCAGGGACCCCACCCGTTCGGTGTGCCCGCCCGGCACGAACCACAGCCGGTACTCGTCCGTGTTCGTGCCCATCAGCAGCTCCACGTCCGCCGAAGCGCCGTCCGCGAGCAGGTCCCCGGGATGGTCCGGCAGGACGTCGCCGTCCACGGCGATGTGGAAGGTGTGGCTGCTGAGCACCGGATTGCCCTTGCCCGTCACCGCGGTCTGCGCCGCGAGCAGCTGCTCCCGGTCCACGCGCGCGAACGCCTCCGCCGTCGCCGGCACCTTGAGCCGGGCGGCGATCGCCTCCGTCGTCCTCCGGGCGACGTCGATCGACCGGGCGCTCGGCGCCCCGCTCTGGATCACGGCCCGCCGGAACAGGCCCTTCGCCGACGGCGAGGCCAGCAGGGCGGCGATCGAGATCGCCCCGGCCGACTCGCCGAACACGGTGACCCGCTCCGGGTCCCCGCCGAAGGCCTCGATGTTCTCCCGGACCCAGGCCAGTGCGGCGATCTGGTCGCGCAGACCGAGATTGGCCGGCGCGTCGGGGAAGACCCCGAACCCCTCGATGCCGAGCCGGTAGTTGACCGAGACGAGCACCACGCCGTCCCGGGCGAAGGCGGTGCCGTCGTAGACGGGGACCGCCGACGAGCCGTGGATCAGCGACCCGCCGTGGATCCAGACCATGACGGCACGCCCGCCGTCGCCGGGACCGCCACCGCCGGGACCGGCGGCGGGCCAGGGAGCCCACACGTTGAGGTTGAGGCAGTCGTCGCCCGCGACCCCGGGGTCGGGGAGCAGCGCGTCGAGCGGCGGGGCGTACGCGCGCTTGGGCGCCGTCGGTCCGAACGCGGTGGCCTCCCGTACCCCTTCCCAGGGCTCCACCGGCTCCGGCGCCCGGAACCGCAGCGCCCCGAACGGGGCCTGCGCGTAAGGGATTCCGAGGAAGGCCGCCACGTCGTCCTTCAGACTGCCCCGCAGGACTCCGTTCCGCGTGCGGACCCCGGGACCGTCCTGGACGTGTTCAGCGACGTGCTCCGACATCGATTCACCTTTTCTCAGGGTGGACGGTGACGCACCGTCCAGATCATGCGGTCAGGGCGGGGCCTCCGGTCAACCCCGCGACACCAGCGCGCGCTTGAGGACCTTGCCGGTCGGGCCGAGCGGCAGCTCCTCGACGAAGCGCACGATCCGGGGGTACTTGTGGCGGCCGAGGCGCTCCCGCGACCACTCCACGAGCTCCTCCTCGGAGAGCGGGGCGGCGCCGGCCCGGCGTACCACCACCGCGCACACCTCCTCGCCCTTCGCCTCGTCGGGGACGCCGATCACCGCGACCTGCGAGACCGAGGGGTGGCGCACCAGGACCTCCTCGACCTCGCGCGGGTAGATGTTGAAGCCGCCCCGGATGACCAGGTCCTTCTTGCGGTCCACGATCCGCAGGAAGCCGTCCGCGTCCCGGACGCCCAGGTCGCCCGTGCGGAACCAGCCGTCCACGATCGCGGCGGCCGTCGCCCCGGGGTCGTCGAGGTAGCCGGCGAAGACGTTGTGCCCGCGCACCACGACCTCGCCGGTCTCGCCGTCCCCGAGCAGCCGGATCCGCCCCTCGACGGCCGCGTCCGCGATCCCCACCTCGACGCCCCGGACCGGGTGACCGACGGTCCCGGGCCTGCGGCCGATGTGCGGCTGGTTGAAGGTGGCGACCGGGGAGGTCTCCGTCAGGCCGTACCCCTCCAGGACCTGGGTGCCGAAGGTCTCCTCGAAGCGCTCCAGGACGGCGACCGGCAGCGCCGCGCCGCCCGACACGGCGGCCCGCAGGGCCTCCGGACGCGGCGCGGAGGCCGCGGCCGCCTCCACCAGGGCGTGGTACATCGTCGGGACGCCCATGAAGACCGTCACGCCCTCGTCGACCAGCACCCGGAGAGCCGCGGGACCGCTGAACCGGGGCATGAGGACGAGCGTCGCGCCCTGCCGGAGCGTCCCGTTCATCGCGCAGGTCTGGCCGTAGCTGTGGAAGAGCGGCAGACAGCCGAGGACCACGTCGCCCGCGCCGAGGCCGAGCAGGTCCTGCGAGGTCACGGACGCGTCATGACGATGTTGAGATGGGTGAGGAGGGCGCCCTTGGGGCGGCCCGTCGTCCCGCTCGTGTAGAGGATCACGGCCGTGTCCGAAGGCTCGGCCGGCTCGGGCGCGGCCAGCGGCTCCGGGGCCGACGGCGCGCCCTGGAAGGCCCGCACCCCGGCGGCCCGCGCGGCCTCGTCCGCCACCGGCCACAGCGGCCCGCCGCTCACGATGCCGACCGCGCCGCTGTGCTCCAGGACGTACCGCACCTCGTCGGCGACGAGCAGCGCGTGCACCGGCACGACCGTCGCACCGGCCGCGAGCGCCCCGTAGTACACCCGCGGGAACTCGGACGTGTTCGGGAGCAGCACCGCGAGCCGGTCACCCGGCTTCACCCCCGCCTCCCGCAGGCCCGCCGCGCAGCGCAGCGCCTCCGTCCACAACTCCCGGTAGGTGAGCCGGGTCGCGCCCTCGACGACCGCGATCCGGTCGGGGAAGAGGCGGGCGGACTCGCCCAGCACGCCGGCGACGCTCAGTGACATGACACGCTCCAGGGACACGGCGGCAACAGCGGAGGTGACGGCGCTGTCGACGATCGGCTGACACCGCACAGAATCCTGCGCGGGGCGAGCCGGACGCCATGTGCAGATGCCCACCATGCGGCCGGCCGAGCTGGGCAGCGGCCCCGCCGTCGCGCCCGGCCCGTGGCAATCGCCAAATCCCGGCGTTACCGTGCGAGCCATGACGCACAGCCCGGCCACCGCCGGCGAGCCCGGAGCGGCCCGCGCCGGCGGCACCCCCACCCCCCTCGGCGCCTCCGGCGGCTCCGGGGCACTGCGCCGCTCCCTGGCCACGGCGATGCTCGCCGACGTCGACCGGCTCACCGACCGCGCCGTCGACGACATCCGCGCCCACTCCGGTACCTACGCCTCGGACACGCCCGTCACCCGCGAGGACCTCTGGGAGATCTGCCGCGACAACCTCCGGCGGGCCCTGGAGGACTTCGGCGGCCTCCCGCCGACCGGCGGCGACTCCGAGCGGGCGGCCCGCGAGACCGGCCGCCGCCGCGCCGAGCAGGGCGTCCCGCTCGACACCGTGCTCCAGGCCTACCGGCGCGGCGGCCGGGTCCTGTGGCAGGTCATGGCCGAGCACCTCCGGAGCCGGGCCGGACGCCAGTCCGACAGCCGGGACCTCGAACTCGACATGGCGAGCGAGGTCTGGGAGACCATCGACCACTACTCGGTCGCGATGGCCGACGCGTACCGGATCGCCCAGCTGGAGCTGCAGAGCCGCCGGGACACCCGCCGCGTCGCCCTCTTCGAGGCCCTGCTCGACGGCCGCGCCGACGACCCGGCCGTCGCCTCCGCCGCGGCGGCCGCGCTCGGCGTGCCCGCCGTCGACCGGTACGTGGTCGTGGTCGCCGCGCAGGACCCGGCCGCCCCGCCGCACCCCGCGCCCGCCCTGGAGGCGCAGGGCATGTGGTCCTTCTGGCGGCCCCGCTCCGGCCGCTACGCGGGCATCGTCCGGCTGCCCTGTCGTGTCGTCCACGGCGGACGGCCGGGGACCGTGACGGGCCGCGGTGCCGACCCGGCCGTACGGACCCTGCTCGCCGCGCTGCGCGAGCGGACCGGCGCCACCGCGGGGGTCTCCCCGGAGTTCGAACGCCTCTCCCAGGCCGGCCGCGCGCTCCGGCTCGCCGAGCAGACCCTCCGTACCCTCCCCGCCGGCGGCGGCGAGGCCGCCGTCTTCGACGACCGTCTGGCCGAGGTGCTGCTCAGCGGGCGGGCCGACATCGCCGAGCGGATCGTCACCGTCCACCTCGGGCCGGTGCTCGCCACCGGCGGCGAGCGGGCGGCGCTCCTCACCACCCTCGGAGCCTGGCTCGACCACGGCTGCTCGGCCTCCCGGGCCGCTGAACAGCTCTACTGTCACCGCAACACCGTCCTCAACCGCATCGGCCGCATCGCGGAGCTCACCGGCCGCTCCAGCGAGTCCGGCGAGGCCCGCCTCGGCTGGGCGCTGGCGCTCCGCGCCCTCCCGTACGCCGGACTCGCCCCCGAGGCGGCCGCCCCCGAAGCGGGCCTCGAAGCGGGCCTCGACGCCACCGCCGCAGAGCCCGGGCCCGGCGGAACGTAGGCTGGTCGGATGCAGGAGCAGTACCGCACGCCGGCCCGCGAGGGTGTGCACGAGACCGAGATCAACCGCTCGCGCTTCCTCTGCGCGCTCGCGCCCGTCGCCGACGAGCGGGAGGCGCAGGAGTTCGTCGCGCGGATCCGCCGGGAGCACCCGACCGCCACCCACAACTGCTTCGCGTACGTCCTCGGCGCCGACGCCTCCGTACAGAAGGCCAGCGACGACGGCGAGCCCGGCGGCACGGCCGGCGTCCCCATGCTCCAGATGCTGCTGCGCCGCGACATGCGGTACGTAGCCGCCGTCGTCACCCGCTACTACGGCGGCGTGAAGCTCGGCGCCGGCGGTCTGATCCGCGCGTACGGCGGGGTGGTCGGCGAGGCGATCGACGCGCTCGGCACCGTCACCCGGCAGCGCTTCCGGCTCGCCACCGTCACCGTCGACCACCAGCGCGCGGGCAAGCTGGAGAACGATCTCCGGGCCACCGGCCGCGCCGTCCGCGACGTGCGGTACGCCGACGCCGTGACGATCGAGATCGGCCTCCCGGACGCGGACGTCCCCGCCTTCCGCGGCTGGCTCGCCGACGCCACCGCGGGCACGGCCTCCTTCGAACTCGGCGGCGAGGCGTACGGGGACGCGTGATGCGTCACACCTGACGTGCCGAAGCCGCCCCCGCACCAGGGACCGCCCCACGCGCGCGCGTGGACCCGCCCCGCCCACCCTCCCGCTCGGGATAGCGTGGTGGGCGCACAACCGAAGCGCGCAACGAAAGCGCACAACTGAAGCGCGCAACGGAAGCGCGCAGCGCAAGCGCGCATCGAAGCGGCATCGACGCGGCGGCGAAGCGCGCATCAACGGGAACCGGCGGCGAGGAGCGGGGCACATGCGGGGTGGGACGGCATCGTGAGGCTCCTGCACACCTCGGACTGGCATCTCGGCCGGTCCTTCCACCGCGTCGGCCTCCTCGAAGCCCAGGCCGCCTTCCTCGACCACCTCGTGGCGACCGTCCACGCGCACGACGTGGACGCCGTCCTCGTCGCCGGGGACGTCTACGACCGGGCCGTGCCCCCGCTGCCCGCGGTCGAGCTCTTCGACACCGCGCTGCACCGCCTCGCCGAGGCCGGGGTGCCCACCGTCATGATCTCCGGCAACCACGACTCGGCCCGCCGGCTCGGCGTCGGCGCCGGCCTCATCGAACGGGCCGGCATCCACCTCCGTACCGACCCCGACGGCATCGGCACCCCCGTCGTCCTCTCCGACGCGCACGGCGAGGTCGCCCTCTACGGGCTGCCCTATCTCGAACCCGCACTCGTCCGCGAGCGGCTCGGCGCCGAGAAGGCCGGCCACGAGGCGGTCCTCGCCGCCGCCATGGACCGGGTCCGCGCCGACCTCGCCGGGCGGCCCGCCGGGACCCGCTCCGTCGTCCTCGCCCACGCCTTCGTCGCGGGCGGCGCCCCCAGCGACAGCGAGCGGGACATCACCGTCGGCGGTGTCGCCGCCGTCCCCACCGGGATCTTCGACGGCGTCGACTACGTCGCCCTCGGCCACCTCCACGGCAGTCAGACCCTCAGCCCGCGCGTCCGCTACTCCGGCTCGCCGCTCGCCTACTCCTTCTCCGAGGCCGACCACCGCAAGACGATGTGGCTGATCGACCTGGGCCCCAGCGGTCCCGACGGGACGATCACCGGCGACGTACGGCTCGACTGCCCCGTTCCGCGCCCCCTCGCCCGCATCCGCGGCCGGCTCGACGACCTCCTCGACGACCCCGCGCTCGCCCCGCACGAGCAGTCCTGGGTCGAGGCCACCCTCACCGACCCCGTGCGCCCCGCCGAGCCCATGGCGCGGCTCACCGAACGCTTCCCGCACACCCTCCATCTGGTCTTCGACCCCGAGCGGACCGGTGACGACACCGGCGCCTCCTACGCCCAGCGGCTCCGGGACCGCAGCGACCAGCAGATCGCGGAGGACTTCGTGGCCCACGTCCGCGGCGGAGCCGCCCTCGACGGTGCCGAACGGGCCGTCCTGTACGGGGCGTTCGACGACGTCCGCGTCGACACGGCCGAGCGCGAGGTGGGCCGGTGAGGCTGCACCGCCTGGAGATCACCGCGTTCGGGCCGTTCGGCACCACGCAGCGGATCGACTTCGACGCCCTGTCCTCCGCCGGGCTCTTCCTCCTCCACGGGCCGACCGGCGCCGGCAAGACCTCCGTCCTCGACGCCGTCTGCTTCGCCCTGTACGGGAGCGTGCCCGGCGAGCGCCAGACCCGCGGCGCCACCCTGCGCAGCGACCACGCCCCCGTCGGCACGTACACCGAGGTCCTCCTCGAACTGACCGTGGGGGACCGGCGCCTGGAGATCACCCGCCGTCCGGCCCAGCAGCGGCCCAAGAAGCGCGGCGGCGGCTTCACCACCGAGAAGGCCCAGACCTGGCTCCGCGCGTACGACCCGGCCACCGGCGAGTGGGCCGGCCTCAGCCGCTCCCACCAGGAGATCGGCGAGGAGATCACCCAGCTCGTCGGCATGAGCCGGGAGCAGTTCTGCCAGGTCGTCCTTCTTCCGCAGGGCGACTTCGCCCGCTTCCTGCGGGCCGACGCCGAGGCCCGCGGCAAGCTCCTCGGACGCCTCTTCGACACCCGCCGCTTCGCCGCCGTCGAGGAACGCCTCGCCGAACTGCGCCGCACCGCCCAGCAGCAGGTCGAGGACGGGGACGCACGGCTGCTGACCCTCGCCCACCGCATGACCCAGGCCGCCGGCGGCCTCGACGCCGCCCGCGGCCCCGTCGAGGGGCGGCCCGGCGACCCCGGGCTCGCCGACTCCGTCCTGACCTGGGCCGCCGTCGCCCGCACCGAGGCCCGCGAGGCCCTCGACATCACGGGTCTGCGCCTCGCCGCGGCCGAGGGCGTCCGGGCCGTCGCGCGCGCCGCCCTCGACGCGGCGAACGACCTCGCCGCCCGGCAGGCACGGCACGCCGACGCCCTCCGCCGCCGCGAGCGGCTCGCCGAGCGGGCCCCCGAGCGCGACCGCCTCCAGGACTCCCTCGACCGGAGCCTCAAGGCCGACCGGGTCGCCCCCGCGCTCGGACTGCGCCGGGACGCCGAGCGCGAGCACACCGCCGCGCACACGGCCCGGGAGCGGGCCCGCGGCCAGCTGCCGCCCGAGCTCGCCGACGCCGGCGCCGAACACCTCTCCGCCCTCGAACACCGGCTGCGCGAGGAGCTCGGCGGCCTCGACGCGGCCCGCCGCGCCGAGCAGCGCGCGACCGCCGTCGCCGAGGAGCGCACCGTACTCGCCCGGGAGGCGCGCGCCGACGAGGACGTCCTCCGGGACGCGGCCGACTGGCTCGCCGGCTGGGAACCGCGCCGCGCCGCGCTCACCGAACGCGTCGAGGCCGCCCGCGACGCCGCCGCCCGCGCCGAGCACCTCGCCGGCCGTCTCGACCCCGCCCGCCGCCGGCTCGCCGCGGCCCGCCGCCGCGACGCCCTCGCCGAGGACACCCGGACGGCCGAGACCCGCCTCGCGGAGGCCCGCGAGCGGCGCAACTCCGCCCACGAGAGCTGGCTCGACGTCAAGTCCCGCCGTCTGGAGGGCATCGCCGCCGAACTCGCGGTCACCCTCACCCCGGGCGACCCCTGCCAGGTCTGCGGCTCCACCGCCCACCCGGCGCCCGCCCGCACCACCGCCGACCACGTGGACCGCGCCACCGAGGACGCCGCCTACGCGGCCTACACCCGCGCCGAGGAGCACCGCACGGCCGCCGAACGCGACCTGGCCGTCACCCGCGAGGCCTGGTCCGCGGCGCGTACGGAGGTCCTGGCAGGCCCTGAGTCACCGGAGCCCACCGCTCGCGAACTCGCGGACGAGGTGGACGAGTTGGCCCGGCAGCACGCCGAGGCGCACGCGCTCGCCGGACAGACGCACAGCGCACGGGAGGCGCTCGCGCGCGCCGAGCGGGAGTACGAGGAGCGGGTCGGCGCGCAGCGGGAGGCCGAGCGGCGGGTCGCGGCGCGGACCTCGCGCCGGGAGGCCCTGGAGCGGGAGCAGTCCGCGCTCGACGAGGAACTCGCCCGGGGACGCGGCGCGTTCGCCAGCGTGGCCGAACACGCCACCCTCCTGGAGCGGCGCATCGCCCTCCTGGTCGACGCCGCCGGAACCGTACGCACCGCCGAACTCGCCGCCCAGCGCCTCAAGGAGGCCGACGACCGGCTCGCCGACGCCGCCTACCGGGCGGGATTCGCCACGCCCGCCGAGGCGGCAGGCGCACTCCTCGGCGAGAGCGAACGACGCGAGCTCCAGCGGCGCGTGGACGCCTGGCAGGCCGAGGCCGCCGCCGTCGCGGACCGGCTCGCCGAACCCGGCACGGCCGAGGCCGCCGCCCTGCCGCCCGCCGACCCCGCGAGCGCCGAGACCGCGCACACGGCGGCGGAACGCGCGCTCCGCGAGGCGGACTCCGCGCTCGCCGCGGCCCGCGAACGGGCCACCGGCCTCGACGGACTCTCCCGGCAGGCCGTCACCGAGGTCCGCCGCCTCGGGCCGCTGCGCGAGGAGTACGACAGGGTGGCCCGCCTCGCCGCCCTCACCGCCGGCACCTCCGCGGAGAACGAGCGCCGGATGCGCCTGGAGTCGTACGTGCTCGCCGCCCGGCTCGAACAGGTCGCGGCCGCCGCGAGCGCCCGCCTCCAGCGCATGTCCTCGGGCCGCTACACCCTCGTCCACTCCGACGCGCGCTCCGGCGGCAAGCGGTCCGGCCTCGGGCTGCACGTCGTCGACTCCTGGACCGGCAACGAGCGCGACACGGCCACGCTCTCCGGCGGCGAGACCTTCTTCGCCTCCCTCGCGCTCGCCCTCGGCCTCGCCGACGTCGTCACCGACGAGGCCGGCGGGGTCCGGCTCGACACCCTCTTCATCGACGAGGGCTTCGGAAGCCTCGACGACCAGACGCTCGACGAGGTCCTCGACGTCCTCGACTCGCTGCGCGAGCGGGACCGCAGCGTCGGCATCGTCAGCCACGTCGGAGACCTGCGCCGCCGCATCCCGGCCCAGCTGGAGGTCGTCAAGGCACGACAGGGCTCGGCGGTCCGGCTGCGCACCGGAGGGGAAGCGCTCAGCGGCTGAGGGAGCGCCGGGGCAGCGGGGAGGAGTAGACGACGCTGGTGGTCACCGCGCCGAGCGTGGCGATCTTCCCCGTGGTCGCCTCCAGGTGCTTCATGGAACGGGCGGCGACCTTGAGGACGAAGCAGTCGTCGCCGGTGACGTGATGGGCCTCCAGGACCTCGGGCGTGGTGTCGAGCAGGTCGTGGAACGGCTTGTAGTTGCCGTGCGGGTAGCGCAGCCGTACGAACGCGAGGATGGGCAGGCCCAGACGGTCCTGGTCGACGATCGCCGTGTACCCGGTGATCACCCCGGCGTCCTCGAGGCGCCGCACCCGCTCGGTCACGGCCGACGGCGACATGGACACCGCGCGGGCGAGTTCGGCGAAGCTGGCGCGGCCCTCGGACTGGAGGGCTTCGAGGATGCGCCAGTCGGTGGCGTCCGGAGTGTATTCGGTGCTCATGGGGGAGAGCGTGCAGGGGAATCCCCGGTCGATCAAGTGAACGACCGGGGATTCTCGGGGAGTGGTCCGTGCGATCAGAGGCGGGAGATCTCGTCCACCAGGTCGTCCAGGCCCAGCGGGCCCAGGGAGAGCGCCGCCATGTGCCAGGCCTTCGCGTCGAAGGCGTCGCCGTGCGCGGCCCGCGCGTTGGCGCGGCCGAGCAGCCAGGCGCGCTCGCCCAGCTTGTAGCCGATCGCCTGGCCCGGCATCGACAGGTAGCGGGTCATCTCGCTCTCCACGAACGACGGCGGGCGGCTGCTGTGCAGCTGGAAGAACTCCTGGGCGAGCTCCGGCGTCCACCGCTCGCCCGGGTGGAACGGCGACTCCGCGGGGATCTCCAGGCCGACGTGCATGCCGATGTCCACGATCACCCGGCACGCGCGCATCATCTGGCCGTCGAGGTAGCCGAGGCGGCGCTCCGCGTCGGGCAGGAAGCCGAGTTCGTCCATGAGGCGCTCCGCGTACAGCGCCCAGCCCTCCGAGTTCGCGCTGACCTTGCCGATCGTGGCCTGGTAGCGGGAGAGCCGGTCGGCGACGTGCACCCACTGCGCGAGCTGGAGGTGGTGGCCGGGCACGCCCTCGTGGTACCAGGTCGACACCAGGTCGTACACCGGGAATCGGGTGGTGCCGTCCACGGGCAGCCAGGTGCGGCCCGGGCGCGCGAAGTCCTCGGAGGGGCCGGTGTAGTACGGCGCGGCGGCGCCGCCCGGCGGGGCGATCCGGGACTCCACCCGCCGTACCCGCTCGGCGAGTTCGAAGTGGGTGCCGTCGAGCGCCCCGATGGCCTCGTCCATGAGCTCCTGGAGCCAGACCCTGACCTCCTCGACGCCCTCGATGTGGGTGCCGTGCTCGTCGAGGTGGGCGAGCGCCTCCCACGGGTCGGCGCCCGGCAGGATCCGCTCGGCCTCGGTCCGCATCTCGCCGAGGAGCCGGTGGTACTCGGCCCAGCCGTACGCGTACGCCTGGTCGAGGTCCAGATCGGTGCCGTTGAAGAAGCGGGTCCAGCGCTGGTAGCGCTCGCGGCCCACCGTGTTCGGGGCGTCGGTGACGGCCGGCGCGTACACGTCCCGCATCCAGTCCCGCAGCGTCTCGACAGCCGCGGTGGCATCCTTGGCGGCCGCCGCGAGCTCGGCCCGCAGCTCCTCCGGCTGCGTGTCGGGGCCGGCGGCGGCGAACTCCTCGAACCAGCCGGGCTTCCCGGTGCCGTCGCCCGCCCATTCGGTGAGCTGGCCGATGAAGGTGGCGGTGGGGCGCGGCCCGCCGTAGAGCTTGCGCTCCAGGCCGAGGGCGAGCGCGGCGCGATAGCCCTCGAAAGCGGCCGGGACGGCGCGCAGCCGGGCGGCGACCGCCGTCCAGTCCGCCTCGGTCTCCGTCGGCATCACGGTGAAGACGATCCGGACGCTGTGCGCGGGCGAGCGCATGTTGCTGACCGCGCAGAGGTACTCCTCGGCCTCGTGCACGGCGAGTTCCGCCGCGAGCCGTTCCCGCAGCAGCCGGGCGCAGCGCCGCTCGGCGTCGCTGTCCGCGCCGGGGGCCCGCTCCGCCTCGTCGAGCCGGGCGAGCGTGCGGCGGGCGAGGTCGGCCATCTCGCGCTGCCCTGCGGGCGAGAAGTCCGGCAGCCGTCCGGCGCTCTCCTTGACTCCCAGGTACGTACCGATGATCGGGTCGAGGGCGATGAGGGCGTCGACGTGGTCGTCGGCGACCTGGCGGGGCAGCGGGCTGCTGGAAGTGTCTGGCATGGGGGTCATCCTGATGCCTCCGACGGGCCCGCGTCACCCTCGTCCGGGCTCAGTCGGCTGACAAGGAAGGGCCGGGAGAGGGTGGCAGGAGGGGGCCGCACTCCCACTGCTGGAAGATCAGCCGGGTCTCCACGCGGGCCACCTCGCGGCGCGAGGTGAACTCGTCCAGGACGAGACGCTGCAGGTCGGCGGGGTCCGCCACGGCCACGTGCACCAGGTAGTCGTCGGGACCGGTCAGGTGGAAGAGCGCCCGGGACTCGGGCAGGGCCCGGATCCGGTCGACGAACGGACCGATCAGTTCACGCCGATGCGGTCGGACCTGGACCAGAAGCAGCGCTTCGAGCCCACGCCCGAGTTTGGCCGGATCCAGTCGTAGCTGGTGTCCGAGGATCACCCCGGTGCGGCGCAGCCGCGCCACCCGGTCCAGGCAGGTGGAGGGTGCGACGCCGACCTCGGCGGCGAGTTCGCGGTAGGTGCTCCGGGCGTCGTTCTGCAGGAGGCGAAGAATGTGCAGATCGACCGCGTCCAGTACGACAGAATCGGCCATCTGGCGAACGTAGCACGGCCGATTCCCACTACTTCCCGGTATCCGTTCACAGTGCCGCCATGGACGCCATGGATCACGGCCTCTCGGTCACCCCGAGGGCCCTTGCCACCGAAGCCGTGCACGCCGGCCGCGAAGACCTCGCCGGACTCGGGCTGCACGCCCCGCCGCTCGACCTGTCCACCACCTACCCCTCGTACGACGCCCGGGCCGAGGCCGCCCGCATCGACGAGTTCGCCACCACGGGCGCCCGGCTCGACGGTCCGCCCGTCTACGCCCGGCTCGACAACCCGACCGTGGCCCGCTTCGAGGAGGCCCTCGCCCGCCTGGAGGGTGCCGAGGCCGCCGTCGCCTTCGCCAGCGGCATGGCCGCCCTCACCGCCGTGCTCCTCGCCCGCGCGAGCCAGGGCCTGCGCCACGTCGTCGCGGTCCGCCCGCTGTACGGCTGCAGCGACCACCTCCTCGACGCGGGGCTGCTCGGCACCGAGGTGACCTGGACCGACCCGGCGGGCATCGCCGACGCGATCCGTCCCGACACCGGCCTCGTCATGGTCGAGTCGCCCGCCAACCCGACCCTCGCCGAGGCCGACATACGGGCCATCGCCCACTCCTGCGGCTCCGTCCCGCTGCTCGTCGACAACACCTTCGCCACACCGGTGCTCCAGCGCCCCGTCGAGCAGGGCGCCCGCATCGTGCTGCACAGCGCCACCAAGTACCTCGGTGGCCACGGCGACGTCATGGGCGGAGTCGTCGCCTGCGACGAGGAGTTCGCCCGTACGCTCCGCCAGGTCCGCTTCGCCACCGGCGGGGTGCTCCACCCGCTCGCCGGCTATCTGCTCCTGCGCGGTCTCTCCACCCTTCCGGTACGGGTCAGGGCGGCGTCCTCGACGGCCGCGGAGCTCGTCCGGCGGCTCGCCACCGACCCCCGGATCGCCCGCGTCCACTACCCGCGGATCGGCGGCGCGATGATCGCCTTCGAGGTGTACGGGGACCCGCACGACGTGATCGGCGGCGTGCGGCTCATCACCCCGGCGGTCAGCCTCGGCAGCGTCGACACCCTCATCCAGCACCCGGCCTCCATCAGCCACCGGATCGTGGCCGAGGGAGACCGGCGCTCGGCGGGCGTCAGCGACCGGCTGCTGCGCATGTCGGTCGGCCTGGAGGACGTCGAGGACCTGTGGCGCGACCTGACCCAGGCGCTCAGCGCTCCGCCCGGCGCGCCCCTTCGTGCGGCTGCTCCTGCTGCGTCCGGGCGGCCGGTCGCGGTGCCGGGGCCAGCCGGGCGGTGATGACCAGGGTGCCCTCCTCGATCTGGTAGTCGAGGGGGAGGTTCAGCGCCCGCATCGCGGCCACCATCCCCGTGTTGGAGGACTGCGTCACGGCGTACACGCTGTCGCAGCCGGTCTCCTCGGCCATCGCCACCAGGCGGCCGAGGAGCTCGGAGCCGATGCCGCGCCGCTGCCAGTCGTCCTCGACGAGGAGGGCGACCTCGGTCTCGTCGCCGTCCCACAGCAGGTGGCCGAGGGCGACGAGCCGGCCCGAGGCCGTCTGGACGGCGAGGGTGCGGCCGAAGCGGGGGCTGAGCAGGTGGTCGAGATAGCGTTCGGCGTCGCCGACCGGGCCGTGGTAGCGCAGGCCCAGCGTGCGGGCCGAGCAGCGGTCGTGCATGGCGCGCGCGGCGGCCAGGTCGCGCTGGTCGGCCCGGCGGACGGTGATCTCGTTGCCCTCGGGCAGGGTCAGCACGTCCTGGCTGCGCGGCACACGGGGGCCGAGCCGGGCGTCGAGCTCGACGAGGGCGCGGGCCCGGGCGAACTCGGTCGGGGTGAACGGCAGATAGGGCCGCTCGATGATGAGGGTGCCGCCGTGCGGGTCGCGCAGCCGCATCACGGTCTCCTCCAGGACGCCCTCGACCGGGGCCTGTTCGCCGGTGGGGCGGCCGGTGAGGGAGACCGCCGGCACCGAGTGGAGGGTGCAGCGGCCCAGCAGCTGGCGCAGCGCGAGCGGCAGTTCGGCCGCGTCGAGGGCGGTACGGGTGGCCAGGCCGAGGACCCGGGTGGGGGTGTCCACCAGGTCGTGGGCGTCGGCCCGCTCGGTCCAGGTGTCGCGGCCGCCGGCCGCCGCCGTCTCGCGGGCGAGGGCCTGCGCGGAGAGGTCGGCGGGGGCGCGCAGCAGGAACTCGTCGACCGTGCCGTCGCCGAGCGGGTGGGTCTGGAGGGTGAGGATGTCCACGCCCAGGCGGGCGAGGACCGTGCACAGCGCGGCCAGGCTGCCCGGGGTGTCGGCGACGGTGGTCCGCATCCGCCACAGCGTCGTCTCGGCGGGCGGCGCGGACTCCTCCTTCTCGTCGCGTACGGGTGAGGTCACGGCCTCCGCGGTGGCGCGCCCGTCGGTCTCACCGGCGGGCGGGGCATGGCTGGCATGACTGTGCCGCCGCGCCCACCAGGTGTGGAACGCGGCGGTGGCGACCAGCGCGATCGCCGAGAAGACCAGGAGGGAGGGGCCGTCGGGGCCCTTGGCGATGGTCTTGGCGATCGAGTCGGCCACCACCACGGCGGTGAACATGGCGGCGAGCTCGATCAGGTCGTGCCGCCAGTGGTGCGGACGGCGGGTGCTCTTCGAGGACGTCACATCGGTCATGGCTTCACTGTGACCCAGCGGTGTTGCGTGATCACGAACGCTTTGTGACTGACGGGTTAAGCGCCGATCTGGCGGCTTAACGACCGATTCAGGCCGTTTCTGTCAGAGGCTGATCGGCTCCCTGGTGGAGTGCGCTCAGCAGCCGCTTGGCCTGCACCATCAGCTGCGAGGAACCCCGCCCGGAGGCGAGCGCATCGAGCCCGGAGACCTCACCGCGCGCCCCGCACCGCTCCACACAGTCGGCGGCGACCGCCAGGATCTCGCCGAGCCCGCGGACCGGCTTCGCCTGCGCCGGCAGCGCCGCGAGCAGCGCCCCGAGGATCGCCCAGACCGTCCCGTACGCCCCCGTGGCGGCCGCCGTACGGGCCGCGTCCGCCAGCCGGTTCGGCTTGACCGAGCCCTCCGCGACCAGCCACGCCAGCTCCTCACCGAGCCCACGGGCGTCCAGCTCGCCCCGCGCCGCCAGGACGAGCACGGCGTCCACCGCGCGCAGCCGGTCGTCCGCGTCCACGCAGCCGAGACCGCACGCCAGGGCCAGCAGCACCGCCCGGCCCACCGGGCCCTCGGCCTCGACCAGCGCGGTCAGCGGTTCGGTCGCGCCGCGCGCGTCCCCCTCGGCACCCACGAGCGTCGGCAGGAGACAGGCCGCGAGCAGCTCACGGTCGGCCGGCAGCACGGGAGCCCACTGCGCGCGGTCCTCGATCCAGTGGTGGCAGCGACGGGGGGTCGCCTCCAGGGCGCCACCGAGCCACTGGAAGGCGGGCGGGAACTCCGCCCGCACCGCCCGGTGCTCGCCGGCGTCGACCACGAGCCGGTCGACCAGGTGGTACCGCCGCAGGGTCTTGTCCTCGTCCCGCCGCAGGAACCGTACGGTCGCGCCCACGGCCGCCTCTTCCCTCAGCCAGGCGGCGAGCCCCCGGCCGGCCGCGGTGCCGAGCGCATCCGCCTCCCCGGCCGCCCGCCCCGCCGAAGGATCGGCCCGCGGCACCCGGAGCAGGGCCTGCGCGAGATCGGCCGGGGCGGGCTCGACGTCCGCCTCCCGGTACTGCCGCAGCCGCTCCACCAGGACCAGCGGGTCGATCGCACCCGTGTGCCAGGTGGGTGTGGCGAGGAGGAACGGCAGCGCGTCGGTGCCGACGAGGGCGGCGGCCTCCCACAGACGGGCGTCGAGGACCGCCGACAGCGCCTGATGGAGACAGGAGTCCGCGCCGTGCCCCTTGGTCCGATGGAACTCGACGAGCGTCGGGTCGAGCAGCCCGAGGACCCCCGCGAGCACCACGTGGATCCCCTGGGCGGTGTGCGTGAAGTAGTGGGTCCGCTGCTCCCACGGAGCCGAGGGGAAAGCCTCCCGCACCGCCTCCTCGACCGCCGCCCGGTCCCGGTGCGCGTGCCGCACCAGGCCGTCGAGCGCCCGCTCGAACGCCACGGGGTCCTCCGAGAGCCGCTTCACCACCAGCTCGGCCACCAGCTCCTCGACCGTCGTCGCCGGGGGCGGGACCAGTTGCGCCCCGGGCACCGGCGGCAGGATCTCCTCGTACGGGGGTGCCGGCTCCGGCTCCAGGTCCGCGCCGAACAGCTCCCCGGCGGCCTGCCGGTGCGTCGGGCTCAACAGCCCGGCGGCCTCGGCCAGCTCGCGGCGCACGCCCTCGTCCACGGCGTCCAGATGACGGCCCACCAGCTTGAGGGCCCGCTCCTGGAGATCGGTGTCCTCGTTCCCGAAGGCCTCCGTCACCGCGGGCAGCAGCTCCCCGGCCGCGCCCGGCTCCCGCGCGAGCACCTTGCCGACCAGCGCCAACTGGGCCCGCACCAGCTTCTTCTCGGTACGGAAGAGAACGCCGGACGTCATCTCCGCCAGCGCCCCGACCGGCACCGACCCTGCCGAGGCGAGCTCCACCAGGACGTCCTGGGCGTATCCGGCGACGACCGACGGCGCGTCGGCCGCGATCCCGACCCAGTCCGGGATCCGCGCCCGCAGCTCCTCCGCGTCCGGCGCCAGGAGCCGCACCGTCTCCAGCGGGAGGCGCAGGTTCCGGAGGAGGCCGCCGCGCAGCAGCCGGGACACGCACAGGTCCAGGACCCGCGTACGGTCCAGGACCCCTTCCTCGACGAGCGTCCGCAGCGCCGACGGCCAGTGCCTCTCCGGCCGGCGCCCGACCGGCCGGGTCAGCCGCTCGGGGGGCTCGGCCATCGCGAGCGCGTGCGCCACCAGGGCGGGTGTCTGCGGGTCCTCCCGGAGCCGCTCCACCAGCCGGTCGTCGGTGAGGTGCCAGGTCCACCCGGTGACGTAGCCGTCGGTCGGGGGAACGGTGTGTCCGGCGCGGACGATCAGCCCGTGGAGGAGGGGGTAGCTGTTCTCCGCCACCGCCCGGCGCCCGGCCAGACGCACCGCCAGGTCCGCGGCCCACTCCGGGTCGGGATCGCCGAGCGCCGCGAGGGCCAGGGGCTTGTCCTCCTCCCAGATCTGGAGGTCGCGCGCGCCGAGCCAGCTCGCGGCGCCCGCCGGCGTCGGGAGACAGCCGGCGCCCGCCACGTACAGCGCGCTGCGGATGCGGTTCGGCACGTGCGGGGGTGTCGCCCACTTCCCGGCACGCACCTCGGCGCGCAGCACCTTCAGCCGTGCGAACGCCACCTTGCGCTCGGCGGCGTCGAGCGGCTCCAGAAGTCCCGGCACCCGGTCGGACTCCCCGGCGAGCACCGCGGCGAGCAGCCGGTCGACACCGGACAGGCGCTCCGCGCCGGTTCCCGAATCCGGCCCCTGCGGCGTGTCGGCAGCCACGTCCTCCACCTTGCTCATCCCCGTCCCCACGTCCTTCCCCGGCCCGTTCCCCATGGCGCCCCCTGTCCCGTTCCCCATGCCGTCCCCCGTCCCGCTCTCCACGCCCTGCTGTTCCGCCCGCACCTCCGCGCTCACGACGCCCCCGCTGTGGTCGTCGCTGTGGCCGTCGCGCCCCGGCGTGCCATCCGGACCGCGAGCGCGTGCTTGCACGGGCCCCGGCGGCCCTGGTGGTCCGCCCACCACGGGCACGTGCAGGTCAGCGCCCCGGACGACTCGCGCACGCGGTAGCGCCGTTCGCCCGAGGTCACCGCGGCCAGCTCCCCGTCGAGCTCCACCGCCCCGTCCGCCGGCAGGCTCGGCGTCCCGCGCCGCCTCCTCCGTCGCCAGCGCCTCCAGGACACCGCCCTCGCCGGAGAAGCCCCGCGCGGGGTCCGGCGACAGCGTCCACGTGAGCCGCATGCCCGGCAGGGTCGCCTCCCAGGCGCTCGCCGTGGCCAGGGTCCCGTCGGGCACCGGGCCGTACACCCGCAGCCCCGTCGCGTACCGCAGTACCCGCTCCAGGGCGGCGAGCCGGTCCGGCCCCGGAAGGCACACCGCGCCCGCGCCCGGCCGGGTCGTCGGGCGCAGGGCCCGGCCGGACTGCGCGACCCACAGCGGGCCGCGCCCCCGGGCCCGCCCCCGCGGCAGGGACCGCAGGAACCGGACGGCCTCCGGCCCGCCGAGCTCGGCCCGCAGGTCGAAGCGGGCCGAGGCGACCTGCGCCTCCGCGAAGCCCCGCAGCCAGCGGTCCGGCAGCGGGACCTTCTTCTCCACGACCGCGCCGGCGAGCGTGGTCACGGCCAGTTCCTCGGGGCCGACCCGCAGATGCGGCGGATCGTCCCCGGTCATCCGGGACAGGGCCTCGCGCAGCGGGGCGTTCACGTCGACATGGGTCGTGCCGTGCCCCGTCTCCGTACCGCCGAGTCCTTCGTCGAGCACGTCCAGGCGCGCGTACACCCCGCCGCAGCCGGAGAAGGACTCGAACCGCAGCCGGTCCCCGCTCCCCGTCACCACCGGGTCGAGCGAGCCGGGCCGCATCCGCTGGTGGTAGCGGGCCGCGGCCACGTCGGCGACCGCCAGCAGACCCCGGGCGGCGATCCGCGGTGCGGCCAGGAAGCCCGAGAAGAAGCGCGGATGGGCCTGCGCCCCCGTGGGCGTCAGGCCCCCCGCCGTCTCCACGCCGAGCAGCTGGCCGGAGCCCGTGGACTCCAGCGCGGACGGGCGGACGTAGGCGAGCGCCTGAACGGATCGCGTCATGGGAACGACGTTAGGACCCGCCACTGACAATCAACCGGACCGCGCCTCCGACCGCCTCTGACCTGCGGTTACTGCCCGACCCGCCCCGGCTGCAGGACCTTGCTGAACAGCACCGTCCCGCCCTCGGCCCGCAGCCGTACCGTCAGCTCCCCGCTCCCGCCGTCGATGTCGACCTCGCCGAAGTACTGCGGGCTCTCCATCGGCGACAGGTTCGCCCGCTCCGGCGCCCGCACGAAGACCCGCTCCGGGCCGAAGGTCGCGTCGAGGGCGTTCGCCGGGAACCCGCCGGCCGCCAGCGGCCCGGACACGAACTCCCAGAAGGGGGCGAAGTCCTGGAACGCGGCCCGCTCCGGCGCGTAGTGCTGCGCCGAGGTGTAGTGGACGTCCGCCGTCAGCCACACCGTGCCGGTGATCCGCCGGTGCTTCACGAACCGCAGCAGCTCCGCGATCTGGAGCTCCCGGCCGAGCGGCGCACCCGGGTCGCCCTGTGCGATCGCCTCGAAGTTCGTCGCGCCGTCCGTGACGACGAGACCGATCGGCATGTCCGCCGCGAGCACCTTCCACACCGCCCTGGACGCGGCCAGCTCCCGCTTGAGCCACGCCAGCTGCTCGGCCCCGAGGATCCCGGTGGTGTCGTCGGCCTGCCGGCCGGGCGAGTTGGCGTTCCGGTAGGAGCGCATGTCGAGCACGAACACGTCGAGCAGCGGCCCGTACCGCACCACCCGGTGCATCCGCCGCTCGCGCCCCTCACCGCGCGCGTGAAGGGTGGAGACCGGGAAGTACTCGCCGAACGCGCGCGAGGCGCGGGCCGCGAGGACGTCCACGTCCTTCTCCGTGTAGCGGGCGTCGTCCAGGATCTGGCCCGGGTACCAGTTGTTCCGCACCTCGTGGTCGTCCCACTGCACCACCGAGGGGACCTGGGCGTTGAAGGCCCGGACGTTGTGGTCGAGGAGGTTGTAGCGGAAGTTGCCCCGGTACTCGTCGAGGGTCTCGGCGACCTTCGACTTCTCCGGCGTCGTGACGTTCCGCCAGATCCGCCCGTCCGGGAGGGTCACGCTCGGCTGGATGACCCCGTCGGCGTAGATCGTGTCGCCGCTGCACAGGAAGAAGTCCGGGTCGAGCCGGCGCATCTCCTCGTACGCGCGGAAGCCCCCGATGTCCGGGTTGATGCCCCAGCCCTGCCCCGCGATGTCGCCGGACCAGAGGAAGCGGACCCCGTCGCGGCGCCGGTCCGGGGCCGTACGGAAGGTGCCGAGGACCGGCTCTCCCGCCCGGCGCGGGTCGTCCGGGTCGACGAGGGTGACCCGGTAGTGGACCTGCTCGCCGGCGGGCAGGCCGCGCAGGGCGGTCGTGCCGGTGAAGTCCGTGTCCGCGCCGATCAGCGGCCCGAGGTGGCGGCGCGCGTGCCGGAAGGACTCGGTCGCCGAGGTCTCCACCAGCATCCGCGCCGGCCGGTCCGCACGCACCCACACCAGACCGGAGGAGGCCGTGACGTCACCCGCCTGCACCCCCCACTCGGCCCGGGGCCGGCCCGACAGCGCGAACGCGGGGGCGGCGAGACCGGTGCCGCCGAGGGTGAGCGCCGCCGACGCGGCCAGCGAGCCGCGCAGGACGCTGCGCCGGGCGGGAGAAGGGGAGGAGCCGGGCACGGGAAGGGACATGAAAAGGCCTCCGGGGTCGGGTCGTTCCGGTCGCGGACGGTGCGCCGCCCCGTGCCTGCACGGCCGGGGCGCCGACCCATGCCTAACGGCCGGGTGCGGCTCCCGCGCGAACCCCGCGTGAACAGAACGTCCTTGGGGGCCTGGGGCTTGGATCCAATGTCCGAGATCCAGGACCTCGGATCCGGGATCCAGGACCTCGGATCCGGGATCCAGGACATTGGATCCTGACTTTGAATCCGGGATCCAGGACATTGGATCCCGGATCCCGGATCCCGGATCCCGGATCCAAAGCCTCCGCCTCACCCCCTCCCACACGCCTCCGCCACCAGCCTGATCCCGGTGTCGATGGCCGAAGGTGCCAAGTGCGCGTACCCGATGACGAGCCGTACGTCCCCGTCCGCCGGCCGTGCCGTGCCGTACTCCTCCAGGGGCCGCAGCGCGACCCCGGCCTCCGCCGCCCGTGCCTGGAACCGCTCGGGAGGCCCGAACCGCCCCGGTACGCGCGCGATGACGTGCAGGCCGGCGGCGATTCCGCTCACCCGGGTGCCGGGCAGATGCTCCGCGAGCGCCGCGAGCAGCGCGTCCCGCCGTTCCCGGTAGGCGCGCTGGCAGCGGCGCAGCTGCCGGTCGTACCCGCCGCGCGTCACGAACTCCTGGAGGACGGCCTGGTCGAGTACGGGATTGCCGAGGTCCATGGTCCGCTTGCGTTCGACGACCTCGGCGAGCAGCGCCTCCGGCACGAGCATCCAGCCCAGCCGCAGCCCCGGGGCCAGCGACTTGCTGACAGAGCCCGCGTAGGCGACCCGCTCGGGGTCGAGGCCCTGGAGCGCGCCGACGGGGGCTCGGTCGTAGCGGAAGTCGCCGTCGTAGTCGTCCTCCAGGACGTATCCGTCCACCGCGCGCGCCCAGTCGAGGAGCGCGGCCCGGCGCTCCGCCGACCAGCTGATGCCGGACGGGAACTGGTGCGAGGGCGTCACGACCACCGCCCGCACCCCGGAGTCGGCGAGCGGCCCCGGACGCAGTCCCTCCTCGTCGAGCGGCAGCCACACCGTCTCCATGCCGGTGGAGGCGAACAGCCGTCCGTGCTCCGGGCTGCCGGGATCCTCGATCCCCACCTGACGCAGTCCACGCGCGCGCAGGACGAAGCCGAGGAGCGTCGACGCCTGCGCCACGCCCGAACAGACCACGAGCCGCTCCGGATCGGCGACCACGCCCCGGCGCCGTGCCAGCATCGCGGCCAGTGCCTCGCGCAGCCCGGGGAGTCCGCGCGGGTCCGGGTAGCCGAGCGCCGGGTGGGGGAGCCGCGTGAGCACGGACCGCTGCGCCGCCGCCCACGCGCTCCTCGGGAACAGCGACAGGTCGGGGGTCCCCGGGCGGAAGTCCACCCGGACGCCCGGCGTCCCGGCGGCCAGGTCACGGGCCCCGGGCACGGCCGCGCGGGCCGCACCGCCCACCCAGGTCCCCGCGCCCCGGTCGCTGCGCAGATATCCCTCGGCCGTCAGCTGCTCGTACGCCTCGGTGACGAGCCCCCGCGAGACGCCGAGGTCGGCGGCGAGCTCACGGGTCGACGGCAGGCGCGTCCCGGCCGCGAGCCGCCCCGAACGCACCGCCTCGCGCAGCGCCTCCTGCAACGCCCGCCCCCGCCGCCGCGCCGGAGCCCCGACGGCCGGCAGCAGCACCTCCCAGGCCGCCTGCCCCTGACTCCCCATGCCCCATGGCCCTTCTCGCCGCCCCCGCGCCGCCCCCGCGCCGGGCCCTTCGGTCCGTCCCGGTCGGGACCCATGATGCCGGGGCCCGTGCGGCGGCAGCTACGTCGATCGGGTGCATCGGCGGTGTGGCATCGGCCCGTTCCGGGGTCGGTCGACTGCCATGGTCGGGTGAGGGGACGCACGGGCAGCGGGCTGTTGGCACGGATCGCGGACCGGCGCGAAGCCCGGCGCCGGCGCCGGGGTGCGAGCGATTCCGGCGCGGGCCGTGCCGGCCGCTCGCAGTGGCCCGTGCTGGTGGTGGCCGTGCTGCCCGGTCTGGCCGCGATGGTGGCGCTGCTCTTCACCTGGCGGGAAGTACGGGTCACGGAACAGGGCCAGCTCACGAGCCGGTTCAACGACGCGATCACCAACCTCGGATCCCCGTCGCTCGACGTGCGCTTCGGCGGCATCTACGCCCTCGAACGCATCATGCAGGACTCGCCGCGCGACCAGCCCAGGGTCGTCCAGGTGCTCTCGGCGTACGTGCGCCGCCATGCGAGCGTCCCGGCGACCGGATTCGTGAAGGAGCCGGAGGAACCGCCGGAAGGACAGGAGACGCCCGACCATCGCCGTCCGCCGACGGACGTGACCGCCGTGGTGAACGTCCTGGCCCACCGCGCCCCCCGCCACGACGGGGGCACCCAGGTCGACTGGAGCAGGGCGGACCTCCGGGGTCTGTTCCTGACCAGCTGGGCCGTCAAGGACCTCGCGAAGGTGCCCGAGGGCGGTGCGTTCCCGCGCGAGCGTGCCCCGTTCGCGTACGTCAACCTCGAAGGCGCGGACCTGCGCCATGCCGACCTGTCGGGAATCGACCTGCGGAGCGCGTTCGCGGCCGAGGCCAACCTGAGCAGGTCGTCGCTCCTGCGTGTCGACCTCGGCGAGGCCGATCTGAGCCTGGCCGACCTGTCCGAGGCGAACGTGCTGGAGACGAACCTGGTCGGCGCGGACCTCAGCGGTGCGATCCTGCGAGGGACGTTCCTGGGCACGACGGACGATGCCCCGCTGCGCGTCAAGCCGTCCGATCTCTCCCGTGCCGTGCTCTGGGACGCGGATCTCACCGGCGCGTATCTCGGCGGATCGACTCTGACGGGAGCGATCCTGGCCGATGCCGATCTGACGGACGCGTCCCTGGCCGGAGCCCATCTCCGTGGTGCACGGTTCAGCGCGGCCGACAGGTCCCTGCAGGCCGAGGTCGTCGCCGGCACCGTGGCGGAGAGCGCGAACCTGACCCGCGCGAACCTGACCCGCGCGGACCTGCACGGCGCCGATCTGCACGGCGCCGACCTCCGCCAGGCGAACCTGACCCGCGCGAACCTCACGGGTGCGGACCTCAGCGACGCGGACCTCAGAGGGGCCACGCTGACCGGGGCCAGGCTCGACGACGCCCGCACCGAAGGCGCTCGCGGGCTGCCCGGCTCCGCCGCCACCCCGGACTGATCGTCACCGTCGCACGTCCAGGGTCAGATGCCCGGACAGCGCGCGCAGGAAGTCCGGCGCGTCGAACAGCGCGCCGGCCGAGGCGACGCCCGTCGTGCGGGTCCGGCCGGTGAGGATGCGGTCGACCGCCTCCACCGCGAGCGGTGCGCTGACGGCGTAGATGTCCTGGCCGGCGGCGACGGCCCGGCGTTCCGTGCCCCCGGAGCGCACGACGACGTCCACGAGGAAGGTCTGCGCGGACCGGCCGCGCTCGTCGACGGCGGCCGGTGCCGTCGCGTCCGGAGCCGACAGGTCCTGGGCCGCGTCGACCGCCATGTACGTGCGTACCTCGGGCACCTTCAGATGGCTCGGGACGGTCACCACGTCGGCCATCGTGAACTCGCCGATCACGGGCCGCCTGCCCAGCGGAGCGGGGAAGGGCCACTCCACGACCGAGAACGCGTCGTCGTGGTACTCGAGGCGCCCGCCGGTGTAGCGGACGTGCCGGCCGTTCCGCCGCTCGCGGGAGACCTTGCCCGCCGCGAGGGTGCCCGGCGTGGGGTGCCAGCTGTTCAGCCCGTACGCGACGTGCACCTCGTCGGCGGCCGTCCAGTCGCCCATGGCCGTGGTGGCGAGGAGGTCGCCGAGGCCGCCGTAGAAGGCCATCGCGGGGAGGACGACGGTTCCGGCGGCGCGGGCCCGGTCCGTGAAGCGGGCGAAGGTGTCGGCGTTGGCCTCGATCTCGGCGGCCACGTCCACGTACGGGATTCCGGCGCGCAGGGCGGCGTCGATCACCGGGGCGCCGGTCACGGCGAACGGCCCGGCGCAGTTGATCACGGCCGCCGCGCCGGCCAGCGCGCGGTCGAGCGAGGCCGGGTCGTCGACCGACGCCGGGCGGACGTCGAGGCCTTCGTGCGACGCGGCGAGCGTCCGGAGCCTGTCGGCGTCGCGGCCGGACAGCACCGGGACGAACCCCCGCTCGAGGAGCTCCGCCACCACGAAGCGCCCGGTGTGGCCGTAGGCCCCGAACACCACGACCCGCTGATCCGATCCCATGATTTCTCCCGCCGTTCCCGGTCATCGCACGTGCCCGGTTGTCGAATGTTGAACTACCTCCATCCTGGGGCCTGTCGGCGGCGACCGCGAGTGTCCGGAACGCCATGCCCCGTACAATTACGGACATGCGTACGCTGGCTCTGGCCGTCACCGACGGCATGCTGCACTTCGAACTCTCCCTCGCTTACGAGGTGTTCGGCACCGCCCCGGACGCGGTGGACGTCCCCTGGTACGACGTGACCCTCTGCGGGCCGGGCCCCGCGCGCGTGGAGCGGTTCCGCATGGAACCCGACCAGGGGCTCGACCGGCTCCCGTACGCGGACACGGTGATCGTCCCCGGCTGGGCCGACGTCGACGAGGAACCACCCGCCGACCTGGTCGACGCGGTCCGCGCCGCCCACGAGGCGGGCGCGCGCGTGGCCTCCCTCTGCACGGGCGCGTTCGTCCTGGCCGCCGCCGGCCTCCTCGACGGCCGGCGCGCCACCACCCACTGGGCGCACACCGAGGCCCTCGCCGAGCGGTACCCCCGGGTGGAGGTCGATCCGGACGTCCTCTACGTGGACGACGGCAGCGTGCTCACCTCCGCCGGCAAGGCCGCCGCGATGGACCTCTGCCTCCACCTCGTCCGTCTCGACCACGGCTCGGCGATCGCCAACACGGCCGCCCGCCGCCTGGTCGTGCCCCCGCACCGGGACGGCGGCCAGGCCCAGTTCGTCACCGCCCCCGTACCCACCCGGCGGGACCACCCGCTCACCGAGCTGCTGCCCTGGGCCGTCGCACGGCTCGGCGAGCCGCTGACCGTGGAGGACCTGGCGCGCCGGGCGCGGATGAGCTCGCGCCACCTGGGACGGCACTTCCGGGCGGCGACCGGCACCACCCCGCTGCAATGGCTGCTCACCCAGCGGATCCGCCGCGCCCAGGAGCTCCTGGAGGCCACCGACGACAGCATCGACGCCATCGCGGAGGCCACCGGCATGGGCACCGCCACGACACTCCGCCGCCACTTCCACCGCACCGTCGGCGTCCCCCCGGACACCTACCGCCGCACCTTCCGCTCCCGGACCCGGCCCGTGCGCGACGAGAAGTGGTCCCCGATGGCGTGACGGAAGTGGACCTTCAACGGGGCCGCGCCGGTTCCTAGCGTCGGAGGCATGAACGCGAACGCCCTGCGCGGGGTCCTCCTGGTGACCCTCGCCTACGCCCTCGTCGGAGCCTCCTTCACCGCCAACAGCCTGCTCGGCGCCTACCCGTACGCGGGGGGACAGGCGCTCCGGTACGGCGCCGCCTGCCTGCTCCTCCTCCCGCTGCTCGGCCGCGGCGGGCTCGCCCCGCTGCGGCTCCTGACCGCCCGTCACTGGGTACGGCTCGCCGCCCTCGCGGCCGTCGGCATGGTCGGCTTCAACCTCGCCGTGCTCGCCGCCGAGCGGACCGCCGAGCCCGCCGTCCCCGGCGTCCTGGTCGGCTGCGCCCCCGTAGTCGTCGCCGTCCTGGTCCCGCTGACCGAGGGCCGCAGGCCCGCACCCGCCGTGCTGTACGGAGCGCTGCTCGTCGCCGCCGGCGCCTTCACCGTCCAGGGCTGGGGCCGGACGGACCTGGCCGGGATCGGCTGGTCGGTGGCGGCGCTCGCCGGCGAGGTGGGGTTCACCGTCCTCGCCGTCCCGGTGCTCCGGCTGCTCGGGCCGAAGCTGCTGACGGCGGCCGTGTGCGGGATCGGCGCGGCCGAGGCGGCCCTCGTCGGCCTGGTCGTGGACGGCGCGGGGTTCGTGCGGATGCCGACGGCCGCGGAGACGGGGGCCCTGGTCTGGCAGGCGGCCCTGGCCACGGTCGTGGGATTCGTCCTCTTCTACATGGGCGTCCAGCGCGTCGGCATGGAGAGGGCCACTCTCTACACCGGGGCCATCCCGATCGCCGCCGCCCTGAGCGCCGCCCTGGTCGGAGGCGGCGCCTTCGGCCTCCCGCAGGCGGCCGGCAGCCTCCTCGTGGGCGCGGGCGCCGCCCTCGGCACCGGCCTTTTCACGAGGACGCCCCGGCCCGTCTCAGCGGCTGCCGTCCAGGATGACGCGCGCGACCAGAGCCGGATCGTCGTTCATCGGCACGTGCCCGCAGCCGGGCAGCCGGACCAGGCGCGCGGCGGGCAGGGTGTGCTTGGCGCGGACGCCCTGGCGGCGCAGCAGCAGCCGGTCGCGGCTGCCCCAGGCGACGGTGACGGGAACCGCGGGGACGTCGTCGCGGAAGAGGGCGGTCCGGCCCGCAGCGAGGGTCTGGTGGAAGCCGGTGGCCTCGCGCAGCGCCAGCGTCTCGGCGACGACGGCCTCGGGTGACCGGCGGCCGGGCCGCGCGTAGATGGTGCTGGTGAGGACCGTGCGCCCTGCGGCCGTACGGGAGAGGCGCTCGATCACCGGCATGGGCAGCGACAGGGCGGCGCCCCGCATCGCCCGCAGCGTCCCGAAGGCGTACCGCCGCTCGGCCTCCGACCAGAAGCCGGCGGGGGAGAGGGCGGTGACCGAGCGCACCAGCTTCTCCCGGCCGAGCTCCAGGGCGAGCAGGCCGCCGAGCGAGTTCCCCGCGACATGCGGCCGCTCGAAGCCGACGGCCTCGCAGAAGGCGCCGAGGACGGGGACGACCGTGGACAGGTCGTAGGGGACGCCCTCCGGCAGCCCGTCGGAGGCCCCGAAACCGGGCAGGTCGGCGGCGATCACCTCGCGTTCGGCGGCGAGGACGTCGAGGACGGGCTCCCAGGCCTGCCAGTGGTGCCCGATGCCGTGGAGCAGCAGCAGGGGTTCGCCCGCGCCCCGCCGCTCGTACGTCATGGCCGTGGTGCGGGGACCCGTCGGGGTCTCGATCGTGAACGCGATCCGTGCGGGCATGCGGGCTCCTCGGTTCCTCGTGACGCGCTTCGTGAACACCGGCAGGCGCCAGCTTTTAGACGTCCCGTCAGTAAGAATTACCGCTCGGTAGCAAGGAGTTCAAGACGGGAGCCGGAAACTGGACACGGCCGACGGCGTGGGCTGGGATGGACGCGTGCCCACCGACATCCCAGCAGCCGTTCCCACCCGCACCGACACCCTCACCGAACTCTTCGAGGAGCACCGTCCGATGCTCCTCGGCGTCGCCTATCGGATGCTCGGCCGCACCGCCGACGCCGAGGACGTCGTCCAGGAGGCCTGGCTGCGCTGGACCGCCGCCGACCGGGACGCCGTCCGCGAACCGCGCGCCTTCCTCGTACGGATCACCACCCGGCTCGCCATCGACCGGCTCCGGCAGGCGCAGGTGCGCCGCGAGTCCTACGTCGGCCCCTGGCTCCCCGAGCCCCTCGTCACCGACTTCGGCCCCGCCGCCCCCGACAGCGCCGAGCGCGCGCTGCTCGCCGACTCCGTCTCCCTCGCGGTCCTCGTGGTCCTCGAATCCCTCTCCCCGCTGGAGCGGGCCGTCTTCGTGCTGCGCGAGGCCTTCGGCTTCCCGTACGGGGAGATCGCCACCGCCCTCGACCGCTCCGAGGCGGCCGTGCGCCAGCTCGCCGGACGCGCCCGGCGCCACGTCGACGAGGGCAGGCCGCGCTACGACGTCGACCCGGCCGAGCGCCGCGACGTCACCGAGCGCTTCCTCTCCGCCGCCGCCGGCGGCGACCTCGGCGCGCTCCTCGCGCTCCTCGCCCCGGACGTGCGGCTCGTCGGCGACAGCGGCGGCAAGTCCAAGGCACCGCTGCGGATCATCGAGAGCGCCGACAAGGTCGGCCGCTTCCTCGCCTCGATCGCCCCTGACTCGTGGGCCGGGTACGCGATCCGTTTCCTGGAGCTCAACGGCACCCCGGCCGTGCTCGTCCTCGTCGACGGGAAGCCCGACACCGTCTTCCAGGTCGAGCTCCGCGACGGGCTCGTCCAGTGCGTCTACATCCACCGCAACCCCGACAAGCTCCAGGGCCTCGCGGACGCCTGACGGCCTCGCTCCACGATCACGCCATCCGGCCGGATCTCGCCCCGCCTCCCCTCCGGGGAGGCGGGGCTTTTTGCTGCGCGGGCCTCACGGGGGCGCGAACGTCCTGTGAACGATCTAGGTCAGAGGGTCACATTCAGGGGCGTTCGACGGAGGATTGGTCTTGACCAAGGGGGTGGCTCGCCTTATGGTCGCAGAGTTAGTGCAGGAACCTTTAATAAACAAGGGCGCGGAAAAACGCCGCGGGACACGGCGAATTGCGGAGGATCAGGGTGGGGACCACGCAGCTGGCATCGGTACCGGAGCCGAAGTACCAGCACCTCAAGACAGTGATCGGCGAAGCACTCGACTCGGACTTCGCCGTCGGGGAGATCCTCCCCAACGAGCGCGAGCTCGCGGCCCGCTTCGGCGTCGCCCGCGCCACGCTCCGTCAGGCCCTGGAGCAGCTGGAGCTGGAGGGCCGCCTGCAGCGCCGCCGCGGCGTCGGCACCACGGTCGCCCCGCCCCGCGTCGGCGTCGACGTCTCCACCACCCAGCACACCTGGCCCGGCGTCGGCGACGACGTCTGGCAGCCCCAGGACTCCGCCGCCGACGTGGCCCCGGCCGCCGTCGCCCGCGTCCTGGAGACCGGCACCGACGAGCAGGTGCACGTCGTGCGCCGCATCCGCATCAGCCAGGGCCAGCCGGTCGCGGCCGAACTGCTCTACGTGCCGGCCGGCTCCGTCCCTGGCCTCAGCGCCATCGACACGCCCGCCGGCCCCGCCCGCGCCCGCGCCGTGCTCCGTGAACTCCAGCACCTCGCCCTCGACGGCCAGGACCGCTCCGTGGAGCTCGGCTCCGCCCGCGCCGACGACGCCAAGGAGCTCGACCGGCTGCCGGGCGCGCCCGTCCTCGTCGTGACGACCCGCTACCTCTCCGCCGGGCGCACCGCCGCCGTCTCCGTGGCCACCTACCGCGCCGACACCTGCCGCCTCACCTTCGGCGACTCGGTCGACCTGGTCATGGCCTCGTAGCAGCCGCGCCTCGGCACCGGCCCGTCGTCAGGAAGGCACCTTCCTAGCGGCGGGCCGTCACCGTTCCGTCGACGGCGAAGAGCTGCTCCTCGACGTGGTCGAGCGCGAGCCGCAGGGCGCCGGTGCCCACGGCGGCCTCGCCGAGCAGGGACAGCACCACCCGGGGCGGCCGCAGACAGAACCGCGCCAGCTCCTCGCGGAGCGGCTGGAGCACCCCGTCGAGCCCGGCCGCCCAGCCGCCGACGACCACCAGCTCGGGGTCGATGGCGAGGACCAGGGCCGCCACGTCGTGCACGAGCCGCTGGATGAACCGCTCCACCGCCGCCTGTGCGCGCGCGTCGCCCTTGCGGGCCAGCGCGAAGACCTCCGCGACCGCCTGCTCGTCCAGCGGATGCAGCGGCTCGTCCGTGGTCGACAGCAGGGTCTCGGGCGTGACACCCCGGCCGAGCAGGTGCAGGGCGCCGATCTCCCCGGCCGCCCCGCCGAAGCCGCGGTGCAGCCGGCCGCCGATCAGCGAACCGGCGCCGGGGCTCAGGCCGGCCAGGACGAAGACGATGTCGTCGGAGTCGGTCGCGGCACCCTTCCAGTGCTCGGCGACGGCCGCCGCGTTGGCGTCGTTCTCCACGATCACCGGGCAGCGGAAGGAACGCCTCAGCCGCTCGCCGAGCGCGAGCCCCGTCCAGCCGGGCAGCGCCGTGCCGAGGCGCACCGTGCCGTCGGCCTCCACGATGCCGGGCGTGCCGACGCCGACGGCCCGCAGATTGGACCGGGGGACCCCGGCCCTGCGCAGCACGTCGGCCACGACCGTACGCACCCGGTCGAGGCGCTCGTCCTCGGGAGCCGTCTCCGACACCTCACGGGACCCGGCGCCGATGATGCGCCCGTCCAGACCGGAGAGCAGCGCGGCCACGCGGTGCGGGCCGATCTCGATGCCGAGCAGATGACCGGCCTCTGCGCGGAAGCGGAACCTCCGTGCCGGACGCCCCTGCCGCCGGGCCTCGCCCTCCTCGGGCGCCGACTCGACGACGAGACCACCTTCCATGAGGCCCTCGACGACCCCCTCGACCGTGGGCCGCGAAAGGCCCGTGATCCGGGTCAGATCCGTGAGCGTGGGCGCGTCGGCGCCCCGCAGCGCATGGAGTACCACCGCGGAGTTGATCCGCCGCAGCAGAGACGGATCCCCGCCGGTCAGCCGCCCCACAGTGTTTCCTCCCAGCTCGTGCGCCTCTCCGGCGGATGGTACTCAATGGGTCCGGTTGCGGCGAGTGCCGCCCCCGCGACGCCCCTGAGCGGACCGTGTCCCGAATCCTGACGGAACGCCAACTGTCAGTGGCGGCCGCTTTACTGGACCCATGACCACGGCACAGCACCTGGCGACGATCGACTTACTCCGCACCCGCGCCTTCCCGGCGGGACAGGAGAGATCCGGACGCGTCGAGAGCGGCCCGGGCTTCCACGTAGGGATCCTCGCGACGAGCGAGGACTTCTGGGAGGACGACGGCACCCGCAGCCTCCTCGTCGCGGAGCAGTACGAGGCGGAGCGGGACGGACTCGCCGCCCTGTTCACCGTCCGCTGGGGCCCGCCGCGGGAGCTGAGCCTGTGGTACGTCCTGGAGCGGATCCTGGACGACGAAGGGATGCCGGAGCCGTGGGCCGACCTCAGCTGCCACACACCGGACCTGCGGCTGTGGCGGGTGGACGGCCGGTGGATAGGCATCGGCGTCTCCCAGCACGACAAGGAGCTGCCGTTCGAGCTCCTCGCCGTGATCACCGAGGTCGATCCGCCCTGATGCGCCTACACCTCGGCCGCCGCCCGCAGCCGGCCGAACTCCTCGGCCATCGTCGCCGCCGTCCAGTGCGCGTTCAGACCGCTCGGGTTGGGCAGGGCCCAGATCCGGGTCGATCCGATCATCCGGTCCTGCGGCCCGATCGCCGCCTTCGGCTCCCCGAAGGCCGTGCGGTACGCCGTCACGCCGACGACCGCGAGCCAGCGCGGCGCGAGCCGCTCCACCTTCTCCACGAGCAGCCGCCCGCCCTCGCGGTACTCCTCGCGGCTCAGCTCGTCCGCCCGCGCGGTCGGCCGCGCCACCACGTTCGTGATCCCGAGCCCGTACGAGAGGAGCTCCTCCTGCTCGTCCGGCCGCAGCAGCCTCGGCGTGAACCCCGACAGGTGCAGCACCGGCCAGAAGCGGTTGCCCGGCCGGGCGAAGTGGTGGCCCGTCGCCGCCGTCATCAGACCCGGGTTGATCCCGCAGAAGAGCACGGAAAGGCCGCCCGCCACCACGTCGGGAACGACGCGGTCACGGGCGGCCTCCAGCTCCTCCTGGGTGAACCGGGGAGTCCGGGTCAGAGGATCGCCCCGGGGGTGTAGGCGGCGGCCTCCGGGTGCTGCTTGAGGATCTCCTCGATACGGGAGACCACCGAGGCGACCTGGTCGGCGGCGGCGCCCGTGAAGGACAGCTTGTCCGCCATCAGCTCGTCGAGCTGCGCCCGGTCCAGCGGGATGCGCTCGTCGGCGGCCAGCTTGTCGAGGAGCTCGTTCTGCACGGTGCCCTGCTCGCGCATGGCGAGGGCGGAGGCGACGGCGTTCTCCTTGATGGCCTCGTGGGCGACCTCGCGGCCCACGCCGGCGCGGACCGCGCCCATGAGGACCTTGGTGGTCGCCAGGAACGGCAGGTAGCGGTCGAGCTCACGGGCGACGACGGCCGGGAAGGCGCCGAACTCGTCGAGCACGGTGAGGAAGGTCTCCAGGAGACCGTCGAGCGCGAAGAAGGCGTCCGGCAGCGCGACCCGGCGGACCACGGAGCAGGACACGTCGCCCTCGTTCCACTGGTCGCCCGCGAGCTCGCCGGTCATCGACGCGTAGCCGCGCAGGATGACCATCAGGCCGTTGACGCGCTCGCACGAGCGGGTGTTCATCTTGTGCGGCATCGCCGAGGAGCCGACCTGGCCGGGCTTGAAGCCCTCGGTGACCAGCTCGTGGCCGGCCATCAGGCGGATCGTCTTGGCGATCGAGGACGGCGCGGCGGCCAGCTGCACCAGCGAGGTGACCACGTCGTAGTCGAGCGAGCGCGGGTAGACCTGGCCGACCGAGGTGAAGGCGTGCGCGAAGCCGAGGTGACCGGCGATCCGCTGCTCGAGCTCGGCGAGCTTGCCGGCGTCGCCGCCGAGCAGGTCCAGCATGTCCTGCGCGGTGCCGACCGGGCCCTTGATGCCGCGCAGCGGGTAGCGGCCGAGGAGCTCCTCCAGGCGGGCGTAGGCCACGAGCAGCTCGTCCGCCGCCGTCGCGAAACGCTTGCCGAGGGTGGTGGCCTGGGCGGCGACGTTGTGCGAGCGGCCGGCCATGACCAGCTCCGCGTACTCGCCGGAGAGCTTGCCGAGACGGGCGAGGACGGCGACCGTCCGGTCCCGCATGAGCTCCAGGGAGAGGCGGATCTGGAGCTGCTCGACGTTCTCGGTGAGGTCGCGCGAGGTCATGCCCTTGTGGACGTGCTCGTGGCCGGCGAGGGCGTTGAACTCCTCGATCCGGGCCTTCACGTCGTGCCGGGTGACCTTCTCGCGCTCGGCGATGGAGCCGAGGTCGACCTGGTCGAGAACGCGCTCGTAGTCGGCGAGGGCGGCGTCCGGAACCTCGATCCCGAGGTCCTTCTGCGCACGCAGCACGGCGAGCCACAGCTGACGCTCCAGCTTCACCTTCTGCTCGGGGGACCAGAGGACGGCGAGCTCCGCGGAGGCGTAGCGGCCGGCCAGAACGTTGGGGATGCGGGGCTTCGCAGTCACAGCAGTCACGTGCACAGAGTTTACTGGTGGTTTCTGCAGGCCAGCGCCAGGGTCCGGTGTGGAGCTTGCTACGAGACGCAGGTCACCCGCGTGCGACCGTGCCCCCGCTACGGACCGGCCGGCGGCTCGTACGGAAGCAGCTCGGGACGCTTGGGCGCGCGGCCGTCCCCCGAGGAGCGGCCGGTCAGGCGCCGTCCGATCCAGGGGCCCAGGTGCTCCCTGGCGAAGCGTACGTCCGCGATCCGCCGGCTCGCCCAGCCGGGCGGTACCGCCGGGGGCAGCGGCGTGCGCCAGTCCTCCTCGGCGGCCAGACCGAGCGTCTGCCACACGGCCTCGGCGACCCGCCGGTGCCCGTCGGCCGTCAGGTGCAGCCGGTCCACGTCCCAGAGTCGGGGGTCGCCCAGCGACGGGGCGCCGTACAGGTCGACGACCAGGGCGCCGTGCTCGGCGGCGAGCGCGTCGATGTGGGCGAACAGCTCCTCCATCCGGGGGCGGAAGCGCTCCATGACCGGTCCGTTGCGGCCGGGGCTGCGCATCAGGACCAGCTGCCCGCAGGAGGGTGTGAGGCGTTCCACTGCCTCGGTGAGCAGGTCCCGCACCCGCACCATGTCGACCTTCGGGCGAAGGGTGTCGTTGAGCCCGCCGACCAGGGTCACCACATCGGCCTTCATGCCTGCGGCCAGGTCGACTTGCTCGTCGACGATCTGGCCGATGAGCTTGCCGCGCACGGCGAGGTTGGCGTAGCGGAAGCCGGGGGAGCGGGCGGCGAGCCGGCCCGCGAGGACGTCGGCCCAGCCCCCGTAGGAGCCGTCGGGCCTCAGGTCCGACATACCCTCGGTGAAGCTGTCCCCGACGGCGACAAGACTGTTGTACGTGGCATTGATCTCCATGGCGGAGCGATCATACCGTGCGGTATGCGAGCGCTGCCCCGGAGAACCCGGGAGGGGAAACCCGATGAGCGACGCGCTCCTGAGCACGCTGACCGAGGCGCTGGCGGAACTGGTGACGGCGGTCGAGACCTCCGACGACGAGGACCTCGACCCGGACACGGCCGTGAAGTGGCTGGAGAGCACCGCGTACACCCTGGGCAGACTCGGTGCCGCCGACCGCCGCACCCTCGACGGACTCCTCCGCGAGGCCGCGCTGCGGCAGCCCGAGGGCCCCTGGCGGGAGGAGCTGCTCAAGGTCTCCGAGGGCTTCGGACTCACCGAGGAGCCCGCCGACGACACCCACGCCGCCCTGTGCGAGGCCGCCCTGGACCACGCCCGGCGCTTCGCCGCGACCGTCCGCGCGGCCGACCCCGCGACCCCCGTCCCGACCTGCCCCGGCTGGACCCTCGCGGACCTCACCCGGCACCTCGGCACCGTGCACCACTGGGCCGAACACCTCGTACGGACCCGGGCCGGCGCCCGGGTCCTCGCCCGGGACGTCCCGCTCGACCTGCCGGCCGACCCCGCCGCGTACCCCGACTGGCTCGTCGCGGGCGCCGAGCGGTTCGCCGCCACCGCGCGCGAGGCCGACCCGGACGCCCCGGTCTGGTCGCCCGGCGCCGACCCGCACGTCCGCCACTACCCCCGCCACGTCCTCTTCGAGACCGTGATCCACCTCGCCGACGCCGAACTCGCCGTCGCCGGGACGACGGGCCCCCTCGACCCCGGCACGGCGGCGGACGCGATCGACCACTTCCTCGGGAACGCCCCGTACATCCCCTGGATCGCCGAACCCCTCGCCCACCTCGACCGCGACGGCGCCGTCCTCCGTCTCGAAGCCCGCGACACCGGAACCGTCTGGACCCTCGCCCTCGGCGGGGGCGGCTTCACCTGGAGCCGGGGGAGCGACCGCGGCGAGCCGACCGCCGGCGTCGCGGCCGACACCGGCGAGCTGCTGCTCCTGCTGCACCGCCGGTACACGGCCGACGACCCCCGCTTCACCCACAGCGGCGACCGCGACCTGCTCGACGACTGGCTCGCCGCCACCGCGCTCTGACACGCCGGAGGGCCCCGGGACCGATCCCGGGGCCCTCCGCCTCCGTTGCGCGGGCTACGGCGCCGCCGGGCGCCCCACCAGCTCCCGCAGCACGTCCTCCATCGCCACCAGGCCGGCCGGCTTGCCGTCCTCGTCGAGCACGGCCGCCAGGTGCGTCCGGCTGCGGCGCATCGCGGTGAGGACGTCGTCGAGCGGCGTCGCCGCCCGGACCCGGGCGATCGGCCGCAGCGCCGACACCGGGAACGGCAGATCGCGCGGAGTGACGTCGAGGGCGTCCTTGACGTGCAGGTAGCCCAGGATGCGGCGCTCGGCGTCGAGCACCGGGAAGCGGGAGAACCCGGTCCGCGCCGACAGTGCCTCCAGCTGCTCCGGAGTGGTGCCGACCTGCGCGTACACCACCTTCTCCGCCGGCATCACGACGTCCCGCACGGGACGCCGGCCCAGCTCCAGGGCGTCGTGCAGCCGCTCGGCGGCCCGGTCGTCCAGGAGACCCGCGTCGCCCGCGTCCGTGACCATCCGGGCCAGCTCGTCGTCCGAGAAGGTCGCCGAGACCTCGTCCTTGGTCTCCACCCGCAACAGCTTGAGCAGGGCGTTGGCGAAGGCGTTGATCGCGAAGATCACCGGCCGCAGCGCCCGCGCCAGCGTCACCAGGGGCGGCCCGAGGAGCAGCGCGGAACGCGTCGGCTCGGCCAGCGCGATGTTCTTCGGCACCATCTCGCCGAGCAGCATGTGCAGATACGTCGCCAGGGCCAGCGCGATCGCGAACGAGATCGTGGCGGCCACGCCGTGCGGCACGCCGACCGCGTCGAAGACCGGTTCGAGCAGGTGCTCGATGGCCGGCTCGGCGACGATGCCGAGGACCAGGGTGCAGAGCGTGATGCCGAGCTGCGCCGCCGCGAGCATCGCGGAGACGTGCTCCAGGCCCCAGATGACGCTGCGCGCCCGCCGGTTGCCGGAGTCGGCCAGGGGTTCGATCTGACTGCGGCGGACCGAGATCAGGGCGAACTCGGCGCCGACGAAGAAGGCGTTGACGACCAGCGTCAGCAGACCGATCAACAGCTGGATCGCGATCATCGGCCGGCCTCCCCGTCCTCGTCATCGGTGTGGTGCCGCGCCGGGGCGTGCAGCAGCACGCGCGCGGCGCGCCGGCCCGAGGCGTCGACGACGTCGAGCCGCCAGCCGGCCAGCTCCACGCTGTCGCCGGCGGTGGGGATGCGGCCGAGCTCCGTCGCGAGGACGCCCGCGAGCGTCTCGTACGGGCCGTCCGGCACCCGCAGGCCGATCGTGGCCAGCTGGTCCGTACGGGCGGCGCCGTCGGCGGACCACAGCTCGCGCCCGTCCGCGTCCTCGCCCGCCCGCGCCAGGTCCGGCGTCTCGTGCGGGTCGTGCTCGTCGCGTACCTCGCCGACGACCTCCTCGACGATGTCCTCCAGGGTGACGACCCCGGCAGTGCCGCCGTACTCGTCGATGACGACGGCCATCGTCTGCTTGCCCGAAAGACGGTCGAGCAGCCGGTCCACGGTGAGCGTCTCGGGGACGAGCAGGGGCTCGCGCAGCAGCTCGCCGATCCGGCGGCGGTGCCGGTCCTCGGCCGGTATCGCGAGCACGTCCTTGATGTGGGCGATGCCGACGACCGCGTCGAGGCTGCCCCGGTAGACGGGGAAGCGGGACAGGCCGGTCGCGCGGGTCGCGTTGGCGACGTCCTCGGCGGTGGCCTGCACCTCCAGGGCGGTGACCTGCACGCGGGGCGTCATCACGTTCTCCGCGGTCAGCTCCGCCAGGTTGAGCGTACGGACGAACAGCTCGGCCGTGTCCGCCTCCAGGGCGCCTTCCTTCGCGGAGTGCCGGGCGAGCGCCACCAGCTCCTGCGGGGAGCGGGCGGAGGCCAGTTCCTCGGTCGGCTCCAGGCCGAGGCGGCGCAGCATCCGGTTCGCGGTGTTGTTGAGGTGGCTGATGAACGGCTTGAAGGCGGCCGTGAACACGCGCTGCGGGGTGGCGACCACCTTCGCGACGGCGAGCGGCGAGGAGATCGCCCAGTTCTTGGGGACCAGCTCGCCGACGACCATCAGGACGACGGTCGACAGGGCGGTGCCCAGGACGAGGGCGACCGAGGAGGCCGCCGAGGACGAGAGTCCGATGGATTCCAGGGGGCCGCTGATCAGCTTGGCGATCGAGGGCTCGGAGAGCATGCCGACGACCAGGTTGGTCACGGTGATGCCCAGCTGGGCGCCGGAGAGCTGGAAGGTGAGGGAGCGGACGGCCTTGAGCGCGCCCGCCGCACCCCGCTCGCCGCGCTCGACGGCGGCCTCGAGCTCGCCGCGCTCGACCGTGGTCAGGGAGAACTCGGCCGCGACGAACGCGCCGCACGCGAGAGCGAGCAGCAGCGCCACCACGAGCAGAAGCACTTCGGTCATCGGTTCACCTCCGTCCCATGATCAGTCAGCGGGAGAGGGATCGCTCGATGTCGATGGTCGGAACCAGTGCTACTGGGGGGCTCGCCCATGGGCGGACGTTCACACCTTTCGGTCGTCGGGATGAGACACCATGGTAAAGGATCGGCAAAGCGGTGCGATCATCGCACTCCCGCGATCACGCCGTGAACGGCTTCACCCACCGGCGCCACTGCTCCTGCCGCTCGTACCCCGCGGCCCCCCACGCGGCGTGCGCCGTCTCGTTCGCCACCAGGACCATCGCGTCGGCGCGGCGCCCGCCGAGCGCGGCGAAACGATCCTCCGCAGCGCGCAGCAGCGCAGTCGAGATGCCCTGCCGCCGGTGCGAGGGCAGCACGGCGAGCCGGTAGAGCGAGGCCCGCCAGCCGTCCCAGCCGGCGATCACGGACCCCACGATCCGCCCGTCGGGCAGCGTGGCCAGGATCAGCGCCTCGGGATCGCGCTCCAGGAGCCGGATCACCCCGTGCACGTCGTCGGAGATGGACGTGCCCTCGGCGGACTCCCGCCAGAAGGCCAGGACGGCCTCCGCCTCGTCGGTCACGGCGGCGCGAATCTTCACATCGATCATGGCCCGATCCCATCACGTTGCGCGGCGGCCCTGCCAGGGATTAGCGCCGGGCCGTGCCCAGGACGCAGGGCGAGGACGGCAGCCGCGGGCCCTGCTCGGGAACGTCGAAGGAGCGGTACGAGACGAGCTCGAAGCCCGCCGCCCCGATCGCGGCCAGCGGCGTACGGGAGGTGTGGCAGCCGCCGAACAGCAGCGGCCAGACCGTGCGGTCGAGGCCCCGCTGCAGCCGCGCGAGCCCCGGCGTGTCCGCCGCCCCGTGCTCGAAGAACCGCAGCTCACCGCCGGGCCGCAGCACCCGCCGCAGCTCGGCGAGGACCTCCGGCACGTTCCGTACGGTGCACAGCACCAGCGAGGCCACCGCCGCGTCGAAGGAGCCGTCCGGGCCCGGCAGCGCCTCGGCCGTCCCCGGCAGCACGGTCACCGGGACGGAGGCCCGGCCCGCGGCCTCCTCGGCGAGCCGGCGCAGATGGGCCTCCGGCTCGACGGCCACGACCTCGGTGACCCCGGACGGGTAGTGCGCGAAGTTCAGGCCGTTCCCCGCGCCGATCTCGACGACCCGGCCGGAGAGCCCGGCCAGCAGCTCGCTCCGCAGGGCACCGAGCCCGCCGCGCGTGTCGGCCGAGACGCTGAACCGGGCGTAGAAGCGGGCGAACAGAGGGTGGTGGACACGAGGAGGCGCGCCGGGGTGCGTCATCGTCGGTCACCTCATCCCGTCACGAAGCAGAACTCGTTGCCCTCCGGGTCCCGCATGACCTGGAAGGAGCCCTGCTCGTCGGTGACGAGGCCGCCGACCGCCACCGCCCCCAGCGGCAGCACCTCCCCGGCCGCCCGTGCCGGATCCGCCACCTCCACATCGAGATGGACCCGGTTCTTCACGGCCTTGCCCTCCGGCACCCGCTGGAAGGCGATCCGTACGAACCCCGGCGGATCCACGTACGACCAGTCGGCGCTCCGGTCGACGGGATCGCCGCCGAGGAGCCCGGCCCAGAAGCGGACGAGCGCCGCCGGGGCGGCGCAGTCGAAGACGATCTCCTGAACTCGTGCGCGCATACCGTCAGCGTACGGAGACCGGTGCCGCCTGCGCGCCCGCGAACGCCTCCGCGTCCCATGTGCCGCCGAGCTCCGGCGCCAGCCAGCCGCCCGCCGCCGCCCGGAACTCCGCCGGGTCGAGCGCCCCCGAACCCTCCGGTACGGCCCCGAGCAGCGGAGCGCCCGCCGCCTCGGGCAGGTCCGCGAGGTTGCAGCGCGCCGCCAGGTCCGGCGCGTCCGGCCAGCTGCCGACGACGACGCCGAGCTGTTCGATCCCGCGGGCCCGCAGCGCCTCGGCCGTCAGGGCGGTCGAGTTGAGCGTGCCCAGGCCGGCCGGGGTCACCACCAGGACGGGGGCGCCGAGCAGCGCGGCCGCGTCGGCGAGCGTGCCGCCCTCCTCGTCGAAGCGGACGAGGAGCCCGCCCGCGCCCTCCACGAGCACCAGGTCGTGCTCGGCGGCCAGCTTCCGGGCGGCCTCGGCGACCTCCCGGGGACCGACCGGGGCGAGCCCGGCGCGCCGGGCGGCCGTCCCGGGGGCCAGCGGCTCCGGGAAACGGGCCAGTTCGGCGGAGGCCACGGCGCCGGAGAGGCGGACGACCTCGTGGGCGTCGCCCTGTTCGTCGGGGGTGACGCCGGTCTGGGCGGGCTTGAGGACGGCGACGGATCTTCCGGCGGTGGTGGCGACGGCGGCTACCGCCGCGGTGACGATCGTCTTGCCGATCTCCGTGCCGGTGCCGGTCACGACGATGATGCCCATGGGGGCGTCCTTTCTTGTTCGGTGCGGCCTTGGTCGCGGTGCGGGTTCAGGCTCGGGAGCCTCTGGCGCCGGCAAGGGCGCCGTTCCGTTGTGCCCACCCTCCCCCAAGCTCTCGGCTTCGCTCGAGCAGGGGGGACCCCCATCGCCCCAGCGGAACGATTGCCCACAACGGCGGAAGCGCGCCCACAACGGAGCGGCGTCAGCCCGCCGCTGCCGCTGCCCTGACCGCTCTGCAGATCCGGGCCACGTCCTCGTCCCCCGTCACGTACGGCGGCATCGTGTAGATCAGGTCGCGGAACGGGCGCAGCCAGACGCCCTCCCGGACCGCCGCGCGGGTCGCCGCCGCCATGTCGACCTCGTGGTCGAGCTGGACGACGCCGATCGCGCCGAGCACCCGCACCTCGCGGACGCCCGGGAGCCCGGCCGCCGGGGCGAGGCCCTCCCGCAGGCCCGTCTCGATCCGCTTGACCTCGACCTCCCAGTCCTGGGAGAGCAGCAGGTCGATCGAGGCGAGCGCGACCGCCGACGCGAGGGGGTTCCCCATGAAGGTGGGCCCGTGCGCCAGGACCGGGACCTCGCCGCGCGAGATCCCGTCGGCGACCCGGCTCGTGCAGAGCGTCGCCGCCATCGACAGGTAGCCGCCGGTCAGTGCCTTGCCCACGCACATCACATCGGGGGAGACCCCGGCCAGGTCGGCGGCGAACAGCGTGCCCGTCCGCCCGAACCCGGTAGCGATCTCGTCGAACACGAGCAGGACGTCGTGCGCGTCGCAGGCCTCGCGCAGCACCCGCAGATACGCCGGGTCGTGGAAGCGCATGCCGCCCGCGCCCTGCACGACCGGCTCCACCACCACCGCGGCCAGTTCGTGCGCGTGCTCGGCGATCCGGGAGCGGAGCAGTTCGGCGTACGACTCCTCGTACGAGACCGGCGGCGCGTCCACGAAGACCTGCCGCTGGAGCACCCCCGACCACAGCTCGTGCATCCCGCCCTGCGGGTCGCACACGGACATCGGCTGCCAGGTGTCGCCGTGGTAGCCGCCCCGCCAGGTGAAGAGCCGCTGCTTCTCGGGGCGGCCGAGGGAGCGCCAGTACTGCAGGCACATCTTGGCCGCCACCTCGACGGAGACCGAGCCCGAGTCGCTGAGGAAGACGTGCCGCAGCGGTTCCGGGGTGATCTCCACGAGCCGGGCGGCGAGCCGGACGGCCGGCTCGTGGGTGAGGCCGCCGAACATGACGTGGCTCATCTTCTCCAGCTGGCCGCGCACCGCCTCGTTGAGCAAGGGGTGGTTGTAGCCGTGGATCGCCGACCACCACGAGGACATGCCGTCGACCAACTCGTCCTGTCCCTCGACGGGTTCGGCGAGCCGGAGTCGCACCCCGGACGCGGACGCGACGACCAGCGGCTCCGCCCGGCCCGGCATGGGGCCGTACGGATGCCAGACGTGCGCCCGGTCCAGGGCGAGGAGTTCGTCGTTACGCATTCGGCGCGAGGTCCGTGCCGGCGCCCCGGCGGCGCACGGCCACCAGGTCGGTGCGGGCCTCGTTCACGGCGGGAGCCGCCGGAGCGTGACCGCCGCAGGGGCCGCAGCCGGCGCCCTCCTCCGCGTGCGAGCCGCAGCCGGAAGAGGCCTCGGAGCCGCAGCCCGCCGAGGCCGTCGAGCCGCAGCCGCCCGTCGCGCCGGCCGCCGCGAGCGCGTCCGCGCGGTGCTGGGGAAGGGTGGTCGTGCCCGCGCCCTCCACCTCGAAGCCCGCGTCCGCGATCATGTCCAGGTCGGCCTGGCCGGCCTGGCCCTCGCTGGTCAGGTAGTCGCCGAGGAAGATCGAGTTCGCGATGTTCAGCGCGAGCGGCTGCATCGTGCGCAGGTGCACCTCGCGGCCGCCGGCGATGCGGACCTCGACGTCGGGGCAGACGAACCGGACCATCGCGAGGATCCGCAGGCAGCGCTGCGGGGTGAGGTTCCACTCCTTGGCGAGCGGCGTGCCCTCGAAGGGGATGAGGAAGTTGACCGGCACCGAGTCCGAGTCGAGCTCGCGCAGCGCGTACACGACGTCGACGAGGTCCTCGTCGCTCTCGCCCATGCCCGCGATCAGACCCGAGCACGCCGACAGTCCGGCGGCGTGCGCCTTCTGCACGGTGTCCACGCGGTCCGCGTAGGTGTGGGTCTTGGTGATGTCCCCGTACGTCGCCTCGGACGTGTTCAGGTTGTGGTTGTACGCGTCGGCGCCGGCCTCCCGCAGCCGCTCCGCCTGGCCGTCCGAGAGCAGACCGAGGCAGGCGCACACCTCGACGCCCTCGTTCTGCTCCTTGATCGCCTCGATCGTCTTCCCGACGCGCTCCACGTCCCGGTCCGTCGGACCGCGGCCGCTGGCCACCAGGCAGACCCGCTTGGCGCCGCCGGCGACACCCGCCGCCGCGGCCTGGGAGGCCTCGTCCGGCTTCAGCCAGGTGTACTTGAGGATCTCGGCCTTCGAGCCGAGCCGCTGCGAGCAGTACGAGCAGTCCTCGGGACAGAGACCGGACTTCAGGTTGACCAGGTAGTTGAGCTTCACCCGGCGCCCGAACCACTGGCGGCGCACCTTGCCGGCCGCGGCCACCACATCGAGCAGTTCGTCGTCGGAGGTCGCCAGCACGGCGAGCGCTTCTTCACGGGTCGGCAGCTCGCGCCGCAGCCCCTTCTCCACCAGCGTGTTCAGCAGGTCCATAACCTCAGATCCTTGCCTACCGCCCGCCCCCGGGCCAAGGAGGATCCGAACAAACGGCCCGGATAGAGGTGTGTGGATGACCACATCCCGACCTCGGCATCCTGCGGTTAGGGTCTGTGCGCTGCCTACAAAAGGATCGCCGCATGCCACGGGACGAGGACGCACGCGCCGCAGGGGCCGACGACGTACGGGCCGCGGACCCGAGCGCCGACGACGTACGGGCCGCGGGCCCGCGCCGCACCGCCTTCGACTGGACCGACGCCGAGGCGCGCCGCCGGGCCGAGGCCGGTCTCGTCCGGACGCTGCGGCCCCGGGCGGCCGAGTCGGACCTCCTGGACCTGGCGAGCAACGACTACCTCGGTCTCACCCGCCGCGCCGAGGTCACCGGGGCCGCGGCCGAGGCGGCCGGGCGCTGGGGCGCCGGCTCCACCGGTTCGCGTCTGGTCACCGGCACCACCCGGCTGCACACCCGCCTGGAGCGCGAACTCGCCGAGTTCTGCGGCTTCGAGGCGGCCCTCGTCTTCTCCTCCGGCTACACCGCCAACCTCGCCGCGCTCACCGCGCTCGGCGGCCGGGACTCGCTGATCGTGTCCGACGCCTCCAACCACGCCTCGATCGTGGACGGCTGCCGTCTCGCGCGTGCCGAGACCGCCGTCGTCCCGCACACCGAGCCCGAGGCCGTCGCCAAGACCCTGGAGGCGCACCCGGGGCGCCGGGCCCTGGTCGTCAGCGACTCCGTCTTCTCCGTCGACGGTGACAAGGCGCCGCTCCGCGAGCTCGCCGAGGCCTGCCGTGCGCACGGCGCCGGACTGGTCGTCGACGACGCCCACGGTTTCGGGGTGCTCGGCGAGGGCGGCCGTGGTGCCCTGCACGAGGCCGGGCTCGCGGGCGACGAGGACGTCGTCGCCACCCTCACGCTGTCGAAGTCCCTCGGCAGCCAGGGCGGGGCCGTGCTCGGCCCGGCCAGGGTGATCGAGCACCTGGTGAACGCGGCCCGCACCTTCATCTTCGACACCGGGCTCGCCCCGGCCGCCGCCGGCGGCGCGCTCGCGAGCCTGCGGCTGATCGCGGCCGAACCGGGCCTCGCCGAGCGGGCCCGTACCGTCGCGGCCACGCTGCACCGGCTGCTCACGGAGGCCGGTCTCACCGCGGCCCGGCCCGACGCGGCCGTCGTCTCGGTGCACGCCCCCTCCCCGGAGGCGGCGCTGCGATGGGCGGCGGACTGCCGTGAACAGGGCCTGGCGGTCGGCTGCTTCCGGCCCCCGTCGGTCCCCGACGGCATCTCGCGGCTGCGGCTCACGGCCCGGGCGGATCTGACGGACGCGGAGATCACGCGCGCGGTGGAAACGATCCTGCGGACCGCGCCGAAGATCTGACGGGCCGTCGGGAGGTCCAAGGGCGGTCAGGGGCAGCAGAGTTCACCGCTTCGGGCGACAGATGCGGACATATCTTGGTGGAACGCCTGCCGGGGCGGCACGATCGGTGCGATTCTGACGCGAAGCGCGATCCGGGGCGGAAGTCCCGGCGGGAAAGGGACAGCGTCGCCATGGCAGACCATCAGGAAGCATCCGTCACTCTGCCGAGCGAGCCCGCGTCGGTCCCCACGGCCCGGCGGTTCGTCGCGGAGGTCATCGACGGCTGGGGCCTCGACGGTGCCGACGACCTGGCGGACGCGATCCGCCTGATGGTCTCGGAACTGGCCACCAACGCCGTCCTGCACACCTTCGGCCAGTCGCCCACCTTCACGGTCGACGTCCGTCTGGAGCGCGAGGAGCGACTCCACATCGGTGTCACGGACAGCCATCCGCGCTGGCCCCGAAGGCTCCCGGCGGCGGTCCAGCAGGACAACGGCCGGGGGATGGTCATCATCCGCTCCCTGGCGGCGGAGGCGGGCGGCCGGCTCTCGGTCACGCCGACCGAGGAGGGCGGCAAGACGGTCTGGATCACGCTCCCGTGGACGTCTGCGGCCGCCTCGTACGTGTAGAGGTCCCGGCGCAGGGGTGCGGCGGCGCCACCGCACCCCTGGGGCGGGGTCAGTACCCGGCGGGCGTCGTCAGACGCGGCCGTAGTAGACCTTCGACGTCCAGATCTTGTCGAGCTTCACCCAGGATCCCGTCTTGGGCGAGTGCCAGATCCTGCCGTCACCGGCGTAGATGCCCACGTGGTAGACGCTTCCACCGGAGTGGAAGAAGACCAGGTCCCCCTTCTGTCTGCCGGACGCGGAGATGTGCCGGGTCTTGTTGTACTGCTGCTGCGCGGTGCGGGGCAGCGACTTGCCCGCCTGCTTGTACGCGTAGAGCGTCAGACCGGAGCAGTCGAACCTGGAGGGTCCGGCGCTTCCGTACCGGTACGGGGCTCCCTTCTTGGACGCGGCGACGCTCAGTGCCTTGTTCGCGTATGTGGTGGCTGCCCGGGCCTCCGGTGCCGCACCTGGTGCGAGCAACGTGCCGCCGACGGCGGCGAGGGTGAGAGCCGAGACGGCTCCGGCCCGGGACAGCAGGGACGGGACGTGCATCTGCGCAGTCATGCGCAACCCTTCGTCAGCCGCCTGCGAAGGATGACCTGTCGGGTTCGGACTGGCGAAGATGCCCGGCCGCGGCTGCGGCTTCACCCCAAGGGACGGCCCCGCTGCGAGAAACAGCGCGTACGTCCCGTACTGCTCGGGTCCTCCACTCCTGCCGATCCACTCCTGTCGACCAGACGTCCGGGACAGCGGCAGGACTCGGCGTCCGCCCGGACCGCCCCGCCTCGGATGGCGGGGGCTTGTCGTCGACAGGGATCTTGACCCACACCCAGGGCGAAATCCGAGCTGAAACGGCGATATGTGAGGCTCCTCACGACTGATCCATTCAGGTGGACAGGCTGCTTTCGTGACCGCCGGAGGTTTGGCCGACGAGCCTCGCACCAGGGGTGGAACACCCCATTCCGCCAGATGTGTACACCTGTTGCGCAACTCACCCGACACAAAAGTCGACTCGTCGACTACGCCGAACGGGGGAGCGATTCTGCGATCCGTGTCGGCCGACCGGACCTCGACACGACATGCCGGAATGTCAACTCGCCCGTGCGCGGGGGACGGTGACGCGGTCGGCGCGGCGCTCGCCGTCCAACACCCTCAGGGCGCGCGCCAGAGTGTCCGCGTGGACCTCGCTCTCGCCCCGCATATGCATGAGCGTCAGGGCCTCGCGCAGCGCCTCCGCGCGTCCCACCAGGGCCTGTGCCGCGCGCAGCGCCCCATAGGTATGCGTACCCCTGGATGGGTTGATCTTCCCGAGGAGGTCGACGACTTCGAGGTACGCGTCGATCAACTCGCCCTCGGCGCGGGTCAGCGCGGGGAGCGGCGGCAGCTCGGGCACCACGGCCGGCTCACCGTGCCGCGCCGGTGTCGCGCCGGCTCGTGATGACGTGGTCCACCAGGCCGTACGCGACGGCCGTCGGCGCGTCCAGGACGGTGAGGCGGTCGATGTCGGCGTCGATCCGCTCCCGCTCCTGGCCGGTGTACTCGGTGAGCATCCCGGCCACCAGGGCGCGCAGCCTGAGCAGTTCGCGCGCGTGGATGTCCAGGTCGCTCGGCTGTCCCTGGAGGGGCTCGTCCATCGTCGGCTGCCGGAGGGTGATCCGGGCGCCGGGGAGGACGAGCCGCTTGCCGGGGGTGCCGGCGGCGAGCAGGACGGCGGCGGTGGACGCGGCCTGGCCCAGGCAGGTGGTCTCCACGTCGCAGGAGAGCGTCCGCATCGTGTCGTGGATCGCGGTCATGGCGCTGATGGAGCCGCCGGGGGAGTTGATGTAGAGCGCGATGTCCTGGCCGGGGGCCGCGTGATCGAGGTGCAGGAACTGGGCGATGACGTCGTTGGCCGAGGTCTCGTCGATGGGTGTGCCGAGGAAGACGATCCGGGATTCGAGGAGCTTCGAGTACGGGTCGAGGGTGCGGGTTCCGAAGCTGGTCCGCTCCGTGAACTCGGGCAGAACGTAGCGGGCGTCCATGGCTGAGCACCTCCAGTGGTCTGTAAAAAATGTACAGGACGTACAGGCCGTAAGATGAGGAGCATGACCTACGAGATCCCGGTGACGCAAGCGCGGGCTGAGCTCGCCGACCTCATCAACCGCGTCGTCTACGGCGGTGAACGCGTCGTGGTCACCCGCCACGGGAAGCCGCTCGTCGCCCTGGTCTCCGCCGCTGACCTGGCCGAACTCGAAGCGGCGGAGAAACCCGCCGACGAACAGGTGGTCAGCTCGCTGTCCCGCCTCCACCCGGTCGACTCCGCTCCCGGCGAACAGCGCCGCTTCGGCATCGCCGCGCACCACCAGGAGCCCGGCACCTCCTGACCTGCCTCTTGCGGCGGGCAACGCGAAAAGCCGCGCACCCCCGTCCGCTACAGCGGGGGTACGCGGCCGTCTTGGGGTGCGGGCCTCAGCCCACCGGCACCGGTGCGGGCTCCGTCGCGGGTGCCGCCTCCGCCCGGCGGCGCCGCGCGCCGAACGCGGTCGCGGCCAGGCCCGCCGCCGCCCAGAGGGAGAGGACGAGGAGCGGGCCGCCCGCCGCCGCGCCGTCGAAGGCGGAGACGGACCGCAGGGCCGAGCCCGCGGCGCCCGGCGGCAGCCACTGGCCGAGCGCGCCCACCCCGGTGGGCAACAGCTCCGGCGCGCTCGACATCCCCGAGAACGCGTTGCCGAGCAGGATCGTCAGGGCGGCCCCGAGTCCGAAGCCGGGCTTGCCGAGCAGCGTCGCGAGCCCCGCGAAGGCGGAGCCGATCGCGAGGACGGTCAGACCGAGGACCCCGGCCTCGGCCCACCAGTCGCCGGTCAGCGCGCCGAGCCAGCTGTCGGCGAGCGCCGCACCCACGAGCCCCGCGAGCGCCGACGCGCCCACCAGCGCCGCGACCGCCCCGGCCCCGCGCAGACCGAGCAGCACGGTGGCCACCCCGGTGGCCGCCCCGACGAGGGCGAGGGGCAGCAGGCTCGCGCCGAGCACGGCGCCCCGGGGGTCGTCGGCCGGTGCGGCGACCACGTCCGTGACCGGGACGGGTGTTCCCGCCGGGGCCTGCGCGGCCACGGCCTCGCGCAGCAGCCCGGCCACGACCGGGCTCCCCGCCGAGGCGGTGAGGAGCTCCGTACCGCGCGGGCCCACGACCACGGCTCCGTATACGTCGCGATCCTCGATCGCGGCCCGGGCGGCTTCGGCGTCCTCGTACCGGTGGATCTCGAAGGCCCCCTCGTGCCGTCCGAGCTGCTTCTCGACCGCGTCGGCCGCGGCGGCGGGCCCGGCCACGCCGATCGGCAGGTCGCGGGGGGCGATGCGCGCGGCGGGCCAGGCGAAGACCGCGAGGGCGAGGGCGGCGACGACCGGTATCAGTACGAGCACCGCGAGGGTTCTGCGCCCCGCGGCGGCCGAGGGGGCGGTGGCGGCGGACATGGCGTCCTCGATTCAAAGAGAAGGATCGTTCGTTTTACGTCGGCCCCAGCGTGCGCCGCCCCGGGGAAGTTGTCAAGAATGAACATTCGTTTTAGGTTCAGTCCATGGCACGTGTCTCCCAGGAACACCTCGACGCCCGCCGCCGCCAGATCCTCGACGGCGCCGCGCGCTGCTTCGCCCGCAACGGCTTCCACGCCACGTCCATGCAGGACGTGCTCGCCGAGGTGGGCCTGTCCGCGGGCGCGGTCTACCGCTACTTCCGCGGCAAGGAGGAGCTCATCGCGGCCATCGCGACCGAGGCCTTCGCCGGCATCCGGGGCGCCTTCGAGGAGGCGTCCCGCGCCACCCCGCCACCCACCCCCGACGTCCTGCTCGGCGCGGTCCTCCGGCTCTTCCTGGAGGAGCGGATCGTGGGCGCCGACCGGCAGGCCTTCGCGCGCCTGATCATCCAGGTCTGGACGGAGACGCTGCGCAACGAGCAGCTGGCCGCCACCCTCTCCGAGGGCTACCACGGGATGCGGGACGCGTGGACGAGGCTCGTGACCGCCTACCGGGAGAACGGCCTCCTCCGCGCCGACGTCCCTTCCGACCATGTGGCACGCACCCTGATCGCCACCGCCCAGGGTTTCATCGCCCAGCAGGCCCTCTTCGGCGACGTGTCCGTCGAGGTCCTGGAGGACGGACTGCGTGGCCTGATGTCGATGTCCGTGGCCGGGAACGCCCGCCCGATCGGATGATCATGAGAACGCAAAGCCGGAGTTAACGAGCCGGAAAAACTTCCGCCCTAACGTGCAATGTCTGGCCGCGCACCGCATCTCCGCAGTTCAACAGAGTGTTGACGGTCGGTAGGGTCCGCAGCTGTCCGGGTCCCGTCCCGGTCGACGACTGTGAGGTGGAAGAGTGCAACTGAGCCCGCACGAGCAGGAGCGCCTGCTCATCCATGTGGCGGCCGACGTGGCCGAGAGGCGCCGGGCCCGCGGTGTGCGGCTCAACCACCCCGAGGCCGTCGCGCTCATCACTTCCCACATCCTGGAAGGCGCCCGGGACGGCCGTACCGTCGCCGAGCTGATGGCCTCCGGGCGCAAGGTGCTCACCCGCGACGAGGTCATGGACGGCATCCCGGAGATGATCCACGACGTCCAGGTCGAGGCCACCTTCCCGGACGGCACCAAGCTCGTCACCGTCCACGACCCCATCATCTGACGGGCGGCCGCCGATGATCCCCGGAGAGATCCTGTACGCGGACGGCCCCGTCGCCCTCAACGAAGGGCGCCCCGTCACCCGCCTCACCGTCCTCAACGCGGCCGACCGGCCCGTCCAGGTCGGCTCCCACTACCACTTCGCCGAGGTCAACCCCGGCCTGGACTTCGACCGCGGCGCCGCCCACGGGCAGCGGCTGCACATCGCCGCCGGGACCGCCGTCCGCTTCGAGCCCGGCATCCCCGTCGAGGTCGAACTCGTCCCGATCGCCGGCCGCCGGATCGTGCCCGGCCTGCGCGGCGAGACCGCCGGACCCCTCGACAGCACCGCCCACGACAAGGACGGCGACCGTGCCTGACCTCCACCGCGCCGTCTACGCCGACCTGTTCGGCCCCACCACCGGCGACCGCATCCGCCTTGCCGACACCGACCTCCTCGTCGAGATCGAGGAGGACCGCTGCGGCGGCCCGGGCCGCGCCGGCGAGGAGGCCGTCTTCGGCGGCGGCAAGGTCGTCCGCGAGTCCATGGGCCAGGCCCGCACCACCCGCGCCGAGGGCGCCCCCGACACCGTCATCACCGGTGCCGTGGTCATCGACCACTGGGGCGTCGTGAAGGCGGACATCGGGATCCGGGACGGCCGCATCACGGCCCTCGGCAAGGCCGGCAACCCGGACACCATGGACGGCGTCCACCCCGACCTCGTCATCGGGCCCGAGACCGAGATCATCGTCGGCAACGGCCGGATCGTCACCGCGGGCGCCGTCGACACCCACGTCCACTTCATCTCGCCCACCGTCGTCGAGCAGGCCCTCGCCACCGGCGTCACCACCCTCGTCGGCGGCGGCACCGGCCCCGCCGAGGGCACCAAGGCGACCACGATCACCCCCGGCCCCTGGCACATGGCCCGGATGTTCGAGGCCCTGGACACCTTCCCCGTGAACATCGGCCTCCTCGGCAAGGGCAACACGACGTCCCGGGAGGCGATGCACTCCCAGCTGCGCGGCGGCGCGCTCGGCTTCAAGATCCACGAGGACTGGGGCGCCACCCCCGCCGTCATCGACGCCTGTCTGAGCGTGTGCGAGGAGACGGGCGCCCAGCTCGCCATCCACACCGACACCCTGAACGAGGCGGGCTTCGTCGGCGACACCCTCGCCGCCATCGCCGGACGCACGATCCACGCGTACCACACGGAAGGCGCCGGCGGCGGGCACGCCCCCGACATCATCACGGTGGTCTCCGAGCCGTACGTACTGCCCAGCTCGACCAACCCGACCCGGCCGCACACCGTCAACACCATCGAGGAACACCTCGACATGCTGATGGTCTGCCACCACCTCAACCCGGCCGTCCCCGAGGACCTCGCCTTCGCGGAGTCCCGCATCCGGCCCTCCACCATCGCCGCCGAGGACGTCCTCCACGACCTGGGGGCCATCTCGATCATCTCCTCCGACTCCCAGGCCATGGGCCGGATCGGCGAGGTGATCATGCGGACCTGGCAGACCGCCCACGTCATGAAGAAGCGCCGCGGAGCCCTGCCGGGCGACGGTGCCGCCGACAACCACCGGGCCCGCCGCTACGTCGCCAAGTACACGATCAACCCGGCCGTCGCCCAGGGCATGGGCCACCTCATCGGCTCGGTCGAGCCCGGCAAGCTCGCCGACCTGGTCCTCTGGGAGCCCGCCTTCTTCGGCGTGAAGCCGCTCGTCGTCGTCAAGGGCGGCCAGATCGCGTACGCGCAGATGGGCGACGCCAACGCCTCCATCCCCACGCCCCAGCCCGTCCTGCCCCGCCCGATGTTCGGCGCGCTCGGCCGGGCCGCGGCGGCCGGCTCGGTCAACTTCGTCGCCCAGGCGGCGATCGAGGACGACCTGCCGCGGAAGCTCGGGCTGCACAAGGAGTTCACCGCCATCGGCTCCACCCGGCGGGTCACCAAGGCCGACATGCGCGAGAACGACGCCCTGCCCCGGGTCGAGGTCGACGCCGACACCTTCTCGGTGTCCATCGACGGCGAGACGGTCGAACCGGCACCGGCGGCCGAACTCCCCATGGCCCAGCGTTACTTCCTCTTCTGATGTCGCGCTCCGCCCTCCTCGTGCTCGCCGACGGGCGCTTCCCCGCCGGCGGGCACGCCCACTCCGGCGGCGCCGAGGCCGCCGTCAAGGCCGGCCGCATCAAGGACGCCGCCGGGCTCGAGGCCTTCTGCCGGGGCCGCTTGCACACCACGGGCCTCACCTCGGCCGCCCTCGCCGCCGGGGCCGCGCACGGACTCGACCCGTACGCGCTCGACGCGGCGGCCGACGCCCGCACGCCCTCGGAGGCCCTGCGCGCCGCCGCCCGCAAGCTCGGCCGCCAGCTGATGCGGGCCGCCCGCGCCACCTGGCCGAGCCCCGAACTCGACGCGCTCGCCGCCGCGTTCCCGCGCGGCGCGCACCAGCCCGTCGTCCTCGGCACCGCCGCACGAGCCGCCGGCCTCGGCCCCGAGGACGCGGCGCACTGCGTCGCGTACGAGACGGTCGGCGGCCCGGCGACCGCGGCCGTCCGCCTCCTCAGCCTCGACCCCTACCAGGCCACCGCCGTCCTCGCCCGCCTCGCACCCGAGATGGATCAGGTCGCCGAACGCGCCGCCGCTGCCGCCCGGCAGGGCGTCGACGCCCTGCCCGCCGCCTCCGCCCCGCTGCTCGACCTCACCGCCGAACAGCACGCGGCCTGGCCCGTCCGCCTCTTCGCGTCATAGCACGCAGAACCTCCCAGGAGCCTCCCCATGCACCTCGACCACGCCCACACCCACCACGGCGCCGTCTCCGCCGACGCCCACCGCCCCGACGGCACCCGCCGCGCCCTGCGCATCGGCCTCGGCGGACCGGTCGGCTCCGGCAAGACCGCCACCGTCGCCGCCCTCTGCCGGGAGCTGCGCGACACCCTCTCCCTCGCCGTCGTCACCAACGACATCTACACCCGCGAGGACGCCGAGTTCCTGCTCCGCAACGCCGTCCTGCCGCCCGAGCGCATCCAGGCCGTCGAGACCGGCGCCTGCCCGCACACCGCCATCCGCGACGACATCTCCGCCAACCTGGAAGCCGTCGAGGAGCTGGAGGACACCGTCGGCCCGCTCGACCTCATCCTCGTCGAGTCCGGCGGCGACAACCTCACCGCCACCTTCTCCAAGGGGCTCGTCGACGCCCAGATCTTCGTCATCGACGTGGCCGGCGGCGACGACATCCCCCGCAAGGGCGGCCCCGGCGTCACCACCGCCGACCTCCTCGTCATCAACAAGACCGACCTCGCCCCGCACGTCGGCTCCGACCTGGCGCGGATGGCCCGCGACGCCGGGGAGCAGCGCGGCGCCCTGCCCGTCGCCTTCACCTCGCTGCGCGGCGAGAACGGCGTCGCTCCCGTCGCCGACTGGGTCCGGGCACAGCTCGCGGCGTGGACCGCGTGAGCCTGCGCGCCACCGCCCGGATCGCCGCCGACGCCGACGGCGGACTGCCGCTCCTGGTGAGCGACGGCCCCCTCGCCCTGCGTCGCACCCGGGCCGCCGGACCGTACACCCGGGTCACCGTCGTCGGGGCGATGAGCGCACCGCTGGGCGGGGACCGGCTCGCGATCGAGACCGAGGTGCGGGACGGGGCCCGGCTCCTCGTCGACTCGGCCGCCGCCACCCTCGCCCTGCCCGGCCGGAGCGCCGAGCCCGCCGCGTACGACGTCCGGATCGCCGTCGGCGAGGACGCGGTGCTCCGCTGGCTGCCCGAACAGCTCGTCTCCGCCGCCGGCTCGCACCTGCGGATGCGCACCACCGTCGACCTCGCGCCCACCGCCCGGCTCGTCCTCCGCGAGGAACAGGTCCTCGGCCGGCACGGAGAGGGGCCCGGCACCCTCAGCACCCGCCTCACCGTGCGCCGCGCCGGCCGCCCCCTGCTCGACCAGGAGCTGGCCTTCGGACCCGGTGCGCCCGGCGGCTGGGACGGCGGCGCGGTCCTCGGCGGCCACCGGGCCACCGGCCAACTGCTTGTCGTCGACCTGGCGTTCGCCGAGAAGCCGGTGGAGGCGCGGCGGTACGGGGAGAACGCGGTGGTCAGCCCGCTCGCCGGGCCCGCCGCCCTCGCCACCGCCGTCGCCCCGGACGCGCTCGCGCTGCGCCGGCTCCTCGACGAAGTACTTGCCGGAATCGTCCCGTTCTGACCGACTCCTCATGTTCACCGCTCAGCGGTACACCTGTCACCGGTTATTGGTTCGGCAAAGAAACAGGCGTTCGCTCTTTCATCGCGAGCCCCAGGGACGAAAGGATCCCCCGGACACACAGACTCCTTCTGGGGGAGGACCATTGAGACGCACAGCAGTGCTCGGCTCGGCCGGCACTCTGATAGCGGGCACGCTCATGGCGACCGCGCTCGCGGCGCCGACGGCCGGTGCGGTCACCGGCCACGACCGTGACGAGGAGGCGCGCGGCGCGACCATCGCCGCCGCCGAGGCCGCGAAGGCCGGCATCGACTGGCAGGACTGTCCGGCGGACTGGGGCTTCGCCAAGCCCATCCAGTGCGGCTGGGTCACCGTCCCGGTCGACTACGCCGAGCCTCACGGCAAGAAGATCAAGCTCGCCGTGGACCGCGCCAAGTCCACCGGCACGCCCGCCGAGCGCCAGGGCGCTCTGCTCTACAACCCGGGCGGCCCCGGCGGCTCCGGCCTGCGCTTCCCGCGCCGGGTCACCACCAACAACCCGCTCTGGGTGAACACCGCGAAGGCGTACGACTTCGTGGGCTTCGACCCGCGCGGTGTCGGCCACTCGGCGCCCATCTCCTGCGTCGACCCGACCGAGTTCGTCAAGGGCCCGAAGCTCGACCCGGTCCCGGACAGCGAGGCCGACAAGCTCGCCCAGCGCAAGCTGGCCGCCGAGTACGCCAAGGGCTGCGCCGAGAAGAGCGGCGACATGCTGCCCTACATGACGACGCGCAACACCGCCCGTGACCTCGACGTCATCCGGGCCGCGCTCGGCGAGAAGAAGCTCAACTTCATCGGCGTCTCGTACGGCACCTACCTCGGCGCCGTCTACGGCACGCTGTACCCGAACCACGTGCGCCGCATGATCGTCGACAGCGTGGTCAACCCGGCGAAGAGCAACATCTGGTACCAGGCCAACCTGGAGCAGGACATCGCCTTCGAGGGTCGCCTCGAGGACTGGATGAACTGGGTCGCCCAGAACGACGCCACGTACCACCTCGGCGACACCCTGGCGAAGGTCCAGCAGCAGTGGGTGACCCTGCGCGCCGCCGCCAAGAAGGAGCCCCTGGGCGGCAAGGTCGGACCGGCCGAGCTCATCGGCTTCTTCCAGAGCGCCCCGTACTACGACTCCTCGTGGGTCCCGGTGGCGGAGGCCTGGAGCGCGTACGCCGCGGGCGACCCGCAGCCGCTCATCGACGGCGCCGCCGCCGACCTCACCGACACCGCCGGCAACATCGCGTCGGAGAACGGCAACGCCGTCTACACCGCCGTCGAGTGCGCCGACTCGCCCTGGCCGACGAACTGGAACAAGTGGGACCGGGACAACTCCCGCCTCCACGAGCAGTACCCGTTCATGACCTGGGCGAACGCCTGGATGAACCTGCCGTGCGCCACCTGGTCCGCGCCGCGCCAGAAGCCGACCGAGGTCAAGACCGGCAAGGGCCTGCCGCCGGTGCTCATCGTCCAGTCCGAGCGTGACGCGGCGACGCCGTACGCCGGCGCGGTCGAGCTGCACAAGCGCTTCAAGGGCTCGCGTCTCATCACCGAGCAGAACGCCGGCTCGCACGGCGTCACCGGCCTGGTGAACTCCTGCATCAACCCGCGGGTCGAGACGTACCTGCTCACCGGCAAGGTGGACAGCCAGGACGTGACGTGCGCGCCGCACGCCACGCCCAAGCCGTAACACCCGCACCACGGAACAGGGGGGGCGGTCGCCACACGGCGGCCGCCCCTCCGCGCGTCGCCGCGCGGGTGTCAACGCGAGGCGAGCCAGGCGTCCTCGGCCGCGTAGTCGAACCAGTCCTGCCCGTACTTCGCCAGGTTCGGGAACGCCTCCAGCCACCCCCGGCCCGCGAGCCGCTCCGTCAGCCACTCCACCGTCGCCGACAGCGACTCCGCGTACCCCACCACCGGCCGGTAGCCCAGCTCCCGCTCCGCCGCCGTCATGTCGTACACGATCGGCGCGTCCAGGCCCCACGGCGTCTCGCCCACGATGCCCACCGGCGGCGGCCCGTCCACGAGCACGAGCTCGCTCTCCACGCCCACGACCGCGTCCACCGCCGCGGAGATCTCCGCGGTCGTCGGCACGTCCGGATCGCCGGCGTTGAGGACCCGCGTGCCCGGCCGCGCCGCCGCGAGCCGGATCAGCTCGGCCAGATTGTCCACGTTCGCCGGGTGGAACTGCGACAGGCCGTTGTACGCGAGCACCCGCACCGGCCGCCGGTCGAGGGCCCGTTTCACGAAGAACAGCTCCCGCGGCGACCGGCAGTGCGGGCCGTGGATCGAGCCCGCGCGCAGCAGCGTCGTCGGCAGCAGCTCCCCGGCCGCCGTCAGCGCCTGCTCCAGGGCGACCTTCCGCGTGCTGTACGTGCCGTCGCCCGGGGCCACCGTCGCCAGCGACTCCGGGATCGGCACCGGATAGCGCGGGAAGCCGTCCGGCTGGTCCTGGGTGTCGAAGCTGCGCCCCTGCGCGTCCTCGTACACCGCCCCGCTGGAGATCACCACCGCCGAGCCGATCCGGTCCGCGAGCCCGGTCAACTGGGCGGCGTGCCCGGCGTCGTACGCCACCACGTCCACCAGGACGTCGGTGCCCTCACCGAGCGCCGCCGCCAGCGCCCCCTCCTCGTTCCGGTCGAGCGCGACCGACCGGACCCCGTCCGGCCACCTGTCGTCCCCGGCACCGCCCCGCGAGGCGGCCGTCACCTCCCAGCCGTCCGCGACGAGCGCCCGCACGGCCGCCCGCCCCACCTGTCCCGTCGCACCCAGCACGAACGCGTTTCCCTTGGTCATGACCGGGACGCTACGGCCGCCCGGGGCGGCGGCACAGAGAATTGCGCCGTGCGCGGATCCGCCCTCAGCGTTCCCCGTCCGGGAACTTCTCCGAGGCGGACTCCGCGGCCTTCACCACCGCCGCGTACTCGTCCACGTACTCGTACATGATCTCGTCCGTCACCGCGCGGACCACGGCCTTCTCACCCGCCGACCCGGCGAACCGGGAGAAGTCCAGCGGTGCCCCGAACCGGATGGTGACCCGGCGGATCCTCGGCACGACCTTCCCCGGCGGCTGGATCTCGAAGGTCCCCACCATCGCGCACGGCACCACCGGCACCCCGGCCGTCAGCGCCATCACCGCCACCCCCACCTTGCCCTTGTAGAGCCGGCCGTCGTGCGAACGCGTCCCCTCGGGATAGATCCCGAGCAGCTCGCCCCGGTCGAGGACGCCGAGCCCCTCCCGGATCGCCGCCTTGCCGGCCTCCTTCCCCGACCGGTCCACCGGGATCTGCCCGGCGGCCCGGAAGAAGGCGGCCGTCAACCGGCCCTTGAGCCCCGGCCCCGTGAAGTACTCCTGCTTCGCGAGGAAGGTGATCCGCCGGTCGAGCACGACCGGCATCAGGAAGTGGTCGGAGAAGGAGAGGTGATTGCCCGCGACGATCGCGGCCCCCTCCTCCGGGATGTGTTCGAGCCCCTCGATCCGCGGCCGGAAGAGCAGCCTGAGGAGCGGTCCGAGCAGGACGTACTTCATCAGCTGGTAGAACACGCGCGACCCCCGTTCGTCGTCCGTCACGCCCCGTTGTATCCCCGCGCGCGCCCGTGGTCCACTGGTGGGGGAGCGTCACATGACAGGCGAGCGCGGGGTCAGGCGCCCCGGCCGCGTCCTCACCGCGCTGCTGTGCGCGCTGACGGCGGCCGGGCTCCACGGCTGCTCCGGCTCGGGCCCGTCGGAGCCCAGCCCCACGCCGACGACCGCGCCCGCCACGACGCCCGCCCCCACGACGCCCGCCCCCACGCGCACCGGCCTCTCGCCCTTCACGGGACTCCCTGCCCGGCCGGCCCCCGTCCTGGCCGTGAAGCTCGACAACGTGCCGGCGGCCCGCCCCCACACCGGACTCGGCGCGGCCGACCTCGTCTACGTCGAACAGGTCGAGGGCGGAGTGACCCGGCTCATGGCCGTCTACTCCTCCCACCTCCCCGCCCTCACCGGCCCCGTCCGCAGCGCCCGAGAATCCGACATCGCCCTGCTAAGCGACTTCGGCCACCCCGTCCTCGCCTACTCCGGCGCCCAGTCGGCCCTCAACCCGCTGCTGCGGGCCGCGCCCCTCCACCTCGTCACGGAGGGCACCACACCCCAGGCCTTCCGGCGCTCGGCGGACCGCCCCGTCCCGCACAACCTGTACCTGCGCCCCGGCCGCGCCCTCGCGGCCGCCCCGGGCGCCGACGACCCGCGGGACATCGGCTTCCGCTTCGGTCCCGCCCCGCCCGGCGGCACCCCGGTGAAGACCTCGGCCGTCCGCTACCCGGCGGCCCGCTACACCTTCACGTGGTCCGCCGCCGACCACGCCTGGCGGGTGGCCATGGACGGCCGCCAGGCCCGTGCCACCGACACCGGCCCGCTCACCCCGGAGACGGTCGTCGTCCAGCGCGTCACGATCCGTCCCTCGCGCTTCCACGACCGCTTCGGCTCGGTCTCCCCGTACAGCGAGACCGTGGGCAGCGGTACGGCGCTCGTCCTGCGCGACGGACGCGCCTACGAGGCCCGCTGGTCCCGCCCCTCGGCCGCGTCCGGCACCACCTTCGCCACCCCGGCCGGAAAGCCCCTGCCCTTCGCCCCGGGCCAGACCTGGATCGTCCTGGCCCCGCGCGGCTAGGGCCTGTCCTTGGGATCAGGCCCTGGCGCGTGCCGCCGGTCAGGAGGTGGTGCCCGGCGGGCGGGACCGTGGAGAAGGTGGTACGGAGCTGTCCGCCGCCGCCATCCCGATCGTCACCACGATCAGGACCACCAGGCCGAACCAGAGCCAGCCGCTGCTGCCGAGCGCCACCGTGTAGGCCGTCGTCAGCACCAGCGCGGCGCACGTGAGCACCGTCATCGTCTTCGTGGGACCGGACATCAGCCCGCCCTCCTCCCGACCGGGGCCGCGGAAGCCGTTCAGCCCATCGTGACCCCCCGAGAGGGGCGCGCGCTACTCCCCGGACGCTCCGGCGTGCGCCGGGACGCGAAAGGGCCCGGCGCCGCGCGCGGCACCGGACCCGGAAGCGAGGCCGGAGAAGGTCAGCTGCTCCGCCCCTGCAGGCTCGCCAGATAGGCGTTGTACGCCTCCAGCTCCTTGTCGCCGTCCCGGTCGGCGGCCCGGTCCTTGCGGACGGCCTGCCGCTGCTCGGAGTGGTACCACTGGTAGACCAGCGCGATCAGCACGAGCACCGACGGGATCTCGCTGAACGCCCAGGCGATGCCGCCCGCCGCGTTCTGGTCGGCGAGCGCGTCGATCCCGAGCGAGGCCGGCGGGTTCTTGTACGCCTCCACCATCGGCTGCGTCGCCATCATCATGGCGATGCCGAAGAACGCGTGGAACGGCATGCCCGCGAACAGCTCCAGCATCCGCATCACGTACCCCGGCCGGTGCGGACCCGGGTCCACGCCCATGATCGGCCAGAAGAAGATCAGGCCCACCATCAGGAAGTGCACCATCATCCCGATGTGCCCGACCCTGGAGCCCATCAGGAAGTCGAAGAGCGGCGAGAAGTACAGCCCGTACAGGCTCGCGATGAACATGGAGATGGTGAACGCCGGGTGCGTGATCACCTTCATGTACCGGCTGTGCAGCAGCTTCAGGAGCAGCTCGCGCGGCCCCGTCGAGCCCCGGCCCGCCACCGGCAGCGCCCGCAGGGCGAGGGTCACCGGAGCGCCGAGCAGCAGCAGGATCGGCGACAGCATGGAGATCACCATGTGCTGCACCATGTGCACGCTGAACATGACCATGCCGTAGTCGTTGAGCTTGGTGCACATCATCAGGGCGACGGTCAGCACGCCGACGGTGAAGAGGACCGTCCGGCTGACCGGCCACGCGTCACCGCGCCGCCGCAGCCGCGCCACTCCCCACCCGTACAGACCGAGCGCCGCGAGGCAGCCGATCAGGAAGAAGAGGTCGGGAGAGAACTCCAGGCCCCGCCCCAGCGTGAACGGCGGCAGATCCGTGGTCATGCCGTGCCCGCTGTGATCCATCCGTACACTCCTGGAGCCCGATTCGCGCTTGTTGTCCGCACCAGACTAGAACCGCCCCCGGCCGCGACTGCGACCGGGGGCGGATGTCACGGACGGGAGCCGTCAGAGCACGCACTCCGCCTCGGCGTAGCGGTCGGCCGGGACCGTCTTGAGGGTCTCGACGGCCTGCGCGAGCGGGACCATCGTGATCTCCGTGCCGCGCAGCGCGGTCAGCATGCCGAACTCGCCGCGGTGCGCCGCCTCGACGGCGTGCCAGCCGAAGCGGGTGGCGAGGACGCGGTCGTACGCGGTCGGGGTGCCCCCGCGCTGGACGTGACCCAGGATGACCGGGCGGGCCTCCTTGCCGAGGCGTCCCTCCAGCTCGGCGGAGAGCTGGTTGGCGATGCCGGTGAAGCGCTCGTGGCCGTAGATGTCGGTGCCGGCGGTCTTGAAGTCCATCGAGCCCTCGCGCGGCTTCGCGCCCTCGGCGACGACCACGATCGCGAACCGCTTGCCGGCCTCGAAGCGCTCGCCGACCCGGGCGGTCAGCTCGTCGATGTCGAAGGGGCGCTCGGGGACGACCACGGCGTGCGCGCCGGCGGCCATGCCGGAGTGCAGCGCTATCCAGCCGGTGTGGCGGCCCATCACCTCGACGACGAGGACCCGCTGGTGCGACTCGGCGGTGGTCTTCAGCCGGTCGAGGGCCTCGGTGGCGACGGTGACGGCGGTGTCGAAGCCGAAGGTGACGTCGGTGGAGGCGATGTCGTTGTCGATCGTCTTGGGGACGCCGACGATCGGGAGGCCCGCCTGGGAGAGCAGGTTGGCCGCCTTGAGGGTGCCCTCGCCGCCGATCGGGATGATGGCGTCGAGACCGAGGTCGGCGACGTGGCCCTTGGCCCGCTCGACGCCGTCGACGAGGTGCGCGGGCTGGACCCGCGAGGAGCCGAGGATGGTGCCGCCCCGGGCCAGGATGCCGCCCACCGCGTCGAGATCGAGCTTGCGGTAGTCGCACTCCAGGAGGCCCTTCCACCCGTCGTGGAAGCCGATGACCTCGTCGCCGTGATCGACGACGGCGCGGTGCACGACGGAACGGATGACAGCGTTCAGACCGGGGCAGTCTCCGCCGGAGGTGAGCACGCCAATGCGCATAGCCCAAAAACCTTTGCAACGTGGGCCGACTCCCGGACCACGTCGTCCGGCTGGATCCCCGCCACCCTATCGTCGCAGGGTGGCGGGGCCGAACCGGATGTCCGCACAGTGGACAACGTACGTTCGTACGAGGGACCGACGGCGGTGCGCGGATTGACTCAGGCGGGCTGGGTCGCCGCCGCGATGCGCTCCGCGCGCAGCGCCTCGTACCAGCGGTCGTCGGTCGGCGGCAGTGCGTTCACGTCGAGGGCCAGCTTCAGGAGCAGGTCCGCGATCTGCGGGTTCCGCGCCATGACGGGGCCGTGCATGTACGTGCCGAAGACGGTGTCGTTGTACGCGCCCTCGGTGCCGTCGCCGGTCCCGTTGCCGTTGCCGAACACGGTCCGGGCGAACGGCCGGGCCGTCGGGCCGAGATGGGTGATGCCCTGGTGGTTCTCGAATCCGGTCAGCTGGGGCAGGCCCAGGCGCGGGTCGATGTCCGCGAGGACGTCGCCGACGCAGCGGGCGCCCTCGCCGCGGGTCGAGATCACGTCGATGAGCCCGAGGCCGGGCTCGCGCTCGCCGAGGTCGTTGATGAACTCGTGGCCCAGGATCTGGTACCCGGCGCAGACCGAGAAGATGATCGCGCCGTTGGAGGCGGCCCGGCTCAGGCCGCCGTCCCGCCGGAGCCGCTCCGCCGCGAGCCGCTGCGGACGGTCCTCGCCGCCGCCGATCAGGTAGATGTCGCCCGAGGTCGGCACCGGCTGGTCGCTGCGGACGTCGACGCGCTCGACGCTGAGGCCGCGCTGTTCGGCACGGCGCTGGACGACGAGGACGTTGCCCTGGTCGCCGTAGGTGCTGAGCAGGTCCGGGTAGACCCAGACCAGGCGCAGGCTGCTGTCACTCATGCTGCAAGTCCTCTACGGGTCAGTTGCCGACGCGGCGGCGGACGTCCTGGAAGGCGGTGTAGTTGGCGATCAGTTCGATCTGCCCGGGCGGGGCCATCGCGACGGCCTCGTCGAGCGTCTCGCAGACGCGGAAGTCCACGCCCGCGACCTCCAGGCGGACCGCCAGGTCCAGCTTCCGGTCGCCGATCACCATGATCGGGTGGCCGGCGAGCCGGCCGTAGTCCACGTCCCACAGCCAGGAGGTGTCCGTGCCGTCGGCGCCGCGCGCGTTGACGGACAGGATCACCGGGGCGGGCGGCCCGTCGATGAGGGAAAACGTTTCGAGCCAGCCGGCCGGGTTCTTCGCCAGGAGCAGACGCAGGTCGCGGTTCTGGAAGGAGACCACGTCGTAGCGTCCGGCGACGGCCTGCACCTGGTACATGCGCTCCAGGGCCACCTGCGGCGGCACCCCGAAGACGGCGGCGACGGCGGCCGAGGTCGCGGCGTTCGCCTTGTTGGCGCGGCCGGGCAGCTGGAGCCGGATCGGCCAGGCCGAACCGTGCGGGTCGAGCACGTGGTCGCCGCTGAGCGCCCAGCTCGGCGCGGGACGGCGGAAGCCGCACTCGCCGCAGAACCAGTCGTCGCCCGGGCGCTGCATCACACCGCCGCAGGCGGGGCACGACCAGGCGTCGTCCTTCCACTCCTGGCCGGCGGCGACCCACACCACGTTCGGGGAGGAGGAGGCGGCCCACACGATGAGCGGGTCGTCGGCGTTGGCGACGACCACGGCCTTGGTGCCGTTGAGGCCCTCGCGCCACTTCTCGGCGAGCATCCGGGTCTCGGCCGCGCGGTCGAGCTGGTCGCGCGAGAGGTTGAGCAGCGCGATCACCTTGGGCGTGGTGTCCCGGGCGACGCCGGCGAGGTACTTCTCGTCGACCTCGATCACGCCGAACTTGGACTCCGAGCCGCCGGCCAGCGCCGAGGTGATGCCCGCGGGCATGTTGGCGCCCAGGGCGTTCGAGACGACCGGACCGCTGGCGCGCAGCGCCTCCGCGATCAGCCGGGTCGTCGTGGTCTTGCCGTTCGTCGCCGACACCAGGACGACGTCCAGATGCTGCGCGAGCCGGCCCAGCAGGTCGGGGTCGAGCTTCAGCGCCACCCGGCCGCCGATCACCGATCCGCTGCCGCGTCCCGCCGCACGCGACACCGCGGCCGCGGCCTTGCCCGCCGTCACGGCCAGCTTGGCGCGCGGCGACAGCGGCTCTGGATTACCGGGGTGTCCTGACATCGTTCTTGTTCCTCCTTGCGTCGGTCCGGGCTCAGCCTATCGAGATCCGGCCAGGAGCCCGAACAGCGGCACCGTCGAGCGGCCGCACGAAACAGGGAGGTCACAGTGGACCGTACCCTTACGGCCATGCGAAACCGCCCCATCCCCGGCAGTTCCGGCCTCGTCCGAGCGATGACGCTCCTCGGCGACCCCGTGCTGCACAGCCCCTGCGCGCCCGTCACCGACTTCGGACCCCAACTGGCCCGGCTCGTCGAGGACATGTTCGCCACGATGTACGCGGCGCACGGCGTGGGCCTGGCGGCGAACCAGATCGGCGTGGACCTGCGGGTCTTCGTGTACGACTGCCCCGACGACGAGGACAACCGCCACCTGGGCCATGTGGTGAACCCGCGCCTGGTGGAAGCGGACGGCGACGAGATCCGGGGCCCCGAGGGCTGCCTCTCCCTGCCGGGCCTGGAGGCGCCGACGCCCCGCTTCGACCGCGCGGTGGTCGAGGGCGTCCGGATGGACGGCACTCCGATACGGATCGAGGGCACGGGTTTCTTCGCCCGCTGCCTCCAGCACGAGACGGACCACCTGGAGGGCGGGGTCTACGCGGACCACGTCACGGGGTGGCGCAAGTCACGCCTGCTGCGCACGATCCGCAAGCAGCCGTGGGGGAGCGGAGCGGACCGGATCTCGTAGAAGACCGCCCAGGGCCTGTCCTTCGGATCCTGCCGGGCTCGCGGGGCCTAGAAGCCGGGTCCGCCCGGGCGGTCGTCCGCCTCCGCGAGCCGGCCCCACAGCAGGTCCGCCAGGCTCTTGACGAGGTCCGCGCGGGAGCAGGGGCGTTCGCCGAGCCACCAGTCGCCGGCCGCGTGCATCATGCCGACGATGCCGTGGCCCCAGATCCGGGCCTGGGCCTCGGCGGCCGGGCCCAGGTCGACGCGCTCGGCGATGACCTGGCCGAGCTCCTCGCCCATGCGGCGCAGCAGCGGGGCCGAGTGGCGGCCGACGTCGAAGCCCTGCTCGGTCTGGTGGGGCTCCTCCGCGGGGTGCATGAGGAAGCGGTAGACCTGGGGCATCGCCTCGATGGACGCCAGGTACGTGTCGAGGGTGGCCTCGACGCGGCGGCGCCGGTCGGCGGGGGCGTCGAGCGAGGCCCGCAGCGAGGCGAGGAGCGCGTCGGTGTGGCGGGTGGCGAGGGCGCGGTAGAGGCCGCCCTTGTCGCCGAAGTGGCGGTAGAGGATCGGCTTGGTGATCCCGGCCTCGGCCGCGATCGCGTTCATGGAAGCCTGGGGGCCGTCCCGGAGCACCACCCGGTCCGCCGCCTCCAACAGCTCGCGGCGCCGCTGCTCGGCGGGCGTCTGCTGGTCGGTGGCCCGGTGTGCGATGTCCATGTGCGTGTCTCCCCGCCCGTGCGATTCGTGAGGCTGTCGCAACGTAACACCCGGCCGGGATCCGATGTCGGTCGGGCCGAGCCGCTCCACCGCAGGTTGACAGCCTCTACCCGCCGGTAACAGACTGCTGTTACCGCAAGTAACGTCATGCTGGGAGGGAACATGGGCGAGTTCACGCTCGAACTCAACGAGGACCAGAAGCAGGTCCGCGACTGGCTCCACGGCTTCGCCGCCGATGTGATGCGCCCCGCGGCCGCCGAGTGGGACGAGCGTGAGGAGACTCCCTGGCCGATCATCCAGGAAGCGGCCAAGCTCGGCATCTACTCCCTCGATTTCTACGCCCAGCAGTTCTTCGACCCGACCGGCCTCGGCATCCCGATGGCGATGGAGGAGCTCTTCTGGGGCGACGCCGGCATCGCCCTCTCCATCGTCGGCACCGGCCTCGCCGCCGTCGGCGTCCTCGCCAACGGCACCGAGGAGCAGATCGGCACCTGGGTCCCGCAGATGTACGGCGACGCGAACGACGTCAAGGTCGCCGCCTTCTGCTCCTCCGAGCCCGACGCCGGCTCGGACGTCGCCTCCATGCGCACCCGGGCCGTGTACGACGAGGCCAAGGACGAGTGGGTCCTCAACGGCACCAAGACCTGGGCGACCAACGGCGGCATCGCCAACGTCCACGTCGTCGTCGCCGTCGTCGACGCCGAGCTCGGCTCCAAGGGCCACGCCTCGTTCATCGTGCCGCCGAACACCCCCGGCCTGTCCCAGGGCCAGAAGTTCCAGAAGCACGGCATCCGCGCCTCCCACACCGCCGAGGTCGTCCTGGAGGACGTCCGCGTGCCCGGCTCCTGCCTGCTCGGCGGCAAGGACAAGCTGGACGAGCGGCTCGCCCGCGCCCGGGAGAAGGCCAAGGCGGGCGGCGAGCGCGTGAAGAACGCCGCCATGGCCACCTTCGAGGCCTCCCGCCCCGCGGTCGGCGCCATGGCGGTCGGCACCGCCCGCGCCGCGTACGAGGTCGCCCTCGACTACGCCAGGACCCGCGTGCAGTTCGGCCGCCCGATCATCGAGAACCAGGGCGTCGCCTTCCAGCTCGCCGACATGGCCACCCAGATCGACGCCGCCCGGCTCCTCGTCTGGCGCGCCTCCTGGATGGCCACGGCCGGCAAGCCCTTCACCGCGGCCGAGGGCTCCATGTCCAAGCTGTACGCGAGCGAGGTCGCCAAGAAGGTCACCGCCCAGGCCATCCAGATCCTCGGCGGCAACGGCTACACCCGCGAGTACCCGGTGGAGCGCATGCACCGCGACGCCGCCATCTACACGATCTTCGAGGGCACGAGCGAGATCCAGCGCATGGTCATCAGCCGCGCGCTCGCCAAGTAGCGAAACGCCCGCCCGCCGGGTCCGTGAGGGCCCGGCGGGCCCGCGCCCGGCTAGAACGCCGGGCAGTTGCTGCTGATCGGCGTGGTGCCGACGTACAGGACGCCGAACTTGTTGATGTCGACCGTGCTTCCGGCGCCGCCGTAGGTGTTGCTCGACCACACGGCGCGGGTGCTCCAGTCCGGGTACATGACGAAGTTGCCGTCCTGCTGGTAGACGACGTGCGTCCCACCGGCGTACCGCGTGTTGGAGGCCCAGCAGACCTTCCGGGCCCCGTAGCCGTTGCTGCGGTACAGCACCAGGTTTCCGTCGGACTGCATGATCAGGGTGAAGTCGCCGTCTCCCGTGTAGGTCGCACGCTGGATGTACTCGCCGGCTCCGAGGTACTCCCCCTTCACGAGCTGGTTCGAGTACGAGTGCGCCGAGGCGCTGCCGGCGGTCCCCGCCACGACGACGGAGGCCATGGCCGCCGCGATGAGCGACCTGACGGCGGTGCGACGCAGTGTGATGGACATCGTGTTCCCTTTCGCTCTTCGAGGCCGAAAATCAGCCCCCTGGCGGCCGGAAGTCTCGCCCGGGGACACCGCCCGTCCAAGGCCCGAAGAGGCGTGGGACGTCCCGGGAAGCGGCCGGGACGGGGCGTCGCCCCGCGCCCGCCCTCACACGATGCAGAACTCGTTGCCCTCCGGGTCCTGGAGGACCACCGCGTAGTAGTCCATGCCGTGCGGCTCGTCCATCGCGTAGAGCACGGTCGCGCCGAGCGCCGTCAGCCGGGCCACCTCGCCGTCCACGCGCTCGCGCCGGACCGCCAGGGGCACCTCGCGGCCGCCGCCGACCTTCAGGTCCAGGTGGACGCGGTTCTTGACGGTCTTCGGCTCCGGGACCTGCTGGAACCAGACCCGGGGGCCCACACCCTTCGGGTCGACGATGGACTCCGGGAGCTCCCCGGCGTCCTCACCCAGCTCGTCCTCCGGCACGCCGATCGCCTCCCAGTACGCCCGCCAGGTGGCATGACCGGCGGGCGGCGGGTCCGGGATGTACCGCAGGGCGTCCAGCCAGAAGGGCACCAGGCGCTGGGGGTCGGCGCAGTCGATGGTCAGTTGCAGTGTCAGCTCGGGTCGCTCCATGGGAACGAGCCTCGCAGACGCCACTGACAACGGCGGGGAGGACGAACGGCCGGGCCGTTCGCGCCAACAGGCCGAAACTGATCCGCTGTTCGGGGCCCAGGCTACCTGTGAGTCACTTCCTGAGGGACAATCACCGGGCCAGCGACGACCAAGGGGGAACCGATCATGGCCACCACCACCGGAACCGAAGCGCCCCGGCTCGCGGGAAGCCCGCTCCTCGGCTCCATGCTCGACCTCAAGAAGGACTCGCTGGGCACCTTCCTGCGCGCCCGGAGCGAGCACGGCGACGTCGTGAAGCTGACCGCGGGCCCGCCCGGAATCGGCGCCACCTTCTACGGCGTCTTCTCCGCCGAGGGCGCCCAGCAGGTCCTCGCCGGAGAGTCCGCCAACTTCCGCAAGGACAACGCCTTCTACCAGGAGATCCGCGAGTCGTTCGGCAACGGCCTGCTGACCAGCCAGGACGAGGACTACCTCCGCCAGCGCCGGCTCGTCCAGCCGCTCTTCACCAAGCGCCGCGTCGACAGCTACGCGGGGGCCATCGCCGACGAGGTCACGACCCTCCTCGGCGAATGGCAGGACGCCGGCGCGGAGACCGTCGACGTCCTCCACGAGATGACCCGCCTCGCCCTGCGCGCGGTCGCCCGCATCCTCTTCGGCACCGACGTGGACGCGGCCGTCGAGATCGTCGAGCGCTGCTTCCCCGAACTCGGTGCCTACGTGCTCCGCCGCGGCTACTCCCCGGTCAAGTTCCCGCGCCACTGGCCCACCCCCGGCAACCGCAAGGCCGCCGCCGTCCACCAGGCGCTGTACGAGGTCTGCGACCGGATCATCGCCGAGCGGCGCGCCTCCGGCCGGGCCTCCGCCGAGGGCGACGACCTCCTCACCCTCCTCGTCGAGGCCGAGAGCGCCGAGGACGGCAGCTTCGACGCCACCGAGCTGCGCGAGCAGGTCCTCGTCTTCCTGCTCGCCGGGCACGAGACCACCGCCACCTCCCTCGGCTTCGCCCTCCACCTCCTCGCCCGCCACCCGGAGGTGCTGAAGCGCACCCACGAGGAGGTCGACCGGGTCCTCGGCGGCCGTACCCCCGGCGCCGCCGACCTCGACGCGCTGCCCTACCTCACGCAGGTGCTCAAGGAGGCCATGCGCCTCTTCCCCGCCGCCCCGGCCACCGGCCGCCGCGCCGTCGCGGAGACCGTGATCGACGGCGTCACCATCCCGGCGGGCGCGGACGTCATCGTCGCCTCCTGGGTCACCCACCGGCACCCCGCCTACTGGGAGGACCCGGAGCGCTTCGACCCGGACCGCTTCACGCCCGAGGCGGAGGCGGCCCGGCCCCGGTACGCCTGGTTCCCGTTCGGCGGCGGCCCCCGGGCCTGCATCGGCCAGCACTTCTCGATGTTGGAGTCGGTGATCGCACTGGCGATGATCCTCCAGAAGTACGACTTCGAGGCCGTCGACACGGAGGTGCCCGTGGGCTCCGCGATCACCCTCACCACGCACGGCCCGGCCCGCTGCCGGCTGGTGCCCAGGACGGCGTGACCGGGCGGGGGAGCGGCCGGCCCGGGCCGCTCCCCGTCCTCCCCCTACAGCCTGGTCGCGACGACGACCGTCGCCCACCACTCCTCGGAGGTGACGACGCGCGCCGTCAGACCGGCCGCGGACATCACCGCGAGGGCCGTCTCCGCCTGCCGCTCGCTCGTCTCCACCAGCAGGTGCCCGCCCGGCGCCAGCCACTCCGGCGCCTCGGCGGCGACCCGCCGCATGACGTCGAGCCCGTCCGCGCCGCCGTCGAGCGTGACGTGCGGCTCGTGGTCGCGGGCCTCGGGCGGCAGCAGCCCTATCTCGCCGGTCGGTACGTACGGCACATTGGCGACCAGGACCCCGACGCGGCCGCGCAGCTCCCGCGGCAGCGGAGCGAAGAGGTCCCCCTCGTACACGCGGCCGCCGCGCGGCTCGACGTTCCGCCGGGCGCAGCGCACCGCCGCCGGCTCGATGTCCGAGGCGTGCACCTCCGCGCCCTCGACCTCGGCGAGCAGCACCGCGCCCGCCGCGCCGGAGCCGCAGCACAGGTCGACGCAGACGGCGCCCGGCCGGGCCAGCTCCACCGCCCGGCCGACGAGGAACTCCGTACGCCGCCGGGGCACGAAGACCCCGCCGTCGACCTCGATCCGGAGCCCGGCGAACTCGGCCCACCCCAGGACGTGCTCCAGAGGCAGGCCGGAGGCCCGCCGCTCGACCATGAGGTCGAGCTCGGCGGGCCCGGCGGCGGTCGCGAGGAGCATCTCCGCCTCTTCTTCGGCGAAGACGCAGCCGGCGGCGCGCAGCCTTTCGACGACTCCCAGGTCAGACAAGCTGCGCCTCGATCGCCGCCACGACCTCGGGAGCCTCGGGCTCGGTGCGCGGACGGAAGCGGGTGACCCCGCCGTCGCGGCCGATCAGGAACTTCTCGAAGTTCCACTGCACGTCACCGGCCTCGCCCTCGGCGTCGGCGACCTTCACGAGCTCCGAGTAGAGCGGGTGGCGGCCGTCGCCGTTGACGTCCGTCTTCTCCAGGAGCGGGAAGGACACCCCGTAGGTCGCCGAACAGAAGGTCGAGATCTCCTCGGCGCTGCCCGGCTCCTGCCCGGCGAACTGGTTGCAGGGCACCCCGAGCACGGTGAGGCCGCGCTCCCCGTACGCCTTCTGCAGCCGCTCCAGACCCGCGTACTGCGGGGTGAGCCCGCACTTGGAGGCGACGTTCACCACCAGCACGGCCCGGTCACGGTAGTCGGCAAGGGAGACCGGCTCACCGGTCAGGGTCTTCAACGGAATGTCGTACAGGCTCATGGACTGCTCCTCGTCGGAATAGGGTTTGATCTCAGCATGGGAGACGAACCACTGGCAATCGCGATCGATTCCACGCCGGAGCCGGGACCGCGCCGCGTGTACTGCCGCCTCTGCGGCCGCCCCCTGACCGGCGCGGACTCCCGCCGCACCGGCCTGGGCCCCACCTGCGACGCCAAGCTCCACCCCGCGCCCCCGGACATCCGCACCCGCCGCCACGAGGTGACACAGGACACCCTCCCGGGCCTGGACCCGCCGCCGGCCGGCTGAGGCGTCCCTGGCCAAGGCCGCGCCCCGGCGAAGGGCGTGACGCTATCAGCCGTCAAAACCGGTGGGCCAGCGGTTTCGTGGCCCGGCAGGGTGGGCCGCGATGAGACCGAAACCCGAGCAACCGGAGTCCTGAGCATGTCCACCCTGCGCGTCACCGCCGAAGTCCTCACCGTCCATCCGCATCCCAACGCCGACGCCCTCGAACTCGCCCAGGTCGGGCTCTACCGGGCCGTCGTCGCCAAGGGGATCTACAAGACGGGCGATGCCGCCGTCTACATCCCCGAGCAGGCCGTGCTGCCCCTCGCGCTCGTCGAGGAGCTCGGACTCACCGGTCGGCTCGCCGGGGGCAACGCGGACCGGGTGAAGGCGGTGCGGCTGCGCGGGGAGTTGTCGCAGGGGCTCGTGTGCCGCCCGGCCGCGCTCGCCGACGTCGACCTGGTACGGGCCGCGGCCGAGGGAGCCGACTTCGCGGAGACGCTCGGGATCACCAAGTGGGTGCCGCCGATACCGCCGACGATGAGCGGGGAGGTCGAGCCCGCGCCCGAGCTGCTGCCCTGGGTCGACATCGAGAACCTGCAGCGCTATCCGGACGTGTTCGAGCCCGGCGAGGCGGTCGTCCTCACGGAGAAGCTGCACGGCACCGCCTGCCTCCTGACCTTCCACGCCGAGGAGGGCCGGGTCCAGGTCACTTCCAAGGGGTTCGGGGCGAAGGGGCTCGCCCTCAAGGAGGACCCGCGCAACCTGTACTGGCGCGCCGTCCACGGCCACGGGCTCGCCGGCGTCGCCGAGCGGCTCGCCAAGAGGCTCGGCGCCCGCCGCGTGGGGCTCTTCGGCGAGGTGTACGGCTCCGGGGTGCAGGACCTCGCCTACGGCGCCGACGCCCGCTCCGAGACCGTCGGGTACGCCCTCTTCGACGTGTCCGCCGAGATCGACGGGCAGGTGCGGTGGCTGGACCCCGAGGCGGTGACCGACGCCGGTGAGGTGCCGCTCGTACCGCGCCTGTACTCCGGGCCGTACGACCTCGACACCGTCCTCGTGCACGCGAGCGGCCGCGAGACCGTCTCCGGCAGGGAGACGCATCTGCGGGAGGGCGTCGTCATCCGGCCGGCGACCGAGCGGTACAGCCCGGTCACCGGCGGCCGGGCCATCGCCAAGGCCGTCAGCCCGGCCTATCTGACCCGCAAGGGCGGCACCGAGTTCGAGTGACCCGGGCCGTGGTCAGAGCTTCCTGAACAGGCCCTCCTGGACCACCGACACGAGCAGCCTGCCCTCGCGGTCGTAGATGCGGCCGCGGGCCAGGCCCCGGCCGCCCGTCGCGATCGGGGACTCCTGGTCGTACAGGAACCACTCGTCCGCCCGGAACGGCCGGTGGAACCACATCGCGTGGTCCAGGGAGGCCATGTCGAAGCCCCGCGGGCCCCAGAGGGGTTCGACGGGGATCCGGACCGCGTCCAGGAGCGTCATGTCCGAGGCGTACGTGAGGGCGCAGGTGTGGACCAGCGGGTCGTCGCCCAGCGGGCCCACCGCCCGCATCCACACCGCGCTCCGCGGGTCCGCGTCCTTGACCTCCTCCGGCGTCCACCGCAGCCGGTCCACGTACCGGATGTCGAAGGGCTGTCGGCGGGCCATCCGCTCCAGCGCCTCCGGCAGCGCGCCCAGGTGCTGCCGGATCTCGTCGGCGAGGTTCGGCAGGCTGTCCGGGTCGGTCAGGTGCCGCGGCGGCAGCTGATGCTCGAAGGCGCCCTCCTCCGGCTTGTGGAAGGAGGCCGTCAGGTTGAAGATCGTCCGACCCTCCTGGATCGCCGTGACCCGGCGGGTCGTGAACGACCGCCCGTCGCGCACCCGTTCCACCTGGTACACGATCGGCACCCCGGGCCGCCCCGGCCGCAGGAAGTAGGCGTGCAGCGAGTGCACCGGCCGGTCGCCCTCCGTGGTGCGGCCGGCCGCCACCAGGGCCTGACCGGCGACCTGCCCGCCGAAGACCCGCTGCAGCGACTCCTGCGGGCTGCGCCCACGGAAGATGTTCACCTCGATCTGCTCCAGGTCGAGCAGGTCCACGAGCCTCTCGGCGGGGTTGGTCATCCCGGTTCTCCTCTACAGCTGTCCGACGGACGTCACGCGGACCACGGCCCGGCCCTCCTCGTCGGAGGCCGCGAGATCCACCTCCGCGCTGATGCCCCAGTCATGGTCGCCGTTCGGGTCGGCGAAGGTCTGCCGGACGCGCCACAGCCCGTGCGCCGCGTCCTCCTCGATCGCCAGCAGCTTCGGGCCGCGCGCGTCCGGACCCGTACCGAGGTCGTCGTACTCGTCCCAGTAGGCGTCCATCGCCTCGCCCCACGCGTCCGCATCCCAGCCGGCCTCCGCGTCGAGGTCGCCGAGCGCGTCGACGTTGTCGAGGGCGGCCAGCTCCACCCGGCGGAACATCGCGTTGCGCACCAGGACCCGGAAGGCGCGGGCGTTCGCCGTGACCGGCTTGACCTGGTCGGCCTTCTCCTGGGCCTCCTCGGCCGTCTGGATCTCCGGGTTGGCGAGCTGCTCCCACTCGTCGAGCAGCGAGGAGTCCACCTGGCGCACCATCTCGCCCAGCCAGGCGATCAGGTCCTCCAGGTCCTCGGTCTTCAGGTCGTCGGGGATGGTGTGGTCGAGCGCCTTGTACGCGCTCGCCAGGTACCGCAGCACGATGCCCTCGGTCCGGGCCAGCTCGTACCAGGAGGTGAACTCCGTGAACGTCAGGGCCCGTTCGTACATGTCACGGATGACCGACTTAGGCGACACCGGGTGGTCGCCGACCCACGGGTGCGACTTCCGGTACACGTTGTACGCGTGCCAGAGCAGCTCCTCCAGCGGCTTCGGGTACGAGATGTCCTGGAGCCGCTCCATCCGCTCCTCGTACTCGACGCCGTCCGCCTTCATCTGCCCGACGGCCTCCCCGCGCGCCTTGTTCTGCATGGCGGCGAGGATCTGGCGCGGGTCGTCGAGCGTCGACTCGACGACGGACACCATGTCCAGGGCGTACGAGGGGGACTCCGGGTCGAGCAGGTCGAAGGCGGCCAGGGCGAACGTCGACAGCGGCTGGTTGAGCGCGAAGTCCTGCTGGAGGTCGACGGTCAGCCGGATCGTGCGGCCCTCGGCGTCCGGCTCGTCGAGCTGCTCCACCACACCGCCGTCGAGCAGCGAGCGGTAGATCGCGATGGCCCGGCGGATGTGCCGCAGCTGCGCCTTGCGCGGCTCGTGGTTGTCCTCCAGGAGCTTGCGCATCGCCTCGAAGGCGTTGCCGGGACGGGCGATCACCGAGAGCAGCATGATGTTGGTGACCTTGAAGCGGGAGGTCAGCGGCTCCGGCTCGGCGTCGATCAGCTTCTCGAAGGTGGTGTCGCTCCAGGCGACGAAGCCCTCGGGGGCCTTCTTGCGGACCACCTTGCGGCGCTTCTTCGGGTCGTCGCCGGCCTTCGCGAGCGCCTTCTCGTTCTCGATGACGTGCTCGGGGGCCTGGGCCACCACGAAGCCGGCGGTGTCGAAGCCGGCGCGGCCGGCCCGGCCCGCGATCTGGTGGAACTCCCGGGCCCGCAGGGTCCGCACCCGGTTGCCGTCGTACTTGGTGAGGGCCGTGAAGAGCACCGTGCGGATCGGCACGTTCACGCCGACGCCAAGGGTGTCCGTCCCGCAGATCACCTTCAGGAGACCCGCCTGGGCGAGCTTCTCCACCAGCCGCCGGTACTTCGGCAGCATGCCCGCGTGGTGCACTCCGATGCCGTGCCGGACGTACCGCGAGAGGTTCTGGCCGAACTTGGTGGTGAACCGGAAGTTGCCGATGAGCTCGGCGATCTGGTCCTTCTCCTCGCGCGTGCACATGTTGATGCTCATCAGCGACTGCGCGCGCTCGACGGCCTGCGCCTGCGTGAAGTGCACGATGTAGACGGGCGCCTGCTTGGTCTCCAGGAGCTCGGTCAGGGTGTCCGTGATGGGCGTGAGCCGGTACTCGTACGACAGCGGCACGGGCCGGGTCGCCGAGCGGACCACGGAGGTCGGCCGCCCGGTGCGCCGGGTCAGGTCCTTCTCGAACATCGACACGTCGCCGAGCGTCGCCGACATGAGGACGAACTGCGCCTGGGGGAGTTCGAGCAGCGGGATCTGCCAGGCCCAGCCGCGGTCCTGCTCGGCGTAGAAGTGGAACTCGTCCATGACGACCTGGCCGATGTCGGCGTACTTGCCGTCGCGCAGCGCGATCGAGGCGAGCACCTCGGCCGTGCAGCAGATCACCGGGGCGTCCGCGTTCACGGAGGCGTCGCCGGTCAGCATGCCGACGTTCTCGGTGCCGAAGAGCTTGCACAGGTCGAAGAACTTCTCCGACACCAGCGCCTTGATCGGCGCCGTGTAGAAGGTCACCTGGTCATTGGCGAGCGCGGTGAAGTGCGCACCCGCCGCGACCAGCGACTTTCCCGATCCGGTGGGTGTGGACAAGATCACGTTGGCCCCGGAGACGACCTCGATCAGTGCCTCTTCCTGGGCCGGGTAGAGCGTGATGCCCCGGTCCTCGGCCCAGGAGGAGAAGGCCTCGAAGAGGGCGTCGGGGTCGGCGGTCGGCGGCAGCTGATCGATAAGGGTCACGCCCCCATCTTGCCCGCATTCCGCTCGGATGAGGGAACCGGCCATCGGCGGTCTTGATCACGGACGATAGGCTCGTCCGTCGACCGGCCGTCAACTCGGCGCCGGCAGGGGAGAAACGGGGCGCACCAACCATGATGGGACCGGCGCATTCGCTGTCCGGAGCGGCGGCATGGCTCGGGGTCGGAGCGGCCGCGGCCGCCTCCGACCACCCGATGCCCTGGCCGGTTCTCGTCGTCGGCGCGCTCATCTGCGCGGGCGCGGCCCTCGCGCCCGACCTCGACCACAAGTCGGCGACCATCTCCCGCGCCTTCGGACCGGTCTCCCGGGGCCTCTGCGAGATCGTCGACAAGCTGTCGTACGCCGTCTACAAGGCCACCCGCTCCTCCTCGGACCCCCGCAGGTCCGGCGGACACCGGACCCTCACCCACACCTGGCTCTGGGCGGTCCTGATCGGCGCCGGGGCCTCCGTCGCGGCGGTCACCGGCGGCCGCTGGGCCGTCCTCGCGATCCTCTTCGTGCATCTGGTCCTCGCCGTGGAAGGCCTGCTGTGGCGGGCCGCCCGGATGTCCAGCGACGTCCTGGTCTGGCTGCTCGGCGCCACCAGCGCCTGGATCCTCGCGGGCGTCCTCGACAAGCCCGGCAACGGCTCGGACTGGTTCTTCACAGGCCCCGGCCAGGAGTACCTGTGGCTCGGCCTGCCGATCGTCCTCGGCGCCCTCGTGCACGACATCGGTGACGCACTGACCGTCTCGGGCTGCCCGATCCTGTGGCCCATCCCCGTGGGCCGCAAGCGCTGGTACCCGCTCGGCCCGCCCAAGGGCATGCGCTTCCGGGCCGGCAGCTGGGTCGAGCTCAAGGTCCTGATGCCCGCCTTCATGCTCCTCGGCGGCGTCGGCGGAGCCTCGGCCGCTCGGATTCCTCTAGGCCGGGACCCCGAGGCTCGTCACCAGCCGGGCCAGCTCCTCCTGGAAGAGCTTGTCCGGGCTGGCCGTCTGGCGGCCGAGGTGGCCGTACACCTCCAGGGCCACGAGTCCGTGCAGGTGCCCCCAGAGCCGCAGTGCCAGGGCGACGCCGGCGGGCGGCAGCTCGGGGAAGGCCGGACGGACCTTGTCGAGGAGTCCGGCGTCGAAGTCGGACCAGGTGAACGCGCTGTCCCGGTACAGGGGTTCGGCGTGCGGCCAGGCCGCCGCCGCGAGGCCGGCGAGCCCGGTGCACACCCGGCGGGCCGCGTCCGGCGCGGGACCCGCCTCGGGGGCGCGGTAGCCGGGCACGGGGTCGCCGTAGACGAGCCGGAAGCCCTCGGGGTTCGTCAGGGCCCAGGTGCGGAAGGCGCGGGCCCAGGCCAGGATCCGGGCGGCCGGGTCCTCGGCGGGGGTCTGGGCCCAGGCCGCCTCGACGGAGTCGGCGAGCGCGGAGTACACGTCGTCGATGAGCGCGGTGACCAGGTCGTCGCGCGTGGCGAAGTAGCCGTAGATCGCGTTGGCCGTCATGCCCATCTCGCGGGCGATGGCCCGCAGGGTGATGGCGTCGGGACCGCCCGAGGCCATCAGGCGCAGCGCCGTGTCCTTGATCTCGGCGGTGGTCTCGGCCCGGAGCCGCTGACGGCGTCCCCGCCCGGCCGGAGCCGTGCCCTTCGGTGCTTCTGAAGTCCCGGTCATCCGGGCAGCCTACCGCTTTCGTGAGGGGTGTATGGAAACTGCACGCCGTGAACTTCACGGCGTATAGTTTTCTCACGGCGTCACGCCAGTGATGCGACCACAGGGGAGAGCCATGCACATCGGAGTCATCGGAGCCACCGGAACCATCGGCAGCCGCGTCGTCGCGGAAGCCCTGGAGCGCGGGCACCACATCAGCGCCTTCAGCCGCGACGCCACGGACGCGGCGGCGGGGGAGACCCGCGAGAACATCACCTGGGCGAGCCTCGACGTGTGCGACGCGGACGGCATCGCCGCCGTCCTGCCCGGACTCGACGTGCTCGTCAGCGCCTTCCAGCCCGGGAACGCCGCCCGGGACCTCACGGACACCGTGAAGCGTTCCATCGCCGACTCCGGCGTCTACGCCGAGGCGGCACGGGCCCTGCTCAAGGCCCTGGAGAGCCACCCCAGGACCCGGCTCATCGTGATCGGCGGCGCGGGCAGCCTGGAGGTCGAGCCCGGAGTGGTGCTCGCCGACGCGGAGGAGCGCCTCCACGAGACCCTCGACGCCGTCGGCCTGCCCCGGGAGTACGCGGCGGCGGTACGCGGCCACCGCGACGCCCTGAACGTGCTGCGCACCTCGAACCGCCGGTGGACCTACTTCAGCCCCGCCGAGGACATCGCGCCCGGCGAGCGCACCGGTCGCTTCCGCATCGGCGAGGACCAGCCGGTCCGGGACGCCGAGGGCCGCAGCCGCGTCTCGGCGGAGGACGCGGCCGTGGCCCTCGTGGACGAGGCGGAGCTGCCCCGCTTCGTCCAGCGCCGCTTCACGATCGGCTACTGAGCGCGGCCGGACCGGGTGCGCGTCACGGCCGACTTCTGAGCGCGCCGCCGGGCGGGGTGCGCCTCACGGCCGGCCACCGAACCCCGCCGGGCCGGGTGCGCCTCACGACCGGGCACCGAACCCCGCCGGGCCGGGTGCGCCTCACGACCGGTCACCGAACCCCGCCGAGCCGGGCCGTCGTGCGACGGCCCGGCCCGGGTCCGGTGTGCGGCGCGCGGGGTCAGCCGTGCCAGGACCGCCACAGCGCCGCGTACGCGCCGTCGGCCGCGACCAGCTCCTCGTGGCTGCCGAGCTCGCTGATCCGGCCCGCCTCGACCACCGCGATCAGGTCGGCGTCGTGCGCGGTGTGCAGCCGGTGCGCGATCGCCACGACGGTCCGGCCGTCCAGGACCCGGCCGAGCGAGCGCTCCAGGTGCCGGGCCGCGCGCGGGTCGAGCAGCGAGGTCGCCTCGTCGAGGACCAGGGTGTGCGGGTCCGCGAGGACGAGCCGGGCGAGCGCGATCTGCTGGGCCTGCGCCGGGGTGACCGAGCGGCCGCCCGAGCCGACCTCCGTGCCCAGGCCCTCGTCGAGGGCCCGGGCCCAGCCCTCCGCGTCCACCGCCGCGAGCGCCGCCCACAGGTCCGCGTCCGTGGCCCCCGGCTCGGCCAGGAGCAGATTGTCGCGGAGGGAGCCCACGAAGACGTGGTGCTCCTGGTTGACCAGGGCCACGTGCTCGCGGACCCGCTCCGCGGGCATCCTGGCCAGCTCGGCGGCGCCGAGGGTGACCGAGCCCGCCCTCGGGGCGTAGATCCCCGCGAGCAGCCGGCCCAGGGTGGACTTGCCCGCGCCCGACGGCCCGACCAGGGCGAGCCGGGTGCCGGGCGCCAGCTTCAGGGACACCTCGTGCAGCACGTCGACGCCCTCGCGGTAGCCGAACCGGACCTCGTCCGCCTCCATCGCCCGGCCCTCGGGCCGCACCTCCCGGTCGCCCGCGTCCGGCTCGATCTCCCGGACGCCGACGAGCCGGGCCAGCGACACCTGCGCGACCTGGAGTTCGTCGTACCAGCGCAGCACGATCCCGATCGGGTCCACCAGCATCTGCGCGAGGAGCGCGCCCGTCGTCAGCTGCCCCACGTCGATCCAGCCCTGGAGCACGAACACCCCGCCGAGCAGCAGGACCGCGCACAGCACCGTCGTGTGCGTCAGGTTGATGACGGGGAAGAGCACCGAGCGCAGGAAGAGCGTGTACCGCTCCCAGGCCACCCACTCCGAGATCCGCCGGTCCGACAGCGCGATGCGCCGCTTGCCGAGGCGGTGCGCCTCGACCGTGCGGCCCGCGTCGACCGTCTCGGCGAGCGCGGCGGCCACCGCCGCGTACCCCGCGGACTCCGAGCGGTACGCGGACGGCGCCCGCTTGAAGTACCACCGGCAGCCCACGATCAGGACCGGCGCCGCGAGCAGCGCGGCGAGCGCGAGCGGCGGCGCGGTCACGGCGAGGCCGCCGAGCAGCAGCCCCGCCCAGACGACCCCGATGGCCAGTTGGGGGACGGCCTGGCGCATCGCGTTGGCCAGCCGGTCGATGTCCGTGGTGATCCGGGAGAGCAGATCGCCCGTCCCGGCCCGTTCGAGCACGCCGGGCGGCAGGCGGACCGCGCGGACGAGGAAGTCCTCGCGGAGATCCGCGAGCATCTCCTCGCCGAGCATCGCCCCGCGCAGCCGGACGAGCCGTACGAACACGGTCTGGACGAGCAGCGCGAGCGCGAACAGCGCGACCGTACGCTGCAGAGGGAGGTCACGGGCCCCGTCCGCGAGGCCGTCCACCACCGAACCGAGCAGGTACGGGCCGGCCATCGAGGCGATCACGGCGACCGCGTTCACCCCGATGAGCAGCGCGAACGCCCGGCGGTGCCGGCGCAGCAGCTCGCGGACGTAGTCGCGGACGGTGGCCGTCCCGGCGACGGGCAGCGTCGTCGCCGTCTTCGGGGCCGCCGGGTCGTACTCCGGCGGCGCCAGGCCGATCATGCCGATTCCCCTTCCAGTGCTTCGAGTTCGCCCGCGCCCCGGGACGCGGTGGCGAGCTCCTCGTCGGTCTCGCGGGTGACGACCGCGCGGTAGCGCGGCTCCATGGCGAGCAGTGCGCGGTGGCTGCCGATGGCGACCGCCTGGCCCTCGTGGACCAGCACGACCCGCTCGGCGCGGTCCAGGACCAGCGGCGAGGAGGTGAGCACCACCGTGGTCCTGTTCCTGCGCAGTTCCCCGATCCAGGTGGCGACGGCCGCCTCGGTGTGCGCGTCGACCGCCGAGGTCGGCTCGTCGAGGACGAGCACCTCCGGGTCGGCGAACAGGGACCGGGCCAGGGCGAGCCGCTGGCGCTGGCCGCCGGAGAGCGAGCGGCCCCGCTCGGTGATGCGGGTGAGCATCGGGTCGCCGCCGGTGGTGACGGAGGCCTGCGCGAGCGCGTCGAGGACGTCGTCGCACTGGGCGGCGGCGAGCGCGTGCTCGGCCCGGACCTTGCCCGAGGTGGGCACGTCGAGCAGCTCGCGGAGGGTGCCCGAGAGCAGCACCGGCTCCTTGTCCTGGACGAGGACGGCGGTACGGGCGTCCTCCAGCGACAGTTCGTCGAGCGGCACCCCGCCGAGGAGGACCGAGGTGTGGTCGTCGGCCGGCTCCGTCGGGTGGCCGCCGAGCCGGTCCGCGAGCCGCCCGGCCACGTCCGGATCGCCGCAGACCACGGCCGTGAACAGCCCGGCGGGGGCGCGCAGCCCGGTGAGCGGGTCGTACAGGGCGCCGCCGGCCCCGACCTTCCGGGCCTCCGGGACCGTGGTCGTGGTGCGGGTCAGCGAGAGGACGCGGGCGGCCCGTTTCGCGGACGGCCGCGAGAAGGAGAAGGCCTGGGCGATCTCCTCGAAGTTCCGCAGCGCGTGATGGGTCAGGGCCACCGCGCTGTAGACCGTGACGAGTTCGCCGACCTCGATCCGCCCGTCGAGCGCGAGCCGCGTCCCGTACGCCACCACGGCGATGAGCAGCAGGCCGGGCAGGACGACCTGGATGGCGGCGATCAGTGCCCACATCCGCGCGCTGTGCACGGCGGCCCGGCGGACCTCCTGGGAGGCTGCGCGGTAGCGGCCGAGGAAGAGCTCCTCGCCGCCGATGCCGCGCAGCACCCGGAGCCCGGCGACCGTGTCCGAGGCCAGCTCGGTGGCCTTGCCGGCCTTCTCGCGCTGGACGTCCGCCCGGCGGGTCGCGCGGGGGAGCAGCGGCAGCACGGCGAGGGCCAGGACGGGGATGCCGGCCGCGACGACGACGCCGAGGGCCGGCTGGTAGACGACGAGGCCGACGCAGATGACGACCAGGGTGAGGGCGGCCGCGGCGAACCGGGACAGCGCCTCGACGAACCAGCCGATCCGCTCGACGTCACCGGTCGACACGGCGACGACTTCTCCGGCGGCGACCCGCCGGGTCAGGACGGAGCCCAGTTCGGCGGTCTTGCGGGAGAGGAGCTGCTGCACACGGGCGGCGGCGGTGATCCAGTTGGTGACGGCGGTGCGGTGGAGCATCACGTCGCCGGCCGCGATCGCCGCCCCGAGGGCCAGGAGCAGCACCCCGGCGAGCGCGAGCCGTCCGCCGTCGCGGTCCACGACCGCCTGGACGGCGAGGCCGACGCCGAGCGGCAGACCGGCGATGCCCAGATGGTGCAGCAGCCCCCAGAGCAGGGACTTCACCTGCCCGCCGAGCTGTTGTCGGCCGAGCCAGAGGAGGAACCGGGTGCCCGAGCGGACGTCGGGGACCCCTGGGTCGGCGAAGGGAAGATCTCGAATCTGCATGGCTGCCCAGGATCTCCGGGTCCGTCTGGGGGATCGCGTGCCGGTGGTGTGCCGGGCGGTGTGCGACCACGATGGGGAAACCGTGCAAGGTTCGCTTCTTCCCCGGGGAGCGGCAATCGAATTTCCCCATGAGGGAACAGATCGCGCCATGTCCGCTCATCGTCCTCTGGACCGCGCGGCACGGGCGCGCTTCACTTCCGGCCCATGAGATCACTCAAGATCACGAGCGTGATCGGCGCTCTGGTGCTCGCCGCCGGAGCGCTGTTCACCGCCCACCCGGCCGCCGCCGACGGTCCGAACGGCCCGACGCCGCCCGCCGAGTTCACCACCGACTGGCACGACCCGGTCACCGCCGCCCCGCCCGTCGACACCCCCGGAACCCGCAGCTGCGAAGTCACCCTCGCCGCCGCCCGGTTCCGCGACTTCACCCCGTACAAGGGGAGCTACACCCCGCCGAAGGAGTGCGGCACGGGCAAGCGCTGGAACAAGGTCGTCCTGCGCCTCGACGGACAGGTCAAGGGCCGCCAGTACGACCGTCTGGGCTACCTCACCCTCGGCGGCGTCGAGCTGCTCCGCACCTCCACCCCCGAGCCCTCGCCCGACGGGATCACCTGGTCCGTCGAGAAGGACGTCACCCGCTACCGCGACACCCTCAGCCGCCCGCAGCCCGTCGAGATGCTCATCGGCAACGTCGTGAACGAGACGTACACCGGGGTCATCGACGTCCGCGTCACCCTCACCTTCCACACCGCCGAAGGCGGGGTGAAGCCCGCCGCCGGCACCCCCGACCGCGTCGTCCCGCTGACCGGCGCCACCCTCACCACCCCGCGCAACACCGAACGGGTCCTCGCCGAGGTGTACGCCACCGGATCCGGCGGCGGCTGCGAGGAGTTCTGGTACCTCACCGTCCCGGACGCGGCCCCCTACTCCTGCAAGGCCACCGACGGGCCCTACCGGGAGGTGCGGATCTCCGTCGACGGGAAGCTCGCCGGCATCGCGGCCCCCTTCCCGCACGTCTGGACCGGCGGCTGGTCCAACCCCTTCCTCTGGTACGTGACGCCCGCGCCGCGCGCCTTCGACGTGCAGCCGATCGTCTACGACCTCACGCCGTTCGCGGCGCGGCTCAACGACGGCGCGGCCCATCGCGTCGAGGTCTCCGTCGCCGGCGTCCCCGCGGGCCAGTCCGGCTGGAGCATCCCCACCAACGTCCTCCTCTGGCAGGACGAGGGCAGCGAGGTCGTCACCGGCGGCCTGGACCGGCACGAGTTCGGCACCCCCCGCAACTCCGCCGTGTACACGGCCGGTTCACCCGACGTCCTGGAGACCACGGGCGGTGACACGCTCACCGTCGCCGGGCATCTGAACACCTCGCACGGCCGGGTCGCCACCACCGTCACCCGTACCGTCGACCACCGCTCCACGCACAGCTGGGGCGCCGACGAGAACCCGGACGCGCTCGCCGCCCGCTGGACCGACGACGAGACCGTGACCGTCGGCCGGACCGCGACCCGCACCCGGCGCACGTACACCATGGACGGCGAGATCTCGGTGGACGGCGGGAACCGCCTGCGGACCGTCCTCACCGTCGGCGACCGCGCCGCCGTCGACGTCGTCCGCGACGGCAGGCGGCTGTCCTGGTCCCGTCTGGACGACACGTACACCGGCGACGCCTCCTTCACCCTCGGCGTCCCGCGCGACCAGCGGCACGCGGTCGGCACCAGCACCGAGCGCTACCGCCTGTACGGCTCCGACGGCTGCTACGACCGGAGCCTGACCACCGTCCAGGGCACCGTCACCCAGGACCTGCGGCGCTGCTGAGACGCACGGCCGCCCCGGCCCCCCACGGCGAGGGGCCGGGGCGGCACGGCCCGGTCAGGCGGGCTTCGCCGAGTCCACGCCCGAGCGGGCCTTCTGCCACTCGCCGCGCGTGAAGTCGGGGATCTCCTGCGGCGCGCCGTCCGCCTTGATCGACGCGTGGCTGAGCGGCAGGGGAGCCGACCAGGTGGCCGCGTCGTACACGTCGAAGTCCGGCGGAAGGCCCAGCTGGAGGCACTGCATCAGGCGGTGCACCATGAGGTAGTCCATGCCGCCGTGGGCGCCCGGCGGGTCGGCGTGCTCCTTCCACAGCCAGTGGTCGAACTCGGCCGCGTACGCCGTGAAGTCGCCCCACACGTCGTCCTTGTGGTCCGGCTCCAGATAGATCCGCGCCGGGTAGTCCTCGAAGACCCCGCGCGTCCCGCCCAGGCTGTTGATCCTGCTGTACGGGTGCGGGGTGGAGACGTCGTGTTCGAGGCGGATCAGCCGGCCCTTGGCCGTCTTGACCATGCTGACCGTCCGGTCGCTCTCGATGTACGTCTCCTTCCAGCTCGGGTCGCCGGGCGGCATGTGCGCCGCGCGGTACTCGGCGAGACCGAGCGCCGGGGTGCCGAAGCTGCTGATGCTCACCACCCGGTCGCCCCGGTTGACGTCCATGTAGTTGGCGACCGGACCGAAGCCGTGGTTCGGGTACAGGTCCCCGCGCCGCCGCGTGTGCCACAGCCGGCGCCACGGCCCCTCGTAGTACGTCGGTGAGAACAGCAGGCCGCGCAGGTCGTGGTTGTACGCCCCCGCGCCGTGCAGCAGCTCCCCGAACCTGCCGGCGTGCACCATCCGCAGCACCCGCATCTCGTTCCGCCCGTAGCAGCAGTTCTCCAGCTGCATGCAGTGGCGGCGGGTCTGCTCCGACAGGTCGACCAGCTCCCACAGCTCGGCGACCTCCATCGCGACCGGACACTCCACGCCGACGTGCTTGCCGCCCAGCATCGCCGACCGGGCGATCGCGAAGTGGGTCTCCCAGGGCGTGGCCACGTAGACGAAGTCGAGGTCGGTGCGGGTGCAGAGGTTCTCGTAGTCGTCCTCGCCGTGGGTGTACAGGGCGGGGGCGGGCCGGCCCGCGGCGACCACCGTCGCGGCGGCCCGCTCGGCCTTCGCGCGCACCGGGTCGCAGACGGCGACCACCCGGACCCAGGGGAGAGCGAGGAAGTTGCCGATCATGCTCGCGCCGCGGTTGCCGAGCCCGACGATGCCGATCCGGACGGTGGAACGGCCCTCGAACGGCACCCCGGCCATGGTGGCGCCCCGGCGCTCCGGCACCCCGGGGGTCTCCGGAGTGACCGGGGTGGAGGCCCGGGCGCTCTGCCCGCTCGCGGCGGCGAGGCCGAGCCCGGCCCCGGCCGCGCCCGCGGTGGTTCTCAGGACCGTGCGACGGCTCGGGGGGCGCGGTGTCTGGTCGTCCATGGAACCTCCCTGCTGACGGGTGGTTGGACTGTACTGTTCCGGTTCCCGCGTCGAGCAGCACCGGCCGCCGGTGATCACTCGAACATACGAAGGGCCCCTCACCGCTCGGGGTGAGGGGCCCTGCCGGTCCCGCTGACGGACGGTCAGGGCCGGGTCGCGCGCTCCAGGGCGAGGAGCACCGATCCGTAGCTCCGGCCCGTCGCCCGGTCCATCCCGATCTCGCACATCCGGTTGGCCGAGAGGTGCGCGTCGAACGGCCGGGCCGTGACCTCGGCCGCCTCGCGGGCCGTCGCCGACGCCGTCAGCTCCGGGTGCAGCATGCCCCGGTCGCCGGCGAAGGCGCAGCAGCCCGCGTCGGCCGGGACGACGACCTCCTCCGCGCAGGCCCCGGCGAGCGCGGTGAGCCTCTCCTCGTCGCCCAGGTGCCGCATCGAGCAGGTCGGATGGACCACGGCCGACGCGACGCGGCGCCGCACGTCGAGGCGGGGGAGCAGCTCGTCCGCCGCCCACACGAGCGAGTCGAGCACGGTCAGTTCGGCGTGCAGCTCCCGGTTGTCCTCCGTCAGGTACGGCACCACCTCGTCCGCGATCCCCAGGGTGCACGAGGAGGCGTCCACCACCAGCGGCAGCTTCCCGCCGGCCGTCCAGCCCCAGGCGGCCTCGACGATCCGGTTCGCCATCACCTCGTTGCCCCGCTCGTACCCCTTGGAGTGCCAGATCGTCGCGCAGCACGTTCCGGCCACGTCGTCCGGGATCCACACCGGCCGCCCGGCCCGCGCGGACACCGTGACGACGGCCTCCGGGAGCGAGGGCCCCGGCTCCCCCTCCGGGTTGCCGAAGATGCGGTTCACACAGGCCGGGTAGTAGACGGCGACGGCCGCCGGACGGTGGGTGCGGGGCAGCCGCCGCGCCGCCGCGCCCGGGATCTCCGGCAGCCACTCCGGCACGAGGTCGGGACGGACGGCCCTGCGCGCGAGACCGGTCACCGATGCCAGGACCCGGTCGCCGATCCGGTCCGCGGCGGCCACCGCGAGCCGGGCGGAGGCCTCCACCGCGCGGAAGTTCCTGGCGGCCAGGGCGGCGATCCGCTCCTCGCGCGGGGAGTGCCGCTCGTGCCGGAAGTCCTTCATCAGCGCCCCCGTGTCGATCCCGACCGGGCAGGCGAGCTTGCAGGTGGAGTCGCCGGCGCAGGTGTCCACCGCGTCGTAGCCGTACGACTCCAGGAGCCGGGCCTCGACGGGGGAGCCGTCGGACTGGCGCATCATCTCCCGGCGCAGCACGATCCGCTGGCGCGGAGTGGTCGTCAGATCGTGGCTGGGGCAGGTCGGTTCGCAGAAGCCGCACTCGATGCACGGGTCGGCGATCCGCTCCACCGTCGGAATCGTCTTCAGGCCGCGCAGATGGGCCTGCGGGTCGCGGTCCAGGACGATCCGCGGGGCGAGCACACCCGCCGGGTCGACGGCCTCCTTGACCCGCCACATCAGCTCGGTCGCCTTCGCCCCCCACTCCAGCTCCAGGAAGGGCGCGATGTTGCGTCCGGTGGCGTGCTCCGCCTTCAGCGAGCCGTCGAAGCGCTCCACGGTCAGCTTGCAGAACTCGTCCATGAAGGCCGCGTACCGCTGGACGTCGGCGGGATCGGCCGCGTCGAAGGCGAGCAGGAAGTGGAGGTTGCCGTGGGCCGCGTGGCCCGCCACGGCCGCGTCGAAGCCGTGCCGGGCCTGGAGCCCGAGCAGGGCCTCGCAGGCCTCCGCGAGCCGCTCCGGCGGCACCGCGAAGTCCTCGGTGATCAGGGTCGTACCGGAGGGGCGGGAGCCGCCGACCGCCGTCACGAAGGCCTTGCGGGCCTTCCAGTAGCCGGAGATCCGCCGGGGGTCGCGGGTGAACGCGTTCTCCACGGACGCCACCGGGGCGACCAGGCCGAGCCCGTCGAGCACGCCCGCCGCCGCCCGCTCGTACGCCTCCAGGGCCGCCGTGTCCGGGGCCCGGAACTCGACCAGGAGCGCCGCCGTCTCCTTCGGCAGCTCCGCCCAGTCGGCGGGCACGCCCGCCACGCTCACCGAGGCCCGCAGCGTGTTGCCGTCCATCAGCTCGACGGCGAGCGCCCCGGCCCCGTTGAACAGCGGCACGGCCGCGGCGGCGGCCGGCAGCGAGGGGAAGAACAGCAGGGCCGTCGACACCTCGCGGTCCAACGGCAGGGTGTCGAAGACGACCTCGGAGATGAAGCCGAAGGTGCCCTCGGAGCCGACCATCAGACCCCGCAGGATCCGCACCGGGGTGTCGCCGTCGAGGAAGGCGTCCAGCCGGTAGCCGTTGGTGTTCTTGATGGCGTGCTTGGCGCGGATCCGCGCGGTCAGCTCGGCGTCCGCCTCGATCTCCGCCTTCAGCGCCATCAGCTCCGCGCACAGCCTCGGCTCGGCGCGGGCCAGCTCCTCGTCGGCGTCCGGGTCCGCCGTGTCGACCACGGTCCCGCTCGGCAGGACGACGGTGAGGGAGGCGACGGTCCGGTAGGAGTTCCTCGTGGTGCCGGCCGTCATGCCCGAGGCGTTGTTGGCGACGACCCCGCCGATCGTGCAGGCGACCGCGCTGGCCGGATCGGGCCCCAGGACCCGCCCGTGCGGGGCGAGCGCGGCATTGGCCCGCACCACCGTGGTGCCGGGCCGGATCCGGGCCCGGGCGCCGCCGTCCAGGACCTCGACGCCCACCCAGTGGCGGCGCACGTCGACGAGGATGTCCTCGCCCTGCGCCTGCCCGTTGAGGCTGGTCCCGGCGGCCCGGAAGACCACCTCGCGGCCCTTGCCGTGGGCGTACGACAGGACGGTGGAGATGTCGTCGATGTCCTCGGCGACCACGACGACCTGCGGGACGAAGCGGTACGGGCTCGCGTCCGAGGCGTAGCGCACCAGGTCGGAGATCTTCGACAGGACCTTCCCGGGCCCGAGGAGCTCCGTGAGCTCCTCGCGCAGCCGCCGCGGCGTGCCCCGGGCCTGGAGCTCCGGCACGCGGTCGGGGGCGGGGGTCCGCTTCGTGCCGGGACGGAGTGCCCGCGGGTCGGGTTCGAGCAGCGGCATGTCACGGCTCCCCTTCGGCGCGTCCCCGCACCCGACGGGTCAGCAGCCGCGCTCCGGGCCGGGGTCGACCAGGGCGGACAGCAGACCTTCGAGCACCTCGCGCTGATCGACGGTCAATGGAGCAAGGATGTCCTCTGCGGCGGCCCGGCGCGCGCTGCGCAGCTCGCGCAGCGTGGCGCGGCCCGCGTCGGTGAGCTCGATCCGGACCACCCGGCGGTTGTTCGGGTCGGGCACCCGGCGCACCCGGTCGCCCGCCTCGAGTCCGTCGACGAGACTGGTCACGGCCCTCGGGACGACCTCCAGACGGGCCGCGAGGTCGGCCATCCGGGGCGGCTCGCCGAAGTGCGCGACGGTGCGCAGGAGCCGGGACTGCGCGGGTGTGATGCCGACCGGCTCCAGGTGGCGCTTCTGGATGCGGTGCAGGCGCCGGGTGAGCCGCAGCAGCTGCTCGGCGAGGAGGCCGTCGGTGTCGGCGGCCCCATTCGGCCGCTCGGCCCCGCTCGGGCGGTCGGTCCCGCTCGGCCGGTCGGTCCCGCTCGGTCGCTCGGAGCTGCTCGTACGGTCGGAGCTGCTCGTACGGTCGGAGGTGCTCATACGGGAACAATATCAGGACCATGTTCATTGTGAGTATAGGTAACAGTGAGCTATGCTCCGATGGAATCGTCTACCTTCGAAGGAGCCCATGCGCCCCCACGACCAGTCCGACTGGACGCCCCCGCCCCGCGACTCCGGCCAGCCCAAGGAGCCCGCCCAGGTGCGGCGGATCCTTCGGCTCTTCCGCCCCTACCGCGCGCGCCTCGCGCTCGTCGGCCTCCTGGTCGGCGCCGCCTCGCTCGTCTCGGTCGCCTCGCCGTTCCTCCTCCGGGAGATCCTGGACACCGCCATCCCCCAGGGCCGCACCGGGCTGCTCAGCCTGCTCGCCCTCGGCATGATCGCCACCGCCGTCCTGACCAGCGTCTTCGGCGTGCTCCAGACCCTCATCTCGACCACCGTCGGCCAGCGCGTCATGCACGACCTGCGCACCGGGGTCTACGAGCAGCTCCAGCGGATGCCGCTCGCCTTCTTCACGCGCACGCGCACCGGCGAGGTGCAGTCCCGCATCGCCAACGACATCGGCGGCATGCAGGCGACCGTGACCTCCACGGCCACCTCCCTCGTCTCCAACCTCACCGCCGTCGTCGCGACCGTCGTCGCCATGCTCGCCCTCGACTGGCGCCTCACCCTCGTCTCGCTGCTCCTGCTGCCCGTCTTCGTCTGGATCAGCCGGCGCGTCGGCCGTGAGCGCAAGGCGATCACCACCCAGCGCCAGAAGCAGATGGCCGCCATGGCCGCGACCGTCACCGAGTCCCTCTCGGTCAGCGGCATCCTGCTCGGCCGCACCATGGGCCGCGCCGACTCGCTGACCAAGTCCTTCGCCGAGGAGTCCGAGCGCCTCGTCGACCTCGAAGTGCGCTCCTCCATGGCGGGGCGGTGGCGGATGTCGACCATCGGCATCGTCATGGCCGCGATGCCCGCCCTGATCTACTGGGCCGCCGGCATCGCCCTCGGCTCGGGCGGCTCGGAGATCTCGCTCGGCACGCTCGTCGCCTTCGTCTCGCTCCAGCAGGGCCTCTTCCGCCCCGCCGTCAGCCTGCTCTCCACCGGCGTGCAGGTGCAGACCTCCCTCGCGCTCTTCCAGCGCATCTTCGAATACCTCGACCTGCCCGTCGACATCACCGAGCCCGACGAGCCGGTCCGGCTGCCGAAGATCCGCGGCGAGGTCTCCTTCGAGAAGGTCGAGTTCCACTACGACCCCGAGGGGCAGGGCCGCCCGACCCTGGACGGCATCGACGTGACCGTCCCCGCCGGCGGCAGCCTGGCGGTCGTCGGCCCCACCGGCTCCGGCAAGTCCACCCTCAGCTACCTCGTGCCCCGGCTGTACGACGTCACCGGCGGCCGCGTCACCCTCGACGGGGTCGACGTGCGCGACCTGGACTTCGACACCCTCGCCCGCGCCGTCGGCGTCGTCTCCCAGGAGACGTACCTCTTCCACGCCTCCGTCGCGGACAACCTCCGCTTCGCCAAGCCGGACGCCACCGACGAGGAGATCGAGGCCGCCGCGCGCGCCGCCCAGATCCACGACCACATCGCCTCGCTGCCCGACGGGTACGACACCCTCGTCGGCGAGCGCGGCTACCGCTTCTCGGGCGGCGAGAAGCAGCGCCTCGCCATCGCGCGCACCATCCTGCGCGACCCTCCGGTCCTGATCCTCGACGAGGCGACCAGCGCCCTCGACACCCGGACCGAGCACGCGGTGCAGCGCGCCATCGACGCCCTGTCCGCCGGCCGCACCACCCTCACCATCGCCCACCGGCTCTCCACCGTCCGCGACGCCGACCAGATCGTCGTCCTGGAGGCCGGCAGGATCGCCGAGCGCGGGACGCACGAGGAGCTCCTCGCCCGGGACGGGCGGTACGCGGCCCTGGTCCGCCGGGACGCCCGTACCGAACAGGCGAACGTGGGAGCGGTTGTTCCCCAGAACGTGTGATCGTTCCGGGATTCGTCGCCCGACTCCCGTGCGGCATCGGAAGATTACGGAGTGCGAGCGACGGGCTGCAGACCGCGACCGCACCGTCCCACTGATGTACCTGCACGAGGAGAAGCACCACCATGAACGTCATCACCAACCTGCTCGCCGGCGTCCTCCACTTCCTGGGATGGCTCGTCTGACGATCGCAGTGCCCGGCGCCGTCGGTCCCCCGTCCCAGGGGGCCGGCGGCGCCGCCGCGTGCGCGGTTCCCCGGATTCGCGCACGGACCGGGTTAGCGTGCGCCCATGACGTACCGGCCGTCCTCCCCGTACGCACCCCCGCGCCGCACCCGCCGTCCCTCCCTGCCCCGGCCTCCCCGCCGCACACGCCTGCCACGGTCTCCCCGCCGTGCGCGTCTCACCCGGCGCGGGCGGCTCGCGCTGCTGCTCGGAGCCGTCCTCACCGTGGCCGGCGCCGTCACCGTCCCGCTCCTGCTCACCCAGGACGAACCCGCCGTCGAACGGCCCCGCGCCCTCCTCGTCCCGGAGGGCTGGCGGGCCGGCCAGGTCTACACGGCCGTCGACCGCGCACTCCATCTGCCCGACGGCACCACACGGAAGGCCGCGACCAGCCCCGGCGTCCTCCCGCTGCCCGCCGCGGCCGGCGGCAACCCCGAGGGCTACCTCTTCCCCGCGACCTACCCCGTGCTCTCGACCACCACCCCGCAGGCACTGCTGCGCTTCATGGTGGACACCGCCGGCAAGCGCTACGGCGCCGCGCGGATCGCCGAGGGCGCGCGGGCGCGCGGACTCAGCGTGTACGAGACGGTCGTCGCGGCCAGCATCGTGCAGGCCGAGGCCGACAACCCGGACGACATGGCGAAGGTCGCCCGGGTCCTCCACAACCGGCTCGCCCAGGGCATGCCGCTCCAGATGGACTCGACGCTCCACTACGCCCTCGGCCGGAGCACCGTCGACACCAGCCTCGCGGACACGAAGTCCCAGAGCCCGTACAACACGTACGCCCGCAAGGGCCTGCCGCCGACGCCCATCGGCAACCCTGGGGACGAGGCGATGGACGCGGTCATCCGCCCGGCGGACGGCGACTGGCTCTACTTCGTCACGGTCGCCCCGGGGGACACCCGCTTCACCGCCGACTACGCGGCCCACCGGGCGAACGTGGCCGAGTTCAACGCCAACCGGAGCGCCGGACAGCGCTGAACGGGCAGGTCAGACGACCGGCGTGGCGGCCGTGCGGTCGTGGTGGAGGAGGCGGCGGATGTCGGAGGCGGCGGCGCGGCCGGCCCGGTTGGCGCCGATCGTCGAGGCCGAAGGGCCGTAGCCGACGAGGTGGACGCGCTCGTCCCGTACCGCGCGCGTGCCCTCCACCTGGATGCCGCCGCCCGGCTCCCGCAGCCGCAGCGGCGCCAGATGGTCGATCGCCGCCCGGAATCCGGTCGCCCACAGGATGACGTCCACGTCGACGGTCCGGCCGTCGTCCCAGGCCACCCCCGTCGGGGTGATCCGGTCGAACATCGGCTGCCGGTCCAGGATCCCGCGCGCCCGGGCCGCCCGGATCGCGTCGTTGAGGGGGAGCCCGGTGACCGAGACGACGCTCTGCGGCGGCAGCCCGCGCCGTACCCGCTCCTCCACGAGGGCGACCGCCGCGCGGCCCTCCACCTCGCCGAAGGGACCCTCGCGGTAGACGGGCTCGCGCCGGGTGACCCAGGTCGTCTCCGCGGCGACCTCGGCGATCTCCATGAGGTGCTGGGTGCCGGAGGCCCCGCCGCCGACGACGAGCACCCGCTTCCCGGCGAACGCCTCGGGCCCCGGGTACCGGGCGGTGTGCAGCTGGCGGCCCCGGAAGGTCTCCTGCCCGGGGTAGCGCGGCCAGAACGGACGGTCCCAGGTGCCGGTTGCGTTGATCAGGGCCCGCGTCGCGTACACGCCCTCCGAGGTCTCGACCCGCAGCCGTCCGCCCTCGCCCTCCCGGACGGCGGTGACGTCGACGGGCCGGTGCACCCGCAGCTCGAAGGTCCGCTCGTACGTGTCGAAGTACGCCCCGATCACCTCCGAGGAGGGGCGCGCGGGATCGGCACCGGTCAGCTCCATGCCGGGCAGTGCGTGCATCCCGTGGACCTTGCCGTATGTGAGGGAGGGCCACCGGAACTGCCAGGCGCCGCCCGGTTCGGGGGCGTGGTCCAGGACGACGAAGTCCCGGTCCGGCTCCAGGCCGGTGCGCCGCAGGTGGAAGGCGGCGGAGAGCCCCGCCTGCCCGGCGCCGATGACGACGACGTCCACCGTCCTGACCTCTTCGAACCCGAAATCGTTCACGTTTCCACCAACCGGGGTGGGGGCGAGGTTCTTCCCGCCCTGGTCAAGCGCCTGAGGGCGGACGTCGTCCTTTCCGGTGAACGTGCTCCTGCCGACACCCGCGCCCGCCGTGGTCCTTCATGGAGGACCACGGCGGGCGCGAGCGGTGAACACGGCGTGCACCGTCCAGCGCCGGGAACAACCCGGGGGTGCCTCCTACCGCCCGCCCGGCACGAGCAGCGGTGCCCCGCCGGGGGCCGAGGCCGGGCGGCCGTTCGCGGCCGGGACGCCGAGCAGCGGGGAGGCGGGCGCCGAGGGCAGCAGCCCGCGCGCCGCGAGCTCCGGCGTCACGCCCTCGCCGAACCAGTACGCCTCCTCCAGGTGCGGGTACCCGGACAGGACGAAGTGCTCGACGCCCAGGTCGTGGTACTCCTCGATCCGGTCGGCGACTTCGGCGTGGCTGCCGACCAGCGCGGTCCCGGCCCCGCCCCGTACCAGACCGACGCCCGCCCACAGGTTCGGCGAGATCTCCAGCCGGTCGCGGTCGAGCGAGCCGCCGCCGTGCAGCGCGAGCATCCGCTGCTGGCCGACCGACTCGCTCCGCCCGAGGAGTTCCTGCGCCGCGGCGACGGTCTCCGCGTCGAGATCGGAGAGCAGCCGGTCGGCCGTCGCCCAGGCCTCGCGCGCCGAGTCGCGGGAGATCGTGTGCAGCCGGATCCCGAACCGGACGGTGCGCCCGCGCTCCTCCGCGAGCCGCCGGATCCAGTCGATCTTCTCCTTCACCTGCCACGGCGGCTCGCCCCACGTCAGGTACACGTCCGCGTGCTCCGCCGCGACCGGGCCGGCCGCCGCGGACGAGCCGCCGAAGAAGATCTCCGGCAGCGGGTCCGGCGGCAGGGCGGTGAGCCCGCCCTCGATCCGGAAGTGCTCGCCGTCGAAGTCGTACGGCCGCCCGCCCCACACGCCCCGCACCACCGAGAGGAACTCGGCCGTGCGCGCGTACCGCCGGTCGTGGTCGAGGTGGTCGCCGAAGCGGCGCTGCTCGGCCGAGTCGCCGCCGGTCACGACGTTGAGCAGGAGCCGGCCCCGGGTGATCCGCTGGTACGTGGACGCCATCTGGGCCGCGAGCACCGGGGAGATCACCCCCGGCCGGAACGCCACCAGGAACTTCAGCCGTTCGGTGTGCTGGGCCAGGGCGACCGTCGTCAGCCAGGCGTCCTCGCACCACGTGCCGGTCGGCGTCAGCACGGCCTCGAAGCCCAACTGCTCGGCCGCCTTGGCGATCTGGACGAGGTAGTCGATGTCGGGGGCGCGGACCCCGGACACGGTCCGGTTACGGCTGATCCCGCCGTCCGTGTAGGCGTGCCGGTCGACGAGGGTTCGGCCGTCGCCGCCGGTCGGCAGGAACCAGTGCAGATGGACGGTCATCAGGAGGCCTTTCCGTAGCTGCGCGCCGGGGTGGTGGACGGCGGCAGGTCCTTGTTGAAGCGGGTGTCGACGTAGTCGGCGAAGCGGAACGTGTGCGGGATCAGCTTCAGTTCGGCGAAGGTGTCGGCGATCTGCTGCTCGGAGGCGATCGCCGTGTCGTCGAGGGCGACGGGGATACGGGTCCCGTTGCTGCGCTTCACGGCCGCGAGGGCCACCTCGTACGGCAGTCCGGTCTCCTTCGCCCAGACCTTCGCCCACTCCTCGGGGTGGTCGAACACCCAGCCCTGGGCGCGGCGCAGCCGCTCGACGAAGTCGCCGATCGCCTTCGCCTTCTCCTTGTCGGCCAGCGCCGAGGGGGCGGCGACCTGGAAGCCGAGGCCGTTGACGAGGCCGCGCCCGTCGGTCAGCACCCGGCCCTTGCCGCTGAGCAGGACCTGGGAGGTGTACGGGTCCCAGACGGCCCAGGCGTCGACCTTGCCGCTGGTGAACGCGGCCAGGGCGTCGGCCGGCTGGAGGAGGCTGACCTGGACGTCGGAGAGTTGCAGGCCGGCCTTCCGGAGTGAGGCGAGCAGCTGGAAGTGGGCGGAGCTTCCCTGGGCGACGGCGACCTTCTTCCCCTTCAGGTCCCGCGCGGTGCGCAGCGGGGAGTCCTTCGGGACGAGGATCGCCTCGCCCGCGGAGTCGCCGTGGGTCGACGCGACCACGGTGATCTTCGAGCCGGCTCCGGCGGCGAAGACGGGCGGGGTGTTGCCGACGGAGCCGAAGTCGACGGCCTTGGCGTTGATCGCTTCGAGGAGCGGTGGACCGGAGGTGAACGTCGACCACTTCACCCGGTACGGGAGGTCGTCGAGCTCACCGGCGGCGCGCAGCAGGGCCTCGGCGCCGCCCTTCTGGTCGCCGACGTTCAGGACGAGGGAGCCCTTGCCGTCGGAGTTCGAGGCCTCGCCGGCGGCGGAGGCGCCGGAGCAGGCGGAGGCGAGCAGGGCGAGCGGCACGAGCAGCGCGGCGGCGGACAGGCGGATGGACTTCACGGATGTCTCCTCGGGTAACGGGGGGGGAGGGAGGGGTCAGGCGGCCGCGTGCGCGGCCAGTTCGCCGTCGGCCACGCCGTGGTCCGAGTCGTCGGCCAGGACTCGGTCCGAGCCGTCGGCCGGGCCTCGGTCCGAGCCGTCGGTCACGCCGAGTTCGGCGAGCAGCCGGGTGCGGAGCGCGGCGAGCGCGGGATCGCCGGGGGAGCGGGGCCGGTCGAGGTCGACGGCGGTGTCGTAGGCGATCGCGCCGTCCCGCATGACCAGGGCGCGGTCGGCGAGCAGCAGCGCCTCGTCGACGTCGTGCGTGACGAGCAGGACCGTGCAGCCGCGTCGCTGCCACAGTTCGGCCACGAGCCGCTGGGCCTTGATCCGCGTCAGCGCGTCGAGCGCGCCGAACGGCTCGTCGAGCAGCAGCAGGTCCGGATCCCGTACCAACGCCCTGGCCAGCGAGGCACGTTGGGCCTCGCCGCCCGACAGGGTCTTCGGCCAGGCTCCCGAGCGGTGGTCGAGGCCCACCTCCGCGAGCGCCTTCTCCGCCACCGCCCGGCCGGGCTTCCCCGGCAGCCCGAGCAGGACGTTCCGCCAGACCTTCTTCCAGGGCATCAGGCGCGGCGCCTGGAAGGCGACCGCGCGGCGGCGCGGCACGAGGACCGTGCCGGAGATCTCCCGGTCGAGCCCCGCGAGGATCCGCAGGAGCGTCGACTTGCCGCAGCCGCTGTGTCCCAGGAGCGCGGTGAACTGGCCGGCGCGCAGAGTCAGATCGAGCCCGTCGACGACGGGACGCCCGTCGAAGGAGCGGGTCAGGCCCTGGACGGTCACTGCCCCGTGAAGGTCGGTCGCCATTGCAGCAGCAGCCTTTCGAGAGTACGGACGACGGCGTCGGCCAGCAGGCCGAGGAAGGCGTAGACGACGAGGCAGACGACGATGACGTCCGTGCGGAAGAACTCCCGCGCCTGGTTCATGAGGAAGCCGATCCCGGCGTCGGCGTTGATCGACTCGCCGAAGACCAGCGCGAGCCAGGCCGTCGCCAGGGAGTACCGCAGCCCGGTCATGGCCCCGGGCAGCGCGCCCGGCAGCACGACGTGCCGGACCAGGCCCCACCGGCCGAGCCCCAGGGACTCGCCCGCCTCGACGAGTTGGGCGTCGACGCCCCGGATCCCGGCGTACACGTTCAGATAGAGGTGGAAGGCGACGCCGAGGGCGATGAGCGCCACCTTGGGCGCCTCCCCGATCCCCAGCCAGATGATGAACAGCGGGATGAGGCCCACCCACGGGACCGTCCGCAGCATCTGTACGGGCGCGTCGACGAGGTCCTCGCCGAGCCGTGACAGCCCGGACACCAGGGCGAGCGCGATGCCCACCACCCCGCCGAGCAGCAGCCCCACGGCGACCCGCCGCAGCGAGACGCCCATCGCGGTCGGCAGCGTCCCGTCCCCGGCCAGTTCGCCGGCGGCCCGGGCGATGGTCCCGGGCGAGGCCAGCACGTCCGCCGGAAGCACCCCCGCCGCACTGCTCGCCTGCCAGAGGACGAGCAGCAGGAGGGGCCCCACGGCCCGGCGCAGCCAGCGCGGAACGGACGGGCGGCGGCCCGGCCCCCGGGCGGGGGTCAAGGACTCGACATCCGGCAAAGGCGATATGTCGGGCGGGGCGGAGGGAGGGGCGTGGTCGACCGTCATGACGGACTCCGGGGGAGAGGGAGGTGAAGGTACGCGTCATCGCCCGTGGGCGCGGAGCGGACACGCGCGCACGGCGATCAGGGCCTCAGCGGAGGCGGGGGTGCAGGTGAAAGGGCGTCAGCAGCCGCGGCGACACGCGGCGGAGGCCACCCGCAGCAGGTCGATGTGACCGCGCGTGGTGAGCAGGGCTGTACGCAACATGGCGCGAAGGTAGCGGCCGCCGCGCGCCCGGTCAACGGCGTCTCGGACGCTGGACGCACGGGCTCCGCCCGCGGAACCGACGTGTGGCCGTGCCCCGCGCGTGATCACCAGGCTCTAGTCTCCGGTTGACAGGACGCGTTCACGACGGGGGACAGGACATGACATACGGGCGCGCGGTGATACCCGCACTGATCGGCGGGCTGCTGCTCACCGCACTCCTGTGGTGGGCCGGGGCCACCGCGGACGCGCTGCGGCTGCCCGGCAGCGGCGACCAGCTCGGCGCCGAGCGGGTCGCCGAGCTCCAGAGCTGGCTGGCCCCGTGGGCGTACGACCCGCCGGCCTTCCTCGACGCGGGCGCGATGGTCTCCGGATACGTCGCGGACACCATGGGCGGCGACGACCGCGGCCACTACGCAGGCCTGTACACGACGGGCCTGCAGATCCGGTACGGCACCGTCCTCGTCGCCCATGTGCTCGGCGCGCTGCTCCTGGTCCGCAGGCTGCCGCCGGTGCGCGGGCGCACCGCCGCCGCGTTCCTCGCGCTGTGGGCCTGGGGCGCGGTGGCCGGCACCCTGGCGCTGGCCGTGTCCGCCCCGTGGTTGATCGCCTCGACGGGGCACGGCAGTTACCGCTTCCTGCCCCAGCTGGCGAGCGTGATCGCCTCCGGGCGACAGCTCCCGGTGGCCGTCGGCCTCGTCGCGGCGGCGGCCACGGTCCTCGTCGCACGGATCACCGCCAGGGGCGCGGAACCGCTGCCGCGCACGGACGTCCCGGCCCGCGCCGCGCGTCTGGCCGCCACCGCGGGGACGGCCGTGATCGCGCTGTCCGTCGTGGTCCTCTCGTACCACTCGGCCGCGGCCGCCCTCCAGGAGTTCTCCCCGGACGGCGGATTCCTCTCCGAGCCGGGCGACCTGCTGCGCCAGTGGCTGCTGCTCGGCGCCTGGTCCGGCCCGGAGGGCGGCCCGCTCGGCGAGTGGCTCCTCTACCGTGCCTCCGACGTCCTCCTGCTCGTCGTCGTCTGGTGGGCCCTGCGGACGCTGCCCGGGCTCCTCACCCGGGCCACGCTCCCCGCCATGGCGGCCGGCGCGGTCTGCGCCACCGTCCTCGGGCTCCTCGCGAGCCAGCTCCTCCGGATCGCCGTCGTCCAGGCGGGCCCCCAGCAGGGCCTGCTCCACTTCTCCGCCGGCATCGGCAACGGCGTCCCGGCCGCGCTCACCTTCGGCCTCGCGGCCGGCGCCGTGGCCACCACGGTCCTCCGGCTCTCGCTGCGGGGCGCGCCGAACGCCGCGGCCGAAGCGCCGAACGCCGCTGCCTGAGCTGCCGAACGCCGCCGCCTAAGCTGCCGTACGGCACAGGTCCCGACCCAGGAGCGCACCCCATGAACGACCGCGACCGGCAGCACCCCTATCCCGACGCGTTCCGGCCGGACGAGGCGCCCGCGCCGCACGCGCTGCTCGCCCCGGTGACCTGGCTGCTCGGGACCTGGACCGGGCGGGGGCGCGGCGGCTATCCCTCGCTCGCCGAGGAGTTCGCGTACGAGCAGGAGGTCACCTTCAGCCATGACGGGCGCCCCTTTCTGCACTACGAGGCGCGGGCCTGGCTCATCGACGAGGCCGGCACCCCGCTGCGGCCCTCGGCCCGGGAGAGCGGCTGGTGGCGGCTGCAGCCCGAGGGGCGCGTCGAGGCACTGATCACCCAGCCCACCGGCATCGCGGAGATCGCCGTCGGCCACGCGGACGGCACCACCGTCGACCTCACCACCCACGAGGTCGCCCTCGCGCCCACCGCCAAGCAGGTCGACGCCACCCGCCGCCGCTACACGCTCACCGGCGAGGACACCCTCGACTTCGTGCACGACCTGGCCGCCGTCGGCCGGCCGCTCCAGCACCACCTCGCCGTACGGCTGCGCCGCGAAAGCCGGAGCTGACGCCCGAACCTGCACAATACGGGGGTGAGCGATGACGACCCGTACCTGTGGCTGGAAGACATCTCCGGCGAGGCCGCCCTCGCGTGGGTGGCCGAGCGGAACGCCGAGACGGCGGACGTGCTGGCCGCCGACGCCGGGTTCGCCCCGCTGAAGGCGCGCGTGAGGGAGGTGCTCGACGCCTCGGACCGCATCCCGTACACCACGCGGCGCGGTGCCCACCTCTACAACTTCTGGCGCGACGCCGAGCACGTGCGCGGGGTGTGGCGGCGCACGACCCTGGAGCAGTACCGCAAGGACGCGCCCGAGTGGGAGGTCCTCCTCGACGTCGACGCGCTCGCCGCCGCGGAGGGCGAGAAGTGGGTGTGGGACGGGGCGCGGGTGCGCCGCCCCGCCTACGACCGGGCTCTGGTGCGGCTGTCCCGGGACGGCGGCGACGCCGTCGTGGTCCGCGAATTCGACCTCGCCACGCGGGAGTTCGTCGAGGACGGCTTCCGGGTGCCGGAGGCGAAGACGCGGATCGGCTGGATCGACGCCGACACCGTCTTCGTCGGCACGGACACCGGCCCGGGCTCGCTGACCGACTCCGGCTACCCGCGCACGGTCCGCCGCTGGCGGCGGGGCACGCCGATCGAGGAGTCCGAGCTCGTGTACGAGGCGGAGGACGGCGACGTGTCGGCCTGGGGGTACCGGGACGACACCCCCGGCTTCGAGCGGGACTTCGTCGGCCGCTCGCTGGACTTCTTCCGCAGCGAGACGTACCTCCTGGAGCCCGACGGCACGACCGTACGCATCGACGTCCCCGACGACGCCCTCGTCCACGCCCACCGCCGGCACCTGCTCGTCACCCTGAAGTCCGAGTGGCTCGGGCAGCCGACCGGTTCCCTCCTCGCGTTCGGCTTCGACGCCTTCCTCGCCGGCGACCGCACCCCCGAGGTGCTGTTCACCCCCGACGCGCGGACGGCGCTCGCCGGGCACTCCTGGACCCGGCACCATCTGATCCTGGAGACGATGCGGGACGTCAGCGCCCGCATCGAGGTCCTCACCCCCGGCGCCGACGGCGCCGGCTGGACGCGCACCCCGCTCGTCGGCGTCCCGGCGCTCTCCGCCGTCGGCGTCGTGGACACCGACCCGGACGTCTCCGACGAGTACTTCCTCGACGTGTCCGGCTTCCTCCAGCCGTCCAGCCTCCACCGCGGGCACATCGGCGGCGACACGGAGGTCCTCAAGCAGGCCCCGGACCGCTTCGACACCGCCGGACTCACGGTCGAGCAGCACTTCGCGACCTCCGCCGACGGCACCCGCGTGCCGTACTTCGTCATCGGCCCCGACCACGCCGTCACCGGCCCCGGCCCCACCCTGCTCTACGGCTACGGAGGCTTCGAGGTCTCCCTCACCCCCTACTACGGCGCCGTCACCGGCCGCGCCTGGCTGGAGGGCGGCGGCACGTACGTCATCGCGAACATCCGCGGCGGCGGCGAGTACGGACCGGACTGGCACCAGGCCGCCCTGCGCGCGGACCGGCCGCGGGCCTTCGAGGACTTCGCGGCCGTCGCCAGGGACCTCGTCGCCCGGGGCATCACCACCCCGGACCGGCTCGGCGCCTCCGGCGGCAGCAACGGCGGCCTGCTCATGGGCGCGATGCTCACCCGCCACCCGGAGCTGTTCGGCGCGATCGTCGCGCAGGTCCCGCTGCTCGACATGACCCGCTTCCACAAGCTCCTCGCGGGCGCGTCCTGGATCGCCGAGTACGGCGACCCGGACGACGCCGCCGACCTCGCCCACCTGCGCGAGCTCTCCCCGTACCACCGGCTCACGGCCGACCGGGCCTACCCGCCGGTGCTCCTGATGACCTCCACCCGCGACGACCGCGTCCACCCCGGCCACGCCCGCAAGACGGCGGCCCGGCTGCGGGAACTCGGTCACCCCGTCCTCTTCCACGAGAACACCGGCGGCGGCCACGCGGGCGCCGGGGACAACGAACAGGCCGCCCACAACAGCGCCCTCGTGCACACCTTCCTCCGGCGGCACCTCACCTGAGGGGTCTCACAACCAGCCCTGGCGCTGCGCCTGCAGCGCCATCTGGAAACGGCTCGTGGCACCCAGCCGGGCCATCAGCACCTGGATCCGGCGGAAGAGCGTACGGCGGCTGACCCCGATCTCCCGGGCGATGACGTCGTCGCTCGCGCCGCCCGCGAGCAGCCAGAGGAGCCGGCGGTCGGCGGGCAGCAGTCCGGCGGGCAGCACGCCCGCCGGACGGGCCGTGCGGCCGTGGAACGGCAGGGCGCTCCGCCAGGTCTGCTCGAAGAGGGCCACGAGCGCGGAGAGCAGCCCGCAGGGCTGCACGACCAGCATCGTGTTGTGCACGTCGGCCTCCCTGATCGACAGGGACACCAGCGCGTACGCCTCGTCGATGATCATGAGCTTCACCGGGAGCTGCGGCAGCACCCGGGCCTGCTCGCCCGCCTCGATGCACGGCTCGATGACCGTCCGCATCTTGTCCGGATGCTCCAGGGACGCCTGGGAGTAGATGACCCGCTGGGTCACCCCCCGCGCCAGCGTCGCGAGCGCGTCGTCCGTCGAGCCCGGGATGGGCGTGTACGGAGGCGTGTCGAACTGCCGGATCTGCTCACGGGCACTCGCCCAGGCCTGCCGGCTCCGGGGACCGATCGCGTCGCCGGTCACGACCTCCACCAGATCGTCGTTGTACGCGGCGAGCCGCTGCCGCCGGAACGACTCGAAGGCGCCCCCGACCGTGATCCGCGACTCGTCGAGCTCGGCCGCCCGGTGCCGGCCCAGGATCTCCAGGCCCGCGGCCGGAGGCACCGGCGCCACCAGGTCCGGGCCCTGCGCCGCCGGGCTCGCCAGGCCCGCGTCGACCAGCTCCCCGTACGCCGCAGAAAGCTCCGCACCGTCGAGACCGGCCGCGGCACCGATCGCGCTCAGCGGCGCAGGCCCCAGCTCCAGGAGCCGGACGTAGACCCGCCGGGCCTCGTCGCCGATCCCCAGGAGCCGGAGCGCCTCACCGAGCTTCTCGTTCGCCATGGACCGCATTATCGACCGGCCCCGGCCGCCTCCGCCGCCCGGGTGTGGCCGATCCGTGCCACTGTCCGATCCGGGCGCCCCGGGGCCCCACGGCGGAGTACCGTCCGGGTGCCGCCGACGACCGGCGGCCCAGAACGTATCCGGAAGAAGGTGCAGGACGTGGCGAAGGGTCGCAAGAACGGCCTCTACAACGGCGTCTCCGAGGAGCTCTCCGCTCTGATGAGGACGGGGTGGGCGGACACCGAGCGGCACGATCTCGAACCGGCCGAGCAGGCACCGTACGCGGCCGGACGCCGCGCCGCGCTCTCCGCGCTCTTCCCCGGCGAGCGCCTCATCGTCCCCTCGGGCAACCTCAAGGTCCGCTCCAACGACGACACCTACCCGTTCCGCCCGTACTCCGGCTATGTGCACATGACCGGCGACCAGGCCCGCGACGGCGCGCTCGTCCTCGAACCCCGCGCCGACGGCGGCCACGACGCCTACTGCTACCAGCTGCCCCGCGACAGCCGCGACAACGACGAGTTCTGGATCGGCTACACCGCCGAGCTGTGGATGGGCCGCCGCCGCTCCCTCGCCGAGGCCGAGACCGTCCTCGGACTGCCCTGCCGCGACGTCCGCACCATCACCGAGGACCTGGCCGCCGGCTCCGGCCTGCCGACCCGCATCGTCCGCGGCATCGACCCGGCCCTCGAAGCCGCCGTCACCACCGACGAGGAGCGCGACGCCGAGCTGGAGGGCGCGCTCAGCGACCTCCGCCTCGTCAAGGACGCGTGGGAGCTCGGCGAGATGCGCAAGGCGGTGGACTCCACCGTCCGCGGCTTCACCGACTGCGTCGCCGAGCTCTCCCGGGCGATCGCCTCCTCCGAGCGGTGGATCGAGGGCACCTTCTTCCGCCGGGCCCGCCTGGAGGGCAACCACGTCGGCTACGGCTCGATCTGCGCCGCCGGCGACCACGCCACGATCATGCACTGGACCGACAACGACGGCCCGGTGCGCCCCGGCGAGCTGCTCCTCCTCGACGCCGGCGTGGAGACGCACTCCCTCTACACCGCCGACGTCACCCGCACCCTCCCCATCAGCGGCACCTTCACCCCCGTGCAGCGCCAGGTGTACGACGCCGTGTACGAGGCCCAGGAGGCCGGCATGGCCGCGGTGAAGCCGGGTGCCCCGTACCGCGACTTCCACGAGGCCTCCCAGCGTCACCTGACGGCGCGCCTCGTCGAGTGGGGCTTCATCGAGGGCCCCGTCGACCGGGCCTACGAGCTCGGCCTCCAGCGCCGCTTCACCATGGCCGGCACCGGCCACATGCTCGGCCTGGACGTCCACGACTGCGCCCAGGCCCGCACGGAGGAGTACGTCGACGGCGTCCTCGAACCGGGCATGGTGCTCACCGTCGAGCCCGGCCTGTACTTCCAGCCGGACGACCTGACCGTGCCCGAGGAGTGGCGCGGCATCGGCGTCCGCATCGAGGACGACCTCGTCGTCACCGAGGACGGCCACGAGAACCTGTCCGCCGGACTGCCGCGCTCCTCCACCGAGGTCGAGGCATGGATGGCCCGGTTCGCGGGCTGAGCATCCGTCGCGCCCACGAGGGGCCGGCCACGCGCACGCGTGCGGCCGGCCCCTCGTGTCGTCGGCGGGGACGGAGCCGAAAATCGGTGGAGCGGCACCCTCGGGCGCGCCTACCGTGCTGACGAACCCGTCGTCTGGGCAAGGACGTGCCGTTGTACACCGTGTGAGACCCCCGAGCGCTGATCGGTCGCGCGTCGCGTCGCTGCGCCGCGCTGCTTCCTGCTGCGGACTTCTCACCGAAACCGGTGTCCTTCTGTGCTCACCACCTGGTTCGTCATGCCCACCGGCCTTCCGCTCGTCCTCCGGCGTTGCCACACGTGCGCGTCCGAACGCTTCCGGGCGAACGGCAAGTTCCGTGTCAACGCCCACCACAAGCTCCTCGACGCCTGGCTCCTCGTGCTCTGCGCCTCCTGCGGGGAGACCGCGAAGCTCACGCTCCTGGAGCGGGCGAACGTGCGCTCCGTACGGCCCGAGCTGCTCGACCGCCTGCATGCCAACGACCTCTCCCTGGCAGCCGAGTTGCTCCAGGATCCGGCCGTCCTGCGGCGCAACCGCATCGCCCTCGACTGGGACGGCGCCTGGCGCCTGGACACGGGCGGGTCGGACCACCCGGACCGTGAGGTGCTGGACGTATCGGTCCGCTTCGCGGCCCGGATCCCCGTCCGGCCGACGCGACTGATCGCCGAGGGCTGCGGCCTCGCGCGGGCCGAGGTCGAGCAGCTGATCGCGGAGGGGAGTCTCGTCTCTGCGGTCCGGCTGAGCGGCAGGCTCTCCGGCGACTTCACCTTCACGCTGAAGCGCTGATCCCTCTCGGGCCGGGGTCCGTCCGTGCGGCAGAGCGGCCGCCGGACCCGGCCTCGGCTCAGGGCCCCGGCCTCGGCTCCGGGGGCTCGCTTGTCAGCTCTTAATGAAAACGATTATCGTCTCCCTTGTTCGCGCACACTCAACCACTTGCCCAAGGGGGGCTTCTTTTGCGTGCCTTCACGCGTTCTCTCACTCTCGCCGGAACCGTCGCCGCGACCCTCGCCGTCGGCGGACTCACCGCCGCCCACGCCGCCGGGACCACCCTCTCCACGGGGCACGTCGACGTCCTCGACGTCGAGTACGACGGCACCGGCCTCGCGCTCCACGTCCACGACGAGTCCGTGACCCCGGGCGTCGAGTACGCCCCGGCCGACGTCGTCCTCCGGGCCCTTCCGGCCGCCGCCTACACCGTGCCCACCGGCACCTGCTACAGCCACCTCGGCACGGCGGGAAGCACCGTGTACCGCCTGCCGCAGACCCAGAACGCCGACCTGCTCTGGCCCGGCATATCCGGCGAGCACCTCACCGCCGGCGTCTTCCGGAGCGACACGGTGCAGGTCAAGCTGGTCTCCCTGAGCGGGCCCGGCAAGCTCACCGTCTACAAGAACGGCCTGTGCCCCAGGAACAACCGCTCCTACGACAGCGGGGACGCCACCGTCGCCAACACCCGCGACATCGCCGCCGGAGAGCACGACCACGCCAACTGGGTCTTCACCAAGGCCGGTTCGTACACCGCGACCTTCGCCGTCAGCGGCACCCTGACGAACGGCACCCCGGTCGGCCCGACCTCCGCCACGTACACCTTCCAGGTCGGCTGACGCCCGCCCGCCCATGAGCCCCGCGCCGGGGGCGGGACAACCCGCCGTTCGAACCGCCCCCGGCGCGGCCGTGGCCTGCCCGTACGCACCCCCGAAGGAGCCGCCCCGTCATGCGGGCCCGCAACGCACCCTCCACCCCACCCGCTGCCGCGCTCACGGCCTGCCTCGCCCTCGCGGCCGCCCTCGCCCTGCCGTCCGCCGGACCACCCGCGCACGCGGCCGAACCGCCCCCGCGCGAAGCCCCCGCGGGCGAGCGCGTCGTCCTCGACGGCGGCCACCTCGACCTCGCCGCCCGACTGGCCGGCGGCCGCCTGGAGTTCCGCGTCAAGGACGGCACGGTCCCCGGCGCCACCGTCTGGCGCGAACCCTCCGACGTCCTCCTCCACTTCGACCCGCGCCACGAGATCGTGATCCCGCCGCGCGAGGAGGTCCCGCAGCTGGAAGGCTTCGGCGCGCCCGGCGCGAGCCTCTGGGTCGACAAGGACTTCGCGTCGACCGAAGGCCTCCTCTGGCCCGGCTGGAACACCCTCGGCATCGCGCCCGGCGACGTGACCGGCGGCGTCGAGGTCGCCTTCCCCGCGATCGACGGGCCCGGCCGGTTCGTCCTCGGCCAGTGGGCGGACGATCCCGAACTCGGCCTGCGCATCGGCGTCGACGTCGACAGCGCGAAGGCCGGGCACGGCACCGTCGCCCTGCCGGCGTTCACGCACGCCCACCCGCTGTGGATCTTCGACACGGAGGGCGTCTACCGGATCACCCTGGAGATGACCGCCACCCTGCCCTCGGGGGCCCGGGTCTCGGACCGGGAGACCCTCGCCGTCGCCGTGGGCGACGTCGACCCGTCGACGATCGAGCCGGGTGCGGGGGAGGGGACGCCTGAGCCCACGCCCACGTCCACGTCCACTCCGACTTCGCCGCCTACGCAGACTCTGACGCCTACGCCTACGTCCACTCCGACTTCGTCGCCCTCCGGTACGCCCTCGCCGTCCGGTACGCCCACACCGACCCGCACGCCGACCGGTGCGCCGGATCCGACGCCGGGCCCGACCCGTACGTCGTCGTCCCCCACGGCGGCGCCGACCCCCGTGTCCCCCTTCGACCCCCGGCCCACCGCCGCCGCCACGGGCCGTCATCAGCTGGCGGCCACCGGCGCGGTCCCGCTCGCCCTGCCCGCCGGCCTCGCCGGTCTCGCGCTCGCGGCCGGGGCCGTGACCGTCGTCCTCGTGCGCAGGAAGCGAGCGGCCCGATGATCACTCCCCGTACGACCGCGGCCCTCGCGCTCGGCGCCGTGCTGCTGGTGTCCGGCTGCGCCGGCGGACCCGGAGGCCGCACCGGCGGCAAAGCCGAACTGACCGTCTCCACGACCACCGCGATCGTCGCCGACCTCGTCCGCAACGTGGGCGGCGACCGCGTCGACGTCGCCTCCGTCGTGCCGCGGCACGGCGACCCCCACTCCTACGAACCCAGCCCCGGCGACGCCGCCCGCGTCGCGCGTTCGGACCTGGTCTTCAGCAACGGGCTCCTCCTCGAAGAGCCGGGGATCACGAAGATGATCCACACCAACGCCCCCGAGGGCGCCCCCAAGGTCCCCCTCGGCGAACGCCTCGAACAGTACGGCGGCTCCGCCATCCGGCTCGCGGAGGACCTCGGGCTCGACGTGCTCTGGCTGGGCTGGGCCGTCGAGGGCGAGGTGGCGGGCGACGGCTCCCACGTCCGGACGACGGCCACCGCGCTCGAAGGTCCCGGTGACCTCCACGTCTATCTGACGGACACCCTCGGCACCCCGCAGGTCGTCGTCGACTCCGCCGACGGCTTCGACACCAAGGACTCCTTCACCCTGCCGCCCGAGGCGCACACCCACGTCAACTGGGCCTTCAGCAAGCCCGGTACGTACCGCCTGACCGTACGGGGGCAGACCGAGACCCTGGACGGGGGGACGGCCCCGATCGGCGGCGGGACGGTCACCTTCGTCGTCGGCGGCGCCCCGGCGCCGGCCGGCAGGACCGTGCTCGACGGCGGCCACGCCGACATCGCGCTCGACACCCGGACGAAGTCGGTGCGGATCCGCTCCGACGATCCGGCGACCGGCCGGCGCGTGCACCGCTCCACGGACGACGTCGTCCTCTCCGTACCGCGGCGGGCCACGGAGACCGTGCCCCGCGAGGAGGCCTACCGCTTCCTCGGCAGGCCAGGCGCCACCCTGTGGGTGCTGCCCCAGGCCGTGCTCGGGCGCCATGTGCACGGCGACACCGACCCCCACACCTGGGAGGACGTCGCCAACGCCGAGGCGTACGTCCGCCGGATCCAGGACGAGCTGACGAAGGCGGACCCCGGGGGACGCGCCACGTACCAGCGCAACACCGCCCGCTACCTGAAGCGGCTCGCCGCCCTCGACGACGAGGTGGCGAGAACCCTCGGCCAAATCCCGGAGAAGAACCGGAAGTTGATCACCACGCACGACGCCTTCGGCTACCTCGCGCACGCCTACCACCTGGAGATCGCCGGCTTCGTCGTCCCGGTGCCCAGCCGGGAACCGAGCGCCGCCGAGATCGCGCGCCTCCGCGCCACGATCCGCGACCGCGAGGTCCCCGCCGTCTTCGTCGAACCCCATCTGGCGGCCCGCGCGGACGTCCTGCGCCGGGTGGCGGAGGACGAGGGCGTCGCCGTCTGCACGATCTACGGCGACTCCTTCGACGACAAGGTCCACGACTACGTCTCGATGATGCGCCACAACGCGAACGAACTGGCCCGCTGCCTGGGCCGGGAGGGGAGGTGAGCCCGATGCGGCTCGCACGGAACACGAGCGTCGCCCTCGCGGCGGCCGGGGCGCTCGCCCTCGGCGGTACGGCGATGGCCGAGCCGCCCGTGGAGGTGCCCGCACCCGTGACACCTGCTCCGGCCACGCCGGGGTGGGCCGATGGCGTGCTCGGGCTGGGCGGGGACGGGGTGATCGACCTCGACGACTCCCACCGGGTCGTGGGGGAGGACGGCACGGTCCGCTGGGAGTTCAGGCCCCCTTGGGACACCACGGCTCTCCCGGAGGGCGGATCGGTGCGCTGGTCCCTGACCGAGGCGGAAGGGCCCGGCACGGTGACCGTGCGCGGGGCGGAGGACGAGGCGTCCGGCGTGTGGTTCGACAGCGGTGACGGGCTCCCGGACGCGTCCGGGCTTCCCGCGGGCGGCCGGGGCGAGAGCCGCTGGGCCTTCTCGGCCCCGGGCCTGTACCGGATCGCACTCGCGGCGGAGGCCGAACCGGCCGGGACCGCCACGGCCGCGTTCACCGTACGGGTCGGGCCGGCCGCCCTCACGCCCGTGCCCCTGCTCGTGCCCGCCGCGAGGCCCGAGGCCCCGGTGTCCGTCGCCCGGAAGGCCGCTCCCGCGGCGCAGAAGGCCGGGACGGCGCGCACGGTCCTCGACGAGGGGCACGTCGACATCGCCGCGCGCGTGGTGGACGACGGGCTCCAGATCCAGGTCAAGGACGGGACGGTGCCCGGCCGGACCGTCTGGCGCGAGCCCTCCTCGCTGGTGCTCCGCGTCAAGCCGGAGGCCCGCCGGACCGTGCCGGCCAACCCGGACTTCGCCTTCCTGGGGAAGGCCGGCGAGCCCGTGTGGCTGCTCGACCAGGTCCAGCGGCCGGGGCTGCTGTGGCCCGGCTGGTCCACCGACAACATGGCGGCGGGCGCCACGCGGGGCGAGATCGCGTTCTCCCTGGTGAAGGCCGAAGGGCCGGGCCGCTTCGCCCTCTTCAACTACGACGGTCTCTCCGGCGCGACCGTCCGTTTCGCGAGCGCGGACGGGGTTCCGGACACCTTCGGCGTCCCGCAGAACACGCACGCGCACGGCGGCTGGGCCTTCGGCGCCGAAGGCACGTACCGGCTGACCCTCAGGATGTCCGGCCTCCTCGCGGACGGGAGCAGGACGAGCGACACCGAGACGTTCACCTTCGAGGTCGGCTCGGGCGGGCAGGGCGATCCCGGCGGGGGCGGGGGTTCGACGGGCGGATCGACCGCCGGCAGCCCGGACTCCGGTACGCGTACCAGTACGGGGACGACGTCAGGCTCCGGTACCTCTTCGGGCGGCTCCGCCACGGGCGGGGCCGCCCCGGCTGACAGTGGCACCACGGGCACGACCGGCCGTACCGGTGCCACGGGTGCCACGGGCGCCACCGGCAGCACGGGCGGCACCGGCCCCCGTGGCTCCATGGCCTCCACCGGTGCCGGGTCCACCGCGCTGCTCGCCGGAACGGCCGCCGTGCTCGCCGTCGTCGGTGCCGCTGCCGTCCTCGTCGGGCGACGGAGGCGCCGCGCATGAGCCAGGACCGAGAGGAGCTGCTGCGGGTCCGTTCCGTCTCCGTCGCGCTCGGCGGCCGGACGGCGGTCGCGGACGTCTCGCTCGCCGTGTCCGGCGGGGAGCTCGTCGGGCTGCTGGGCCCGAACGGCGCGGGCAAGACCACCCTTCTCCGCGCCGTCCTCGGGCTGATCGCCCCGTCGTCCGGCGCGGTCGACGCCCCGGGCCCCGTCGGCTACGTACCCCAACGGCACGAATTCGCCTGGGACTTCCCCATCGACGTGGCCGGAGCCGTGCTCAGCGGGCGCACCCGTACGGTCGGCCGGCTGCGCCGGCCCCGGCCGGGCGACCGCGCGGCGGCCGACGAGGCCCTGGAGCGGGCCGGTCTCACCGCGCTCCGCCGCCGGCCGATCGGCGAGCTGTCCGGCGGCCAGCGCCAGCGCGTCCTGGTGGCACGCGCCCTGGCCGCGGAACCCCGGCTGCTGCTCCTGGACGAGCCGTTCACGGGGGTCGACGTGCCGACCCAGGACCTGCTCAACGAGATGTTCGGCCGGCTCGCGGCGGAAGGCAGAGGGCTGCTCATGACCACCCACGACCTGGCGGCCGCCGCCCGGACCTGCACCCGGGTGCTGCTCCTGAACCGGACCCTCGTCGCCGAGGGAGGCCCCGAACTCCTCGCGGACGCCGGGCAGATGCTCCGGGCCTTCGGCCTGGACCGGACCGAACGGATCGGGGGAGCGGCATGAACGGGTTCCTCGCCCTCCTCGCCGAGCCCTGGTCGCTGCCGTTCATGCGGCGGGCCTTCGGCGTCGCCGCGATCGTCGGCCTCGTCTGCGGAGTCGTCGGTGTGTACGTCGTGCTCCGGGGGATGGCCTTCATCGGCGACGCCGTCGCCCATTCCGCCTTCCCCGGGGTGGCGCTCGCGTACGCCTTCGAGGGCAACCTGCTGCTCGGCGGCGCGGCGGCCGGGGTCACGACGGCGGTGCTCATCGCCTTCGTCTCGCAGAACCGGCGCCTCAAGGAGGACACCGTGATCGGGGTCTTCTTCGCCTTCGCCTTCGGGCTCGGCATCGTCCTCGTCTCGACCCGCGACAGCTGGACGACGGACCTGTCCTCGTTCCTGTTCGGGCAGGTCCTGGCCGTGGACACGGCGGACCTGTGGCGGGTGGCCGCCCTCGGGACGGTCCTGGTCGCCGTCGTCCTCGCCCTCCGGAAGGAGCTGGTCGCGGTCAGCCTCGACCGCGAGACGGCCCGGGCCTCGGGGCTGCCGGTCCTGCCGCTGGACCTGACCCTCTACGTGGTCGTGACGGCCACCATCGTCATGTCCCTGGAGGCCGTGGGGAACATCCTGGTCCTCGCGCTCCTCATCACCCCGGCCGCCACGGCCCGGCTGCTCACCGAGCGGCTGTGGGCGATGACCCTGCTGGCCTCGGTCCTCGGCTGCGCCGGGAGCCTCGCCGGGCTGTACGTGAGCTATGCGTACGACCTGGCGGCGGGCGGATCGGTCGTGGTCGTCCTCACCGGGTTCTTCGCGCTGGTCTGGCTGCTCGCGCCCCGCCACGGCCTGGCCGCACGCGCGCGCGTACGGAGGGGCCGGAAGTCCGTACACATGACCGGCCCGCGTGCGTCCGAACGAGAGAAACAGGCTCGGATGTTCACCGATTCAGGTGACTGCGGACGAGGCGAAACGTCCCTCCCCTCAGCGGGACGGCCACGCTCGACGTGACACATGGAGCCACCCTGTGGAGCGTCCGATGCAGTTGATCCCCCGTCATGACCCGTACCTCGTCGTCCGCTCGACCGGCGATCTCACGGTCGCCGCCCTCCGGGGCGAGCTCGACCTCGTCCTGGTGCGGCACCTGCGGCCCGAGCTCGACGCCCTCGTCCGGGAGTCCGACGCCCTGACCGTCGACATCCGGCGCCTCACCTTCTGCGACGCCACCGGGCTCGGACTCCTCGCCCACTGCGCCGGGCGCATGCACCGGCGCGGTGCGCGCTGGCGGCTCGTCTGCGACCAGCCGTGGATCCTGCGGCTCATCCGGCTGACCGAGCTGAGCGACGTCCTCCGGCCCGAGGCGGGACCGCCGGATCTCCTCGATCAGCCGGACGCGGTGGAGGGGCCGGACGCGGTGGGCCGGCCGGACCCGCTCGGCCTGCTGGACCCGGTCGGGCCGCTGGATCCGGTCGGGCCCCTGGATCCGGTCGGGCCGCTGGACCCGCTCGGGCCGCTGGATCCGGTCGGCCTGCCGTGTTCGGTCGGTCAGTCGGCCCCGCCCGCCCCGACGGGTCCGCTTCCCGTGGAGCCCGGGGTGACCAGACCCGTCTCGTAGGCGGCGATCACCGCCTGGGCCCGGTCCCGCAGCCGCAGCTTCTGGAGGATGCGGGCCACATGGGTCTTCACCGTCGCCTCGCTCAGCCGGAAGCTCGCGGCCAGTTCGGCGTTGGTGTGGCCGCGCGCCAGGGCCTCCAGGACCTCCAGTTCGCGCGGCGTGAGCGTGGCCAGTTCGCGGTGCGGGGCCACCGTCCGCGGCCCCGTCCCCGTCCCCGACGTGGCGAAGCGCTCGACCAGGCGCCGCGTGATCGCGGGGGCGAGCAGCGCGTCCCCGGAGCGGACCAGCCGGACCGCCGCCGTCAGGTGCTCGGGAGTGACGTCCTTGAGCAGGAAGCCGCTCGCGCCCGCCGCCAGTGCCGCGTACACGTACTGGTCGAGGTCGTACGTGGTGAGGACGACGATCCTCGGCGGTGTCGCCGTCTCGTCGGCGAGGATGCGGCGCGTGGCCTCCAGGCCGTCCGTGCCGGGCATCCGGATGTCCATCAGGACCACGTCCGGCCGGGTCCTGCGGACCGCCGACACGGCGGCGTCCCCGTCGGCGGCCTCCGCGACCACGTCGATGCCGTCGGCGGCGAGGATCATCCGGAAACCGGTCCGCACCAGCGCCTGGTCGTCGACGATCACCACGCGCGGAGCGTCGGCCACGGTCACGGAACCTCCCACGGAATCACCGCACGGACCCGGTACCCGCCCTGCGGGCGGCTGCCCGCGTCGAGCGTACCGCCGTACACCGAAAGCCGTTCCCGCAGTCCGAGCAGCCCGTGGCCGCCGCCCGGCTCCGCGGTCCGCAGCCGGCGGCCGCCCGTGTCGGACACCTCCACGCACAGCCGGTCCGAGCCGTACGCCACCGTCACCGACACCCGCGCGCCCGCCGCGTGCCTCACCGCGTTCGTCAGCGCCTCCTGCACCACCCGGTACGCGGCGAGGTCCACACCCGCCGGCAACTCCACCGGGACGCCGCGCACCGCCACCTCCACCGGCACCCCCGAGGAGCGCACCCGGTCCGTCAGCTCCGTCAGCCGGTCCAGGCCCGGCTGCGGGGCGAGCGCCACGTCGGCGGCCGGATCCGGGCCGTCCGCGGCCATCGTCAGCAGCCCCATCACGTGCCGCAGTTCCGACATCGCCGTCCGTCCGGCCGCCTCCACCGCGAGCATCGCCTCCCGGGCCAGGTCGGGGGAGGTGGCGAGGACCGTGCGCGCCGCACCGGCCTGAATCGTCATCATGCTCACGTTGTGGGTGACCACGTCGTGCAGCTCCCGCGCGATCCGGGACCGCTCCGCCTCCACCGCCCGCCGCAGCGCCGCCTCCTGCTCCTCCCGCAGCACCCGCTCCCGCTGCCGCCACAGATGGACGCCGTGCGAGGCGAGCGCGAGCGGCAGCAGGACGAGGACGGGCACCAGGTCGGTGTCGACGGCCGGGACCAGCGGGAAGACCGCGTAGAGCAGGGCGCCGGCCAGGAGCGACGCCACCACCGCCTTGCGGTGCGGGCTGTACATGGCCGCGCTGTAGGCCGCGACCAGCCCCGAGGCGAAGGTGACGCGCGTGGCGTCGTCGGCGGCGTCCCCCAGGTGCAGGACCACCGTGGCGACCATCACGAGCCAGTAGACGGCCAGCGGGAAGCGGCGCCGCAGTACGAGCGGCAGCGCGGTCAGCACCGCCGCCGCCAGTTCCCAGGCCTCCACCGGCGGCAGCACGTGCTCCACGGCGGGCACCGGGCGCGGGCCCTCCGGAGCCCCCGGTACGTAGGGGGGCGCGGGCGGGGTCGGGAGCTGCCCGGGCACCCGGGTCTTGCTCCCGGCCAGGTCCGGCCGGAGCTCCACGTACGAGCGGTTCATGTTCCCGACGAGGGTGGCGACCGTCAGCGACAGGGCCAGCAGCCCGTCGGCCAGCCACGCCCAGCGGGACAGCACGGGCGGCGCGCCGATGGTCCGCGACCCGCGCACCCGGGTCATGAGGTCCTCGTACCTGATCACCGCTGCAGTGTGCCAAGCGGGCGCGTGGACGCGAATCGCCCCGGAGGACCAGGGCGCCGTCCGCACGGTGTACATCGCGCGGATGACCCGCCCGCGTCTCCGCCGTCCACGGTACGGATCGTCGCCACCACGGCCGACGCGCCCGGCGGCGGGCCGCTCCTAGCGTCGGTGCGAACCCGCCCGCCCCCCAGCCCTGGAGGCCCCATGACGCCACGCGAAGCCGAGCCGCTCATCGACCTGAGCGAGGTCGGCAGGACCTACGACGAGGGGCCCGCCGCGCTCGCGGGGCTCGACCTGCGGGTGGCACGCGGGGAGTCGCTCGCCGTGCTCGGCCCGTCCGGCAGCGGCAAGTCGACCCTTCTCAACCTCCTCGCCGGCCTCGACCGTCCGAGCACCGGCCGGGTGACGGTCGACGGGCTCCGCGTCGACGCGCTGAGCGAGACGGCCTCCGCCCGCTACCGGCGCGACCGCATCGGCATGGTCTTCCAGTTCTTCAACCTCCTCGACGACCTCACCGTCCTCGACAACGTGCTGCTTCCCGCCCAGCTCGCCGGAACGGCCCGCGGCCGGGCGGCGGCACGCGCCGCCGAACTCCTCGAACGACTCGGCGTCGCCCGCCACGCGCGCGTGCACCCCGGCCGGCTCTCCGGCGGCGAGCGGCAGCGCGTCGCCGTCGCCCGCGCCCTGATGAACCGGCCGCCGCTGCTCCTCGCCGACGAACCCACCGGAGCGCTGGACACGGCGTCCGGCGCGGACGTCCGCGACCTCCTGCGCGGACTCAACGCCGAGGGACAGACGATCGTCCTCGTCACCCACGACCTCGCGCTCGCCGAGGCCTGCGCGACGCGCACGATCGAACTCGTCGACGGACGCATCACCCGCGACGTCCCGGCGGTGTCCCGATGAGCGCGCGTTCCGTCACCGGGAGCCCGAGCGGCGCGCAGCCCGTCACCACGACCCGAGGGGCCGCGGGGCGCGGGGGCGGCGCCCTCGGCCGGGTCGTACGGGCCGGGGTCGGGCGGCGTCGTACGCAGACCGCCGTGATGGTCCTGACCACGCTGCTCTCCGTCGCCTCCGCCGTCCTCGCGCTCGGTCTCCTCGTCGCCTCGGGCGCCCCCTTCGACCGGGCCTTCGCACGGCAGCACGGCGCCCATCTGACGGTGCGGTTCGACGGTTCCGCCGTCACCCCGGAGCGGCTCGCCGCCACCGCACGGGCATCCGGAGTGGCCGCCGCCTCGGGCCCGTTCGCCGTCACCTCCCTGCGCCTGAGCGCGGACCGGGCGGCCCCGCCGGGATTCGCACCGCCCCCGCTGACCGTCGTCGGCCGCGCCTCCGCAGCCGAGCCCGTGGACGCGGTGACCGTGACGGAGGGGCGGTGGGCCTCGGCCCCGGGGGAGATCGTCCTGGAACGGGGATCCGAACCGCCGAACGCGGGCCCGGGGACCCGGGTGACCGCCGGCGGCGTCACCCTCACCGTGGTGGGCATCGCCGAGTCGGTCGGCGAGAGCGCCGACGCCTGGGTCGTACCCCGGCAACTGACCGCGCTCGCCGGAGGACGGCCGCCCGCGCTCCAGATGCTCTACCGGCTCACCGCCGCCGACACCGCCGCCGACGTGACGGCCGGACAGCAGGCCGTCACCGCCTCCGTACCGGCCGGGGCGGTCACCGGCACCCGCTCGTACCTCGACGTGCGGGAGACCGCGCGCGCGTCCACGGCCGCCTTCGTGCCCTTCGTCACCGCCTTCGCGTTCCTCGGGCTCGCGATGTCGGTCCTGGTGATCGGCATCGTGGTGAGCGGCGCCGTCGGCGCCGCGACCCGCCGGATCGGGATCCTCAAGTCCCTCGGCTTCACCCCGTTCCAGGTGGGACGCGCGTACGTGGCGCAGGCGCTGATCCCGGGCACCGTCGGGGCCGTACTCGGCGTCGCCCTCGGGAACGTGCTCGCCGTGCCCCTCATGGCGGAGGTCGCCGAGGTGTACGGGACGACCGAGATCCTCGTCCCCCTGTGGGTGGACCTCGTCGTCCCGGCCGGCGGGCTCGCCCTCGTGGCCGCCACCGCCTTCGGGCCCGCCCTGCGCGCGGCCCGGCTGCCGACCGCGGCGGTCCTGCGCCTCGGCCCCGCCACCGGCGGCGGCCGGGGCCGTGCGATCCGCGGCCTGTTCGGGCGGCTGCCCCTGCCCCGGCCGGTCACCCTGGGACTCGCCGCGCCCTTCGCCCGCCCCGCACGGGCGGCGAGCACGGCCGCGGCGGTGACCTTCGGAGCCCTCGCGGTGACCCTCGCCGTGGGCCTCGGCAGCACGCTCGTCGCCGTCAAGGCCGACGGCGACCCGGACCGCGGCGGCGACGTCACCGTCCACACGGTCACCCTGGCCCGGGGGAACCCCGGCGGTCCGGCGGCCCTGCCGGGCAGGCCCGCCGACCCGGCCGCCGTCGCGGCGGCGATCGCCGGACTCCCCGGGACCGGCTCGGTGTACCGGACGGCCCGCACCCAGCTGGACGTGGCCGGGCTCAAGGGCGGCGCGCCCCTCGTCGCGTACGAGGGGGACACGGCCGGCAGCCGTCACACGATGGTCGCCGGGCGCTGGTTCGGGGCCACGGGGGAGGCCGTCGCGGCGACCCGGTTCCTGCACGCCACCGGGGTCCGCCTCGGGGACACCATCACCCTCTCCGAGCAGGGCCGCACGGTCCGGATCCGCATCGTCGGCGAGGTCTTCGACCTCGGCGACGACGGCATGACCCTGCGCACCGCGGCGGCGTCCGTGGCCGCGCTGCGCGCCCGCTACCAGCCCGCCGACTTCGCCGTGTCCGTCACCGGGGGCACGGACGCGGCGCGCTACGCGGAGCGCCTCGACGCCGCCGTGGCACCGCTGGGGGCGGAGGCCGCCGTCACCGAGGGGAGCAAGTCGAGCGTCATCCGGGCGATGCAGGCCCTGATCGTGATGCTCACCCTGATGCTGGTCGCCGTCGCCTGCCTCGGCGTCCTGAACACGGTGGTCCTCGACACCCGCGACCGCGTCCGTGACCTGGGCGTCTTCAAGGCCCTGGGGATGACCCCGCGGCAGACGGTCGCGCAGGTCCTCACCTCCGTCGGGGCCGTCGGCCTGGTGTCGGGCCTCGTCGGCGTGCCGCTCGGGGTGGCCCTCCACGGCCGGGTGATGCCGGCGATGGGCCGCGCGGTCGGCACCACGATCCCGCCCGCCGACATCGACGTCTACGGCACGCCGCTGCTCGTGCTCCTCGCCACGGCGGGCGTCGTGATCGCGACGGCCGGCGCCCTGCTCCCCGCGGGCTGGGCGGCCCGGACGGCCACGGCGCGGGCGCTGCGGGCGGAGTAGCCGGGGGCGGCCTCGCGGCGGGCGGCGCCGTCCCGCCTGCCCGGCCGCCCCGCCGCCCCGCCGCGATACCGTCGCGGCATGTCTGAAGTCCGGTTGACCACGCCTTCCTTCCTCGTGCTCGGCATCATCGACAAACTGGGCGAGGCCAGTCCGTACGACGTGAAGGTGGAGGCCGCGCGGACGGTGGCCCCGTTCTGGTCGATGCCGCACGCGCAGGTGTACGCGCAGTGCGACCGGCTCCTGGAGGCGGGGCTGCTCTCGGAGGTGCGGCAGCCGGGGGGCCGCAACCGGCGCCTGATGAGCCTCACGGAGGAGGGAACGGCCGCTCTGCGCGGCTGGCTGGCCGACCCCGCCTTCGTCCCGGTCGAGGCGCGCGAGCGGGGCATCCTCAAGCTGTGGTTCGGCGCCAGCCCGCGCGTCCACGCCCCCGTCCAGATCGACGAGCACCGCAAGACCCTGGACCAGTACGAGGGGCTGGCCGACGAGGTCGGCGAGTTGCTGACGCGCGGGCAGCGCGAGGCGCTGGAGTTCGGCATCCGCTATGAGCGGATGATGGTCGATTTCTGGCAGTGGGTGGAGCGCCGCGAGCCCTGAGTTCGCCGACGACAGCTTGTTACCGACCGGTTGACCCCGGTCGTCTCCCGCCCTACCTTCCTCCATAGTCCAGACAGGACTATCGGTGAAGGGGGACCGCCATGGCGCGTACGACCGGCACGAGACGGGGGTGGGGGAGGGCGGCCACCCTCGCGGTGACCGTGGTCTGCCTGACGTACGCGCCGATCGCCATGACCGAACTCTGGCCGTACGCGAGCCCGGGAGCACCCGCCGTCGGCGAGTGGCTGCTCGGCCGGTCCGTCTCCCCGGAGTTCGTCGCCGAGGCCGTGCGCGACCGGATGGGACCGTACGGACGCAGCCTGGTCCCTCTGATCGTGCACTCGGTCCTCGGCGGTCTCCTCATGCTGCTCGGCCCCGTACAGCTGCTCTCCGCGGTCCGGCGCCGCATCCGGCTGCACCGGATCACCGGCACGGTCTTCGCGGTCACGGTGTACGTGTCGATGGCGGGCGCCGCCCTCTACCTGGTGCGGACCCCGCCGGCGGAGGCCTTCAGCGGGGCCGCGTTCTGGATCGTCCTCGCGACGATCCTGGTCGGCACCGTCGGCAGCGTGACCTTCGGGATCCTCGCCGCCGTCCGCGGCTTCCCGGACCTCCACCAGCGCTGGCTGCTGCTCTGCTACGGCTTCCTGATGACCGCTCCGCTGCTGCGGCTCGAATGGGGAGTCCTGCCCTCGCTCTACCCAGGGCTCGACCTGCGCGACATCAACCGCGTCGCGATCATGCATCTCGGGGCGCTCGTCTCCTTCGGTGCGCTGCTCGCCTCCCGCGCCCTCGACCAGCGGGCCGCCGTCCCCGGCCTGACCGGCACCTGGTGCCCGCTGCCGGTGCGGGTGGCCGCCCATCTCGCGGGCGCGGCGGGCCTGGTGTGGATCACGGTGGCCTTCCTCGGCGAGGGAACCGCCGGGCGGCGCCTGCTCCTCGCGTACCTCGTCCCCTACGCCGTGATCTACGCCGTCATCGCCGTCCGGGCGGCCCGCGCCGGCTCCCGGGGCGCGGACTGGGCGCGCGAGGAGTGGTCGCTGCACCTCGCCGCCCTCTGCCTGGCCCCCGCCTTCTCGGCGGCGACCGTGCCCGTACTGGAACGGACCCTGGGCCTCGACCGGATCACGGCGCTCGTCGCGGGCGTCGGCATCGGCTGCGGCATGCTCGCCTACGCGGCCGTCACCGTGGTGAGCCTGCGGATCCTGTACGCCCGCGAAGTCCTCAGGCGGCAGCGGGAGTTCGCGGACCTGCCGACGGCTCCGGCGAAGGCCGAGCCCGCCCTTGAAGGAGGCCGGGGATGAGCACCGCAACTCCCGGGGGCCGTGCCCTCTCGCCCGCCGTGGTGGTCCTGAGCGGCGTCGTCGGAGGCATCAGCGCCACCGTCGGCACCCTGCTCGCCGTGGCGAGCCTCACCGGGCACGCGGCGGGCGCCTGGGTGTCGCCCGAGGCGCTCAGCCCCGGTCTCGTCGGGGCGGCCATGGCGGGGGTGGCACCCGCGCTGTTCACCGTCGGCCGGGCCCGCGTCTGGGAGGAGGTCCGATGCCTGGTGCTGCCGCTCGCGATCGTCCTCGTCGGCCTCTTCACGGTGACCCTGCTGAACGCCGGAAGCCTCCAGGCCGTACGCGGCGGCCCGCTGTTCCTCGCCCTGTTCAGCCTCGGCTGGGTCGCCACCCTCGGCGTCCTCGCCCTCGCCGCCGTCGGCTGCCTGGCGGCGCAGTACCGCAGACGGCCCGCCGGCGCGGAGGCGTCGGGCCGGCGCCCGGTCGCCCCGCTGCCCGCCTGGTCGAAGCCGCCGCTCGCCGTACTCGGCTCGGGCTGGCTCGGCATCGGCGCCGGCCTGCTGTTCTTCCCGGCCTTCTGGGGCGCCCTGCTCCCGTGGACGGTGAACCGTGCCGACGCGCAGGGCCTCGGCGTGTGGGCGCTCGCGCTCGGCGTCGGCGTCCTCGGCTCCCTGGTGGAGGACGACCTGGCCCGTATCCGCCCCGCGCTCAGGGCCGTCCCCGCGGTGGCCCTGGCCCTCGCCGTGGTCCTCGGCGCCCGCGCCGCCACGGTCGACTGGGCCTCGGGCCCGGGAGCCGCCCTCGTCACCCTGGTCGCCGGACTCTTCGCCACGGGCGCCTCGGGCCACTGGCTGCTGACCCGAGCCGTCCGGCGGGGCGAGGACACGGCGCTCTAGACGGACCGGCCGGACTTCCACTCGTGGGCGAGCTGACCGAGCAGGACCTCGTCGAGGAACTCGCCGAGGACCCAGGCCGAGGAACGCAGCACGCCCTCGCGGACGAAGCCGTTGCGCTCGGCCGAGCGCAGCATCGCGTGGTTGTCCGCGAGCGTCTCGATCTGCAGCCGCTGCAGGCCGCGCACGATGAAGCCGTAGTGGCAGAGGACCGCGACCACGTCGGTGCCGTGGCCCTTGCCGCGGGCGGACGGAAGCAGCCCCAGGCCGATGTGCGCGGACCGGCTGTGGTTGTCGATGCCCCAGAGGTTCGCGCTGCCGATCAGCGTGCCGCCCTCCAGCTCCACGATGGAGAAGGAGACGTTCCTCTCGTTGGTGTCGTCCACCACGAGGCGCGGGTCCTTCGAGCCGGGCGTGATCGGCCGCCAGGGCGCGGCTTCGGCCCGCGAGCCGTTGACCACGTCGTCGTAGAGCTCGGTCCGCAGGATCGGGATGTCGTCCTCGTGCCGGGCCCTCAGCCCGATCGTCGTACCTTTCAGCATGCGGGTTTCCTATCGGACCGGACGCACCGCCCGCAAACGAATTCGGCGACCGCACGGCCCTCACGGCCGCCAGCGGGGCGCCTCGTCGTCGGGGGTGTCCGGACTGCCGAAGTGGAAGGGCACGGCGAGGTGTTCGGCCAGGGCCCGGCCTGCCGCGGCGGCCGCCGCGGCCTCCGGGTGCAGCGCCCTCTCGTCCCGAGCGTCGCCCAGGTACCGCACGGCCGTCTCCCGGTAGATCGTGGCGAGACCGTGCTCGCCCGCGGGCTCGGCGGTGATCGCGAGGAGGATCACGAACCAGTCGTGGACGGTGTCGCCGTCCCAGATCGCCTCGATCGCGACCACCGGCCCCGGGCAGCCGGAGGCCCGCGCGGCCAGGGACTCCGGGTCGAGCGGGCTCAGCGGGGTGCGCGCGACCCGGTCGCCGTGGTGGAGATACCGCGCGTGGACCACCGCCTCCGCCTCGTGGAGGCCCAGACCACGGCCCCGGCAGGCCTCCCAGACGGTACGCACCGCGCGGAGCCGGGCGTCCTGGAGGACGTATCCGTCGACCTCCCCGCGGATGCCCTCCGGCAGCAGCGTCCACCACTCGGACGGCGTCGACTCGGTCATGCGGACCTCCCCCTGTTTCCCTGGCCCGTGAGGATACCCGCAGGTCCGGTGCGTGCGCGGAGGGGATCGAGCCCCGCTGCGGCGAGGGCGAAATCCCGTGGCGCGCAAGGCGGGTGGGCGTGATGATGGCCGGATGACCGAGCGCGCGCAGCCCGTGGATGCCCTGATCGTCGTCGACGTGCAGTCGGCCTTCGTCACCGGCGAAGGGGCCGTGCCCGCCGCCGAACGGCTCGTCGAGCGGACGACCGATCTGATCGCCCGGGCCCGGCGGGACGGGGCGTTCATCGCCCACCTGCAGAACGACGGGCCGCCCGGTGCCGAGGACGAACCGCACACGCCCGGCTGGGAACTCCACCACCCCGTGCGGCCCGGCCCCACCGAGGTGGTGATCCGCAAGCCCCACGACGACGGCTTCGAGGAGACCGCTCTCGGCCTGGTGCTCGGCGAGGCGGGGGTGCGGGCGGTCGCCGTCTGCGGCGTGATGTCGGAGATGTGCGTGCAGGCCACGGCCCGTACGGCCCTGGCGCTCGGCTATCGGGTCGTCGTCCCGCACGACGCCCACGCCACCCAGGACATCCCGGCGGCGCCGGGCATCGGCGAGGCCGTCCCGGCCGCGACGGTCTCCCGCGTCGCGGCGTACTCCCTCGGCAGCGACGCCGAGACCACCGTCCCGGCCGCCGAGGTCACGTTCACGGCCCCCGAGGCGCGCTGAGGCAGCGTCTCCTCCACGAAGGCGCGGGGCCCGTTGCCGGAGGCAGGAAGGCACCGTGCCCGTGCGGTTGCCCGGCTCCGCCCTAGTCGGCCGGTCTCCCCGCGGCGGACGCTGAGCGCGCATGCGTCCTCGACGAGTGGCAGGGGGGACCCCGGATGAGGCATGTGCCGTTCTTCCGCTGGGTGGCGACGCTCGGTCTGTTCCTGATGGGCTGCTCGTTCGCCCTGTACCGGGTCGTGCCGGACTCTGCCGGCGGCGCGCTCTTCGCGCTGGCCGACGGATTCGGGACGGGCGGGTTCCTCCTCGTCGCCGGTGGCCTCGCGGGCGGGGCCGTCCGCGCGCGGTCCCGGCCGCACGGCGTGCATCGGCGCCCCGGTCGGCCGGTGGAGCTGCTCAGGGATGTCGTCGCGCCGGTGACGCCCGGCCACCGTCGGACCGTCCGCCGGGCGGCCGCGCTGAGGGACACCGCGGCCCTCGTGGCCCGGGACTACCGGCAGGCCGTGGCGGCGGTCCGTACGGCCTGGGCCCCTTCGCACCGGGCCCTCGTGGACGCGGAGCTCGACCTGATGCCGGTCGCACGGCTCAGGCGGGTGGCCGGGAGGGCCTTCCCCGCGGGGGAGCTGGCCGAGCACGGCGTGCACACCGTGCGGGAGGTGCTCGACGCCCAGGAGTGGGGCCTCGAACACGCCGGGGTGGACCGGCGGGTCGCGGGGACGGCGGTCGCCGCCGCGCGAAGGCTCGCCGAGGAACGGGCCGGAGTCGTGACCGTACGGATCGACCCGGACCGACAGGAGCCGGGCATCGCGGCGGTGCTCTGTGCCCTCCGGGTCCTGGTCGAGGCCGGGCCGCGGGCGAAGGGCGCGGCGGAACGCGGCGAGACCCTGGCCGCACGCCTGGACAAGCTGCTCGCCGAGGCGGCGCCGGCCGTCCGGATCGGACCTCTGCTGACCGCGGGGCCGGGCCGGATCCGCCGCGCGAGGGCCGCCCTCGCCGAACTGCGCCGGCTGCTGGACCGGGCCGAACGGGACGGCCTCGCCCCATGGTTCGCGCAGGCGTCCGTCGACCTGCTGCGCGGACCGGACGCGGATCCCGCCGGACTGGCCGCGTCGGTCGACTTCGCGTCACGGCCGGAGAAGTACCACGCCCTTCTCGCGAAGTTCGCGGATCGAAGCCTCTCGTGGGCCGACTGACCGGCCTCCCGGTCGGGGCCCCCTCGGCGCCGCCCTCCGGCGACGTGGCCCGGCTGATCAGCGGCGGGCGACGCGAGCGGCCCCGTCGTCACCCCTTCCCGCGTCAGCCCTCGGGCTCCGGCTGGATGCCCGCGAGGAGGTTGAAGGCGCCGGTCAGGAGGTTGAGGGTGACCACGCCGACCACCTCGGCGATCACCCGGTCGCTCCAGCCGTGCGCCCGCACCTCGGCGACGTCCTCGTCGGAGAGCGCGCCCGGTTCGGCGAGGACCCGCAGCGCGAGGCCGATGAGAGCGGCCTCGCGCGGGTCGGTCGACGTGCCCTGACGGGCCAGCTCGATGTCGGTGTCGGTCAGTCCCGCCGCGCGGCCTGCCGCGCGGTGCGCCTCGCGGCAGGTGCCGCAGCCGATCCACTCCTGGACGGCGAGCGACAGCTTCTCGCTCAGGGCGCGCGGGATCTTCACCCGTTTCATGGCGCGCGACAGGCTGAGATAGCCGTCGAGCAGCGCGGGCGAGTGCGCCATCGTGGACACCATCTCGCCGACGGAACCGTGCCGTTCGACGATGTCGGTGAGCAGCTCGCGGGCACGCCCGGGGGCCTGCTCGGGGGCGAGCGCGGCCAGTCTTCTCGTCGTCATGGAACCCCTCCGGACAACTCGTTCTGTATACCCTCGGGGGGTATAACGCGGGAGGGTGGGGAGAGGTTCCCGTCGCCACCTGGGGCACGTGTGTCAGTGGGACGGCGTCAGTCGCGCGCCGCCGTCCCGGTGGATGTCGAGCCGGTCGGGGTCCGGGAACCGCGCCGGGTCCCGGTGCGCCGAGCCCAGGACGAGCAGACGGGAAACGGGTCCGCGCGATCGAGTCGCGCCGGATCGAACGCCTCCAAGGGCCCGGCTCCTCCCGGGGCCCGGCTCATGTCCCCGCCCCGCGCACCAGGTCCGCGAGCCGCCCGGGGTCGGTCGGCGGAGCCGTCCCGCGCCAGGCCACGTGACCGTCCGGCCGCACCAGGACGAACGGCCTCACGGGCGCGTGCCCAGAGCACCAGGGCGCGGGCCTCGTGCATCTGTGCATCATCTGGTCCGTCTTGAGTGACGGTAGGCGGAATTCGGTCGTCCGCAGGGCCGGGGAGGGCGTACTTGGAGCGTTCGTCACTTATCCGCGCGGGATCGCTCGCCTTTCCGGGCGGGTTCACGCGCTCCTGCCGCCCGCCCGGCGCCGGTCGACGGCTTCCGGAACGGCCTCGCGCCCTCGCCCGGTGGCCAGTTCACGACAGCGGGGACGGACCGCCCCGCACCCGGGCGAAGCGCCCCGGGGTGGTGCCCACGATCCGCTTGAACGAGCGGTTCAGATGCGGCTGGTCGTAGAAGCCGGTCGCGGCGGCCACCTCCACCGGCGGCTGCCCGTCGAGCAGTAGCCGCCGCGCCCGGTCGATCCGCCGGGCCGTCAGGTACTGGTGCGGCGCGATGCCGAAGGCCCCGCTGAACGCCCGTACGAGATGCGCCGGATGGGCGTGGAGCAGCAGGGCGGCCTCGTCCAGCGTCACGCCCTCCACGAGGCGCGCGTCCAGGAGCTCCCGCAGGCCGTGCGCCACCCCAGGATCGGCCGCACGCGCGGGCGTGAGCAGGCGCGGCCGCAGATGGCCGCGCAGGCGGTCGCCGATGAGGGCGAGACGGCTCTGCGCCTCCAGTTCGTCGCCCGGCTCCGCGAGCGCGGTGTGCAGCTGCCCGACGCGCCGCCGCAGCAGCGGGTCGACCAGATCGGGCGCGTCGACCGCGGGACCGATGAAGCTCTCGTCCAGCTGCGTCAGATCCAGGTACAGGACCCGCTTGCGGAAGCCGTCGGAGGTGGCGGGCGAGCCGTTGTGCGGAACCTGCGGCGGCAGCAGGGACACCGTGTCGCCGGGAGTGCCGCGCTCGTGCCGGTCGAGGTCGTAGCGGACCGCGCCGTCGTCCACGATGAGCAGCGTCCACACGTCGTGCACGTGCATCGGGTACGCGTGCTCGGTGAACCGGGCGTGGAAGACCTCCACAACACCCGGCACGCGCGGGCGCCACGCCGAGACCTCCTGACGGGCCGCCGTCCGGGCCACCATGCAAGAAATGTACAAGACCGCGCCGAGGGGCCGGCGGCAGTCTCGGAGCATGACGACGACCGACCACACCCCCGTACGTTTCGACACCAAGATCGCCGTGCTGCTGCGCGAGGACCTGGAGACCTGGCAGCGGCTGAACGTCACGGCGTTCCTGGTCAGCGGCCTCGGCACGGAGCTCCCCGAGGTGATCGGCGAACGGTACGCCGACGCGGACGACACCCCGTACCTGCCGATGTTCCGCCAGCCCGTCCTGGTCTTCGAGGGGACCAAGGAGACGCTGACCGCCGCCCACGGCCGGGCCCTCTCGCGCGGGCTGCCCCGCGCGGTCTTCACGACCGACCTCTTCACCACCGGCAACGACCGGGACAACCGTGCCGCGGTACGGGCCGTGGGCGCGGGACAGCTCGATCTGGCGGGGATCGCCGTGTACGGGCCGCGCAACGCCGTGGACAAGGTGCTCAAGGGCGCCAGGATGCATCCCTGAGCGGGACCTCAGCAGCCGCGGCCCCGTCACCCCCGCCGCGCGCCGCGCGGCATGCACGGCGCGGCCAGGCGGATGAACCCCGACATCCTCGTGCTCTGCCACGGCGGACCCATCGCCGAACCCGAGGACGCGCGCTACGTCCTGGAGCACACGACGGGCGTCGTCGGCTTCTTCGGGGCGATCGAACGTCTCCCCACGGAGCGGGCCATCACGGAACAGACCCGCGCCTTCAAGTCCCTCACCACCGGATGAGGCCGTTGTCGGTGGCGTGCCGTACAACTGGGAGCGGGGGCAGGAGCAGGACAGGGGGACGGTGGACATGGACGCTTTCGCGGACCTCGGGCGCGTCGACCGCGCGCCCTTCGTCGGCCGGAGCCGGGAGCTGGACCGGCTCGACGGCCTGGTGCGCGCCAGGACCGGCGGCGCGGGACCGGTGGCCGTGGACGTCACGGGCGAGCCGGGCATCGGCAAGACCCGCCTGCTCACGGAGTTCGCGGCGCGGGCGAGGCGGCGCAGGGCGACGGTCCTGCACGGCCGTGCGGGATCGGCCGCCGGGCACGGCACCCCGTTCCAGCCCTTCGTGGACGCCTTCGCCGACCTGGACCACCACGATCGCGCCACGGCCCCGGACCTTGCGGACCTGGCGGAGCTCGTCGAGCGCGCCGGAGTCGAGGGCGCCGGACACGTGCGGCGGATCGCGGTTGCGGTCGGGCGCGTGACGGCACCCGGCCTCGTGCTCCTGCTCGACGACCTCCAGGACGCGGACCCCGCCTCCGTCGCGCTCCTGGACCACCTCCTCCGGCACCCCCCGCGGTCGCCCGTCCTCCTCGTCCTGGCCCGGCGCGAGCGCCAGACCCCACCGGCCCTGGCCTCCGTCCTCACACGCGCCGGGGACACGGGCTCACTCGCGAGCCTGACGCCCACCCCGCTCACGCCCGGCGACTGCGCCGAGGGCCTCGGCCCCGGGCTTTCACCGGAGCAGGCGCGGGAGATCCACACCACCAGCCTCGGCAACCCGCTCTACTACCGGGCACTCGCGGCCGCCCGCACGTCCGGCACCGGCCCGGCGGCCACCCCGCTCACCGAACTCGCCGCGCTCGACCGGGAGGAGCGCTCGCTGGTCGAGGCCATCGCGGTACTCGGCACCCACGCGACGACCGAACTGCTCGCGGCCGTCGCCGGGGACGACGCCCCGAGCCCTTCCCAGGGGGAGGCCCTGGGGGAGTTGATGCGACGGGATCTCGTGCGGGGCGGGCCGGACGGGCGCGTCCTCGCGCTGCGGCATCCCGCGCTGCCCGAGCTGCTCCTCGGCGCGCTCGCCCCCTGGCGCCGCCGGGAGCTGCACCGGCGGGCCGCGGCCGCACTCGCCCGCGCCGGGGCTCCCGTGACCGAGCGTGCCCCGCACCTCGTCCGGGCCGCGACCGTCTGGGACCCGGCCACCGCCGCCGAGCTGGCCGAGGCCGCCGAGCGGATCGGGGCGGCCGACCCCGCCCGCGCCGCCGAGTGGCTGGGCGCCGTGCTCGACCTGCTGCCCGACACCACCGAACACCAAGGCGACCGACGCGAACTGACGCTCCGCCGGGCCCGCGCCCTGGGCTCGGCGGGACGCGTCGCGGAGAGCCGGGACATCCTCCACCACCTCATCGACGACACCCACGACCGAGAAGGGGGACCCGCGGACGCGGAGCTGCGGACCTCGGCCGTCCTGCTCTGCGCGTTCATGGAGCGCCACCTCGGCCGCTACCCCGAGGCGGACGCCCTGCTCCGCCGCGAACTGGAGCGGGACCCCGGCCCCCGGCCGGACCTGCGGACCCGGATCGTCGTCGAATGGGGCTGCCGCGCCCTGTTCGCCGCCCGTTACCCCGAACTCCGCGCCGTGGTCGCCGAGAACCTCCACGAGGCCCGGCGGCGCCGCGACGACGAGGGGACGGCCGAGCTGCTGACCCTGGCCGCCCTCGGCGAGGTGTACGAGGGCGAGACCGCCGCCGCCCGCGCGCACGCCGCCGGGGCCGCGGCCCTCACCGACTCCTTCACCGACGGCCGACTCGCCCACCACCCCGAGTCGTTGGTGCGCCTCGGCTGGAGCGAGGCCTTCCTTGAGCAGTACGGGACGGCCGAGCGGCACGCCACCCGGGGCATCGCGATGGCCCGCCGCGCCGGACGCCCCTTCGCCCTCTCGCAGCTCCTGCTCTGCTCGGCGTACGTCCACCTCCTGACCGGCAGGGTCGGCACCGCGCTCGACCTGGCCGAGGAGTCCCTCGCGGTGGCCCGCACCCTCGGCGGCGCCGAACTCATCGGGTTCAGCGGGGCGATGCGGGCCACCGTGCTCCTGCACGCCCGCCCGCTCGGCGACCCAGGAGCGCGGGCCGCGGCCGAGGAGGCGGCGGCGACCGTCGGGACCGCCGAGGGCTGGTGGGCCACCCAGGCCCGCTGCATGCTCGCCCACACCCTCCCGCTCGACCAGGACCCGCACCGGGTCCGTGAGGTGCTGGTGCGTGCGGGCGGCGACCGCGACCTCTCCGGGCTCCAGCCCTCCCTGCGCCCCGGCTATCTCGAAGTCCTCACGGCCGCGGCCCTCGCCGCCGGTGACCTTCCGGAGGCCGAGCGGGTCGCCCGCCGGGCCCTCGCGGAGGCCGAGCCGCTGGGCCTGTCCGTCCAGCGGGGTGCCGCGCGCCGCGCCTGGGGACGGGTCCTGGCCGGGCGGGGTGAACCGGCCGCCGCGGCCCGGGAGTTCACCGAAGCCGCGCGGGACGGCGCGCGCTCCGGGGCGGTCCTGCGCGAGGCCCACAGCCTGCTCCTCGCCGCCCCGCAGCTCCAGGCCTCGGGCGACGCGCCGCAGGCAGCGGCCCTCCGGCGCAGGGGCCGGCGGCTGGCCGCCGAGGCAGGCGCCCGCATGCTGGTGGACCTGGCCGACCGCACCCGCACCGCACCGCCCCGCGGCGACGCCACCGGAGGCCGGCTCGCCGTCCTCACCCCGCGCGAGCGGGAGATCTCGGCCCTGGTGGCCGAGGGGCTCACCAACCAGGCCGTGGCCGAACGGCTCTGCCTGAGTCCCCGCACGGTCGAGAGCCACGTCGCCCGGGTCTACCGCAAGACGGGCGTGGAGACCCGCGCCGGCCTGGCCTCGCTGGTCGTCAGGGACGAGACGCCGGCCCGTCAGTCCTTGCGGGGATAGCTGGCGGTCACCCGGCCCTCGGCGTCGGCCGTCAGATAGGCCACGCCGTAGGTGTCGGAGAGGTAGACGCTCAGCCCCGCCTCGCTCCCGAGGAGCGTCGAACCGGGGGTGAGGACGAGGTAGCGGCTCGTCGGCGCGTCGACGCCCAGCTCCTTGTCGGCGCGCTTCATCAGCGCCGGCAGCGCGTCCCACGCGAACGCGTCCAGGTCGGCCGGGACCGCGCCCGGGAAGGCGGTGCCGCCGGGCCCCTGCCGGACGGCCACGTCACCGCCCCGGTACACGTACCGGTCGTACCGCTTCGTGCTGCCCTTGACCAGCGATTCGGCCACCGCGTAGTCCGCGTACACGACGAACCCGGTGACCTTCGCCCCGCCCGAGGCCGCCTTGACGGCGGCCACGGCGGTCCGTACCCCGTCGGCCGTGAGCAGATCGAGCTTCTCGGGAGCCGCCGCCCCGGCGGGAGCCGACGATGTCACCGGCCGCCGCGAGGGAGGGGCGGCGCTCGGCCCGCTCCCCGGGTCGGCCGGCCGCCACTCCCCGCTCATGGCGGCCACGGGAACCCCGACGGCGAGCACGACCACGGCGACCGCCCCCAGGAACCGGGCCAGGCGCCCGCGCCGGCGCCGTCCGGCGACGGCGGGCGATACCGCCGCCACCGGTCCGGTGCTCGGCGGTGCGCCGTCCGCCGGCGTGACCGTCACCGCCGCCTGCGCCGCGCTCCCCGGTGCGGTGCTCGGCGGTGCGAGCCGGAACGAGGTGGTCCCTCCGCCCTCGGAGGCGGGCGCCGCCTCCTCGGCCACCGGCCCCTCCGCCCCGACCGCCGCCAGCGCGCGGTCGAGTTCCTCCGCGTCGGGACGGGCGGCCGGGTCCCGTACGAGCAGCCGGGTCAGCACGTCGGTCAGCGCACCGGCCCGCAGCGGAGCGGGCACGTCGTCGGAGAGGACGGCGGCGAGGGTGGCCAGGGTGTTCTCCCGGCGCAGCGGATGGTGGCCCTCCACCGCCACGTACAACAGCATGGCGAGCGACCAGAGGTCGGCGGCGGGGCCGCTCGTGCGGCCCCGGATCCGTTCGGGCGCCATGTAGTCCGGCGAGCCGATGATCGAACCCGAGGCCGTCAGCACGGTGGACTCGCGGATCGCCGCGATGCCGAAGTCGGTGAGCACCGGCCGTCCGTCCGGTCGCAGCAGGACGTTGGCGGGCTTCACGTCGCGGTGCTCGATGTCCCGCTCGTGGGCGGCGCGCAGGGCGGACAGCAGCTCACGGCCGAGCGCGGCGGCCTCGGCCGGGGTCATCGTGCCCCGATCCAGACGGTCCTGGAGGGAGCCGCCGGTGACCAGCTCCATCACGAGCCACGGGTAGGTGCCCTCGCCCGCGTCCACGATGTGATGGATCGTCACCACGTTGGGGTGGTCGATCCTCGCCAGGGCGCGCGCCTCGCGCAGCACGCGCGCCCGCAGGGTCCTGGCCCCCTCGACGTCGTGCTCGGCCATCGCGGGGTCCGGCGGACGCACCTCCTTGACCGCCACGTCACGGTGGAGGGCCAGGTCGCGGGCGCGCCACACCGTGCCCATCCCACCGCCGCCCAGCCGCTCCACCAGTTCGAAACGGCCGTCGATCACTCTGCTCACACGCACCCCTGTACTCGGGTCACACCCTGCTCCTCGGTGCGCCGACGGCCGCCCGGCCCGGTCCCGCCCACCTCGCCGTACACGTCCACCTGGTAGCGCCCGGGCGGCCCGTACGGCTCGGGCAGGGCGCGCAGCCAGGCCCGGGCACCGCCCGGCTCCCCGTCGCCGTCGCCCGGCCGCCCCCGCCCGGCCTCCCGCAGCGCCTCCTCCTCGACCGCCTCGGCGGCGGCCGCGCCCCACACCCTCCGTACCTGCCGGGCCCGGGCGCGCAGGGCGCTCGCCGCGGAGGCGTGGTCGTCGACCGACCGCCACAGGTCGGCCGCCCGCTCGTAGGCCCGGGCGGCCTTCTCCGGCGATCCGGCCGCGCCCAGGGCGTGCGCCGTCAGCCGGCTCAGGGCCGCGCCGTGGCGCCGGTCCCCCCACCGGCGGACCTCCGCCGCGGCCCGCGCGAACTCCCGTGCGGCCCGGGCGGGTTCGCCGAGACACAGCGCGCAGTACGCGAGCCAGGCCCTGGCCCGTACGCGCGCCGCCCCGTCGCCGTCCCCGGCACGCCCGGACAAGACCTCCGCCAGTACGGCGGTGGCCTCGCGCCAACGCCCCCGCTCCGCCCGCGCGATGCCGAGCGCGAGGCGCGCCAGGGTACTCAGCCGCCTGTCCCCGGCCGGCGCGTCGGCATGCCGGACGGCCTCCCCGAGAAGCGCCAGGACCTCCCCGTCCCCGGCGGGCTCCGCGGAGGCTCCGGCGAGCGTCCGCGCCAGGGCGAGGCAGAGCCGCGCCCGGTCGGCACCACGCGGGGGCGTGGCGCAGGCCGCCGGGCCGAGGGCGGCGCGGAGGACGGCGGTGGCCTCCCGGTGGGCGCCGGTGGCGCGGAGCACCCCCGCGAGCAGGAGCCCGCTCTCGGCCGCGGGCCGGAGCCCGCCACCGGCGTGGTGATCCGCCGCCGCGGACCGCAGCAGGCCGAGGGCGGCCACCGGATCGTCTGGGGCGGTGACACGGCCGAGCAGCGCCCGGGCCTCGGCGAGCACACCCAGGACGGCCGGTGCGGCCCGGTGCGGTGCGGCGAAGGCGGTCAGCCGTACGAGCTCCGCGCGCAGCGCGGCGGCCTCGGCGACCGGGTCGGGGCCGGTGTCGAGCAGGTCCGCGCGGGCCCGGCAGCGCAGCAGCAGCACCGTCGCGGTCTCGGCGGCGGTGGCCTGCCCGGCGGCGTGCAGGGCGGTCGCCCGCTCGCCCAGTACCGCGAGCCCGGCACAGACCGTCGCCCCCGGTTCCGGGCCCGTGAGCAGCGCCCGTGCCCGGGAGACCACGGCTTCGCCGCGCTGACCGGCCCGTTCGTGCAGGTCGGCGGCGCGGGAGAAGAGCGGGCCCGCCGCCGGCAGCGCCCGGCCCCGGCAGTCGAGCGCCGTCGCGTCCAGGGCGTGGGCGTGGTCACCGGGCGTGAGGGAGCCGCCCGCGCGCCGCAGCGCCGTCGCCGCCCGCTCCCAGGCGCCGCCGGCCGAGGGATGCCCGTCGGCGGTGAGCCGCCGGGCCCGCTGGAGCAGCTCGTGCGGGTCCTCGGGCTCGCCGCCGTCGCCGTGCCCCCGGTCGTACGGAGGCGCGCCGAGGCGGAACGCGTCGGGCGAGCGGCTGCTCATGCGGGCTGCTCCGGAGGGCAAGGGGGAAGGGGCGGGAGATCCGTACACACAGGTCGGACCGACTCTCGCACCCCCGCGCCGCCCCGCACATCCGTAGAACTACGGAACCCTCACCGGCGCCCGGCCCCGAGGCCGGTCCCGGAGCGAGCCCACCGGAGCGGGCCGGGACACGGGGCCGCCGCCCGCTCCGGGACACCGCCCCGTCCCGAACGGCCGCACTGCGGAGCGCCCGCCGTCAGCTCCTCGGCTAGGGTGATTCGGTAGGGATTGCGCCCCCTGGGGCCAGGCCGATGCGTAGGTCGATGCGTTGGAGACTCATCAGTCGTCGAGCAGGGTTCCGCAGCCGCCCCGGGCGGCCGTCGGGGACGCGGGTGTGCTCCGCGAGCTGCTGCCGATCGCCCTCTGGCGGGAGGATGCCGAGGGTCGCATCGTCGAGTGGTCCCTCGCCGCGCAGGACCTCCTCGGCCACCGCCCCGAGCACGTCCTCGGGAGGCTCGCGACCCCGCTCCTGGTCCCCGACGCGAACCGTGAGCTCGCCGACCGGCTCACCGATCGCGTCCAGGCGGGCGAGACCATGGTCGGCACGCTGCCCGTCCGCCACCGCGACGGCCACACCGTCGCCATGGAGATGTGGATCGTCCCGGCAACCGACCCGGACGGACGCCCGGGGGCGATGCTCATCGCCGTGGAGACCTCCGAGGTCCTGCGGATGCGGGAGAACCTGGCGGCGATGGAGAGCCTCTTCACCCAGTCGCCCATAGGGCTCGCCCTGCTCGGCCCCGACCTGCGCTTCCTGCGCGTCAACGACGCCCTCGCGCGGATGAACGGCGTGTCGGCCGCCCGGCACGTGGGCCTCCGGCTCACCGAGGTCGTGCCCGGCGTCAACGCCGCCTCGCTCGAGTCCCTGATGCGCCAGGTCCTGGAGAGCGGCACGGCCGTGGTGGACGCCCGCCGGGTCGGCCGTACCCCCGCCGACCCCGACCGCGACCACATCTGGTCCTGCTCCTACGCCCCGCTCGTCGACCGGGCCGAGCGCCGGCCGCTCGGGCTGATCGCCTCCCTCGTGGACATCACCGAGAGCCAGGAGGCGCACTCCGAGGTCGAGCGTGCCCGGCACCGCTTCGCCCTGCTCGCCGAGGCCGGGGCCAGGATCGGCACCACCCTGGACCTGAAGCAGACGGCCGAGGAGGCCGTCGCCTTCCTCGTGCCCCAGCTTGCCGACTCGGCCGACGTGCAGATGCTGGAGTCCGTCCTCGAACCCGACGATCCGGCGGCCTCCACCCGGGGTGTGCTGCGGCGCCTCGCGGCCCGCTTCCCCGACCCGACCGCACCCACGGCGCTCCTCGCCCCGGGCCAGACCTTCCAGATCCCCCTCGACTCCGTGTACGAGCAGGTGGTCGTCCACGGACGCCCCACGAACCTCTACACCTCCGACATCCCGAAGCTCTTCACCGATCCGCGCACCGAGTCGCTCCGCACCTACTTCGCCACCCGCATCGGCTCGGCCCGGCTCGTCCCCCTGGTGGCCCGGGGGCAGGTGCTCGGGGCGATCACGGTGACCCGACTCCGTACCCGTGAGCCCTTCGACGCGCAGGACTGCGTCCTCATCGACGAGGTCGTCGCCCGCGCCGCCCTCAACATCGACAACGCCCGGCTCTACACCACCCAGCGGGAGGCCGCCCTCACCCTCCAGCGCAGCCTCACCAACAGCGAGCTCCCCGACGTCACCGGCCTCGAACTCACCGGCCGCTACCTCCCCGCGAGCTCCCACGACGTCGGCGGCGACTGGTTCGACGTCATCGCGCTGCCCGGCGGCCGGACGGGCCTCGTCATCGGCGACGTCATGGGCCACGGCATCCACGCGGCCGCCGTCATGGGCCAACTTCGCACCGCCGTACGGACCCTGGCCCGCCACGACATCGCGCCGGCCCGCATGCTGCGTTCCCTCGACGCCGTCGTGGCCGACCTCGGCGAGGACGAGATGGCCACCTGCGTGTACGCGGTGCACGACCCGGCCGACGGACGCTGGGTCATCGCCCGGGCGGGCCATCCGCCGCCGGCCGTCGCCACCCCGGACGGCGCCATCACCTTCCTCGACGGACCGCCCGGGACGCCGCTCGGCACCGGAGCCCACGACTTCGGCGCGGAGGAGGTAGTCCTGCCGGAGGGCGGACTCCTCGTCCTCTACACGGACGGTCTCATCGAGGCCCGCGACCGGGACCTCGACCAGGGCATGCGGCAGCTCGCCGAGGCGCTCCGGCCGCTGGACCGGCCCCTGGACACCCTGTGCGACGAGGTCATCGGGCGGCTCCTGCCGGGAGCCGCCCAGGACGACGTGGCGATGCTCCTGGCCCGTACGACCCGTTGAACCCCGTTACGGGAGCAGCCGGTGGAGGTCCCGGAGGAGGGCGATCTCCGCGCCGTGGTGGAGGAGTTCCTGGTTGACCCACCAGACGATCTCCAGGAAGGGGTTCTCCGCGTCGCTGCCGTGCGGGTAGGTGCAGTGGCCGACCGTGTCGAGCGCCTTGTCGTCGACGGACAGCAGCGCCTCGCGCCAGGCGTCGGCGGCGGTGTCGAAGGCGGCGAGGGCGGTGACGACGTCCCCGCCGACCGGGTGGTCGTCACGGGTCAGACTGCGGCTGCCGTTCGTGTGGTCGGCGCGCAGCGCGAGCATCTCGGAGAGGTGGCTGAGCCGCCAGGCGATCGTCGTGAACGGCGGCGGCGTGGGGTGCGGCGGCAGCGTCGTGTCCCGGCCCCACTCCCCGGCGCCGACCAGGAGGGTCGCGCGCGCCCCCGGGCCGTCGGCGTGCCGCCGGACGGACCAGCAGCCGGGCGCGGGCTCCCACAGATACTCCGCGTCGGTCATCGGACCGACCTCGACGTCCGTACCGTTGCCGCTGTCCATCACCGGTCCGGCCATCCGGTCGGCGAGCCGCTTCCGGGCGAAGTCGAACTGGTCGAGAAGGGGGACGAGCCGCTCGGGCAGGGACACGGGACGCTCCGGATCACACGGGGGGCAGGGCGGTCGAACCCTGCCACAGGCGTTTCCGGGACGCACGCGAATATCGCTCCGGGACGGTGGTGTTGACGATCCGCCACGGAGGTTGTCGGTGCGACGGTATGGGGGCTGCCCGTCCCCCCGGATTCGGGCAGACCCCACCGCCCGCTCCGGGCCCACGGACTCCGGGGCTTCCGGAGGTCCGCGTCCCGGAGGTTTCAGGTCCGGTCGATGTGCACGCTGGTCGACTTCACCCGGGCGGTGGCCTGCATGCCGACCTCAAGGCCCAGCTCCTCCACCGCCTCGCGGGTGAGCAGCGAGACGAGCCGGTGCGGACCGGCCTGGATCTCGACCTGGGCGGCGACGTCGCCGAGCTTGACGGCGGTCACGATCCCGGGAAAGGCGTTGCGGGCCGAGGTGTAGGGCTCCTCCTCGTCCCCGTGGGCGCCCTGTCCGACCTCGATGGAGAACGCGGCCAGATCGCGGCCGTCGATGAGGCGCCGGCCGTTCTCGTCGCGGTGGGTCGTGACCCGGCCCGCGTCGGCCCAGCGGCGTGCCGTGTCGGGGCTGACGCCGAGCAGGCGTGCCGCCTGACCGATCGTGTAGGACTGCATACCGATCACGTTAGGCGCTGGTGGATCTCATCTGCAAGGGATCGGCGTCAGGCTCATGGCATCTGCCAGCCGACTTGGAGGAACCGACCAACCGGCGCGGTGGCTCAGGCCGTTCCCGAACGCCGCCCGACCGCCTCCACCAGAGGAAGCAGCCGGTGCGCCACCCGCTCGCGCAGCGCGATCTCGGTCCGGGTGCGGACCACTCCCGGCAGCTGGATCAGCCGCTGGATGACGTCCTCCAGATGCCCGGCGTCCCGGGCCACCACCCGGGTCAGGAGATCGCCGCCGCCGGTGATGGAGAAGGCCTCCACGATCTCCGGCACGGCCGCGAGCGCGTCTCCGACCTCGTCCAGGTGCCCCTGGGTCACCTCGACGTGCACGAAGGCCAGTACCGGGTGCCCGAGGGCGGCGGGGGAGAGGACCGGCCCGGTCGCCGTGATCACCCCGTCCCGCTCCAGGCGGTCGATCCTCGCCTGCACGGTGCCCCGCGCCACCCCCAGGATCCGCGCGTACTCGCGCACGCTCGTCCTCGGCTGCTCGATCAGCAGCCGCAGGATCCGCGTGTCGAGTTCGTCCACCGCCATGCTCCGTCGGCCTCCTTCGCCCCGGCTCGTCCGATTTCCGACTCTACCCATCCCGCCCACGCGCACCGCTGCTCCGTTCGCGGGACGGCCGGATCTGGGAGAGGCTCGTCAGGACCGGCTGAGGCGCGGCCGTGCACGTCCGGCGGGAGCGACGACGAGTGGACGCATACCGTGAGCAGGATCAGGCGGGTCCGCCACCCCCGCCCGGGGGCGGCGAACCCTGGGGTGCGGAGACCGCGTGGGGCGACGCCGTCCTCGACGCCGTCTTCACCCAGTCCGACATCGGGGTCCACGTACTGGACACGGAGCTGCGCATCGTCCGGGTGAACGCCGTCGTCGCGGGGATCCACGGCATCCCCGCCGACCGGGTCCTCGGCATGCCCGCGGTCGAGGCGTACGCCGCGTACGCCGGTGTGCGCATCGACGACGCCGTCCTGCGCGAGGTCCTCGCGACGGGCCGCTCCGCGGCCGACCTGCTCGTCGCCGGGCACTCACCCGGTGTCGAGCACACCGAGCACGTCTACTCGGCGTCCGCGCACCGTCTCCAGGACAGCAGGGGCCGGGTGCTCGGCGTGGTCATCACCAGCACCGACGTCACCGACCGCGAACGGGCGCAGGACCGGCTGCGGCTCCTGCACGACGCCCATGAGCGCATCGGCACCGGCCTCGACGTGGAACGCACCGCCCGGGAACTCGTCGACGTGACCGTGCCGGAGTTCGCCGCATCCGTCGTCGTCGCCCTCACCGACGCCGTCTTCCGTGGCCAGGACCCGGCCCTCCAGTCCCGGGACACGGTCCCGCTGCTGCGCTGCGCCGCCACCGGCAGGACGGAGCACGGACCGGAGGTCCCGGAGGCGGGCGCCGTCCTGCTGCCGGGGATCTTCGGGGACCGGCTGCCGACGGCGGAAGGCCCCTTCCCTCCGGCGGCGCCGGGCGCCGGCCCGGCGACGCGCCTCGTCGTACCGCTCACCGTGCGGGGGCAGATCTTCGGAGCGGTCGCCTTCCAGCGCCTCGACGACGCGGAGCCGTACGGCACCGAGGACCGCGCCCTCGCCGACGCACTCGCGTCCCGTACCGCGAACTGCCTGGAGAACGCCCTCCGGTTCACCCGCGAGCACATCGTCATGACCGCCCTGCAGAGCTGGCCGCAGCCCAGGGAGGAAGCCGCCCAGAGCGCCGTCGACGTCGCCCGCCGCCACCGGCCGGGCGGCAGCGGCGCCGGCTCCTGGTGCGACGTGATCCCGCTGCCGGGCGCGCGCGTGGCCCTCGTCGTGGGGCAGGTCGAGTCCCCGGGGCCGGGAGCCGTCGCCACGATGAGCCGGCTGCGGACCGCCGTCCACAGCCTGACCACGCTCGACCTCGACCCGCACGAACTCCTGGCCCGCCTCCACGCCACCACGCTCCGCCTCGCCGCGGAGGGCGACGGGACGACGGGGATCCGAACCGCCGCGCCGCCGGCCCCCGCGGGAGTCCCCGAGGCGGCGCCGCTCCTCGACGCGGGCGCCGCCGCGACCGGGCCCCGGCTCGCCCCGGCCGCCCCCGCCGCCCCCCACCCCACCGCCGGATGCACGATCGCCGTCCACGACCCCGTCGACGGGCGGCTCGACATCGCGGGCGCCGGCGCCTCACTGCTCGTCGTCGTCCACCCCGACGGGACGGCGGACAGCCGACCGCTCGACGACGGGCCGCTGCTGGGCGGCGAAGGCCCGCCGTTCGCCTGCGCGACGCTCTTCCTTCCCGAGGGCAGCACCCTCTGTCTGGCCTCCGCCGGCGAAGGGCCACGGGCGGAGGACCTCATGGCGGCCCTCGCGCACCCGGAACGCGACCCGGAGGCGATGGCCGACGACGTGGAGCGGCTCCTCGCCCCCGACCGGGTCCTGCTCCTCGCCCGCACCCGCCATCTGCCGCCGGGCGAACTGGCCGAGTGGGACGTCCCGTACGACCTGTCCGCCGTCGGCACCGCGCGGGCCCACGTCGAGGACCGGCTGCGGCGCTGGAAGCATCCCGCCGACCCGTTCACGGTCACGCTCGTCGTCAGCGAACTCGTCACCAACGCCCTTCGCTACGGCGCCGCCCCCGTCACCCTCCGCCTCATCGCCGACGGCCCGTCCCTCACCTGCGAGGTGACCGACGCGGGACAGGCCGCCCCCCACCTCCGCCACGCCAAAGCCGTCGACGAGGGCGGCCGCGGCCTCCTCATCTGCGCCTCCCTCGCGGACAACTGGGGCGTGCGGTACACCGACGAGGGCAAGACCGTCTGGGCCGAGCTGGGCGGGGACGGTGCTTAGGGCCTGTCGGGAAAGTCCCGCCCGGGGCGCCACGTCTACAGCCTGGACGCCACCGTCAGGCCCTCCAGTACCGCCTCCTCCACGGTGCGCGGGCTGACGCGGTCGCCCACCGCGAAGACGCGGTCGGGCGCGAGGCCCAGGGCGAGCGGGTCGAGGTCGGTGACCGGGAGGTGGCCCTGGGCCAGGACGACTCCGGCCGTGCCCTCCAGCACCACCGGGTCCTCGGTCAGGGTGTGCTGGAGGTAGACGGTGTCGTCGTCCGCGCCGTGGAGCCGGACGTTCGGAACGATCTCGATCCGGGCGCGCACCGCCTGGGCCAGCACGGAGGCGCGCACGTACTGCTGCAGGTGCTCGCCGGCCGCGAAGCCGGTCACGCAGAGCGTCACCTTCCGGCCCTGGCCGGCCAGGAGGAGGGCGACGCCGAGGCCGATCCAGTCGCCGCGCCAGTCCGCCACCACGATCCGCCCCCGGCGACCGCGCGGGATCTCGGCGTCGCCGCGGATCACCGACCAGGCGTCGAGCACGACCGGGTCGTCCATCAGCTCCAGGCGCGGTCGGCGGGGCCGGGCCCCGGTCGCGAGGATCACGGCGTCCGGGGCCGCGGCGGCGAGCTCCGGGGCGTCGATCCGCGAACCCGTCACCACGCGGACTCCGGCGCGCTGCGCCTCGCCCGCCAGATTGGTGATCACCCCTCCGAACTCGGCCCGCCCCGGGAGCCGTTCGGCAAGCAGCACCTGGCCGCCCACACGCCGGCCCGCCTCGTGCAGTTCCACGTCGTGGCCGCGTGCGGCCGCCACGGCCGCGGCCTTCAGGCCGGCCGGCCCGCCGCCGACCACCAGCACCTTCTTGCGCCGTGTCACGAGCGGCAGGACCCCGAAGCGACGCTCCCGCCCCGTCTCCGGGTGCTGGATGCAGGAGATGGGGTGGCCGAGCTGGAAGTGGCCGATGCACGCCTGGTTGCAGCCGATGCACGCACGGATCTCCTCGGTACGGCCGTCGGCGGTCTTCGCCGGCAGGTCCGGATCGCAGATCAGCGCCCTGGTCATCGCGCAGGCGTCGGCCTGCCCGTCCGCGAGGATCTGCTCGGCCTCCTGCGGCTGGTTGATCCGGCCGGCCACCATCACCGGCACCCCGACCACCGCGCGTACCTTCGCGGCCAGCGGGGCGGTGTAACCGGCGGGCCGGAACATGGGCGGAGCGATGTGCTCGGCCCCGGACAGGCTGGACGAGCTGCCCGCGCACACCGAGACGTAGTCGAGGAGTCCTTCGGCGTCGAGCCGGGCGACGGTGTCCAGGACCAGCTCGGTGTCCAGGCCGTCGTGGCTGAGTTCGTCGCCCGAGATGCGCAGGCCGACGGCGAAGTCCGGCCGGGCCTCCGCCCGGGCGCTGCGCAGCGCCTCGCGCAGGAACCGCAGCCGCCCCTCGCGGTCGCCGCCCCAGCCGTCGGTCCGGACGTTGACGTGGGGGCTGAGGAACTGCGCCGGCAGATAGCCGTGGCTGGCCACGACCTCCACGCCGTCGAGCCCGGCCTCGCGCAGTCGGCGCGCCGCCTGTCCGTAGCCGTCGACGACCTCGTGGATCTCCGCCTCGGTCATGGCGCGCGGCATCACGTGGAAGCGCTCGCTCGGCGTCGCCGACGGCGCCCACGCCACCGGCGCCGTGCCGTCCGGGGACTCCAGGATCTCCCGGCCGGGGTGGAACAGCTGGCCGAAGACCTTCGTACCGTGCCGGTGCACCGCCTCCGCGAGCCGGGCGTAGCCGGGCACGCACGCGTCGGCCGTGGCCATCAGCACGTGCGTGGTGTAGCGGGCGGACTCGTGCACGCCGGAGACCTGGAGCACGATCAGGCCGACGCCACCCGCGGCGCGGGCCTCGTGATAGGCGATCAGGTCCTCGGTCACCGCGCCGTCCTCGGCCAGGACCGTGTCGTGGCCGGAGGACAGGATCCGGTTGGGAACGGTGACGCCGCCTATCCTCAGGGGGCTGAACAGGTGCGGGAAACGCGTCGTCATGGGACGTCCTTTCTCGGGCCCGGACGGGCGGCGTGCCGGGGGAGGGCCGCCGCGCCCCGTCAGCGGAGCGTGAGGTGCGGTTCGAACGCGTCGAGGAGCAGGTCCCGCATCCGCGCCGGGGTCATCTCCCCGTTCCCCGCGAGGACCTGGATGGCCAGGCCGTCCGCGAGAGCGGTGAACCGGCTGGTCAGCGCCTCCGCGTCGGCGTCCGTGGCCATCCCCTCGTACTGGCAGGCGTGCACCAGGTCGAGCACGGTCCGCCGCCAGCGGGCGTAGATCTCGCGCTGGCCCTCCCGCAGGGCGGGGTCGAGGATCGCCTCGTTCCACGACTGCACCCACACCGACCATTCGTCGTTGTCGTCCTCGCCGCTGATCAGCTGGACGTCGATCAGCCGCCGCAGCTTCTCGACCGGCCCGTCCGCGTCCCGGAACTCGGCTTCGAGGCGCTGGTGGAGCCGTTCGGCGTAGTGGTGCAGGGCAGCGCGCAGCGCGTCGCCCTTCGTGGGGAAGTGGTAGTGGATCGTGCCGGTGCTGGTTCCGCAGGCGCGGGCGATGTCCGCGACCCGCACCTGGTGGAAGCCGCGGCGGGCGATGAGCCGCGCGGTCTCCTCCAGGATCTGGGCCCGGCGGACCTCCGCGTCGACGGCGTCGGCACGGCGCCGCGCCTCGGGCACCGCCGGGTCGTCCGCGGCGGCGGGCGGCCGGCCCTCCCCGGTCCGCAGGTACCGCAGGGACACCTTCCCGGTCCGCGCGATGGCGGCGAGCTCGCGGTCCGCGAGGCGGCGGCTGCCGTTGAGGGCCTTGGACAGCGCGGTGGGCTCCATGCCGATGCGGGCGGCGAACTCACGCTGGCTGATCGCCGCCGAGCGCACCACCAAACGCGCCCGGTCCGCCACGGCCCGGGCGTCGTCGTCCTGCGCCTGCCGGATCACTGTCATCGCGCCGCCCCGTCCAACCCGCTCGCCCCGTCGACCTCGTCCGACCCGCTCGCCCCGTCGGCCTCGTCCAACCCGCCCACCCCGCTCGCCTCGACGGCCTCGTCCGACCCGCCCAAAGCGCTCGCCTCGTCCGACCCGTCCGACCCGTCCGACCCGTCCGACCCGTCCGACCCCTCCGTCCCGGCCAGGACGGCGAGGACTTCGTCGGCGGCCCGGTATCCCGACGACACCGCGCCGTCGATGTAGCCGTTCCACTCCGAAGCGGTCTCCGTCCCCGCCCAGTGCAGGGGCCCGGTCGGCTCCCGCCAGCCGCGTTCGCCGTGGCGGCTCCAACCGCCGGGGGTCGTATAGGCCTCGTATCCGCCCCGGGCGAAGGGGTCCTGGGGCCAGATCTTCTCCGTGTAGTCGCGCGGCCGACCGGCCAGGGGGCCGACCACGGAGACGAGGCCGTCCAGAACGGCGGCCCTGCGGCCGGTCTCGTCCAGCGCGGCGAAGCGGTCCACGCGGTCGCCGTACACGAATCCGACGAGAACCCCGCGCGAGCCGTCCTCCGGGGAGTTGTCGAACACGACGCCGATCGGCCCGTCGTCGTACAGGGTCGCCACCCCGGACAGTCCCTCCTCGCGCCAGAACGGGGCGTCGTAGACCGCGTGGATCTTGGCGACGCGTCCCATCGGGCTGTGCGACAGCCAGCCGTCCCGGGCGGCGGGCAGGGGTGGCGCGAAGCCCACGGCCCGTACGGCGTGCGGGGGCAGGGCCACGATCGCCCGGCGCGCCCGGAGCAAGGCGGTCGGCGTGCGGACGCGGACGCCGTCGGCGGCGTACGCGATCGAGAGCACCCGCTCGCCGAGGCGGACGCGGTCCCCGAGCAGGGCCGCGACCGCGCGGGCCGGGCCGGCGGCGCCCGTGCGGAACCGGCTGTCCTGGGCGCAGCCGCGGGTCTCCATCAGCTGCTCGAAGCCGCCGGCCGCGGCGATGTAGAAGAGCACATGGAAGAGCGAGATCTCGTCCGGCTCCGCGCACCACAGTCCTTGGACGGCGAGGGCCAGGCGGCGCAGGGCGTCCACGTCGTCGGTCTCGGAGCGGAAGAAGGACCGGGCCGTCAGCGCGTCCCACTCCTCGAAGCGGGCCGTGCGCCACGGCCGGACGGTGTCGACCGTGCGGGCGAACGCGTCGAGGAGTTCGGTGATCCGGACGTACTCGGTGATGCCGGGCCCGTCGGCGGGCGCAGCACCGCTGTAGGGGACCCTCGCGCCGTCGTGCCAGACCTCGATGTGGCTGCCCTTCTCCCAGGTCGGGAAGGTGGGGCAGCCGAAGCGCGCGGCGAGTTCGACGAGGCGGGTCTGGGTGGGACCGACCCATTGGCCGCCGTGGTCGAGGGGTCCGCCGCCCGGCCGGATCTCGGTCAGGACCCGCCCGCCGACCCGGTCGGCGGCTTCGACCAGGGTGAAGTCGACGGCGTTGTCGTGAAGTCGGAGTGCCGCGGCCAGTCCGGCGTACCCTCCGCCCACGACGACGACATCGGATGCGATCAGATGCGTTCCGCTCTGTCTCTCCATGGCCCGAGAGGATGCGGCAACACTGACGGGCGCGTCAATGGTTGCGGCAGACGAGACCGGATCCGGTCCGGCCCTAACGACCGGACGTCAACGTCTCGCGGTCGATGCCCAGTTCGGCCACGAGCGCGTCGTCCACCCACTCCAGCATCGTGGCGCGGCCGAGCGGTCCCTTGTACGAGGTCATCTGCACGGCGAGTCCGTCGAGCAGCGCGGTCAGACGCCAGGCCACGTCCTCCGGGCGGTCGCAGACGAACTCGCCGGCCGCCACGCCCTGCGCGACGACGTCGGCGATCGCGGCCTTCCACTGCTGGTCGAGGTCGTGGGCGACCTTCCTGAGGGCGGGTTCGCGCAGCGCGGCCGCCCAGCCCTCGATCCAGAGCCGCCAGCCCTTCGCCTGCCCGGTCGGCGCGTACCAGCGCACGGCCGAGCGCAGCCGCAGCGCGGCGCTGGTGCGGGGTCTGTCCAGCAGTCGGCGCAGGTGGGCGAGGTCTCCCTCGGCGGCGTGGGCGAAGGCCTCGGCGACGAGCAGTTCCTTCGTGGAGAAGTGGTAGAGCACCAGGGAGCTGCTGACTCCGAGCGCCGAGGCGACGTCCGCGATGCGTACGCCGCTGACGCCGCGGGCTTCGATCTGCTCGACGGCGACGCGCAGGATCTCCGCGCGCCGTTCCTCCACGCTCAACCGGACTCTGGCCACGGCTTTACCCTACACAGCTCTTGACAGTGCGATGTGGCCGGGCTCACAGTGCTGGCTACTGACTGGCCGTTCAGTCAGATGATGTGCCGCTCCGTACGTGACCCTCCCCCGTGCCGCCGTAGGAGTCCGCCCGTGACCCAAGCACCCGTCACCGCCAGCAGGGCCGAAGAGCCCGCACCCGAGACCCCCGACCTCTCCGAGGGCTGGGGCGAACAGCGAGGCCGGCTCCGCAAGGAGCTGCGCCGCTTCGACGTCCTGCTGTTCCTCATATGCACCCTCGTCGGACTCGACACGATCGGGTCGGTCGCGGCGCAGGGCCCGCAGGGACTGACCTGGATGGCCATCCTCGCGCTGCTCTTCTTCCTCCCCTACGGACTCCTCGTCGCCGAACTCGGCTCCGCCTTCCCCGTCCAGGGCGGCCCGTACGTCTGGACCCGGCTCGCCTTCGGCCGGCTCACCGCGGGCCTCAACCAGATCCTCTACTGGATCTCCAACCCGGTGTGGGTGGGCGGCAGTCTGTGCATCATCGCCCTCACCACCTGGGAGGAGTTCTTCACGCCGCTGCCCGGCCTGTGGAAGTACGCCGCCGGGCTCGTCTTCATCTGGGGCGGCGCGCTCGCCGTCGTCCAGTCCGTCCGGGTCGGCAAGTGGGTGCCGATCGCCGGCGCCGTCGCGCGGATCGTGCTGCTCGGCTTCTTCCTCGTCTCGGTCGTCGTCTTCGCCGTGCGGAACGGCGTGCACGCCCTGCCCGCGAGCGAGTTCTCACCGACCTACGCCGGTTTCGTGGCGCTCGTCCCCGTCCTGATCTTCAACTACGTCGGTTTCGAACTGCCCAGCTCCGCGGCCGAGGAGATGCGCAACCCGCGCCGTGACATCCCGCTCTCCATCCTCCGCTCCGGCGTCGCCTCGCTGCTGCTCTACGGCGGGCCCATCCTCGGCATCATGTTCGTCCTGCCCAGCGACAGGATCGGCAGCCTCGGCGGCTTCATCGACGCCTGCAAGGCCGTCTTCACGGTCTACGGGGGCTCCATCGCCGCCGACGGCACGGTCACCCTCACCGGTGCGGGCGCGGTCTTCGGCGGCATCGCCGCCGCCGGGCTCATCATCGGCCTGTTGACCTCCGGCGTCACCTGGGCGATGGGCGCGCACCGCGCCCAGGCCGTCGCCTGCGCCGACGGTGCCGGGCCGGCCTGGCTCGGCACGATCTCCGAGAAGCACGGCACCCCGGTGCGGGTGAACCTGCTCTCGGCGGTCCTCGCGTCGATCCTCCTCGTGGCCGCCCTCAACCTCACCGAGGGCGACGGCGAGAAGTACTTCGCGGCGGGCCTGGGCCTGACGATCTGCACGACCTTCATCTCGTACGTCATCACCTTCCCGAGCCTGGTGGTGCTGCGCCGCAAGTACCCCGACACCCCCCGCCCGTACGCCGTCCCGGGCGGCCGCCTCGGCGTCTGGACGGTCACCGCGCTGTCGACCGGTCTGGTCGCCTTCACGGTGGTCGTACTGATCTGGCCGGGCTTCGGCATCGGCTGGTTCGGCACGGAGGGTTCCCCCGCGGACTCCCTCCCCGAGGCCTTCGCCGGCGAGCGCCTCGCGTACACGCTGAGCCAGGTCGTGCCGCTGCTGATCATCGCGGTCATCGGCCTCGTCTTCTACGCGGCGGGCGCGAAGACCCGCCGTACGAAGAACTGAGGTCCGGACCGGACGCGGTGAGGGGCGGCCCGCGGGCCGCCCCTCACCGCGTCCGGTCCGCTACCCGGCCGACCGCCCGTACACCTGCTTGCCCAGCCACTGGCCGCCGTCCACCGTGAGGCACTCGCCGGTCAGGTACGTCGCCCCGTCGCCCAGCAGGAACAGCGCCGCCTCCGCGATCTCGGCGGGGTCGGCGAAGCGGCCCGCCGGGACCGTGGCCAGAACCTCCTCGCGAGCCTCGTCGGTGGCCCACAGGGCCGCGCCGGCACCCTCCGTCTCCGTCGGTCCGGGGGCGATGCAGTTCAGGCGGATGCCCAGCGGGGCGAGTTCCACCGCGAGGGTCCGTGTCATCGCCAGGACGCCGGCCTTCGCGGCGGCCGAGTGGACGGTGCCCGGGTGGCCGTGCCAGGCGTACGTGGCGATCACGGACAGGATCGAGCCGCCGGTGCCCTGTTCGCGCAGCCTGCGGGCGACGGCACGGGTGCAGTAGTACGAGCCGTTGAGGACGATGTCGACGACGGCGCGCCAGCCGCCCGGGGACAGGTCGATGCCGGGGACGACGAAGTTCCCGGCGGCGTTGTTGACCAGCCCGTCCAGCCGGCCGAACCGCTCGACCGCCGCGGCCACCAGCGCGTCCACCGCCTCCGGGTCCCGCACGTCCGTCGGCACCGCGAGGGCCTCCCCGCCTGCCTTCTCGACCAGGGCGACCGTCTCGTCGAGGCGTTGCGGGGTGCGGCCGGCGACGGCGACCCGGGCGCCCGCCCCCGTCAGGGCGAGCGCGAGGGCGCGGCCGATGCCGCTGCCGCCGCCCGTCACCAGGTACGTCCGTCCGTCGAAACGGTTCATACGAGCACTCCATGGGCGTCGAGGGCGACCGCGCCGCCCGGGTGGACGAGCAGCGGATTGACTTCGAGCTCGATGAGCTCGGGGTGCTCGGACGCGGCCCGCGCCAGTGCGCACAGGGCGTCCGCGGCGGCATCCAGGTCGACGGCGGGCGCGCCCCGCCAGCCGGTGAGCAGCGGTGCGTGCCGCAGGGAGAGCAGCAGCTCGCGCGCCCGTCCCGGGGTGAGCGGCGCGAGGGCGAGCGCGGTGTCGGCGAGCAGTTCGGCGGTGACGCCGCCGAGGCCGACCATGGCGACGGGCCCGAACGCCGGGTCGTACCGCACCCCGGCGATGAGCTCGACGGAGTGCGGGTGGACGGCCATCTCCTCGACCGCGTACCGGGTGGCGCCGGTGGTGTCACGCATCCGGGCGAAGGCGGCGCGCAGCGCGGTCTCGTCGGTGATGCCGAGGGCCACGCCGCCCGCCTCGGTCTTGTGGGCCAGGCCCATCGCCTTGAGGGCGAGGGGGTATCCGGTGCGGCGCGCGGCCCCGGCCGCCTCGTCGGCCGTGGTGACGAACTCGGCGGTGGGGAAGTCGAGTCCATGGGACCGGAGCAGGGCCCGGACGCTCTCGTACCCCCCGTCCGCGACGGGGCGGGCCGGGGACGGCACCCGCTCGGGCGGCGCGTACGGTCTCGCGCGTGCCGTCCGGGCCGCATGGGCCAGGGCCGTCGCGGCCTGCTCGATGCGCTCGTAGACGGGTACGCCGTGCTCGCGCAGCACGGTCAGGGCCGGGGTGTCGCGGGCCATGGTGTGGACGACGAGCAGCCGGCCGGCCTTCCGCGCGGCCTCCCCCAGCTCCTCGGCGACCGCGCACTCCTCACGGGTCTGGCCGGGGTTGGCGGTGGCGTAGTCGCCGAAGTAGCCGGTGAGGACCGTGGCGTCGGTGCCCCCGCCGTCGAGCAGGGCCCGGGTGATCCGGGCGTAGTTGCGGAGGTCCGCCTCCCCGGCGCCCGCGAGGTCGACGGGGTTGCCGCAGCCGCCCCGGCCGGGGAGGTACGCGGCGACGGCGGCCCGGGTGGCCTCGTCGAGCACGGGGACGTCGAGCCCGCGGGCGGCGAGCGCGTCGGCGGCGAGCGCGCCCTGGCCTCCGCTGTCGCCGACGACGGCGATGCGCGGCGCTTCGGGGGCCGCGGGGGTTCCGTCGGCGGTGATGCGCGGTGCTTCGGGGGCTGCGGGGGTTCCGTGGGCGGTGATGCGCGGTGCTTCGGGGGCTGCAAGGGCTCCGTCGCCGACGGCCGCGGGCACGGCACGGCTTCTTCCGCGGCTTCCCCCGGGGAACGACGCTCGGCCCCGTCGCACAGCCGTCAACAGCACGGCCGTGTCCACCAGTTCGCCCGCCGACTCCAGCAGGATCGCGCCGGTGTCGCGGCAGACGGCGTCCACCACCGCCCGGGCGCTCACCAGCGCGCCCGTGTGGGAGGCCGCCGCGCGGCCGGAGGCCTCGCTGCGGCCGAGGGTCAGCAGCAGGACGGGCTTGCCGGCCGTGTGGGCGGCGGCCAGGGTGCGGGCCAGGCGCCGCCCGTCCCGGAAGTCCTCCACGTACGCGGCGACGACGCGCGTCGCGTCGTGGGCGATCAGCGCGTCGAGGGCGTCCGCCGCGTCGATGTCGCGCTGGTTGCCGAGCGAGACGAACCGGGAGAACCCCTGTCCGGCCCGGGCGAGGAGCCTGCCGATCTCGAGTGCGAGGTTGCCGCTCTGCGACACGAGTCCGACCGCGCCCGACGGGAAGTCCCCCCAGCTCAGGCGGAGTTCGGTGGTGGTGTCGACGACGCCCATGCAGTTGGGGCCGAGCAGCCGCCCGCCGTGCGAGGTGACGAGCGCGGCGAGTTCCCGCTCCTCCTGCGGACCGGACCCGCCGGACGTGATCACGGTGAAGCACCGCGCGCCCGCCGCGAGTCCCTGGACGACGACGGTCCGCACCTGCGGCGGCGGCACCGCGACGACGACCTGCTCGGGGACGGTCGCCAGGGACCCGAGATCCGGCAGGAAGGGGACGCCGTCGAGGGCGCCGCCCCGCTGGTTGACGAGGTGGACGGTGCGCCGGGAGCGTCCGGCGAGGGCGCCGGCGGCCAGCCAGTAACCCCACTTGGCGGGATCGGCGGAGGCACCGACGACAGCGACGGAACGCGGATCGAAGAGGGCGTCCAGGCTCATGCGTACCAGCCGAAGCGCGCGGCGATCACCGGCAGCCGGTCCGCGACGACACCGTGCGCCGCCGCGCGGGGGGTGGTCCCGTCGCGCTCGGCCCGGGCCAGGACCTGCTCGACCAGAGCGCGCATGGAGCGCCGGATGTGGGCGAACGCCTCGTCCGGGTCCGCGCCGATGTCGCCGAAGAGGGTCCACCACCACCAGGCGTTGGTGGCCGAGTTGACGACCACGTCCGGCAGGACGGTGATGCCGCGCGCGGCCAGCAGCTCCTCGGCCTCCGGCAGGACCGGCATGTTGGCCGCCTCGACGATCCAGCGGGCCGTGATGCCGGCCTGGTTGCCGGCGTCGACCGCGTACGAGACGGCGGCCGGGACGAGTACGTCGGCGTCGGCGGACAGCCAGGCGTCGCCGGGGAGTTCGCGGTCGCCCGCGCGCAGGGCGGCGCGGTCCACGGTCCCGTACGCGTCCCGGGCGGCCAGCAGCGCCTCGACGTCCAGGCCGTCCGGGTGGACGATCGTCCCCTTGACGTCGGCCACGGCGACGATCTTCAGCCCGGCCCGGGCCAGGAAGCGGGCGGTCGCCCCGCCCATCGTCCCGAAGCCCTGCACCGACACCCGCGTCCCCGCGCGGGGGACACCGGCCCGGTCCAGCGCCGTCAGGACCGATTCGGCGACGCCGCAGCCGCCCGCCAGCTCGTCGAGTCCGATGCCGTCCACGTCCACGGCGAACGCGTCCGCGAGCCGGCGCCGGGCCGCGGCCTCGTCGTCGAGCAGCGGGTACACGGCCTGGATCGAGGAGACCAGACCGGCCTCGGCGGCCGCACGGTCGACGAGGTCCTGGGTGAGGCCGAGGTCCTCGCCGGTGGTCCAGAAGCGCTCGATGTGCGGTCGCATCGCGCGGAGGTAGCGGACCAGCACCCCGTACGCCTCGGGGTCGCGCGGGTCGCAGTCGATGCCGCCCTTGGCGCCGCCGAGCGGGATGTAGCGGCCCTCGGGGTTGTAGTGCAGGGCCTCCTTCATCGTCATGCCGCGGGCCAGGCCGGCGACCTCGTCGAGGGTGCAGCCCTCCCGCATCCGCAGCCCGCCGCTGGAGACGCCGCGCACGAGCCGGTCGATCACCAGGTGGCCCTGGCGGCCGGTCACATGGTCCGTCCAGGTGAGGGAGATGAGAGGGGTGTTCGTGAGGGGGGTCGCGGGCGCGGGCGTCATCGGGAGGACTCCTCGGGAACATCGGGAACTTCGGGAACTTCGGGAACTTCTGGAACGGTGAGGACGGTGGGTCCGGGAGTGGTCAGCGCGAGGGCCAGGGCGTCGGCGAGCTCCTCCGGCGAACGGACCACGGCGCCCCGGCCGCCGTAGGCGCGGGCGAGCGCGGGGAGGTCGACGGCGGGCAGGTCCACGGCCAGGGGAGTGTCCCCGCGGGCCGCCATCTCCTCGCGGATCTCGCCGTAGCCGCCGTTGTCGAAGACCACGACGGGGAGCGGGAGCCGGAGCTGAGCGGCGGTGGCGAGCTCCTGCACGGAGAACTGCAGGCCGCCGTCGCCGCTGAGCGCGACGACCTGCCGCCCGGGGCACGCGGTCTTCGCGCCGATCGCGGCGGGCAGGGCGTAGCCGAGGGTGCCGAAACCGGTGGGGTGCAGATAGCGGCCCTCGGGGCCGAGGGGCAGATGGGGCAGGGCGCCGTAGTAGCAGCACTGGGCGCTGTCGGAGGTGAGGACGGCGTCCTCGGCGAGGACGCGGCGCACGGCTCGGAGGTACGGCAGCCAGCGCGCGTCGCGAGTACGCGTCTCGTCGTCCCGGGCGGTACGCAGGGCACGGACGCCGGCGTGGTCCGCGGGGACGTCGCGGGCTCCCCCTCGGCATTCGGCGAGCAGCGCCGTGAGCAGGACACGCGCGTCTCCCACCAGCGGCACGTCCGCCGGGAGCCCCGCGTACATCTGGGCCGGGTCCACGTCGACCCGGATCAGGGTGCCCGTCAGCGCCGGCGGCGGACCCCAGATGTCGGACTCGGCCAGCTCCGTGCCGACGGCGAGGATCACGTCGCGGTCCGCCAGCCACTTCTGCACGGCCGGACTGTGCAGCGACACGCCCAGCGAGAGCGGGTGGCGCTCGTCGAGGACGCCCTTGCCGTTGGCGGTGGTCACGACGGGTGCGCCCAGATCCTCGGCGAGCGCCGCGCACTCCGCGGCCGCCGCCCGGGCCCCTCCGCCCAGGACCAGCGCGGGCCGTCGGGCGGCGCGCAGCACGTCGGCCGCCTTCCCCACCGCCGCCGGGTCGGGCGCGGGGGGTCCGGTGAGCGGCGCACGCCGTACGGGCCCCGCCGGCTCGACGGTCTCCAGCAGGTCGAGGGGCACCTCGATGTGCACCGGTCGGGGCCGACCCGTACGGAAGAGGGTGAAGGCCCGTGCCACCGCCGAGCCGATCTCGTCCACCGACGACACCCGGTGGCTGAAGGCCGCGACGCCGCGCAGCGCCTCCGTCTGGCTGCGCATCTCGTGGAGGAGCCCGGTGGACTGCCGGGGGTGCCGCAGCGGCATGCCGGGGGAGACGACGAGCAGCGGCACGCTGTCGGAGTGGGCCTGGCCGACGGCGGCGGCGATGTTCAGCAGCGCGGGGCCGGTGGTGGTGATCGCCACACCGGGCCGGCCGGAGACCCGGGCGTACGCGTCGGCGGCGTATCCCGCACCCTGCTCATGGCGGGGGGTCACATGGCGTATGCCGTGGGCCCGGAGGTGGCGGTAGATCTCCAGGTTGTGCGTGCCGGGGATCCCGAAGGCGTCGGTGACACCGTGCGCGGCGAGGGCGCGGACGACGGCCTCTCCACCGGTGAGGGCCTCGCCCGCCGTGGGTGACGTCGTCATCACAGGCCCCGCGAGATCACGAGCCGCATGATGTCCGAGGTGCCCTCCTCGATCTCCTCCAGCTTGGCGTCCCGCATCCACTGCTCCACCGGGTACTCGCGCGAGTAGCCCCAGCCGCCGAGGGTCTGCACGGCGGCCCAGGTGCAGTACGCGGCCGTCTCCGAGGCGGTCAGCTTGGCCATGGCGGCCTCGGTCGTCGCGGACAGGCCGGCGTCCAGCCGCTTGGCCGCGCGCCAGGTCATCAGGCGGGCCTGCTCGATCCGGGTCCGCATGTCGGCCAGCCGGAACGCCACCGCCTGGTGCTCGATGATCGGCTTGCCGAACTGCTGCCGGGTGCGCGCGTAGTCCCGTGCGTACTCGTACGCGGCCCGCGCCACGCCGGTCGCCGCCGCGCCCAGCACCACGCGCGAGATGTCGAAGGTCCGCATGAGGCCCCGGAAGCCCTGCCCCTCCTCCCCGAGGCGGTTCTCCTCGGGCACGAAGGCGTCGGCGAAGAAGACCTCCCGGCAGACGATGGCGCGCTGGCCCATCTTGCGCATCGGCTCGCCGAAGGTGACGCCGGGGGTGTCCTTGCGCAGCAGGAAGGCGGTCACGCCCCGGGAACGCAGCGTGGGATCGGTCTTGGCGAAGACGACGTACTGCTCGGCCTCTCCCGCGTTGGAGATCCAGGCCTTCTGGCCGCTCAGCAGGTAGCCGCCGTCGGTGCGGGTGGCCGTCGTCACGATGGACGCGGCGTCGGAGCCGGCGCCGGGTTCGGTGGTGGCGAGGGCGGTCATCGGGGTGTCGGGGCCGGTCAGCGGGGTGAGCCAGGTCCGCTTCTGCTCCTCGGTGCCGAGTTCGAGCAGCGGGTCGGCGAAGAAGCCGTTGGAGCAGAGCAGGTTTCCGATGCCGAGGTCGCCGACGCACAGCTCCTCCTGCACGAGGCACTGGGTGAAGACGTCGGTGAAGCCGCCGCCCCCGTACTCCTCGGGAAGCATGAACCCGGTGATGCCGACCTTGGCGGCCTTGTGCCACAGGTCCCACGGTGTCTCGACGTCGGCCTCGTCCACGGCGCGCGCCCGCGGGCGGATCTCGTCGCGGGCGAAGGCGCGGGTGAGTTCGACGATGCCACGCTGCTCGGGGGTGAACGGAACCAGCTCGGTGGGGAGGTCGGACATGGTGCCTCCAGGGGTGGCAACAGGGTCGTTAACTGAACCGTCAGTCAGTATCGAGAGGCCTTCGCGGCGCTGTCAACGCCCCGGATCCCCCCACTTCCGAAAGCCTTCCCGGACCACCGCCCGGCGGCGGCGGAGCGCGCACCTGTGACGGTCGGGGAGGGGAAGGGGGTGGCGGCGTGAGCCAATGGCCCCGTCCGGTCACTCGTACCCCTACGACACTGGGCCAATGGCCCACCGTTTCGGCGGCGAGTTGAGCCGACGTGGCCCCTTCTGTCTATCCTTGTAGCCATCACACACCTTCGGCGCCGCGCAGCGCCGTCCGGCGACGAGGCCGGACCGGCCCGCGGTGCTTTCGTCGTGTCCGAGCCCCCACCACCCCAGGGGAGCCCCGTGCGCGGTGAGGAACAGATCAAGGGGGGCGGGCTTGGCCGCCGTGCAGAAGTACTTCATGGCCCCGGATCCGGGGCTCGTCCGGCTCAGGATCTCGCTCCGTGCCGTCCTCGGCGTCGGCCTCGCGGTCGCCCTGGCCGAGCTGCTCGGTCTGTCCCTCGTCGCCTCCATCACCGCCGGCCTCGCCGCGCTGCTCGCCCTCTTCACGGTCGGCGACCCCACGGTGCGCCGTCAGGCCGTCACCACCGCCCTGCTGCCGACGGTCGGCTTCCCCGTCCTCGCCCTCGCGGCCGTCCTGCACGACGCGCCGCTCCTGCGCGACACGACCTGGCTGCTCGTGATCTTCGCGGGCGTGTACGCGCGCCGCTGGGGACCGCGCGGACACGCGCTCGGCATCTTCGCCTTCATGCAGTTCTTCGTGACCCAGTTCCTGCACGCCCTGCCCGCCCAGCTCCCCCAGCTGTACTCGGCCACCGGCGTCGCCCTCGGTGCGGCCGGGGCCGTGCGCTTCGTGCTGTGGCCCATCGAGCGCCGGGTCCCGCCCCCGGCGGTGCCCGCCGCCCTGCCCGGGACGGGACTCGCCCGGGCCACCACCCGCCAGGCCGTCCAGGTCGCCGTCGCCTCCGGGGCGGCCCTCGTCATCGGACAGTTCCTCTCGGAGCAGCGCTGGTACTGGGCCGTCGGCACCGTCTGGTGGATCTTCGTCAACACGGCCTCGCGGGGCGAGACGCTCGTACGGGGCTTCCGCCGCGTCCTCGGCACCGTCACCGGCATCGCCGCCGGATTCCTCGTCGCCATCCCGCTGGGCGGTGCGCCCGTCGTCACCGCGCTGCTCGTCGCCGTGTGCGTGTTCGGGATCTTCTACACCGCCGCCGTGTCGTACAGCTGGATGATCCTGGCGGTCACCGTGATGGCCAGCCTGCTGTACGGACTCCTCGGCGTGCTGGACGGCGCGCTGCTCCTCCTGCGCGTGTCCGAGACCGTCGTCGGGGCGGTGTGCGCCGGTCTGGCCGTGACGCTGGTCCTCCCCGTCCGGACGCACACGACGAACGACGCGTGGATCCAGCGGGCGCTCCTCTGTGTCCGGTCCGCCACCTCGGCGTCCGTGAAGCGTCTCGCCGGCGACGCCGCCGCCGACCCGACGCCCCACGCCGCCGAGCTGGAGGCGCTCCTCGGGCGCGTCCGGCTCTCGCTGGCTCCGCTGGTGCATCCCCTGACCCCTTTCCGGGGGAGGAAGCAGCGGGCCCGCCAGGTCCTCGTGCTCCTCGACGAGGCGGCCGGAGAGGTGCGGGGACTGGTCGCCGTGGCCGCCGACCCGGACGCCGGCCACGACGCCCGCCTGGCCGCCGCCTGCTGGCGCGTCGAGGCCGCGGTGGAAGCCCTCACCTCTCGCGAAGGGGCCGCCGCCGTGGAGCCGGACGCTCACCACCGGGCCGAGGGTGAGGCCCCCACGGGCGCGCCGGCTCTCGCCCACGCACGGGGGCTCGCCCGCGTGCTGACCGAGCTCGACGCTCCGCTGCGGACATCGCCCGGCGCTTGGGTGGTCCGTTCCTGAGAGGGTTCCTGAGAGGGTTCCTGAGAGAGCGAACGTCCGCCCCTTTGGTCTAGACCGCCTGCTACCGTCGGCCCGACGACACGAGGGCCGGTCGACCACGACCGGCCCCGGGGACAGGGGAGGCGCCGTGGGCGGCACAGGGACGGATCAGGGCCGGAGCGGGGTACGGGCGTACATCGGCTCCTTCACCTCGGCGGGCGGCCGCGGCGTCCTCGCCGCCGACGTGGACCCGGAGACCGGCGCCCTCACCGTCACCGGCGCCAGCGACGCCGTCGCCGACCCCTCCTTCCTCGCGCTCGCCGGACCCGTCCTCCACGCCGTCTCCGAGACCGACGCGGGAGCCGTCGCCGCCTTCGACATCACCGGGCCCGCGCCCCGCCCGCTCGGCGCCCCCGTCCCCGTCGACGGCGCCGGCCCCACCCACCTGGCACTCGCCGCCGGCCACCTGCTCACCGCCAACTACACCTCCGGCAGCGTCACCGCCCTGCCCCTGGCCGAGGACGGCACCGCCCGCCCCGCCACCACCGTCCTGCCTCACGAGGGCAGCGGCCCCGTCGCCGACCGCCAGAGCGGCCCGCACGCCCACCAGGTCCTCCCCGACCCCAGCGGCGACTGGGTCGTCAGCGTGGACCTCGGCACCGACTCCGTACGGATCTGCGCCCTCGACCCCGCGACCGGGCGCCTCACCCTCCACGGCGAGACCGCGCTGCGCCCCGGCACCGGACCGCGCCACCTCGCCTTCCATCCGGCCGGCACGCACGCGTACGTCCTGAACGAGCTGGAGCCCACCCTCACCGTCTGCCGCTGGGACGCCGCCCAGGGCCTGCTCGAACCCCTCGGCGAGACCCCCGTCGTCCCCGAGGGCACCACCGGCCCGAGCTACCCCTCCGAGGTGCTCGTCGCCCCCGACGGCCGCTTCCTCTGGGCCGCCGTGCGCGGCGAAGACACCCTCGCCGTGCTCGCCCTCGGCGCGGACGGCGCCGAGGCCCGTCTCGTCGCCACCGTGCCCTGCGGCGGCACCTGGCCCCGCGACCTCACCCTCGACCCCTCCGGCCGGCGCCTGTACGCGGCGAACGAGCGCTCCGGCGACATCACCTGGTTCACCCTCGACCCGGAGACCGGCATCCCGTCCCGCGCGGGTTCGATCGACGCCCCCGCGGCCTCCTGCGTGGTCCTCGGCTGAGCCGCACACGACGAAGGGCCCGCACCGGACAGATCCGGAGCGGGCCCTTCCGTACGCGTCAGAGCGAAGGCGCGCCCTGCGGCTGCTGCGGCGGAATGCCCAGCGCGGCCGTGTACTGCGAGAGCACCAGCTTGCCGATGGCCGGGTAGGCGCCCAGCGGCTCGGCGGCCGCGCACCCGGACTCCTTCGACGCCTCGTCGAGAAGACCGTCGGCCAGCTCGGGGCCGATCAGGTACGGGGCGAGGGCCAGCTGCTCCGCACCGGCGGCGCGCAGCTGCTCGGCCACGGAGGCGATGGAACCCTCCTGGTCGAGCGCGGCGGCCATCACCGGGACGGCGAGGCGCGCGGCGAGCAGCATGCCGGTGATCCCGGCGGCCTGCACGGCCTCCTCGCCACCGACCGTCGCCAGGATGATGCCGTCGGCGGCCGTCGCGACCGTGAACAGCCTGGCCCGGTCGGCGCGGGCCAGACCGGCCTCGGAGAGACGCACGTGCAGCGCCTCGGCGAGCAGCGGGTGCGGGCCGAGCACGTCGGTCAGCTCGGCGGTGTTGCCGCCGTCCATCAGCGCCTGGCGGACCTGGCGCATCTGGGCGCTGTCCGGGCCCGCGAGGAGCGGGACGACGACCGCGGCCGGGCCCGTCGGGACGGCGGCCTCACGGCCGGCGGCCAGCGCCAGCTCGTACCGCTCGGTGCGCAGCGTCTCGGTCGCCGTGAGGACGGTCGCGAGCGACGGGTACTCGGTGTCGTCGCCCTCCAGGAAGCCGATCGCGGCCTCCAGGCCGGGCAGCTCGGAGCGGGCGATGCTCACGACCTCTTCGGCCAGCGAGCGTATGGCGGCGGACGGCGCGCCGGGCACGGCGAGAACCAGTGCGGGAGCGCCCTCGGGCGCCGCCGCGGGTTCGGGGCGACGGTGCCGCCCGGACTGGCGGGGTCGAGGCATTCGTACAGGCAGGCCGGAAGCAGGCCCAGTGGGGGAGCTCATGGCGCCGCATGCTACTGGTTTCGCCCGCCGCGCCGTCGGCTGAGGTGCACTCACGTGCCTTCTGCCCCTCTATGTCCGCTCTGGGGTCCGACTTCCGTTCCGTAGCCCTTTCGCTTCCGCCCCCGATCCGATTCCGCTTCCCTTCCTCCGCAGCGCCGTCCGGGCCCGGCCCCGCCCCGGCGTCCCGCCTCCCACCTGGGTGGACGGCTCCGCCTAGGCCGGCCCGAGGCCGAACTGGCAGAGCAGAGAGGGGTGTTCCGGCAGGCGCAGCGTGTCCGTGGCGAGTGCGCGGGCGAGGGCGACCGCCCCGCCGAGCGGATCCCCCACCGGCTGCACCGTCCGGGCCTGCGGCAGCCGCTCCCCGAGGGCGGACCGGAGCGGTGCGAGCAGGGGCTCGCCCAACTTGAAGAGCCCGCCGGTGAGGGCCACCAGGGCACCCGGCTCCACCGGGCAGACGGCCTCGGCTGCCTCGGCGATGTGCGTCCCGGCCCGCGCGAGGATGCCCGCCGCCACGGGATCCGCCTCGGCGCAGTCCCGCACCGCCGGCGCGAAGGAGGCGAGCGCCGCGGGACGGTCCGTACGCGGGTAGAGCACGCCCGGCAGTCCGGCCGCCGGCCCGAAGAGCTTCTCGGCCCGGGCCAGGAGCGCCGCCGAACCCCCGCGCCGCCCGTCGTGCGCGCGCATCGCCGCCTCCAGGCCCGCCCGGCCGATCCAGGCGCCGCTGCCGCAGTCGCCGAGCAGATGCCCCCAGCCGTCGGCCCGCCGCCAGGACGTCAGATCCGTGCCGAGCGCGATCAGCCCCGTACCGCCCGCGACGACGACGCCGGGCCGCTGCCCGAGCGCACCGGCGTACGCGGTGACCGCGTCGGCCGCGAGGGCGACCCGGCGCACCCCCCAGGCCTCCGCGAAGGCACCCGGGAGCACGGCCCGCAGCTCGTCCCCGAGGGTCGCCATCCCGGCGGCGCCCACGGCCACGGCGACGACCGGCCGCGCGCGGAAGGTCTTCCTGAGGGCCCGGACGGCGGGCAGGACCTGCTCCAGGAAATGCTCGGCGGAGATCCCGTCGGGACCGGTGCGCACCGGTTCGCGTGAGGCACGGCTGTCGAGGACCTCCCCGCCCGCGGCCTCGGCCAGCGCGACCCGAAGCCCCGACCCACCGGAGTCGACGCCGACGACAAGGCCCTCGGAGAGTTCGTTCATCAGATACCTCCGAAGATGTCCCGGCCTTCGGGCCCGATGGGAATCGGACTTCTGCGGACCAGGGGAGCGGTGGTCATTTCGGCGTCAGGGCGGGGCATTATATGCCGCATGCGGTCGTGGGCCATTCGCTTGAGATGACTTACTCTCAATTGTCGGTCGGTCTCCGTAGGTTGCTTCCCATGGCGGAGGAAGCGCAGACGGGGGATTCCGGGCAAGCTCGGTGGAACTTCCGGCTGCGCGTGTCGTCCACGGCTCGCACTGCCCTGATGGGCGAATGGGACCGGTGCCGGTGGATCTGGAACGAGGCCGTCGCGAAGTCCAGGGCCGTACACCTGCACAACAAAGCCACTGGTGAGAAGCGGACCTGTGGCCCGGCCGAGCTGGACAAGATGCTGACCGATGCCCGCAGGCGCACCGCATGGCTGCGTGACGGGTCCTCGGTTCCTCAGCAGCAGGTCGTACGTGACTTCGGCAAGGCCCGAGCCAAGGCGCAGAAGGACATCAGAGACCGGTTGCCCGGTCGTGTGATCGGGATCGACTGGGGCGTGAAGGAGACCGCGACTACCACATCCGACGCTCACGACCTTCCCCATGCCCAGCACGGCAAGACCGCGGCGCAGAAGCTCGCCCGCTTTCCGAGCGAACGTATGCCTGCACCGCGTGCGGAGCCGTGTCCCTCAGGGACAAGAACTCCGCCCGCGTGATGCTGGTCCGGGCCGGTCTCGACCCGGCTGGTGCTGATCGTGGAAGTCCGGGCGTGGGGCTGCCTCGCCCGGCAGCGTGAGCCAGAAATCCCCATATCGGCCCTGGAAGGTGGGGAATCCCTCCCTCCAGGGAGGGGAGGATTCAATGTAGGCCGGTAGAGTGACGGACCGTGACAGCGCGACCCTTGAACGAACTGGTGGAGCCCGGCTGGGCGGAGGCTCTGAGCCCCGTCGCGGAGCGTGTCGCCGCGATGGGTGACTTTCTGCGGGGCGAGATCGCCGCGGGCCGGACATACCTGCCCTCCGGGCCGAACGTGCTGCGGGCCTTCCAGCAGCCCTTCGACGAGGTGCGGGTGCTGATCGTGGGTCAGGACCCCTATCACACACCGGGGATGCCGATGGGGCTCAGCTTCTCGGTCGCCCCGGAGGTCCGCTCGCTGCCGCCGAGCCTGGAGAACATCTTCCGCGAGCTGCACACCGACCTCGGCCTGCCCCGCCCGTCGAACGGCGACCTCACGCCCTGGACCGAGCAGGGCGTGCTCCTGCTCAACAGGGCGCTGACCACGGCCCCGCGCAAGGCGGGCGCGCACCGGGGCAAGGGCTGGGAGGAGGTCACCGAGCAGGCCATCCGTGCGCTGGCCGCCCGCGGCAAGCCCCTGGTGTCGATCCTCTGGGGCAGTGACGCCCGCAGGGCCCGCCCGCTCCTCGGCAACCTGCCGGCGGTCGAGTCCGCGCACCCGTCCCCGATGTCGGCGGACCGGGGCTTCTTCGGCTCCCGCCCCTTCAGCCGGGCGAACGAGATGCTCCTCGGCATGGGCGCCCAGCCGGTGGACTGGCGCCTGCCCTGAGCCCGGAGGGGCGCCGGACGGACCGGCGCCCCGGTGGCGGGGGTCAGACCCGCTTGAAGTAGAACTTCTGGTTCGGCTGGTAGGTGCAGTCCCACAGACGCGCCGGGGCGCCGTTGTCGGTGCGCCAGTCGGCGATCTCCAGGCACTTGCTGGAGGCGTAGGTGAAGTCCGGGTAGATCATGCCCGAGTTCCCGTACCAGGTCTGGTTGGCGCCGTAGTGGCAGCCCCACTGGTCGGCGACGGCCCCGTTGTAGGTGCCCCAGTCGCGGATCTCCAGGCACTTGCCGCTGTTCATGTTCACGTACCAGTACGGGCCGGTCGAGGACCCCGGTGCGTAGTACCGCGCCCACTGCTGGTTCGGCTTGTGGGTGCAGTCCCACTGACGGACGGCGGCGCCGTCGTTCGTGCTCCAGTCGGCGACCTCCAGGCACTTGCCGGAGGTGTGCAGCGGCTGGAGCTCGAAGACGCCGTCCAGGACGAGGTCCTGGGCCTGCGCGGGTGCGGCCGTGAATCCGAAGAGCATGCCGATGGTGGCCGCGAGCACGAGCAGGCCGCGGCGGACGTGGGAGAACGGGCTGAGCTTCATGGTCCTCTGCAATCGGGAAAGCCCGGCCGACGGCCGGGAGGCGCGCCCATGATCGCATGCCCGTGCGAACGAACTCCCCTTCCGTCACGGGTACTTGACCCCGCTCGGCGGAATCTCGGATTCCGTCAGATCACCGCCGCCCGCACACACAGCACGTCCGGCAGATGCTCCGCGAGCAGCTGCCAGCTGTCCCCGTCGTCGTCGCTCGCGTACAGCTCGCCGTTCCGGTTGCCGAAGTAGACGCCCGCCGGGTCCGCGTCATCCGTGCACAGCGCGTCCCGCAGCACCGTGCCGTAGTGGTCGCTCCCGGGCAGGCCGCGGGACAGCGGCTCCCAGGTCTCGCCCGCGTCCCTCGTGCGGTAGACGCGGCAGCGGTGGCCGGCCGGCACCCGGTCGGAGTCGGCGGTGATCGGGAAGACGTAGGCGGTGTCGGGGCGGTGCGGGTGCGCGGCGATCGCGAACCCGAAGTCGGAGGGGAGCCCCGAGCCGATGTCGGTCCAGCTCGCGCCCGCGTCGTCGCTCCGGAAGACCCCCCAGTGGTTCTGGAGGTACAGCCGGTCCCGGTCGCCCGCGTCCTGGGCGATCTTGTGGACGCACTGCCCGAACTCGGGGTTCGGGTCGGGCAGGAACACGGCGGACACCCCCTGGTTGGACGGCGCCCACGCGGCCCCGCCGTCCCGCGACCGGAACACGCCCGCGGTCGACACCGCCACGGTCAGCGCGTCCGGGTCGCGCGGGTCGGTGACGACCGTGTGCACGGCCTCGCCGCCTCCACCGGGCACCCACTTCGAGCGCGTCGGGTGCTCCCAGAGCGGGCGGACGAGCTCGAAGGACTCGCCGCCGTCCGCCGAGCGGAAGAGCGCGGCCGGCTCCGTCCCCGCGTACACGACGTCGGGGGAGTGCTCCGGGGCCGGGTGCAACTGCCAGACGCGCTCCAGGGAGGCTCCGGTGTCCTCGGGGAACTTCACCGCCGGCCGGGCCGGTTCGGTCCAGCTCCTGCCGAGGTCGTCGGAGTGGAACACGGAGGGGCCCCAGTGGGCGCTGTCCCCGCCCACGAGCAGTCGTGGGGCCGGCCGCCGCGTGTCGATGGCGACGGAGTACACCGCCTGCGCGGGGAAGGCGGGATCGTCGAACTCCCACCGTCCGTCGTGTCGCCGGCCGATGAAGAGACCCTTGCGGGTGCCTACGGTGAGGAGTACGTCGGGCATGGCTGCCACCTCCAGGACGCCGTTGTCGCGGATACGGGCCAGTCTGCACCCACCCACTGACAACGGCCCCCGCAGACACCCCGGCCCGGCACCGGAGGACGCACCGGGGCGCCCGGCCCGACGGGCGGGGGCGGGAAACCCGCCGGGACGGACCCCGTCCCGCCGCCCCTCCGGTCAGATCGCCCAGGCGTACTGCGACGGCGCCGGGGTCGTCGCGCCCAGTTCGCGGGCGGCACGGCGCGGCCAGGAGGCGTCGCGCAGCAGCTCGCGGCCGAGGAGGACCGCGTCGGCCTCGCCGTTGGCGAGGATCTTCTCGGCCTGCTCGCTCTCGGTGATCAGGCCGACCGCGGCGACCGGCAGCCCGGTCTCCGCCTTGACGCGGGCGGCGAAGGGCACCTGGTAGCCGGGGCCCACCGGGATCCGGGCCGGTCCGCCGTTGCCGCCGCTGGAGACGTCGAGGAGGTCGACGCCGTGCTCGCGGAGCAGCGCGGCGAAGCGTACGGTCTCGTCGGCCGTCCAGCCCTGCTCCTCCAGCCAGTCGGTGGCGGAGATCCGGAAGAGGACGGGCAGCTCCTCGGGCCAGACGGCCCGGACGGCGTCGACGACCTCCAGGGCGAGGCGGGTCCGGTTCTCGAAGGAGCCGCCGTACGCGTCCGTGCGGTGGTTGCTGTGCGGGGAGAGGAACTCGCCGATGAGGTAGCCGTGCGCGCCGTGCACCTCGATGACCTCGAATCCGGCCGCGAGCGCGCGCCGGGCCGCGTCCGCGAACTGCCCGGTGATCTCCTGGATCCGGTCCACGGTCAGCTCGGTCGGCACCGGGTAGCCCTCGGCGAACTCGACCGGGCTGGGGCCGACGGGCTGCCAGCCCTCGCCCGGACCGACCGGGCCGCGGCCCTCCCAGGGGCGGTTGGTGGAGGCCTTGCGTCCGGCGTGGCCGATCTGGATGCCGGGCACCGTGCCGTGCTCCTTGAGGAATCCGGAGATCCGTCGCAGTCCCTCGATCTGGGTGTCGTTCCAGAGCCCGAGGTCCGCGGGGCTGATGCGGCCCTCGGGGGCGACGGCGGTCGCCTCGACGAGGATCAGTCCGGCGCCGCCGGTGGCACGGGCCGCGTAGTGGGCGAAGTGCCAGTCGCCGGCGACCCCCGCGTTCGGCCCGCTCGTCTCCGCCGAGTACTGGCACATGGGCGCCATCCAGACCCGGTTGGGCACGGTCACGGACCGCAGGGTGTAGGGCTCGAACAGGGCGACGCTCATGACGGACTCCGTTTCGGGATGCCTCGAAGGGTGCTCGTACGATACTCATCGTAGTACGGCACCTGTCAAACTACGAGGGCTCTCGTACAATGGACCGCATCCCGGATGAAGTGGAGCCGCCGCCATGACGACCACCACCAGCCCGCGCGTCCTCGAACACCCCACGCGCGACCAGATCCGCCTCGAAGAGGTGCTGCACGCCCTCTCGGACGCCGTGCGTCTGCGGATCGTGCGGGACATGGCGCGCGAGGACACCGAACTCAGCTGCTCGTACTTCGACCTCCCGGTGACCAAGTCCACGACCACGCACCACTTCCGGGTGCTCCGTGAGAGCGGCGTCATCCGGCAGATGTACCGGGGCACGGCCAAGCTCAACTGCCTGCGCAGGAGCGACCTCGACGCCCTCTTCCCCGGCCTCCTCGACTCCGTCCTGGCGGCGGCCGGCGCCCAGGCCGGCCGCGAGGGAGAGACGGCGGTCTGACGGCCACCCTCCCTCCCGGAGCGGCTGCAGGGAGCGCATCCGGCCTCCCGGGGTGACTACAGGGAGCGCATCCGGTTGATCTCCGAGGTCTGCTGGGCGATCACGTCGTTCGCCATCTCCTCCACGAGGACGTTGTTCCCCTCGCTCAGCACCTCGGCGGCCATCGTCACGGCCCCCTCGTGGTGCGCGATCATCAGCTTCAGGAAGAGCTCGTCGAAGGCCTTCCCCCGCGCGCTCTGCAGCTGCGTCAGCTGCTCCTCGCTCGCCATGCCCGGCATCGAGTGGTGATCGTGCTCGCCCTGTTGGCGCGGACCGCCGTTGTTTTTCAGCCAACCTTCCATCGCGTCGATCTCCGGACGCTGCGCCGCCGCGATCCGCTCGGCGACCTTCTTCACCTGCGGCGAGGACGCCCGCTGCGGGGCCAGCGCCGTCATCGTCAAGGCCTGCTCGTGGTGCACGATCATCATCTGCGCGTACCGGAAGTCCGCCCCGTTCGGGCTCTCGTCGGGCAGCAGCCGGGCCGCCTCCTCGGGGGATATCCGCCGGGCCGGTTCACCGGGCTTCCCCGGTGCCACCACCGCGGGCCCCGTCGAGGCCCCGGCCTGCGGCGCGCCCTTCTCGGACCCCGACTCGCAGGCGCCCAGGGCGAGTACGGCGACGGCGGACAGGGCCGCGGCGACGACGGCACGCTGACGGCGGATCAACAACGCGACCTCCAGGTGTTTTTGCGTGAACAGTGACCGTTCCTAGCACTTTCTCGCAGGGGCCGATCAAAAACCTTCATTACGTCTGTGTTGCCATCTGTTGAGATGTGCATGGCACGGAAGATACTGCCGGGGTCCAACACCCGTTCAAAGCTGAACGGATACCAGGGAGGACGGAGTGACTTCGTTGCGTACCCCGCGTACCACGTCCGACACGCGTGACCCGCGTGCCCGGTTCAGACGCCTGGGTGTGGCATCCGCCGCCGCCGGGCTGCTGGCCACACTGCTCGCCGCAGGCCCCGCGGCCGCCACCCCCGACCCCGGAGACGCCGGCCCCGCACAAGGCGCCGTCTCCTCCCAGCAGGCCGCCGAGGCGCGCTCCGCCATCCAGAGCGGCGAGATACCCGGCGTGGACGAGATCGTCCACAGCGACAACATCGAGCACCTCGCGAACGTCCCCAAGGACGCCCTCAAGAGCCTCAACACGGACCTCGCCTTCCAGGGCAAGTACGCCTTCGCCGGCAACTACGACGGCTTCCGGATCTACGACATCAGCAACCCGAAGGAACCGAAGACCGTCGCGCAGGTCCTCTGCCCGGGCTCCCAGAACGACATCTCCGTCTCCGGGAACCTGCTCTTCCTCTCGACCGACTCCTCCCGGAGCGACAACTCGTGCGCCAGCACGACGCAGCCCGCCTCGGTCAAGGAATCCTGGGAGGGCATGAAGATCTTCGACATCAGCGACATCGCCAACCCGAAGTACGTCGCGGCCGTCGAGACCGCCTGCGGTTCCCACACCCACACGATCCTGCCCAAGGGCAAGAACGTGTACATCTACGTCTCCTCCTACTCGCCCAACGCGGCCTTCCCGGACTGCCAGCCCCCGCACGACGGCATCTCCGTCATCAAGGTCCCGCGCAAGGCTCCCGAGCAGGCGGCGGTCGTCAACTTCCCCGTCCTCTTCCCGGGCGAGGGCCCGGACGGCGGCGGCAACCCGGGCGGGCCCACCAACCCGGGCGTCTCCAAGACCACCGGCTGCCACGACATCACCGTCCTGCCGGGCAAGGACCTCGCGGCCGGCGCCTGCATGGGTGACGGCATCCTCTTCGACATCAAGGACCCCGAGCACCCGAGGGTCATCGACCAGGTCCAGGACAACGTCAACTTCGCGTTCTGGCACTCCGCGACCTTCAACCAGAAGGCGAACAAGGTCGTCTTCACCGACGAGCTCGGCGGTGGCGGCGGCGCCACCTGCAACGCCGTGGTCGGCCCGAACCGGGGTGCCGACGGCATCTACGACATCGTCGGCAAGGGCGACCAGCGCAAGCTCGTCTTCCGCAGCTACTTCAAGATCCCGCGCCACCAGGCCGACACCGAGAACTGCGTCGCCCACAACGGCTCGCTGATCCCGGTCAAGGGCAAGGACCTGATGGTCCAGGCCTGGTACCAGGGCGGTGTCTCCGTCTGGGACTTCACCGACTCGACCGCCCCGAAGGAGATCGCCTACTTCGAGCGCGGCCCGCTGTCCGCCACCACCATCGCCACGGGCGGCTCCTGGTCCGCGTACTACTACAACGGCCACATCTACTCGAACGACATCGCGAAGGGCTTCGACGTCCTGAAGCTCTCCGACCGTCGTACGGACCCGGCGAAGCGGATCCGGATGGACGAGCTCAACGTCCAGACCCAGCCGGACTACTTCGACGACTTCTAGGACCGGTCACCTTCCCGGGCCGATCACCGCTTCACGACCGCGGCGCGCCGTCGGGCGGACCCCCGTCCGGCGGCGTGCCCGCCTCCCAGTCCAGGCCGTACCGGTGGAACAGCTCCGACCGCAGGCGCGCGTGCGGCATCGGGGCCCCCGGCAGCAGCACCGCCACCACCGCGCCCATCAGCAGGGCGCGCAGCATCGGATAGTCCGTGTCCACGTCCGTGGAGCCGTACCGCGCGACCGTGTCCCGGAGGAGGAAGGCCAGGCGCTGCTGCTCCTCGCACTGCACGAACCCGTCGGCCTGCAGGATGCCCGCCATGTGCGTCCGCATCAGGGTGGGCCGCGTCACCGCGAGCCCCAGGACGGCGTCGATCGCGCGGGCGAGACGCTCGCGGCCGTCCTCCGTCCGCGGTTCCCGTTCGAGCGCCTCCTCCAGGGTCAGGTGCATCAGCCGGTGCACAGCGGCCTGGAGCAGCACGTGCTTGCCGGGGAAGTAGTACGAGATCAGCCCCCGCGCCGTACCGGCCCGCTCCGCTATGTCGCCGAGCGTGGTCGCCTCGTAGCCGTGGGCGTCGACGAGGTCCACGGTGGCCTGGAGAATCCGCTCCCGCGACCGGCGTCGAAGCTCTTCATTGACCGATGGGCTACGCGGGGACATGCTGGACTCCTGCGTTGACTGGCTGCCGGCCAATATACTCGGCGCATCCCGTCGGCATGCCCGTGTGGCATACCGCCGGGGATGCCGTCTGTTCTGGGCGACACGGGGGATCGTCCAGAACAGGCGGCTTCATCGTCTTTCTCCCATTCTGCTCCCGCCGTCCTCGCCCTCGGGGGAGTGGCGGGCGGCGACGCGCCGCTCGCTCCACCGGTACGTGAGCACCGCCGCGGCCACACAGCACCAGCCGAGCAGCCAGCCCTCGACGACGTCCGAGGGCCAGTGCACGCCCAGGTAGACCCGTGTCCAGCCGACCCCGAGCACCGAGACGACGGCGGCGCCCGCCAGGGCCCCCCAGCCGCGCCACTCCTCCCGCCAATGCAGGGCGAGGACCCACAGCAGCAGCCCGCAGGTGACCGTCGCCGTCATGGCGTGCCCCGACGGGAAGGCCGCGTACCGCGCGGAGTCGACGGGGTCGGTCCAGTACGGGCGGTCGCGTCCCACCAGTTCCTTGAGGGCCTGCTGGAGCCCGACGGCCAGCAGGCTCGTCCCGGCCACCCACAGCGCCGCCCGCCGGTCCCGCCGCCACCACAGCAGCACCGCGGCGCCGGCGGCCAGGGCGCGCATCGTCCACGGGTCCCACACCCAGTCGGTGAGGACGCGGTTGAGGTGGGTGAACCCGGGGTGGGCGACCGCGCTGCGGTGGAGGGCCTCCGCGACCGACCGGTCGAAGGAGAGCAGCGGCGCCCACCCCACGGCGACGAGCACGAGCAGAGTCAGGGCCAGGACCCCGGAGACCAGGGCGGAGGTGCGCATGCGCCGATCCTGCCCGACGATCGGCGCCCGGCCGTCCTCCCGACGACCGGCGCGCGTCGCCGCCGGGGCCTCGGCGGCCGTGCGCGTCGTGGGCTCGGCCGTCGCGGCCCCCTCCGCCGCGGGCGCCGAGGGCTCGGCCTTCGGGCCCTCGTCCGTCGTGCGTGCCGTCACCCGCCGCTATCCCAGCGCGCGGAGCGCCGGGACGAAGGCCACGAGCACGGGGATCACGGGCACCAGGGACGCGGCCGCCGTCAGCCGCAGCCGGCGTCCGGCGGTGAGCCGGGGCGCGGCGGTGAGCAGCCGGTTCACCCGCTGCGGCAGATCGGCCGAAGGGGCCGGGCCGGGACCGAACACACCCCGGTCCTCGTTCAGTTCGACCAGCGCGAGCGCGATCGTCAGCCGCCCGAAGCGGCGCGAGGCCACGTCGTCGGCGGCCAGTTCCACCAGCCGGTGCATCTCCTCGCGGAAGGCCGCGAAGACCGGGATCCCCGGGAACCCGGCGGCCAGCGCCCCCGAGCTGTGCAGCAGCCAGTCGTGCCGGGCCCGGGCGTGGCCCTGCTCGTGCGCCAGGACCGCGTCCAGCTGACGCCCCTTCAACCGCCGGAGCGCCGCGGTCGTGATGACCAGTCGCGGAGTGGAGCCCGCCATCCACCAGGCGCCCGCCCGCTCGCCCTCCAGGACGACGAGCCGCTCGCTGCCCGGCAGCTCCCCGGGCAGCAGGGGTGCGCGGACGAGCAGCTCGCAGCGGCGCTGCCGGCGCCGGGCGCGGGCTTGGCCGATCTCCCGGCCCAGCATCGCCCCGGACCAGAGCCCGCCGGCCGCCAGGACCACCGCGAGCACCGCGGACCAGGGCCCGGAGGTGCCGAGTTCGTACGCGTCGACCACCGCGCGCGGGGCGCCCGCGAAGACCGGCCGCCGCACGGCCTGCCAGGCGGCGGACGCGCTGAACGTCATGGAGAGCGCGAAGCTCAGCAGCACGGTGGCCACCACGCACTGCCACACCCACAGGGCCACCACGGGTTCTCGCTCCACCCAGTCGGCCCGGGACAGCAGCCGGGGGGCCGCGAGGGCGGTCAGGACGCCGAGCAGGAACAGCGCGAGGGAGACCCACATGGCGTCAGCCTATGAGTGCGGTACGCGCCGGGGTATGGGCGGGGACGGCAAGTGACGTACGCCACGGTTTGGTTGGCCGGAACGCGCCGGCACCGGGCCGGATCTCTTCAGCGCCCCCTCACAGGGTCACCAGCATCGCCAGCATCGCGAGCGCCATCGAGAGCCGGCAGGCCAGCGTCAGCTCCGGCCGGGTCGCCCAGGCCGGACCCGGGCCGCCGGCCGTCGCCGCCACCGGGACGAGCCGCGCCCCGGAGCGGAGCACGTACGCCACGTAATAGAGGAGCAGCCCGCCCGTCAGCACGGGTATGCCCCCCGCGGGCCCCGCCGTGTGCCCCGCGTGCGCCCCCGGCGTGCCGGGCGCCGCCATCGCCGCCGTCATGTAGACCATGGCGAGCGAACCCACCAGATGGTGCAGATGGTGGCCGCCGCGCCGCACCGCGAGCAGACCGTGCAGCGCCGCCGCGCCGAACACCGCCGCGTACCCCGCAAGAACCCACTCCGGCGGGGTCAGGACCGCGGCGGGCAGCGCCATGGCCGCCATCCCGAAGCCCATCAGCGCCTCGCCGCCCGCGGCCTTCCGCTCCTCACCGGCGCAGGCCCGCATGCGCAGCAGGCAGTACACGCCCGTCGCCGCGCACAGCGCGACCATCAGCCACCCGGACAGGGCCGGTCCGTGCACGGCACACCTCCCCCTCCACGCCGTCCCCTCCAGGAAGGGATGCCCGTCCCCTGGACGCCGCACGCGGGCGCACGGGCGCGCACAGGCGTACGAGGGGAGCGGGAGGCGCGCGCGTTAGGCTCGGGACGATCGCGCACGCCGATCGTCAGCGCCCGAGGGGAGCCCCGAAACATGGACACCGCCACGTCCCAGGAGACCGGCCGGATCAGCTACCGCGAAGCGGTCCTCGACGACGTCCCCGCGCTCGTCCCGCTCGTCGAGTCGGCCTACCGGGGCGACTCCAGCCGGGGCGGCTGGACCACGGAGGCGGACATCCTGCAGGGGCAGCGCACCGACCCCGAGGGCGTGACCGCGGTCATCACCACCCCCGGCAGCCGGCTCCTGGTCGTGGAGCGCGACGGCGAGCTCGTCGCCTGCTGCCAGCTGGAGCACCGGGGCGAGGCCGCCTACTTCGGCATGTTCGCGGTCCGCCCCGAGCTGCAGGGCGCGGGTCTGGGCAAGCGGATCATCGCGGAGGCCGAGCGCCGGGTGCGCGAGCTGTGGGACGTGCGCGAGATGCACATGACGGTGATCTCCGTGCGCGAGGAGCTGATCGCCTGGTACGAGCGGCGCGGCTACCGGCGCACGGGCCGGACGACCCCGTTCCCGTACGGCGACGAGCGCTTCGGCCTGCCCCAGCGCGACGACCTGGAGTTCGAGCTGCTGATCAAGCCGCTGAGCTGACTCGTACGGCGGAAGAGTGGCTTCAACCCTGACGGACAGGAAAAACTTCTGCCGTCAGGGGGGTCGCACAGGATAATTTCTCTTGCCTCCTCTTGTGGGAACCAAGCGTCGATGGTTACGTTGTCTTGACGCAAGGTTCTCCTGTGGAGGAAGAGGCATGACGGAAATTCTTGTGCAGGACGTGACCGGTGGGGCGATATCCACCGACGCCCGCGTGATCGACCACCCGGCCTGGGCCGAGCTCAAGAATGCCGTGGAGGAGATCCGTCCCTGGCAGAGCGCCGACGGCTCCATCGACTTCGAGGCCGAGGGCGCCCCCGCCCGTGCGCTCGTCGAGCTCGCCGTGGACCGCCTGGCCGCGGCCGTCGAGCAGCTCTCCCCGCTCGTCCCGCACGACGGCGCCTACCACCGCGCCCTCGTCGCGGACCTGCGCAAGTGGGTCGAGAGCGGCTTCACCGTGCCGGACTTCCTGGACTCCCTCATGGAGTTCCACCCGGCCGCCGGACGCGCCGACGGGCTCCAGCACCTCGTGCTCTTCCCGATGTACACGCAGAACGGCAACCTCGACCGCAACTTCGAGGCCGTCGTGCTCCGCATGGTCTGGCCGGAGTGGCTCTCCGAGCTGGAGCGCACCCGCTACGACAACCCGGGCTTCTGCGGCATCACCTTCGAGGACTTCACCGCCGGGTACGACACCAACTCGGCCGTCCTCTTCCCGGAGACCGTCGCCGTCCGCGAGGTCCCCGAGCGCTTCACCTGGGGCGGCATCTTCTGCGACCGCGAGGCCGCGCGCTTCCGCAAGGTCACCGAGGCCGCCGTCGACACCCTCGGCGTGAAGCTGCCCGAGGACATCGCCGTCATGCTCGGCGACCAGAAGCGCTGCGAGCAGGCCTTCGCCCTCTGGGACCTGGTCCACGACCGTGCCCACAGCCGCGGCGACCTGCCCTTCGACCCCTTCATGATCAAGCAGCGCCAGCCCTTCTGGATGTACGGCCTGGAGGAGCTCCGCTGCGACCTCACCGCCTTCAAGGAGGCCGTGAAGCTGGAGTCCGAGGGCAACGGGCACGGTCGCGACGTGCAGTACGCCGTCCTCTTCGACCGGATGTTCCGCTTCCCGCTCACCGGCGACCGCACCCGCAACTACGACGGTCTGGGCGGCCAGCTCCTCTTCGCGTACCTCCACAAGAACGACGTGGTGCGCTGGACGGACAACATCCTCACCATCGACTGGGACCGCGCCCCCGAGGTCACCAACCGCCTCTGCTCCGAGATCGAGACCCTCTACCGCGAGGGCATCGACCGCCCCAAGCTGGTCCACTGGTTCAAGGCGTACGAGTTCGTCAGCACCTACCTCGCCCCCCACCCGGGATCGAAGTGGGCCAAGGGTCCCGACGCCCTCGACCTCTCCCTCCCGCCGCGCAAGCTCGTCGACGACGTGCTTCCCGACGAGTTTCCGCTCAGCATGTTCTTTGAGGCCCTCGCCAAGAAGCTGAAGGGCGTGATCGCCGACACCAAGGGCATCACCGCCGCCGACGTCCCGAGCACCGAGCGGGCCGCCGCGTGAGCGACCTCACCGAGAACACCGAGGAGGCGTCGCCCATGATCTCCAACGGAAACGGCGGACCGCTCGACGGCGCCGTCATCGCGGTCGCCGGCGCGGCCGGCCCCGCGGGCCGAGCGGCGCTGCTGCGCCTGGCCGAGGCCGGCGCGACGGTCGTCGCCTCCGACGCCGACCCGGCGCGCCTCGCGGAGGCCGTCGACGCCGCCCGCTACGCCCACGGCGGAGCCAAGGTCGTCGGCGACACCGTCGACCTCCTCGACCTGGACGCCACCCGCGACTGGGCCGCGAAGACCGAGAAGGAGTTCGGCCGGATCGACGGCCTGGTCCACCTCGTCGGCGGCTGGCGCGGCGCCCCCTCCTTCACGGAGACCGACCTCAAGGACTGGGACTTCCTGGAGAAGCTCCTCATCCGCACGGTCCAGCACACCTCGCTCGCCTTCCACGACGGGCTGCTGCGGGCCGGCGGCCGCGGCCGGTACGCCCTGATCAGCCAGTCCGGCGCGCACAAGCCGGTCGCCAACAACGCCGCGTACAACGCGGGCAAGGCGGCGGCCGAGGCGTGGACCCTGGCCATGGCGGACTCCTTCCGCAAGCTGGGGGGCGACGAAGGCCCGCAGGCCGCTGCTGCCATCCTGGTGATCAAGGCATTGGTGCACGACGCCATGCGCGCCGAGCGCCCCAACGCGAAGTTCGCGGGCTTCACCGACGTCAAGGACCTGGCCGATGAGATCGCCGGGCTCTGGGACAAGCCCGCCCAGGAAGTGAATGGACAGCGTCTGTGGCTGACCCCCAAGCCGTGACCGCGGCACTCGGCCCCAGGACCGACGCACGTCGTCACCACGACCCGTCGGTCCGGGGCTTCGCCAGCGACAACTACGCCGGCGCCCACCCCGAGGTCCTCGCGGCCCTCGCCCTCGCCAACGAAGGCCACCAGGTCGCCTACGGCGAGGACCAGTACACCGATCACCTCCAGCGGATCATGCACAGCCACTTCGGCCCCACCGCCGAGGCGTTCCCGGTCTTCAACGGGACCGGGGCGAACGTGACCGCCCTCCAGGCGCTCACCGACCGCTGGGGCGCCGTCATCTGCGCCGAGACCGCCCACATCAACGTGGACGAGGGCGGCGCGCCGGAGCGGATGGGCGGCCTCAAGCTGCTCACCGTCCCGACCCCGGACGGCAAGCTCACCCCCGAGCTGATCGACCGGCAGGCCTGGGGCTGGGAGGACGAGCACCGGGCCATGCCCCAGGTCGTCTCGATCACCCAGAACACGGAGCTCGGCACCGTCTACACGGTGGACGAGATCCGCGCGATCGTCGAGCACGCCCACTCCAAGGGCATGAAGGTGCACCTCGACGGGGCCCGCATAGCCAACGCGGCCGCCTCGCTCGACGTACCGATGCGTGCCTTCACCAACGCGGTCGGCGTGGACGTGATCTCGTACGGCGGGACGAAGAACGGCATGCTCTTCGGCGAGGCCGTCGTCGTCCTGAACCCCGACGCGGTCAGCCACATGAAGCACCTGCGCAAGCTGTCCATGCAGCTCGCCTCGAAGATGCGCTTCGTGTCGGTGCAGCTGGAGGCCCTCCTCGCGAAGGACCTGTGGCTGCGCAACGCCCGCCACGCCAACGCGATGGCGCAGCGTCTCGCGGCCGGGGTGCGCGAGGTCGACGGGGTGGAGATCCTCTACCCGGTGCAGGCCAACGCGGTCTTCGCCCGCCTCCCGCACGAGGTGAGCCGCCGCCTGCAGGAACGGTTCCGCTTCTACTTCTGGGACGAGGCCGCCGGCGATGTCCGCTGGATGTGCGCCTTCGACACCACGGAGGACGACGTGGACGCCTTCCTCCAGGCCCTGAAGGAAGAGCTGGCCCGCTAGCTCCAGGTGAATGAATATACGGCCGGACGGAAAGTCATTGACTCCGTCCGGCCGTCTTCATAGGGTCGTCCCGCATGGAACTCATCCAGCAGAACCCTGACATCGAGGCGTACCTCGCGGCGAGCGAGGCCATCGATCATGAGCACCCGCTCGTCAGGGAGGTGTCGGACCGCCTCGCAGACGATCACCCCGACGCATACTCATACGCCGAAGCGGCCTATACCTTCGTCCGCGACGCCATCCCGCACTCCATGGACTCCGGCGATCTCCGCGTCACCTGGCGCGCCTCCGACGTCCTGGAGCAGCGCAACGGCATCTGCTACGCCAAGTCCCTCGCCTATGCGGCGCTGCTGCGGGCCCGCGGCATCCCCGCCGCCCTGTGCTACCAGCGGCTCACCGAGGACGACGGCTCCGACCCGGTGGTGCACGGCCTGGTCGCCGTCCTGCTGCCCGGCGAGCGCGCCTGGGCCCGGCAGGACGTGCGGGGGAACAAGCCGGGCATCGACGCCCGGTTCTCGCTGGGGGAGGAGCGGCCCGCCTGGACCGTACGTCCGGAGCTCGGCGAAGTGGACTACCCCGAGCTGTACGCCGAGCCGCATCCGGCCGTCCTGGGCGCGCTGAAGGCCGCCCCGGACCGCCCGTACCTCGACCGGACCCTGCCGGCCGCGCTCTGACGCCGCCGGCCGGGCGGGAGCGGTTCCGTCAGCCGGCTTCCTTGACCTGGGCCGGCGTCGGAGCCGTACCGCCGAGGTGCGCGGGGATCCACCAGGTGTCGCTCGCGTCCTTCGGCCGCACCGGGTAGGCGCGCTGCGCGGCCTCCAGGAGCTCCTGGACGCGCTCGCGCAGTCGCCGGGTGATCGCGCCCGCGTACTGGTCGGCGGGGGCCTCCACCGGCTCGCCGACGCGGATGGTCACCGGGATGTGGCTCCGCTTGAAGTTCCGCGGCTTGCCCTTCGTCCACAGCCGCTGGGTGCCCCACAGCGCCATCGGGATCAGCGGGACGCCCGCCTCCTGCGCCAGACGCGCGGCACCCGTCTTGAAGCTCTTCAGCGTGAAGGACTGCGAGATGGTCGCCTCGGGGAAGACGCCGATGATCTCGCCGGCCCGCAGCGACTCCAGGGCGTGCTGGTAGGCGTGCTCGCCCTGGGCGCGGTCCACCGGGATGTGCTTCATGCCGCGCATCAGCGGCCCGGAGATCTTGTGCTTGAAGACCGAGTCCTTCGCCATGAAGCGCACCAGGCGCTTCTGCGGGAGAGCGGCGAGACCGGTGAAGATGAAGTCCAGATAGCTGATGTGGTTGCTCACGAGCACCGCGCCGCCGGTCCGCGGGATGTGCTCCGAACCCTGCGTGTCGATCTTCAGGTCGAGCGCCTTGAACATGGTCAGAGCGGCGCCGATGACCGGTCGATAGACGAGTTCTGCCATCGGAGAGGAACCTCTTCTTCATGTGCCCGGAGCGTGTTCTCCCGGCGAAGTTACGCGGCCGTAGGTTTTCGGCTTTGGGCAGATCGTGCCCCATGTGCGGCCCCGTGACCAGTCCAGACGGCTTCGTAGGGGGAGATTCTCGTCACTCGCGGTGGTCGTGGCGGGAATCGATCGGCCCCGTGGGACGCTGCACCGGAGGAACGGGAGAGCGAAGGGGAGTGGGATGACCGAGGTCCTGGGGCCGGAGGCGCTCGGCGCCGCACTGGGGGAGCGGGCGACCCTCGTCCAGTTCTCGACGGCCTTCTGCCAGCCCTGCCGGGCCACCCGCCGCACCCTCGCCGAGGTCGCCGCGATGGTGCCGGGCGTGGGGCACGTGGAGATCGACGCCGAGGAGCGCCTCGACCTCGTGCGCGAGCTCGGCATCGCCCGTACCCCCACCGTCCTCGTCCTCGACGCCGCCGGCCGGGTCGTCCGCAGGGCCGCCGGACAGCCGCGCAGGGCGGACGTCATCGCCGCTCTGGGCCGGGCGGTCTGACGGGCGGTCCGTACCGCTCGGCCGGCGGTCTGACGCCGTGACACTTCTCCCACATCCCGGTACGCACTTGACTGCACCGTCCACCGATCGTCACCCTGACGGAGTGCCCATAGAACTCCTTCTCTACGGCCGGGCCCACGTGGATCTGGCCCGCAACGCGAGCGCGCGCTGTCCGGGTGTCTGACCACCCCAGGACCCCTTTGATGACGCCCTCGCAGAAGGACAACTCCATGACGGTTACGCCGGACCTCCAGCTCAGCACCGTTCCCACGATCGGCGCACCCCGGCAGGCCTCTCCCGATCTGCTCCGCTCCGTCTTCCGCCGGCACGCGGCCGGAGTCGCGGTCATCACCGCGCACGGCGAACGTCCGGTCGGTTTCACCGCCACCTCCCTCAACTCCGTCGCCGCCGAACCCCCGCTGATCTCCTTCGGCGTCGGCACGACCTCCTCCAGCTGGCCCGTGGTCTCCGAGGCCGAGTTCATCGGCGTGCACATACTCGGCGAGCACCAGCAGGAGCTCGCGGCCACCTTCGCGCGCAGCGGCGCCGACCGCTTCGGCGAGGGCACCCGCTGGAGCATCGGCCCCGAGGGCGTCCCCGTGCTCGACGGCGTCCTCGCCTGGCTCGTCTGCCGCGTGGTGGCCCGGGTGCCCGCCGGGGACCACCGGATCGTCATCGCGCAGGCGGTCGCCGGGGATCCGGACGGGGCGGGCCGGCCGCTCCTCTACCACCACGGCCGCTTCAACGCGCTGCGCGACTGAGAGTTCCCGTACGCGCCGCTCTCCGCGCGTTGGCAAGGTCACATGCCTGAGCGCTTGCTCAGCGGTAACGAACTGGGTGTACTGACGAGTAATATTCGGGTCGGGGCGTCTGGCGCCCCGACCGGAAACCCGCCCTTCAGGCGCCTATGCTGCGAGCAACAAGGCAGCCCAGTTATGACCGATGCAGTAGGAGAGCCGGCGTGAGCTTGAGGATCGTTGTCTGTGTGAAGTACGTGCCCGACGCCACCGGCGACCGGCACTTCGCCGATGACCTGACCGTCGACCGCGACGACGTCGACGGCCTGCTGTCGGAGCTCGACGAGTACGCCGTCGAGCAGGCCCTGCAGATCGCCGAAGAGGCCGACGACGCCGAGGTCACCGTGCTCACGGTCGGCCCCGAGGACGCCAAGGACGCCCTGCGCAAGGCGCTCTCCATGGGCGCCGACAAGGCCGTCCACGTCGAGGACGACGACCTGCACGGCACCGACGTCATGGGCACCTCGCTGGTGCTCGCCAAGGCGATCGAGAAGGTCGGCTACGACGTCGTCATCGCCGGTATGGCCTCCACCGACGGCACCATGGGCGTCCTCCCCGCGATCCTCGCCGAGCGCCTGGGCGTCCCGCAGGTCACCCTGCTCTCCGAGGTCAAGATCGAGGACGGTGTCGTGACGGGCCGCCGCGACGGCGACACCGCCTCCGAGCAGCTGGAGGCCTCGCTTCCGGCCGTCGTCTCCGTGACGGACCAGTCGGGCGAGGCCCGCTACCCGTCCTTCAAGGGCATCATGGCCGCCAAGAAGAAGCCGGTCGAGTCCCTGGACCTCTCCGACCTCGACATCGAGGCCGAGGAGGTCGGCCTGGAGGGTGCCTGGACCGCGGTCGACTCCGCCGCCGAGCGCCCGGCGCGCACCGCGGGCACGATCGTCAAGGACGAGGGCGAGGGCGGCAAGCAGCTGGCCGAGTTCCTCGCGAGCCAGAAGTTCATCTAAGGCTCCCGAGAGCCACTCAGACCGCCCCTTTCGTTCGCAGGAGATTGAAGTCCCATGGCTGAGATTCTCGTCTACGTCGACCACGTCGACGGAGCCGTCCGCAAGCCCACCCTGGAGCTGCTGACCCTCGCCCGCCGCCTCGGCGACCCGGTCGCCGTCGCCCTCGGCAACGGCGCCGCCGACACCGCCGCCGCGCTCGCCGAGCACGGCGCCGTGAAGGTCCTCGCCGCCGACGCCCCCGAGTTCGCCGAGTACCTCGTCGTCCCCAAGGTCGACGCGCTCCAGGCCGCCGTCACCGCCGTCTCCCCGGCCGCCGTGCTCGTCCCGTCCTCCGCCGAGGGCAAGGAGATCGCCGCCCGCCTCGCGGTGCGCATCGGTTCCGGCATCATCACGGACGCCGTGGACCTGGAGGCCGGTGACGAGGGCCCGGTCGCGACGCAGTCCGCGTTCGCCGCCTCCTTCACCACCAAGTCCCGTGTCTCCAAGGGCACCCCGGTCATCACGGTCAAGCCGAACTCGGCCCCCGTGGAGGCCGCCCCGGCCGCCGGCGCCGTCGAGGCCCTCGCGGTCTCCTTCGGCGCGCTGGCCACCGGCACCAAGGTCACGGCCCGCACCCCGCGCGAGTCGACCGGCCGCCCGGAGCTGACCGAGGCCGCGATCGTGGTCTCCGGCGGCCGCGGCGTCAACGGTGCCGAGAACTTCGCGATCATCGAGGCGCTCGCCGACTCGCTCGGTGCCGCCGTCGGCGCCTCGCGCGCCGCCGTCGACGCCGGCTGGTACCCGCACTCCAACCAGGTCGGCCAGACCGGCAAGTCGGTCTCGCCGCAGCTGTACATCGCCTCCGGCATCTCCGGCGCGATCCAGCACCGCGCGGGCATGCAGACCTCGAAGACCATCGTCGCCATCAACAAGGACGCCGAGGCTCCGATCTTCGACCTCGTCGACTACGGCGTCGTCGGCGACCTCTTCGACGTCGTCCCGCAGCTGACCGAAGAGGTCAAGTCCCGCAAGGGCTGATGACCTGCGGTTCTGTCGGTCCCGGGGGGCGCACGGCGATCTGTCGCCGTGCGGCCCCCGGCCGTTTCGGACAACCATTGACTCAGGTCCCGACGGCCTACTAACTTCGCTATACGGATTGTTGATTCCGTGAAGCGGAAAACAGGAGGATGCAGGATGGGTCAGCAGGAGAAGGTGTCGACGAGCCTCGCAGGCGCGGTCAGCGAGGGCATCAGCGCCTCCCTCGCAGCGGTGGACGCCGAGCTCGACCGGCGCTACCCGGGAGACCCCGGCACCCGCCAGCCCGTCCACACCGTCTACGTACCCGGCAACGTCTTCGACGCCGGCACCATCCGCTCCTGGGGCGACCAGGCACTCGCCGCCCTCGACGAGCACGCCCCCGACGCCGCCTCCTTCGCCGGTGTCCTCGGCCTCTCCGACGACCTCGCCGAGGACGTCTACGGCCGCGTACGGGCCAAGCTGGAGCGCGAGCCCATCGAGGACCTCCGCGTCGACTTCGAGGACGGCTACGCGGGCCAGGACGAGGATCAGGACGCCGCCCGCGCCGCCCGCCTGATCAACGAGGCGTACGCCGACAGCACCGCCGCCCCGTACATGGGCATCCGGATGAAGTGCATGGAGGCCGCCGTACGCGACCGCGGCATCCGCACCACCGACATCTTCCTCACCGGCCTCCTGGAGAACGGCGGCCTCCCCGACGGCCTCGTCCTCACTCTCCCCAAGGTCACCTACCCCGAGCAGGTCTCCGCCTTCGTCCGCCTCCTGGAGGCCTTCGAGAAGGCCCACGGCCTCGACGCCGGCCGCCTCGGCTTCGAGATCCAGATCGAGACCAGCCAGTCCATCCTCGCCGCCGACGGCACCGCCGCCGTCGCCCGCATGATCGACGCCGCCGAGGGCCGCGCCACCGGCCTCCACTACGGCACCTTCGACTACAGCGCCTGCCTCGGCGTCTCCGCCGCCTACCAGGCCAGCGACCACCCGGCCGCCGACCACGCCAAGGCGATCATGCAGGTCGCCGCCGCCGGCACCGGCGTCCGCGTCTCCGACGGCTCCACCAACGTCCTGCCCGTCGGCAGCACCGAGCACGTCCACGAGGCCTGGCGCCTGCACTACGGCCTCACCCGCCGCGCCCTCGCCCGCGCGTACTACCAGGGCTGGGACATGCACCCCGGCCACATCCCCACCCGCTACGCCGCCGTCTTCGCCTTCTACCGCGAGGGCTTCGAGACCGCCGCCAAGCGCCTCTCCGCCTACGCCAACCACGCCGGCGGCGACGTCATGGACGAGCCCGCCACCGCCAAGGCCCTCTCCTCCTACCTGCTGCGCGGCCTCCAGTGCGGCGCCCTCGACACCGCCGAGGTCGACGCCCTCACCGGCATGACGCGCGCCGACCTCGACCGCTTCGCCGCCCCGCGCCGAGGCGACCTCACCGCCACCACTGATCGCTAAACGGTCACTTTTCCGCCAAGTGCCCCGTACTCTGGTCGAGTTCACATGATCGACTGGGGGACGGGGCAGCGGTGTCATCGGGGGAGAACGGACGGCTCGCGGGCCGCTACAGAATCGTGCGGCAGCTCGGGCGCGGAGGCATGGGCGTCGTCTGGCGGGCCGTCGACGAGGTCCTCGGCCGCGAGGTGGCCGTCAAGGAACTCCGCACGTACTCGGACGCGGCCGCCCCCGAACTGGCCGACCTGCGCCTGCGGATGACCCGCGAGGCCCGCGCCGCCGCCCGCGTCCGCCACCCCGGAGTCGTGGCCGTCCACGACGTCACCGAGCACGAGGGACGGCCGGTCATCGTCATGGAGCTCGTCGAGGGGCCCTCCCTCGACGGCGTCCTCGGCGAGCGCGGCACGATCGACCCCGCCGAGGCCGCCCGCATCGGCGCCCACGTCCTGGAGGCGCTGGCCGCCGCGCACGACGTCGGCGTCCTCCACCGGGACGTCAAGCCCGGCAACATCCTGCTCGACAGGTCCGGCCGGATCGTCCTCACCGACTTCGGCATCGCCACCATGGAGGACCCCGGCGACGGCTCCGCCACCCACCTCACCCGCAGCGGCGAGATCGTCGGCTCCCTCGACTTCCTCGCCCCCGAGCGCGCCCAGGGACAGGACCCGGGGCCCGCGTCGGACGTGTGGGCGGTGGGAGCGACCCTCTACGCGGCGGTCGAGGGCTCCTCGCCCTTCCGCCGTACGTCGACCTGGTCGACCCTCGCCGCCATCGTCACCGAACCCCTCCCGGAGCCGCGCCGCGCCGGACCCCTCACCCCCGTCCTGCTCCGCCTCCTGGACAAGGACCCCGCCTCCCGCCCGACCGCACGCGAGGCGGCGCGCCTGCTCGCGGAGGTGGCGCGGACGGCGCCGGGACCGGAAGGGGAGGGGGCGGGGGCCGCTCAGGGGACGACAGCTCAGGGGACGACTGCTCAGGAGCCGCCGGTCGCGGAATCGACCGTCGCGGAGACGCCCGCCGGGGGAACACCTGCCGGGGGGACGCCCGCGCCGGGGACGCCCGCGCTGGGGACGCCCGCTGTGGGGGCGCCCGCGCTGGGGACGCCCGCTGTGGGGGCGCCTCCGTCGCATCCGTACGCGAGTCCCGTGGAGCCGAACCCGTACGTCGGGGCGGCCGCGGGCACGCCGTCGACCCCGCCGCACGGCGGGGCCTTCGGCCCGGCCCTCCCCGTGCCGCCCGTACAGCTCGACGCGGGCACCGGCGGACGCGCGGCGACGCGAGCCGCCCGGCGCGCCGGGACGAAGCCGCGCCGGGGGAACGTGCTGGTCGCCGCCGCCGTGGCCGCCGTCCTCCTGGCCGGCGGTGGCATCACGTACGCCCTCATGGACCACGGCGACAGCGCGCGGGCCGGCGGCGAGACCCAGCAGGACGGGGACCAGGGCGGCGCCGGGGGCGACCCCGGCCATGTCCTGGACCCGGGGAGCAGCGCCGCGCCCTCCGGGCAGCCGAGCGGCACCGCGACCCCCTCCGGCGGCCCCACCCCCTCCGGTCGGGAGTCGGGCGCGGCGGCCGGCGGAGCACCGGCGACCGCCGGTCCGGGCACGGACGGCTCGGATCCGGGCTCGGCGGCGGGCGGTTCGACCGCCGGCGGTGCCGGTTCGGACACCGCGTCCGGGGCGGGCGGCGGAGGCGGCTCGACGGCCCCGGGCAAGCCCGGCGGGGGCACCACGACGGCCGGCGGCACGAGCACGGCCGGGGGCTCCTCCGCGGGAGGCACCACCGCCGCGCCCACCACCGAGGCCCCTCCGGCGGCCTCCGGCTGCACCGCCTCCGGCTCCTCCGCGACCTGCCAGGTCGTCCGGAGCGCCACCACGACCCGGTACGACGGAGGCGAGATGGGCACGGTCGGCGCCGGCCCGCACTCCTTCTCCTGCCAGGTCGACCTCGACCGGACCGAGACGTACGGCGGAAGCACCAGCCGCTGGTTCGCCCGCACCGACGACGACAGCGGCAACACCAACGTCTACCTCAGCGTGCTCCACCTCTCGGGCGGTGCCGGCGGCGGCCCCGTGGCCGGCCTGCGGATCTGCTGAGCGAAGGGCCTCAGACGGCCGGCGGCGCGATCTCGCCCGATCCGCGGACGAGCAGCGTCGTGCCGAGCACCAGCCGCTCCGGCGCCTCGTCCGCCCCGTCGAGGCGCCGGAAGAGGCGCTCGGCCGCCGTCCGGCCCAGGGCGGCGGCGTCCTGGGCGACGACGGTGACGCCGAGCAGATCGGCAAGCTCGATGTCGTCGAAGCCGACCAGGGCGACCGGCCGGCCGTGCCGGGCGAGGGCACGGACCACGGTCACGGTGACCCGGTTGTTCCCCGAGAACAGGGCCGTCACGGGTTCGGGCGCCGCCAGCATCTCCCGTACCGCGGTGCTCACCCGCTCCGGGTCGGTGGATCCGAGGGAGATCCAGGCGTCCCGGACCGGGAGGCCCGCGTCCTCCATCGCCGCGCGGTAGCCGCGCAGCCGCTCGGCCGCCGTGTGGATGCGGGGACGGTCGCCGATGAAGCCGATCCGGCGGTGGCCGTGCGCGATCAGATGGGCCACGCCCGCGCGTGCCCCGCCGAAGCTGTCGGAGAGGACGGCGTCGGCGTCGATGCGTCCGGCGGGCCGGTCGACGAAGACCGTGGCGACACCGGCCCGCATCTCGGGCTCCAGATACCGGTGGTCGTCGCCGGCGGGGATGACGATGAGCCCGTCGACCCGGCGCGCGCAGAGCGCGAGTGCCAACTCCTGTTCCCGGTCGGGGTCCTCGGCGCTGGAGCCGTTGAACAGCAGAGCCCCGTGCGCCCGCGCGACCTCCTCGACCGCCCGGCTGAGCGGCCCGTAGAAGGGGTCGGCGAGGTCTTCGAGGACCAGCCCGACGGTCGCCGTCCTGCCCTTGCGCAGGACCCGCGCGCTGTCGTTGCGGCGGAAGCCGAGCGCCTCGATGGCCTCCCGGACCCGGCGCTCGGTGTCCGGGGTGACGCCCGGCTCGCCGTTGACCACCCGGGACACGGTCTTGAGTCCGACGCCCGCCCTGGCGGCGACGTCCTTCATCGTGGGCCGATTGCCGTAGCGGGGCTCGGTGCGGCGGGCGATGTCGGCCACGATCTGCGGTTCCTCCCAAGCGTGACGAGTCGATCTCGGTTCGAGCATAGAGCCTGGACAACGTTGTCAACCCGGGAAAGACTGTGGAGACTGTACGGAACGACTTCCCGCTTCCCGGCCGCCGACTGGAGACCCGCCACCCATGCCCACCGACTCCGCCACGGGTCTCGTCGCCGCCCTCGACATCGGGGGCACCAAGATCGCCGGCGCCCTGGTCGACGGCGAGGGCCGCATCCGTGTCCGCTCGCGACGGCCCACGCCCGCGCGTGAGGACGGCGAAACGGTGATGGCGGCGGTCGAGGCGGTCCTCGCCGACCTCGCGGCCTCCCCGCTGTGGGAGTCCGCCGGGGCCGTCGGCATCGGCAGCGCGGGCCCGGTCGACGCCTCGCGGGGGACGGTCAGCCCGGTGAACGTGCCGGGCTGGCGCGACTACCCGCTCGTCGAGCGGGTCCGCCGGGCCACGGCCGGCCGGCCGGTCACCCTCGTCGGCGACGGCGTCGCCATGACCGCCGCCGAGCACTGGCTCGGGGCCGCTCGCGGCCACGCCGACGCCCTGTGCCTCGTGGTCTCCACGGGCGTCGGCGGCGGACTCGTCCTCGGCGGCCGGGTCCACCCCGGACCCACCGGCAACGCCGGTCACATCGGCCACATCCCGGTGGACCTGGACGGCGAGCCCTGCGCGTGCGGCGGACGCGGCTGCGTCGAGCGCATCGCCGCCGGCCCGCACCTGGCGCGCCGCGCCGTGGAGAATGGCTGGCGACCCGGGCCCGACGGTGACGTCTCCGCCGCCGCGGTGGCCGCCGCCGCGCACGCCGGGGACCCGATCGCCGTCGCCGCGTTCGCACGCGCGGCCCAGGCGCTCGCGGCGGGCATCGCCGCCACCGCCACCCTCGTCGAGATCGACATCGCGGTCGTCGGCGGCGGGGTGGCGGGCGCCGGAGAGGTCCTCTTCGCCCCCCTCCGGCGCAGCCTCCGCACCTACGCCGCGCTCTCCTTCGTCCGGGACCTGACGGTCGTCCCGGCGGTCACGGGCACGGACGCCGGCCTTCTCGGAGCCGCGGCGGCGGCCCTGCACGCGGGCGCGGGACCCACGGGCTGAGCCGGCCCGGCACTCACTCCCGCACCGCTCCGGCACTCACTCCCGCATCCGGCCCGGGGCTCACTCCCGCACCCGGCCCGGGCTCACTCCCGCACCCGTTCCGGCGCCCGCTGCTCGACGATCACCAGGAACGCGTCGGACTCCAGGTCCATCACGACCCGGGCCGGCACCCCCTCCTCGCGCCGGGCGCCCGCGAACTCCTCCGCCGGCCAGCTGCCCCGCGGGCCGCCGGCCGGAAACCGTTCGAGAACCGTACGACTCATTCGGCACCCCCTCGTGCTTGCCGTTCTCAACGACGGCCGCCCGGAAGTGTCACGCACATGCCGAGACATGTGTTCGTGGTTTCCGTGGCAGGGTGTTGCGGGCAAGCCACTGGGGGCTATCGAAGAGGGGGAAAACGTGATCGTCTGGATCAACGGTACGTTCGGTGCGGGAAAGTCCAGCACCGCGCGCGAGCTGGTCGATCTGATCCCGAACAGCACCCTGTACGACCCCGAGCTCACCGGTGGGGGGCTGCGCCGGCTCCTTCCGGCCAAGCGGCTCGCCGAGGTCGAGGACTACCAGGACCTGCCGATCTGGCGCCGTCTGGTCGTCGACACCGCCGCCGCCCTGCTCGCCGAGGTCGGCGGCGTCCTCGTCGTCCCGATGACCCTGCTCCGCCAGGAGTACCGGGACGAGATCTTCGGTGGTCTCGCGGCCCGCCGGATCGAGGTCCGCCATGTGCTGCTCGCTCCGGAGGAAACGATCCTGCGGGAGCGGATCGACGGCCGCGCGGAGTACGGCGATCCCGAGGTCGACGCGCGCGTACGGGAGTGGTGTCACCAGCACCTGCCGCCGTACCGCGCCGCCCTCGACTGGCTCGCCGCCGACGCGTACACGCTCGACACCTCGGCACTCACCGCGGCCGAGGCCGCCCGGGCCGTCGCCGACGCGGTCCGGGCCGGGCAGGTCGCGTCCTGCGGCATCGTCCAGACGCCCGAGCCCACCGGCGAGACCCTCGCCGCCGGCGTCCTGCTCTTCGACGAGCAGGACCGCTTCCTGCTCGTCGACCCCACCTACAAACCCGGCTGGGAGTTCCCCGGCGGCGTCGTCGAGCCCGGCGAACCCCCGGCCCGGGCCGGCATGCGCGAGGTGGCCGAGGAGATAGGCCTCGAACTGGACGCCGTGCCCCGGCTCTTGCTCGTCGACTGGGAGCGCCCGCAGCCCCCCGGCTACGGCGGGCTGCGCCTGCTCTTCGACGGCGGCACGCTCCGTACCGCCGACGCCGAGCGGCTCCGCCTGCCCGGTGCCGAACTCCGCGGCTGGCGGTTCGTCACCGAGCAGGAGGCCGAGGAGCTGCTGCCCCCCGTCCGCTACCGCCGCCTCCGCTGGGCGTTGCGCGCCCGGGAACGCGGCACGGTCCTCAACCTGGAGGCAGGGGTCCCCGTGGGCTGACCCCTCACTGGTGGGTTGCCGCCGTGAGCTGGGCCGCCGTGTCCGAGGTCACCGGTGCCCCGTGCCCGCAGCACAGCACCGAAGGGGCGAGCTTCGCGAGGGCCCGCATCGAGTCCAGGGCGAGCGCGCGGTCGACATGGAACACGCCGAACGTCACGCCCTGCACCGACGCCACCGTGTCCCCCGCGAACAGCACGCCGTGACGGGGCAGATGGACGGCGATCGAGCCGGGGGTGTGGCCGGGGGTGTGCACCACCACGGCGCCGTCGCCGAAGCCCAGCTCCTCGCCGTCCTCGACCTCCCGGTCGACCCGGGTCGGCGGCGCCTCGGGCGTGCTCAGGCCGTGCTCGAAGAGGGGGCGCTCCCAGTCCAGGAGGTCGGGCTCCGGGACCGGGGCGGCGCCCCGGATCACCGGCGCGTCGAGCGGGTGCGCGAGGATCTCGGCCCCGTGCCGGTCCGCCAGCTCCTGGGCCGATCCCACGTGGTCCCGGTGACAGTGGGTCAGCACGATCCGGCGCAGTCGCTCCGGGGCGAGGCCGGCGGACCGTATCGCTGCGTCGATGCCGTCGGCCGTGCCGGCCCAGCCGGCATCGATCAGGGTCAGCTCCTCCTCGTCCTGCCACAGATAGGCCTGGCCGATGGAGAAGTCGAGGAGGTGCAGTCGCGGGGTGATCCGGGTGAGTTCGATGGATGTCATACGGCGAACCTACGGATCCACGCAGGTCCGCCGTATGCTTCTACGCTCTCGGCGAGCTTCGCCGAGCGCTGAACCGACCCGCCGTCAGACCTGCTTCGAGCGGGCGTAGTTGACGAGGAAGTGCGCCTCGGCGACCGAGAGCCGCTCCAGCTCCTCCGGTGAGACGGACTCGTTCGGCGCGTGGATCTGCGCCTCGGGCTCGCTCAGACCGATGAGGAGGATCTCCGACTCCGGGTAGAGCGAGGCCAGCGTGTTGCACAGCGGGATCGAGCCGCCCATGCCCGCCGTCTGCATCTCCTCGCCGGGGTACGCGACCCGCATCGCGTCGGCCATCGACGCGTACGCCGGGCTGGAGGTGTCCGCCTGGAACGGCTGGCCCTGGCCGACCTGCTCCAGGGAGACCCGGGCGTCCCACGGGGTGTGCTTCTCGATGTGGGCGAAGAGCAGCTTCGTCACCTCGGCCGCGTCCTCGCCCGGCGGCACCCGCAGGCTGATCTGCGCACGGGCCGACTTCGGGACCGACGGGGTCGCGCCGGCCACCGGGTGGGCGTCGATGCCGATGACCGTGACCGCGGGGCGGGCCCAGATCCGGTCGGCGACGGTGCCGGCGCCCGGCAGGGACACGCCGGAGAGCACCTTGGCGTCCTGGCGGAAGTCCTCCTCCGGGTACTGCAGGCCCTCCCAGACCTGGTCGCCCGCGAGGCCGTCGATGACGGTGGAGCCGTCGGGGCCGCGCAGCGAGTCCAGGACGCGGATCAGCGCGGCCAGCGCGTCGGGCGCGGCACCACCGAACTGACCGGAGTGCAGGTTGCCCTCCAGGGTGTCGATCGTGACCCGGATCATCGTCATGCCGCGCAGGGTGGCGGTCACGGTCGGCAGGCCCACGCGGAAGTTGCCCGCGTCGCCGATCACGATGGCGTCGGCCGTCAGGAGCTCGGGGTGCCGCTCCGCGTACCGCTCCAGACCGCCGGTGCCCTGCTCCTCCGAGCCCTCGACGATGACCTTGACCGTCACGGGCACGCCGCCGTTCGCCTTGAGGGCGCGCAGCGCGAGCAGGTGCATGATGAAGCCGCCCTTGCAGTCGGCGGTGCCGCGTCCGTACCAGCGGCCGTCCCGCTCGGTCAGCTCGAACGGCGGGGAGAGCCACACGGACTCGTCCAGCTTCGGCTGCACGTCGTAGTGCGCGTAGAGGAGGACGGTCGGCGCGCCGGCCGGGCCGGGCAGGATGCCGTAGACGGACTGCGAGCCGTCCGGGGTGTCGAGCAGCGCCACGTCCTGGAAGTCCTCGGCGCGCAGGGCGTCCGCGACCCAGTTCGCGGCGGCCTCGCACTCGCTGCGGGGCGCCACGGCCTCGTCCGCCACCGACTCGAAGGCCACCAGCTCCGTGAGCTCGGCCTTGGCCCGGGGCATCAGTGACCGGACGGTCTCGGCGATCGGATTCGAGGTCATGGGCACGCTCCTGATGGGTGCGACGTTACGACGTGAGGACGACGTTCACCGTAGGTCGTGGTACGGCGAACGCACCGTCGATCCTACGGGCGGGCCCCTGGCTACCGCGCCGTAGGATGCGTCAGGAGCAGACCACCGGTCGGATCAGGAGCAGAAGCACACGTGAGCAGCGAGCACGCAGAGAACACCGGTCCGGAGCACATCGAGCCCGCGGGCGCGGCCCCTGAGGCCGGCGGGAGCGCCGCCGAGGGTACGGGCGCGGAGCCGGCGCACCTTCCGGATGACAGGGTGTCGGACGAGGCGTCGGCCCGTGAGGCCGAGGAGTCGGCGGAGGTCTGGGACGTCGTGGTCGTCGGCGCCGGACCGGCCGGCGCGTCCGCGGCCTACGCGGCGGCGGTCGCCGGCCGGCGGGTGCTGCTCCTGGAGAAGTCGGAGCTGCCCCGGTACAAGACCTGTGGCGGCGGCATCATCGGCCCCTCGCGCGACTCGCTCCCGCCGGGCTTCGAACTGCCCCTCCAGGACCGGGTGCACGCGGTCACCTTCTCCCTGGAGGGCCGCTTCGCCCGTACCCGCCGCTCGCGCCGGATGCTGTTCGGGCTCATCAACCGTCCGGAGTTCGACGCGCAGCTCGTCGAGCACGCGCAGAAGGCCGGTGCCGAGCTGCGGACCGGTGCGACGGTGAGCCGGGTGGAGCAGCACGGCCCGGCCGTGCCGGACCGGCGGACGGTCGCCGTCGTCCTCTCCGACGGGGAGACGATCCTGGCGCGCGCGGTCGTCGGTGCCGACGGCAGTGCCAGCCGGATAGGGGCCCATGTGGGGGTGAAGCTCGGCCAGGTCGACCTGGGCCTGGAGGCGGAGATTCCGGTGCCGCCGTCCGTGGCGGAGGACTGGAAGGGGCGCGTCCTCATCGACTGGGGCCCGATGCCCGGCAGTTACGGCTGGGTGTTCCCCAAGGGGGACACGCTGACCGTGGGCGTCATCTCGGCGCGCGGCGAGGGCGCCGCCACCAAGCGGTACATGGAGGACTTCGTCGCCCGGCTCGGCCTCG